>JAVBXP010000077.1 GCA_030824495.1 bacterium
CGGGGTGGAGCAGCCCGGTAGCTCGTCAGGCTCATAACCTGAAGGTCACAGGTTCAAATCCTGTCCCCGCACCCAAGCATCACATAAAGCCCCCAGCTCAACCGCTGGGGGCTTTATGCGTTCCGGGGCCCGAAAGTGCATCGCGCCATCGACGCCACCCGAGAGGCTCGCGCCTTCCCGGATCATCGCGCGGAACGCATCGCTCCATTCAATGCCGGCCAGTTCGCCAAAGGGCTTAGGATCATCATCGTCGGTCTCGGCTTCGCGCGACAAGACGGACTCGGCCCTCCATGTTCCTTGTATGTTCTTGCCCATTTCCTGAAAAGGTGAGGAAATACGAGGAAGCCACCGGCCAGAAGGTGAGAGCGCTGTTCTACGATCCAAAGAGGTTCATGTGATGCGTCGTTCCTATGCGAGTGCGCTCGACAGGGTTCTTGATCCGATGGGCTTCAAACGGTCTGGCGACGATTGGGTACGGGTTCGAGGGGCTATGTGGGAGTGCGTGAACCGGCAATCCAGTTGGCTGGGTGGCGTGACGGTCAATCTCCTCATGAAGGATCTGGAGACGGAGAAGCTCTTCCTTTCCATTTTTGGTCCGGAGGGCGCCATTCAGATGCCCCCGATCGATACCCGGATAGGAGCGTTGATCGATGGCTACGATCGTTGGTGGAAAAGAGAAGAGTTAGACGGGCCGAGCAAGATGGCGGAAGCCGTAGTCCAGTACGGGCTTCCCTGGTTCGACCGGGTGCGAACTCTGGAGCAGCAAGCGGAGAAGTGGTTCGGCAGAAGAACGGCGCTATCCGAACGGGGCTATCACGGGTTCTCCCTAGTGGGACTGGCGCTCACACTTCATCGAATGGGCGAGGCAGAAGAGGCTTGCGAAGTCCTTCGCAAGCCGGTGCCCAAGACCGCTATTCCTGCGAACATCGAGAGGGTCACGACGGTGCGGCAGTGGCTTGAGTGTAACGCTTAAGCTGCAAACACCACCGCGAAAACTACCAGATCGGGTTCGGCCGCCGCTCTCGTTGGAGGGTGTGAGGGATCGCTGGGTGCGCATCCCCGCACCCAGCATCTCATAACTCTATGCGTTCCCGCGCCCGAAATTGGATGTCGATAGCGTCAGGCTGTAGCTCCGACGTGGAATCTATACTTCGACTGACCTTTCATCCACCGGAAACGAGTTCTCGTTGCTGTTGAGCCTGCGCCTGCGCGAGGCTTGGCGGCTTAGCCGGAGAGGTCAGTCTGAAGCGCTTGCGCGGCCGCGATGTCGATCGTGTGGGAACCTGTGATCGAGGCGTTCAGTCGATGGCGGAGGAGGAAAGCGGCCTCCTCTGTCGCTCCACGGGCTGACAACAATCGGGCGAGGCCCGTGGCGGCGCGTAGGTCGTAGCCATTGGCCCCCATACTTTCCGCCTCGTCGATCGCGGCGCGGAAGTCGAGCTCGGCCAGATCGTTCTCGCCCGCCTGAGCCCGCAGTTCGCCTCGGTTGATCAGGGTGTAGGGTCTGTACAGTCGCTCTTCGGGATTGATGGTGAGGGCCTCGCCGAAGGTCGCGAGGGCCTGGTCATACCGCCCGTCCACCGCCTGGGCTTCGCCCAACAGCGTCAGGAACCAGGGCATGGAGACGCGGGTCTGGATCGCTGTCAGGTCGTCCATGGCGCGGCGGATCAGTTCCATGCCTTCCGCCGGCTCGCCCTGCTGAGCTCGTGCCCAGCCGAGAGCCGCTCGGGCCCAGCCCGCGGCCTGTGAAAACCCCTTCTCCTCGGCGTCCTTCACCGCCTGCGCCGCCACGGCGCCGGCGTGATCAACCTCGCGTAAACTAGAGAGCAACAGCGCCTCCAGCGCCGCGGCGACAGTTACCTCATAAGCGCTCCCGGTCTGGGCGGCCCAGGCCTGCGCCTTGGTGGTCCGCGCGCTGGCCACGTCGGGCCGTCCACTCCAGCAGGCCAGCTGGGCGCCGTTACATAGGCCAAGCGTCGAGGTGATCCGCTGGTCGTAATCGCCCCCGTCATGGAAGGCTTCCCACAGCCGGTACTGGGCCTCGGCGCTGGTCAAATCACCGCCAAAGTAGGCGCTATTGAAGCGGGTGAAGGGCGCCATGGCGTGGGCGTAGCGCAGCCATTTCGTCTCTGTATCGGGGGGCAGGCGCGCGGCGAACCTAGCCATCTCGCCGGCCTGCTCGGCCGCTTGCGGCCACTCAGCCGCCATCAGATGTTGGGAATAGATCAGGACGCGACTGCCCGTGTTGGCGCCCAGAAAGCCGCCGCGTTCGGCCAGGATCATATTGCGTTCCGTGAGCGCCACCGTCTCGTCCGATTGGGGACCCTGGGTCGTGGCCGTCGTCCGGACCAAGGCGAGCCCCAGATCCAGTTCGTGCTGGTCGCGCGCGGGGGTCTCCGGGGTGGTCGATAGAACGGAGATCGCCCGGCGATAGTCCTCCTCCGCCTCGGCGAAAGCATGCCGAGCGGCCGCCGCCTCGGCAGCCTGCGTCCAGGCTGCAATCGCGCGGTCCGCCTCACCTGCCTGGGTCCAGTGGTGGGCCAGCACTTCGGGGCGGGCGTCTGCGAGGTCGCCCAGCCGCGTCGCAATCGTCTGGGCGACGCCGGCGTGAAGCTCCCGCCGGCGGGTCTTCACGAGAGTCGCATAGGCGGCATCCTGGATCAGGGCGTGCTTGAACTGATAGGTCGCCTCCGGCGGGACCCCGAGCACATAGATCAACTCGGCATCCGCCAACTGCATCAAACCAACCTGCAATTCGTGTTCCGGCAGGTGGGAGACGGCGCTCAGCAGGTGATGGGAGAACTGCCGGCCCAGGACCGAACCGATCTGGGCCACCGCCTTGCCTGCGCTTAGCCGGTCCAGGCGCGCACCCAGGGAGTCCAGCAACGTTGGTGGGATATGTCCGACCTCGACCATGTCGGGCGCGCGATTGCCGTCGCCATCGAGCATCAGCCGAGTCAATTCCTCGGCAAACAACGGCACCCCGTCGGCGCGCTCGATCACCGCGGCCACCAGGTCGTCCGCCATCCCGGCCCGGTCCACAAGGCCAGCAACTAAGTCTTGCATCGGACGGGCCGCCAAACCCGCCAGCACGAGCTGAGTGTGATGCGATCGGGTGCGCCACGGCCCGCGGAACTCCAGCCGCGCCGTGCAAAGCAGCATCACGCGCGAGGTCGCGCCCTGCTCGACCAGCGTCTGCAGCAGTTCCAGTGAAGAAGGATCGATCCAGTGCAGATCCTCCGCCACCAGCAGGAGGGGCTTGTCGCGCGCGGCGGCGAAAACCCATGCGGCCAGCGAAGCTAAGAGGCGCTGGCGCCGTTGATCGGGTGTCAGAGATAAGGCCGCGTAGGTCGTCGGAATTGGCAGGTCCAGCAACTCGCCGACCAGTGGGACGGCCTCATCGAGATTGAGATCCGTCAGGCCTAGGGCCTGTTCCAGCGCCGCGAGCCGCTCGGCCGGCGTGTCGGCCTCGCTCCAGCCCAGACCTTGCCGCAGAATTTGGATGACGGCATGAAACGGCGTGGTTGCGAACAGCATCGCCCCGCCACACTCGATCACGCGTTGCTCATCGGCCGGCAAGCCGGCCTTGAACTCCTGAACCAGGCGGGTCTTGCCGATGCCGGGTTCACCGGCCACCAAGGCGAACCGGCCCTCGCCCTCCAGCACCCGCGCCCAACGATCGGCTAGCAGGCGCGCCTCGTCCTCTCGACCAACGAACGGAGTGGCCTCGCGCGGTGCGAACCCCCGGCCCCGGGCTTGGTCGGCCGAGATCACACGATAGAGGCGCGCTGGAGCAGAGCCTCCATCATGAGCCAAGGTCCCCAAGGGCACGGCGACCACGATGCCGGAAATCACGTCGTGGACAGCCCCTGTCACCGCTAGGCCGCCAAGCGGCGCCGCGTCCTGCGCTCGCAGGGCGATCTCCGGCGCCTCGCCGAACATCTCGACTTCCGCGCCATCGCTGGCGACCACCACGAGGCCGGCGTGAACGCCGGCCCGAACCGAAAGGTCCGGCCGCGCGGCCACAATGACGAGGCCGGCGCGCACAGCCCGAAGCGCGGCGTCCTCCAGCGCATCCGGATAGCCGAAATATGCGACCAGTCGGTCGCTGCGCCCCGGCTCGACATAGGCGCCGAACCGGCTTGCCGCTGCACTCACAACGCCTCGCCACGCATGGGCGACGGCGTACCAGTCTTCAGGATCGCGCTCGCCTTCGCGGGTCAGGCCGCAGACTAGAACGGTCACATGCCGACGCTCGTGGGCGGCAGGCGCCCCCGGCCTCAGCGCCTCCGGGGCTGCGCTCAAGTTCTGGATGTCCACTTCATCCAGGCGGTAACCCACCCGCGCGATCGTCAGAATCGCGAAACCGCCCCGGCTTTGGCTCAGCCGTCGCAGGGCCTGGATGCAGCGATTGATGGCGTCGTCGCCAACCGCGCGGCCGTCCCAGCATGCGTCGATGAGGTCGCTGCGGGAAACCACTTGGCCTCGCCGGTGCGCCAGCGTCACCAGCACCTGCATGACCCGCGGCTCCAGCACGTCGGCGGCGCCGCCAGCCATGACCTCTCGGGTGGCAGGGCGCACTTCGAGAGCGCCCAGCGTGAAGCCTGGCTCTCCCGCCAATCCGGATCTGCTCGCCCCACCAGCCGCGATCATCGGCAGCTCATCGGCAAGCCATCGTTTCTACGCCCTGGTTCCAGAAGACACCGTCCTGCATGCATCGAGGGGGCGGCCTCGCCGCCGCCAAATTGGGGCCGCGACACGCTACGCCAAATGACACCGTTCGGCGAGCGTGGCTCGGTGTGCGCCATCAACACTGACCCATGGCCTCGCTGACCAAGGCGAGGCCGCATCTCGACGGCCATCGGCAAATCATCGGCAAGCCATCGTTTCTGCGCCGTAGCCCGCAACTAGGACCGCCCCCACGCTTCGAGACAGCATCGAAGCCGAGGCGTCATGACCGCAGCACCTATCCCATTGGCTGACTCGATCGGCGCCGGGCGGCATCCGCGCGGGCTGGCCTATCTCGCCTTCACAGAGGCTTGGGAGCGCTTCTCATTCTACGGGATGCAGGCGCTCTTGGTGCTCTACATGGTGGACCACCTTTTGCTGCCGGGCACGGCGCAGGACGTCTGGGGCCTGGAGGGGCTACGCGCCGGATTGGAGTCGGTGTTCGGCCCGCTCTCCACCCAGGCCTTCGCTTCGCAAATTTTCGGCCTCTACACGGGGTTCGTCTACTTCACCCCGGTGTTCGGCGGGATGCTGGGGGATCGCGTCCTCGGGCCGCGACGGACGGTCGTGCTCGGCGCGCTCCTGTTGGCGCTCGGTCATCTGCTCATGGCTTTCGAAGCTTCGTTCGTCGTGGCGCTAATGATCCTCGTGCTCGGGGTGGGCTGCCTGAAGGGCAACATCTCGACCCAGGTGGGGCGGCTCTATCCCAAGGATGATCCCCGGCGCAGCCACGCCTTCAGCCTGTTCAACGTCGCCATCAATACCGGCGCCTTCGCCGCGCCCCTGGTGTGCGGCACTCTGGGCGAGGTCTACGGCTGGGCCTGGGGGTTCGGCGCCGCAGCTGTCGGGATGCTGGTCGGCTTGGCCATCTATCTGGCCGGCGGCCGCCACATGCCCGCGGACACTCTTCGTCAGCGCAATCCTGGAGTGCCGCGACCGAGGCTGCAGTCAGGAGATCACCGTGTGATCGGCGCTCTCTTCGTGATGTTGATCCTGGGGACCTTCTTCAGCATCGCCTACGGGCAGGAGTTTAACGTCTTTCCACTTTGGGCGCGTGAGACGCTCAGCCGCGACCTGTTCGGCTGGACCATGCCGGTCACCTGGTTCGCGGCGCTGGATGGCGCTTTCGTCGTCGGACTGACACCTGTCGTGCTACGCATCTGGCAGGGGCAGGCACGGCGCGCGGCTGAGCCCTCCGATATGGGAAAGATGGCGATAGGCGCCGCCCTGGGCGCGGCGGGCATGGCCTGCCTGGCCGCCGCCTCGATGCTTGCTGGACAGGGCGCTCACGTCAGCATGCTCTGGGGCGTCGCGTGCTTCGCCCTGTGCGCGGCCGGCTTCCTCTATCAGTGGCCCCCGACTCTGGCGCTGATCTCCAACGCCGCGCCCGGACCGGTCAATGCGACCATGATGGGCGGGGCGTTCTTTTTCTCAGGCTTCGTTTCCAACTACCTGGCCGGCTGGCTGGGAGGCTTTTATGGCGCGATGTCGCCCGCTGGGTTCTGGCTGATGCACGGAGGGATTTCCCTCGTGGGCGCCCTCGCCACCTGGGTCGCCATCAGGCCGCTCAACAGCATCCTGGCGCCAGCATCTGCGAACGTGCCGGAGACAAAGGCGGCCGGGGCCCTCGCCTAACTCACACCTCCGGCCGCCGGCGGTGGATGGCCAGATAGGCGAGGGCGGTGACGAACGGCGTGACGATCCCCACAAGGGTGTTCGCAGGATCCTCGTGCATTAGCGCGATCAGGATCACCATGTTGATCGCGATGCCGGCCAGCGGCGGGAGCGGAAAGAGGGGCATCTTGTAGGGGCGCGCAAGGTTGGGTTCGCTGCGCCGTAGGCCGAGCGCCGCAAGATCCACCGCGATGTTGATGAGGATGGCGAATGTGGCCCCGATGGCCATCAGGGACATGTAAGCCCCGGTAGAGGCCAAGGCCGCCGCGATCACCACACTGACCAGCAGCGCAACACGCGGCGTCCCCGTCGGCGCCACGCGCGCCAGGAAGCTTGGCAAAATCCCGCTGCGCGCCATGCCGAAGGCGATGCGGGACACAGACATCACCACCAGATTGGCGATCGCTGCCACCGAGATCATGGCGAACGCGGTCGTGACCATTCCACCGCGCGGACCAAGAACGGTCTCGACGGCGTCGGCGACCGGCAGGGTGCTGGCGGCGATCTGATCGACCGTGAGCGCGTGCAGGAGGCCGGCATTCACAAGAACGTAGAGTACGGTCACCGCCGCGATTCCACCGAAGGTGGCCCTTGCCAGGTTCTTCTCGGGCGCATGCACCTCCTCGCAGAAATAGGCGCAGGTGTTCCATCCCGAGTAGGTGTTCAGGATCGCGCGCAGGGCGATGGCGACGCCAGCGATCGTCAGCGCTGGATGGGCGGCGAGGGACGGGGCCATGTCTGCCGGCCCGGGCGCGGCGAAACACAGCCCCACGATCACCAGGAGGGCGATCGCCTTCAGCGCGCTGCCGATATTCTGCGACAGGCCGCTGGCGCTAGTGCCAAGCCAATTCACCAGCCAGCAGGCTACGATGACGGCCACGGCCAGGGCGCCGGTGGGGGCTCCGGGCAGAATGCCCAGCCGTTGAGTAAACTCGGCGAACGCCACGGTGATGAAGGCGACAGCGAACAGATTGGCGAACCAGTCGCCCCAGCCGACGACCGCGCCCGGAACGCGGCCGAACGCCCGCTCGACGAAGGCGTACGGACCGCCCGCGCGGGGAACCGACGAGCCGAGTTCGACCAAGGCGAAGGCGTCGATCATTGAGAAGAGGCCGACCGCGGCCCAGGCGGCGAGAATCCAGATGGGATCATGCAGCGCGCCGGCCACGATGCCGGGTGTCCGCAGGATTCCCTGGCCCACCACCCCACCGACGACCACCGCGACGCCGAAGCCGAGGCCAAGAACTCGGAGGAGTTCGCCGCGCGAGACGACGGGCGCCTGCCCGACCTCTTGGGTTTCGACCGTCATCATCCTGCCCCGCCAAAGCCGCCGCGTCTGCGACCCTGCGATGTTCGGACGGGCCGGAGACGGGCGACACGGCCTCAAGACGATGGCTTGCCGATGATTTGCCGATGACCCCCTGAGGGGATCAGGCTGAATTCGACCGAGGGAGCGTGGACACTTGCCGGGGTGGTGTGGAGATTCAGGACAGGTGGAAAGCGCAGGTCGCTCGGCGCATTATCCTCGCATGCAGACTTCGGCTCATGTGGACCTCGCCATTCTTCAGGACATGGCTTGGCTCGTCTCAGTAGACCGCCACGTTCCAGAGCAGTGGGTTCGTCGCTGCATCGAGCAGCGTGAATATCTCGTCGCTCGGTCGAATGAGCGGTCGGTGGGTGTGCTGCGACACAGCAAGTTTTGGGGCGTGATCCCCTTCATGGACTTCATCCACGTAGAGCCGCCGCTCCGGAGGAGGGGGATTGGCGCGATGCTCTTCAAAGAGTGGGAAGCTGCGATGCGCCGGGAGGGAGCGTCCATGTTGATGACGTCGAGCATGACCGACGAGCTTGGACCTCAAGCTTGGCATCAATCTAACGGCTTCAGGCCTGTGGGGACCCTGAGCCTTGAACCACATCAATCGACCCCCGAGGTCTTTTTCTCAAAGTCGCTTTAGATCAGGAGAAACAGGCGTGTTTGGAACGGCGTCGCTTAGCCAGCGCCGCGCAAAACACGGGCGAGGAAGTCGCCGCCCAGTCGCAGTCCGGCCTCGTCGATGCTATGGCCCAGTCTGGGCGAGGCATGGGTGCTGATCTCGAAGCCCATGCCTTTGAACTCGGCCTGCGCCTGGCCCATGGCGGTGAAGGGCACCATGGGGTCAGCTTCTCCGTGAACCAGGAGCACGGGCGGCTTGGTCTTCACTTCGGTCTGCAGCGCGTCTGGATCGGCCAGCATGCCTGAATAGCCGACGATCCCACCAAGGGCCTCAGGTCTCCGCGGCCCCACATGCAGAGCCATCATGGTTCCTTGGCTGAACCCGACCAGCGCAACCTTGCTGTTTGGAAGGTCGTAGGCGGCCCGGTGCATGTCGATGAAGGCGTTCACCAGCGGGGCGGCCTGTCGCACGCCCGCCGCCCGGCTCTCTCGTCCAAGATCGCTCAGCGACCACCATTGGTAGCCACCCGGCGCGCCGGGACAGATCTCCGGGGCGTTGGGCGCCATGAAGACGGTGTCGGGCAGGCTGGCGCGCCAGTAGGGGACAAGCCCCATCAGGTCGTCACCGTTCGAGCCATAGCCGTGCAGCAGGATCACCATCGATTGGGGTTTTCGGCCACTTGCCGGGGCGGCCATCGGGCCTTTGAGGCGGGTCACGTCGGTCATCGTTCGGTGGTGCGGGAAACTGATAGCCCGGTCAACGCCCACCTGCTGACTAGGGAGCTTGCGGCCCGGGGTAGGGAGCGTGAATACTCTGGGCCATTACCAAGAGGCCTAGCTGCGGCCTTCAAAGATAATTCCTAGGGACGGCAAACTCATGATCAACACCCGCATTACGGAAATGTTCGGCATCGAGACGCCCATTGTGATGGGCGGAATGACCGGCGTCGGCCATGCGCCCCTGGTGGCGGCTGTGGCCAATGCCGGCGCTTTGGGCTTCATCGTCGCGCACCATTCGCCGTCGGCCGAGGAGCTCTGGAAGGAAATTCAGCGCTGCCGCGATCTCACTGACAAGCCGTTCGGCATCAATCTGACCCTGCTGCCGTCGCTCAATCCCATTCCCTACGACGAGTATCGGCAGGCCATCATCGAGTCCGGGATCAAGATCGTCGAAACCGCGGGACGTAACCCGACCGATCACCTGCCCGACTTCAAGGCCAATGGGGTGAAGGTCATCCACAAATGCACCTCGGTCCGCCATGCGGTGACCGCCGTGCGCTACGGCGTCGATGTGGTGTCGATCGACGGCTTTGAATGCGCCGGCCATCCGGGCGAGGACGACGTCGGCCTGGTCGTGCTGCTGCCGGCGACCGTCGATGCGGTTGATGTGCCGGTTATCGCCTCGGGCGGCATGGCCGATGGCCGCGGCCTGGCCGCCGCGCTGGCGCTGGGGGCCGACGGCGTCAACATGGGCACTCGCTTCATGGCGACCCAGGAGTGCGCCATCCATGAGAACGTGAAGCGCAAGATCGTCGAGAATACCGAGCGCGATACGCTGCTGACCAATCGCACTCTGCGCAACACCAGCCGCGTGGCGCGGAACGCCGTCTCCGAGGAGGTGGTGCGGATCCAGCAGGACGCGACCAAGACGATCGACGACGTTCGCCACCTGGTCGCCGGCATTCGCGGCCGCACCAACGTCATGGGCAAGGGCGACACCGACGACGGCATCTGGACCGTGGGCCAGAGCCAGGGCCTCATCCACGACATCCCGACTGTGGCCGAGATGGTGCACGCCGTGAACCGCCAGGCCGAGGAGTGCCTGCTGCGCGGCGCCCAACGCGTGACGGTTTCGGATCGCCAGCCGGCCTAGCCGAGCTTCCGGCCGGCGTTGACGTGGCGCCGGCCGGGCTTTCGGATCCAACGCACTCAAGGTACCCAGGTGCGATGAGTTATCCATTCTCTTCGGCGGTGCGTGAGATGTTGTCCGCACGCTGCCGCGCCTTTCCTCGGATTGCGCACGAGGGCGTGGAGCTCAAGCGCGCCGCGGTGGCGATCACCCTGGTCGAGGCCGACGACGGCTCAGGCGAGGTGGCCTTCCTGCTGACGCGGCGGGCGGCCCAGATGCGGGCGCATGCAGGGCAATGGGCCTTGCCTGGCGGCCGCTGCGATCCTGGCGAGACCCTGGAGGAAGCGGCGCTGCGCGAGCTTCACGAGGAGCTGGGACTGGAAGTGCCCGCTCACGATGTGCTGGGCGTGCTCGACGACTATCCAACCCGCTCGGGCTACGCGATCAGTCCCGTGATCACCTGGCTGGACGACGCCAGCGGCATGCGGCTCAATCCGCAGGAGGTGGCCTCGGCGCACCGGTTCCGGCTCGATCAGATCCTCGGTGACGACGCCGTCGATTTCGAGGTGATCCCGGAGAGCCCGCGCCCCCTGGTCCGCATGCGGGTCGGCGAGCAGCACATCCACGCCCCGACAGCGGCGCTGATCTACCAATTCCGGGAATTGGTCGCCGGGCGCATCACCCGCGTGGCCGATCTCGAGCAGCCTGTGTTCGCCTGGCGCTGACCTGCTTGGTCAGGGCGCCAGCAGGGCGGCGAACTCGGCTTCCGGCAGCAGCGAGCCGCCCGTGGTCCAGACGACATGGACAGGCTCGGCGTCGTTGTCGATCACACCGGCGGCGCGCGCTCGGCTCTTGAACAGATCGAGCGCGGCGAAGCCGGAGGCGCCTGACGGCTCAAGCCGCAGGCCGGCCTGCTCCCACGCCCGGCGCACCCAATCCACCATGGCCTGGTCGGTGACGCCGACGGCCGCGTCGATGTTGCGACCGATCGCCTGCATCACGAAGGGAGAGGCCGAGGGGACAGCCAGACCATCGGCGATGGTGTCGTTCGTTAGGCCAAATTCGTAAATGCTGACGGGCCGACCTTGCCCCACAGCCAAGGCCGCGAAGACGCAGGGCGAAGCGACGGGTTCAACGAAAACGGCCAGGACGTGCTCGCCGTAGATCTGCTTCAAGCCGGCGGTGATCCCGCCGGGCGCGCCGCCCACTCCGCATGGCAAGTATACGATGAGCGGACGGCCTGGGCCGATCGTCAGGCCCCGCGCGGAAAGCTGATCGGCTAGTTCGGCGGCCGCGACGGCGTAGCCTACGAACAGGCGGCGCGAGTCCTCGTCGTCGATGAAGTAGGCGTCTTCCGCCGCTGCAGCCTGACGAGCGCGTGCGACCGCGCCGGTATAGTCGCAGTCATGCTCCACGACCGTGGCGCCGATCGCCCTGAGCCGTTCCTTCTTCCAGCTCTTGGCGTCGTGGGACATGTGGATTTCGGCCTGTAAGCCGAGCGCTCTGGCCACGCGCCCGATCGCAAAGCCGAGATTTCCGGTGCTGGCGACGACGACCCGATGGGCTTCGAGCACGGCCAGGCCCGCCGGGGCGAGCAAGGCTTCCAGGGACTGACCTGGCCGGAGCAAGCCGCGATCCAGGGCCAGTTCCTCGACATGGCAAAGCAGTTCGTAGACCCCGCCCCGGGCCTTGACCGATCCGGCCATTGGCAGGGCGTGATCGCACTTCACCAACAAGTCCAGCGTCGAATACACCGGGTAGTCGATCAGGTCGGACGAGATTTGACCGTTCCAATTATTGGCTGGGAACAGAGCGCGCAGCACGGGTTCAAACCTCGTGAACCTGGCGCGCGCCTCGGCGACCTCTTCGGTGCTCAGCGGCGCGGCGTCGATGGCCAATCCTAGACCAGGCTCGCGGAGCCAGACGGCGGCCTCGCCGCGAACCAACGGCGCGATCGCCGCGAGGGCGTCATCGGGGTAGGGGGCGTGAGGCTGATCATCACTCATGGGAAATGAACATCGCACCGACCGGTTGGAGGCAAGCGGCGTTCGCGCGCCCATGTTCGAAATCACCACGCCACCAGATCCCGGCTCGCAGGGAGCAGGGCTGATCGCCGAGTGTCGCAGATCTGCGTCGCTGTGTGTCAGGTCGGTTATCTCGCGTCATCTTCATGCGAGGCCTAGGGCCTAGACCCAGTTGAGTTGAGCATCAATCGGGTGCTCAGTACTCAAACTCCCGTCTGTGGCATGGCCCGAGGTGGATACGGTTGCCCAACCCTGTGACACCTGAGCGGATCGACGCCAGACCCGGTCGAACAACTTGCTTCATCGTCAGGCTCTCCAGCTTGGTGGAGCTTTTTCGCAGTAGCGAACTTCTATCCCTGCCGACAATCGATGAGGTGAAGCGTCTTGGCTATCGAGCGTAGGAAGCCTCGCCTCCGAGCGTCCACGTGGCTGGCGCTCGGCGCCTTGAGCCTGCTCGCCGCCTGCGGGGCCAAGCCCGGCGATCACGCGGGCGCCGATGGGGGCCCACTTGCGGTCGGATATGTCGTCGTTCAGCCGAGCCGGGTCGATCTTGTAAGCGAGCTGCCCGGACGGGTTGTCGCTTCCGAAAGTTCCGAAGTCCGGCCCCAGGTTTCCGGCGTGATCCAGCGGCGGCTCTTCACCGAAGGATCGGTCGTGAAGCGTGGCCAGCCGCTCTACCAGATCGATCCCAGTCTTTATCAGGCGGCTGTGAACCAGGCGCAGGCCAATGTGCAGAGCGCCGAGGCCAATCTCCGCGCGGCCCAGGCGCTGGCGAACCGGAACAAGCCGCTGGCGGCGATCGAAGCGGTCAGCCAGCAGGACTATGAGAACGCGGTCGCCGCAGCCGCTCAGGCCGCCGCCACCGTGGCCCAGACCAAGGCTGCGCTGGAGACCGCGCGGATCAATCTGCGGTTCACCACCGTTCCCGCACCGATCAGCGGCAGGATCGGCCGGTCGCTATTTACGGTCGGCGCGCTGGTCACCTCCAGCCAGGCGGACCCGCTGGCGAGCATCCAGCAACTCGACCCGATCTTCATCGATATCCAGCAGTCGAGCGGCGAACTTCTGGCCCTTCGTCAGGCCCTGGCTTCGGGAGGGTTGGTTCCCGGCAGCGCCGCTGCGCGCTTCAAGCTAGAGGACGGGAGCACTTACGATCAGGCCGGCACAGTGGAGTTCGCCGAGGCCGTCGTCGATCCGGCGACGGGGACGGTGACCCTGCGGGCGCGCGTCGCCAATCCAAATGGAACGTTGCTTCCCGGAATGTTCGTCCGGGCGGTGTTCGCACCGGCGATTAACACTGCGGCCTTCCTGGTCCCACAGGAGGCGGTCTCGCGCGATCCGAAGGGCGGGGCGAGCGTCTATCTGGTCGGCGCCGGCGACAAGGCACAGCAGCGAACGATCACCGCCGCGCGCACCCAAGGGCAGTTCTGGGTGGTGACTGAGGGGCTGAAGGCGGGCGACCGGGTGATCACCCAGGGACTTGCGAATGTTCAGCCTGAAAAGGCTCTGCGACCGGTCCCGGCGAGCGCCCCGCAGACCATCCAACCGCCCAAGGCCGGCGCCGCTCCCCGTGCGGGAGGCGGCTGACCGTCATGTTTTCCCGCGTCTTTATCGATCGCCCGATCTTCGCCTGGGTGATCGCCATCCTGATCATGATGGCCGGCGCAGGCTCCATCCTGGGCTTGCCGGTCGCCCAGTATCCTGATGTCGCGCCGCCCCAGGTTTCGGTCCGCGCCAGCTATCCCGGCGCCTCGGCCGAGACCATCCAGAACAGTGTCACCCAGGTCATCGAGCAATCCCTGACCGGGATCGATGGGCTGCTCTATTTCAGTTCCTCATCGACCTCGCGCGGCCAGGTCACCATCACCGCCACCTTCGAGAAGGGCGTCGATCCCGACATCGCCCAGGTGCAGGTGCAGAACCAGGTCAGCCAGACGCTCTCGCGGCTGCCCAGCCAGGTGCAGCAGCAGGGGCTGGTCGTTCGCAAATCCAACCCTGACAACCTGCTGATCGTCGGCGTCTATGACGAGACCGACCGGATGTCGAACGGCGACGTCTCCGACTATCTGGTGTCCAACCTGCAAGACCCGCTGTCGCGCGTGAAAGGCGTCGGCGACACCAACGTCTTCGGCTCGCAGTACGCGATGCGTATCTGGCTCAATCCTGATCGGCTCGCCAGCTATCAACTGACGCCTGGCGATGTGGTCACGGCGATCCAGAACCAGAACGCCGAGGTCGCGGCGGGGGAGTTGGGCGGTCAACCGCAGCCCGACACGCAAATGCTGAACGCGACGGTCACCGCCCAATCGCGCCTCCAGACGCCTGAGCAATTCGCCAAGATCATCCTCAAGAGCCAGCAGGACGGTTCGGCGGTGGTGCTGTCGGACGTGGCGCGCGTTGAGCTTGGCCAGGAGAATTACAACGCCCGCAGCCGGGTCAATCGCCACCCCGGCGCGGGTCTCGCCATCCTGTTGGCCCCCGGCGCCGACGCTCTGAAGACCTCAGAGCTGGTCAAGGCGGAGGTCGAGAAGGCCGCGAAGTCGTTTCCGGCGGGCCTGAAATACGCCTACGCCAACGACACGACCGACTTCATCAAGTTGTCGATCACCGAGGTGGTCAAGACCCTGGCCGAGGCCATCGTCCTGGTGATCATCGTGATGTTCGTGTTCCTGCAAAGCTGGCGCGCGACGCTGGTGCCGGCGATCGCGGTGCCGGTGGTGCTGCTGGGCACGTTCGGCGTGCTCTACATCGCCGGCTTCTCGATCAACACCATGACGCTCTTCGCCCTGGTGCTGGCCATCGGCCTGTTGGTCGACGACGCCATCGTCGTGGTCGAAAACGTCGAGCGGCTGATGGCCGAGGACCCGAACATGACTCCCCGCGAGGCGACCATCGCCTCGATGAAGGAGATCAGCATGGCTCTGGTGGCCATCGCCTTGGTGCTATCGGCGGTGTTCCTGCCGATGGCGTTCTTCGGCGGATCGACGGGCGTGATCTATCGGCAGTTCTCGCTGACGATCATCGCGGCGATGGTGCTCTCAGCCTTCGTGGCGTTGACGCTCAGCCCCGCCCTGACCGCCACTCTGCTTAAGCAGAAGAGGGCCGAGCACGAGCTGCACGAGAGCGGCTTTGGCCGGCGGTTCCCCGGCGCGGCGCGGGCCATTCACGGGGCCTCGACCTGGTTCAATGAGAGCTTCGAGCGTCTCGCCGACCGCTACAAGCAGACGGTGCGATGGATCCAGGACCGCAAGCTGATCTTCATGCTGATCTACGGGGCGGTGGTTCTGCTCCTGGCCGGGCTGTTCCTGCGGCTGCCGACCGGTTTCCTGCCGACCGAAGACCAGGGCGGGGCGATCGTGCAGTTCCAGCTTCCGGCCGGCGCCACCTTGCACCGAACTGTCGCAGTGCAGCGGCAGGTCGAGGACTACTTCTATGAGTACGAGAAGCAGAACATCCGCACCATGTTCTCGGTGAGCGGAGGCGGGGGCGGAGCGAGCGGCCAGAACACCGGCCAAGGGTTCATCAACCTCACCGATTGGGCCGACCGCAAGGGCAAGGACAACAGCGCCGACGCCATCGTGGGCCGCGCCTCGTCCGCCTTCCACAATTTCCGGGACGCGCGGGTCTTCGCATTGGTCCCCCCCGCCATTCGCGGCCTTGGCCAGTCGGACGGGTTCACGATGGAGCTGTTGAATTCAAGCGGCATGCCGCGTGCGGAATTCGACGCCGCCCGTGACAAACTTCTGCAAGCGGCTCGAAGCGATCCGGCGCTGGCCTCGGTCAGGCTGACCGAACTGCCCGATATCGCCACGCTGAAGATCGACACCGACGCCCGCAAGCTGGCCGCGCTCGGTCTCAGCCAGAGCGACGTCAACGCCACGCTCTCCACCGCATGGGGCGGGCGCTATGTGAACGACTTCGTGGATCGTGGCCGTGTGAAGCGCGTCTATGTCCAAGGCGACGCGCCCTATCGCGCCGAGCCCTCGGACCTCGGCGAGTGGTACGTTCGTGGAGCGGCCGGCCAGATGGCGCCCTTCTCCTCGTTCGCCAACGTGTCCTGGTCGCAGGCGCCGACGACGCTGTCGCGCTTCAACGGGATTTCATCCTACGAAATCCAAGGATCGGCCGCGCCGGGCGGCAGCTCCGGCCAGGCCATGGAGGCCATCGAGAAGCTGGCCAGCCAGATACCCGGGACCAGCATCGCCTGGTCCGGCCTCTCCTATCAGGAGCGCCTCTCGTCGGGTCAGGCGCCGCTGCTCTACGGGCTTTCCCTGCTGGTGGTCTTCCTCTGCCTGGCGGCCCTCTATGAGAGCTGGTCGATCCCCCTGGCCGTGCTGTTGGTCATCCCCTTGGGGCTGGTCGGCGCGGTTCTGGCGGTGACGCTGCGCGGTCTGATCAACGACGTCTACCTGCAGATCGGGCTGCTCACGACCATGGGGCTCGCGGCCAAGAATGCGATCCTGATCGTCGAGTTCGCGGAGCAGGCCGAGAAACGCGGGACACCCGTTGTCGAGGCGGCCATCGAAGCCGCGCGTATCCGCCTGCGTCCCATCCTGATGACCAGCCTGGCCTTCGTGTTCGGCGTGCTGCCCCTGGCCATCTCGACCGGGGCCGGCGCCAACAGCCGGATCGCCATCGGCACCGCGGTGATCGGCGGCATGCTGACCGCCACGATCCTGGCGATCTTCTACATCCCGCTATTCTTCATCATGGTGCGCCAAGGCTTCCGCGGCGGGGTGAAGTTCATGCGCCGGGGTAGGGACGGCGATCTTCCGCCGCCCGCGACCGAACCGGAGCATGTCTGATGCGCAGGCTCTCTGTTCTGCTCGCCGCCACTTGCCTCGCCGGTTGTTCGCTGCAGGCGCCCTATGTCCAGCCGCCCTTGCCGGTGCCGTCCTCATGGCCTGCGGGCGATCCCTATCTGCGCCAGAGCGAAGCCGAGCTGCCCGCGATCAACTATCGCGACGTCTTCACCGACGCCCGGCTGCAGCAACTGATCGACCAGGCGCTGGTCAATAACCGGGACCTGCGGGTCGCGGCCGCCAATATCCTGGCGGCGCGCGCGCAGTACCGGATTCAACGCGCCGCTCAGGTTCCGCAGATCGATCTCGGCGGCCGATACGCCCACACGGGCGGCAAGGGCGGGACGGCGCCGGACGCCTATTCCGTCGACCTCGGCATCACCGCGTTTGAGATCGACCTCTTTGGCCGGCTCCAGTCGCTCAGCGACGCGGCTTTGAACCGCTATTTCGCGACCGAGGAGGCGGCGCGTTCGACACGGCTGATCCTGGTGGCCGACGTGGCCGAGGCGTGGCTCACCTATGCGGCGGACGAGAGCCTGTTGCGGATCGCGAGCCAGACGGCGGCCAACGCCGAGCGCAGCGTTCAATTGACCAACGCCCGGCTGCGGGGCGGCGTCGCGCCGCGCACCGACCTGCGGCAGGCGGAGACCATCCTCGCCACCGCCCAGGCCGACGTCGCGGCGCTGCGAACTGCGGTCGCGCAGGATCTCAACGCGCTTCAACTGCTGCTGGGATCGCCGGTGGACAAGGCGCTACTGCCGAGCTCGATAGACCAGGCCAGCGCAGGCCTTGCGACCTTGCCTGCCGGTCTCCAATCCAGCGTCCTGCTGCGGCGTCCCGACGTGATGCAGGCCGAATACGGTTTGCGGGCCGCCAACGCCGAGATCGGCGCTGCCCGCGCCGCGCTGTTCCCGACGATCTCGCTTACCGGCGCGCTCGGCTACGCCACCGGCTCGCTGGCCTCGCTGTTCACCGACGGGGCGTTCACCTACTCCGTCGCGCCTCGCGTGGACTATCCGATCTTCCGGGCGGGCGCCGGGCTTGCAGGCGTCGCCCAGTCGCGCGCGCAACGCGACGCGGCCCTGGCGGCCTATGAAAAGGCGATCCAGGCCGCCTTCAGGGAAACCTCCGACGCGCTCGCCCGGCAAGGCACGATCGCCGACGAACTCGCCGCGCGGCGGACTCAAGTCGCCGCCGCCGACGATACGTTCCGCCTCACCGAGGCCCGTTACCGGGGCGGGGTCGACACGTTCCTGGCCAGCCTGGTCTCCCAGCGCTCGCTTTACAGCGCTCAGCAATCCCTGGTGGCGACCCAACTGGCGGCCGGCGTCAACCGGGTGACGCTCTATCGGGTGCTGGGCGGGGACGCCGGGCTGGAATCTCCCCCCAGCCCCTAACGGGCGGCGGTACGGGAAAGCCCTTAGGGGATGGTGCGGAATTCAGCGGCGCGGTGTGCGCCGTTACATAGCTCGACACTCGGCGCGCCTGCCTGGCCGCCCGGCATCTCCAAGGAGGCCACGTGTCGCCGAACGACCACCAGTTACGTCATGCCCAGCGCAATCTGCCGCGCTATACGAGCTATCCCACCGCCCTGGCGTTCGAGCCTGCGGCAGAGGCGTTGGCGCCGGTCGACTGGCTGGCGGGGACGCGTGCGGATGATGCGATCTCGGCCTATGTCCACGTCCCGTTTTGCCGCCGGCTCTGCTGGTATTGCGGCTGCCATACGACGGTCGCCCACGAGTACGACCGGATCGGCGCCTACTACGAAACGGTGATGCGCGAGGTGGATCTGCTGGCCGACGCCCTGGGCGACCACGCCGGCGCGGCCCACCTGCATTTCGGCGGCGGCAGCCCCAACGCCTTGTCGCCCGAGCACTTCCTGGCCTTGACCCGCAAGCTCTCCAGCCGGCTTCGGTTGCGGCGCGGCGCCGAGGTGGCGGTGGAACTGGACCCCGCCTTGCTGTCGCAGGCCTTCATCGAGGCCTTGGGCGAGGCCGGCGTCACACGGGTCAGCCTTGGTGTTCAAACCTTCGACCCGGCTGTGCAGGCCAAGGTCAACCGGATCCAGCCGTTCGATGCGGTCGCCATCGCCGTGGAGCGCCTACGCGCCGCCGGCGTCACAGCCATCAATTTCGACCTCATGTACGGTCTGCCGTTGCAGACGCCAGACAGCGTGCGGCGGACGGTCGAGCTGGCGCTGAGCTTGGACGCCGATCGCATCGCCGTATTTGGCTACGCCCATGTGCCCTGGATGAAGAAGCACCAGGAGGTGATCAAGGACGCCGATCTGGCCGACGCCATCGGCCGTTGGGCGCAGGCCGACGCCGCCGACGAGGCGCTGGTTGCTGGCGGCTATGTGCGGATCGGCATCGACCACTATGCGAAGCCCCAGGATGCCCTGGCCAAGGCCGCGGCGACGGGCGCATTGCGTCGCAATTTCCAGGGCTACACGGATGATCCGGCGACGGTGCTTGTGCCGATTGGACCATCGTCGATCGGCTGCTTCCGCGAGGGCTTCGTTCAGAATGCGGTCGGGACCGACGTGTGGCGCACCGCTATCCATGAAGGCCGGCTACCCCTGGCCCGCAAGCTACCGGTGAACGCCGAAGATCGGGTGCGGGCGGCCGTGATCGAGCGGCTGATGTGCGACCTGACCGTCGATGTGGCGGCCGTCTGCGCCGCCAACGGCTACCCGTCGCACTTCCTGGACGGCTGCATCGAGACGGCGCGAGAATTGGAAGCCGACGGCCTCTGCGTAGTCGTTGGCCGGCGAGTGACTGTGCTTGAGGATAACCGGCGGCTGGTCCGCGTCACGGCCGCCTGCTTCGATGCGAGACTGCCGGAAACTCAGCGACATTCGAAGGCCGTCTAGCGGCGGCGACCATGCTGTGGCCTCATCCCGGCTTGGCGCCGGGATGAGGCGAACGCTGGGTTTGCGGTCTTAGATCCGCGCCCGCGCGACGGGCGAGGGCCAGAACAACAATGTCAGGCCGGTCGCCGCGGCGGCGACTCCCACGGCGCACCAGGCGCAGTGGGGCGATGGCCCCTGGCCGCAGATCACCCCCATGGCTTGGATGGCTTTCTGGTGCGCCAGGGCCTGCGCGGCGCTCACAGCGGCGAGGGACAGGGCGATGCCGGCGCCCCAAGCGCGCAAGGTCTGCGTTCGGTCCATGGCTGGCTCCTGGCTGGCGGTTGTCCCAGGGCACGATCTGACGCCGAGCATGGTCGGCGCATTGATTGAAATCAAGGCGGGTTCCCGCCGTTCGCGCGAAGTGGCCGCGGGCGTTTTCAGATGACCAGCGGGGACCATGTCTACTCAAACGGCAAGAACAGAGGCGGCGCCCATCGACGCGGTGCTGCTCTTCGTGACAACGGGGGTCCTGGCGTTCGGCGCCCTGTTGGCCACCGCCCTGTCGGACGACAGGCTTTTCCGATTCCATGGCTGGATGTTCCTGGGCGCGTTCGTGATCGCGCTCTCGGTCATGACCGTCGCCATCACCTCCGGCCGTCTCCGGTCCCCGCAGACCGAGTATGCCGACGGCGTGGTTCGCGCCGGAGTGATCGCCACCATGTTCTGGGCGGTGGTCGGCCTGCTGGCGGGGGTGGTGATCGCCGCCCAGCTATCCTGGCCGGCGCTGCTCTATTTCCCTGACCACGGCTGGCTGAACTTCGGGCGGCTACGGCCTCTGCACACTTCTGGCGTGGTTTTCGCCTTTGGCGGCAACGCCCTGATCGCGACGTCGTTCTACGTCGTCCAGCGCACCTGCCGCGCCCGGCTCGCGGGCGGCGTCTGGCCCTGGTTCGTGTTCTGGGGCTACCAGCTCTTCATCGTGCTGGCGGCGACCGGCTACCTGGCCGGCATCACCCAATCGCGCGAATACGCCGAGCCGGAATGGTACGTCGACCTGTGGCTGACGGCCGTCTGGGTTGCGTATCTCTTCGTTTTCCTGGGCACGCTCTGGAAGCGCAAGGAGCCGCATATCTATGTGGCGAACTGGTTCTACCTGGCCTTCATCGTCACCATCGCGCTGCTGCACATCGTCAACAACCTGGCGGTTCCGGTCAGCGGCCTGAACAGCCGCAGCGTCTCGCTGTTCGCCGGGGTCCAGGACGCTCTGATCCAGTGGTGGTACGGCCACAACGCCGTGGGCTTCCTGCTGACCGCCGGCTTCTTGGCGATGATGTACTACTTCGTGCCCAAGCGCGCGGAGCGGCCGGTCTATTCGTACCGCCTGTCCATCGTCCACTTCTGGTCGCTGATCTTCATCTACATCTGGGCGGGGCCGCACCACCTGCACTACACGGCCCTGCCGCAGTGGGCGCAGACCCTGGGCATGACCTTCTCGATCATGCTGTGGATGCCGTCCTGGGGCGGGATGATCAACGGCCTGATGACGCTGTCGGGCGCCTGGGACAAGCTGCGCACCGACCCGGTGATCCGGATGATGGCAGTGTCCATCGCCTTCTACGGCATGTCGACCTTCGAAGGTCCGCTGATGTCGATCCGCGAGGTCAACTCGCTCAGCCACTACACCGACTGGACCATCGGCCACGTGCACTCCGGCGCGCTCGGCTGGGTCGGCTTCATCTCCTTCGGGGCGATGTACTGCCTGGTGCCGTGGCTGTGGAAGAAGGAGAAGCTCTACTCCAACCGCCTGGCCGAGTGGCACTTCTGGATCGCGACGCTCGGGATCCTTCTCTACATCTGCGCGATGTGGGTCTCCGGCATCATGGAAGGCCTGATGTGGCGCGAATACACGCCCCAAGGCTTCCTCGCGAACTCCTTCGTCGAGACCGTCGCGGCCAAGCATATCGAGAACGTCATCCGCACCATCGGGGGTCTCATGTACCTCTCCGGCGCGGTGATCATGTCCTACAACCTGTGGCGCACCGTCCGCATGCCCAGCTCCGCGCCCAGCGCGCAGAGCCTGGCGGCGCCCGCGCCCGCGCTCATCGCGGCCGAGTAGGGGCCTTAAGCACACCATGTGGAAGCATCACACCAAGCTTGAGCGGAACTCACTGCCGCTCGTCATCGCCATCCTGATCGTCGTCTCGATCGGCGGCATTGTTGAGATCGCGCCGCTCTTCTATCTGGAGAGCACCATCGAGAAGGTGGAGGGCGTGCGCCCCTACACCCCGCTCGAACTCGAAGGCCGCGACATCTACATCCGCGAGGGCTGCTACACCTGCCACTCGCAGATGATCCGTCCGCTGCGCGACGAGGTCGAACGCTATGGCCACTACAGCCTGGCGGCCGAGAGCATGTACGACCACCCCTTCCAGTGGGGGTCGAAACGAACCGGGCCGGACCTGGCGCGCGTCGGGGGCAAGTACTCTGACGGTTGGCACACCGACCACCTGATCGACCCGCGCTCGGTGGTGCCGGAGTCGGTCATGCCGCCCTACGCCTTCCTGGCCAAGAAGACGCTCGATTACCGGGCCATCGAAGACAAGATCCGCGCCATGACCCGGGTGGGCGTCCCCTACACCCAGGACATGATCGACAACGCCAAGGAAGACCTGGAGACCCAGGCTGACCCCTTCGCCGCGCCGACCAAGTTCCAGAACCGATATGGCGGCAAGGTCCTGCAGCGCGACTTCGACGGCGATCCAGATCGCCTGACCGAGATGGACGCCCTGGTCGCCTATCTCCAGATGCTCGGCACCCTGGTCGATTTTTCGACCTACCAGGCCGAGGCGCCGGAGAACCGGCGATGAGCGACCTGACCTACGAAACCGTGGCGCGCTTCGCCCAGCAGGGCGGGCTGATCTACTTCTCCGCCATCTTCGCCTGCGGCGTCGCCTACGCGCTGTGGCCTCGGAACGGCCCGGCGTTCAAACGCCTCGCCAAACTTCCCTTACAAGACAATGAGGCTCCCGATGTCGAAGCGTGAGACCGACGAGGTCACGGGCGTCGAGACCACGGGCCACGAGTGGGACGGCATCCGCGAACTGGACAATCCGCTGCCGCGCTGGTGGCTTTACGTCTTCTACGCCGGGATCGTGGTGGCCATCGTCTATTGGGTGCTGATGCCGGCCTGGCCGGGCGTCAGCGGCTACACCAAGGGCGTGCTCGGGCAATCGGACCGCGCCGACGTTGTGCGCGAGCTGCAGGGCCTGAAGGAGCTGCGCGGCGCCCAGGCCGCCAAGCTGCAGAAGGCTTCGCTCGAAGAGATCGAAGCCGATCCAGAACTCCAGGCCTACGCCCAGGCGATCGGCCAGTCGGTCTTCGGCGACAACTGCGCGACCTGCCATGGCACCGGCGGCGTCGGGACCAAGGGTTACGCCAACCTGCGCGACGACGTGTGGCTATGGGGCGGATCGCTGAGCGACATCCACCGGACCATCGAAGTGGGTATCCGAGCGGACCATCCCGACACCCGCTTCTCGCAGATGCCGGCGTTCGGCCGCGACCAGATGCTGACCTCGGCGCAGATCTCGGACCTGACCGAGTACGTGGTGATGCTCTCGCGGCGCAAGGCCGACGCCGCCGCGGTGGCGCGCGCCGCGCCGATCTATGAAGCTCAATGCGCGTCGTGCCACGGCCCGGCCGGACTGGGCGACCAGACCAAGGGGGCGCCGAACCTGACCGACCAGGAGTGGCTCTACGGTTCCTCGCGCGCCGATATCCGCGGGCAGATCTGGGCCGGCAAGGGCGGCGTCATGCCGTCCTGGAAGAACCGCTTCGATCCCGAAACCTTGAAGGCGCTGGCCGTCTACATCCACGCCAACGCCGGGGGGCAATAGAGCGCCATGACTGTCGTCATAGACCGGACCCAGCCCTCCAAGCCGGCCCCCACCGGCAAGGGTCCTGTCTCGGCCGCCGCTCGGGTCCGCGCCAGCGGAGGTCCGGGCGGCGGTTTGTACAAGCCGCGTACGCCGATCTATCCAAAGCTGGTCCATGGCCGGTGGCGGGCGATCAAGTGGGCGGTGCTGATCGCCACCTTGGCGATCTATTACGTGACGCCATGGATCCGCTGGTCGCGGCCGGGAAACCTTCCCGACCAGGCGGTGCTGGTCGATTTCGCTGGCCGACGCTTTTACTTTTTCGACATCCAGCTTTGGCCACAGGAGGTGCATTTCATCACCGGCCTGCTGGTGATCGCCGCACTCGCCCTGTTCCTGGTCACGGCGCTGTTTGGCCGGCTGTGGTGCGGCTATTCCTGCCCGCAGACGGTCTGGACCGACCTGTTCATCTATGTCGAGCGGATGTTCGAAGGCGATCGCAACGCCCGCATGCGGCTCGACGTGGCGCCCTGGTCCTTTAACAAGGCGTGGCGGAAGATCGGCAAGCACGCGGTCTGGCTGGCGATCGCCTTCGCCACCGGCGGCGCATGGATCTTCTACTTTCATGATGCGCCGAGCCTGTTGAGCGACTTCTGGATCGGGCAGGGCCCCATCACTGGCTACGTCTTCGCCGCCCTGCTGACCTTCACGACCTATGTCTTCGCCGGAATGATGCGCGAACAGGTCTGCGTCTACATGTGCCCGTGGCCGCGCATCCAGGGCGCGATGCTCGACACTAATTCGCTGCAGGTGACCTATCGCCATGACCGGGGCGAGCCGCGCGGCGCCCACAAGAAGGGGACCGATTGGAGCGGGCGCGGCGACTGCGTCGACTGCAACCAGTGCGTCACCGCCTGCCCCATGGGCATCGACATCCGCGATGGCTCACAGCTTGAGTGCATCAACTGCGGCCTCTGCATCGACGCCTGCGATGAGGTGATGATCAAGGTCGATCGCCCGACCGCCCTGATCGCCTATGACACCGACGCTGCGGTCGAGGCTCGGGCCGCCGGACGCCCGGCTGTCTACCGCTTGGTACGCTCGCGGACGGTGTTCTACGCCGTAGCCCTGGCGGCGGTGTCGGCCTTGATGGTCTGGGGTTTGGCGACACGCACGACGCTTGACCTGCACGTGCTGCGCGACCGCAATCCGGTGTTCGTGCGTCTGCACGATGGCGCTGTTCGCAACGGCTACACCTTGAAGGTCGCCAACCGCAGCTTCCAGCCTGAGCGGATGACGATCGCCCTGGAGGGACAGCCCGCCGCGGTGCTGAAGACGCCGGGATCGACCGCGACCGCCAAGACCATCGCGGTCGAGGTTCCGGCCAACGAAGTCCGCGCCGTTCGTGTGTTCGTCAGCTTGCCGCCTGAGGCGCTGAGCGCGCCGAACCTGCCGGCGACCTTCGTTGTGCGGTCGTCGCGCGAGGAGACGCGGACCGCCACCACCTTCCTGTCTGGAGCTGCGAACAGCCAATGACGCCGCCGAACGAATCTCGATTCCGCATCAGCGGGCGCCACGTCCTCTTCGCGGTCATCGCCTTCTTCGGGGTGATCATCGCCGTGAACGCCTACTTCCTGGTCGCGGCCTATCGCACCTTCCCGGGCCAGGTGTCCGAGACGCCGTATGAGGACGGGATAGGCTTCAACCGCACCGTCGCCCAGCGTCGCGCCCAAGCCGAACTCGGCTGGAGCGCGACGGCGACGAACACGTCGCAGGGCGTCGAGGTCGATCTGCGTGACCGCGCCGGCAAGCCACTCCAGGGCCTGAAGGTCGAGGGCGTGTTGCGGCGTCCCGCCACCCAGGCGGGCCAGATTGGCCTGAAGTTCTCCGAAGTCTCCGCCGGCCGCTATGTCGCCAAGGCCGGCCCCGGCTCGGGGGCCTGGGATCTGCATTTCGCCGCCCAAGGCGCCGGGGCGGAGCTCTTTGAAGGGGAGCGCCGACTGACATGGCCATGACTTCGCATGTGCTGGAACACCAGGACTTCTCGGCGTTCATGCGGGACGGGGAGGATGGGCGGCCGTCGATAGACTTGCTGGTCAAGGGCGCGCGCTGCGCGGCATGTCTTTCGAAGATCGAGCGCGAGGTCGCCGCCATGCCGAGCGTGTCCTCGGCGCGGCTGAACCTGACGACGGGCAAGCTCTCCGTCGCCTTCGAGCGCGGCCGCGACGACGCCGGCGCGGTGCTGGAACGGCTGGGCAGCCTCGGCTACCCGGCCACGCCGTTCGATCCGGCCAAGGCGCTCGCCGCCCATGACGCCGAGGGGCGGCGCCTGAGCATGGCGCTGGGCGTGGCCGCCTTCGGCGCCGGCAATGCGATGATGTTTTCGGTGCCGATCTGGGCCGGGCTGTTTGGCCAGGAACTGGGACCGGCGACCCGCACCTTGATGCAGTGGATGAGCGCGGTGATCGCCGCTCCCTGCGCGATCTACGCCGGCATGCCGTTCTTCACCTCGGCCTGGCGATCGCTTCGCAAGGGTCGGGCGAACATGGACGTGCCGATCTCCATCGGCGTGATCCTGACCCTGCTCATCAGCTTCGTGGAAACGGTGCTTGGCGGGGCCGACACCTATTTCGACGCCGCGGTCTCGCTGCTCTTCCTGCTGTTGATAGGCCGCTGGCTGGACCATCGCCTGCGCGCAAACGCCCGCAGCGCCGCCTCCGACCTGCTGGCGATGCAGGCGCCCGCCGCCGTGGTGGTGGGCGGGGGGGGTGTGGAGCATCGCACGCCTCTGGACGACATCCGCGCGGGGGACCTTTTGCTGGTGCGGCCCGGCGAGCGCATCCCCGTGGATGGCGTGGTCGAGGGCGGCGTGTCGGAACTCGACAACGCCCTACTGACTGGCGAGACAGTTCCGGTCCGCGTGGGCGCCGACGACATCTGCCGCGCTGGCGCGCTGAATCTCACCGGAACGTTGCGCCTGCGCGCGACCGCGCGGTCCGAGGATTCGGCCGTCGCCGCCATCGCGCGGCTGGTCGAGGCCGGGGCGCAGTCGCGCTCGCTCTATGTGCGCCTGGCCGACAAGGCTGCGGCCCTCTACGTGCCGGTGGTTCATAGCGCCGCGGCGATCACCTTCCTGGGTGGTTGGGCCTTGGGGCTTGGCCCGCGTGAGGCCCTGTTGCGGGCGGTCGCTGTCCTGATCATCACCTGCCCCTGCGCGCTCGGCCTGGCCGTGCCCGCGGTGCAGATCACCGCCTCGGCGCGGTTGTTCCGACGCGGCGTGCTGGTCAAGTCCGGGGCGGCGCTGGAGCGGTTGGCCGAGGTCGATCACGTGGTGTTCGACAAGACCGGCGTCCTGACCGAGGGGCGTCCGCGTTTGCTCGATCCGATCCCCGCGGCCATTGCGATGGCTGCGCCGTTGGCGCGAGCGTCGGCTCACCCTCTCGCCAGGGCGTTGTCGGCCCAGGCAGGGGTTTCCTCCCTGGCCGAAGATGTGACTGAAACACCTGGCCAAGGCGTCGAAGGCTGGATCGCGGGACGCCGCGCCCGGCTTGGCCGCGCCGGCTTCGTGGGCGTGCCAGGCGCTGCCCCCAGCGAAACCGAACTATGGTTCGGCTTCGATGACGACACCAAAATTCGCTTCGCCTTCGCCGATGCTATCCGCCCCGACGCAGCCGAAACCATCGCGGCCTTGCGCCAGCGGGGCCTGAGCGTCGAGATGCTCTCCGGCGATCTCGCCGCGCCGGTGGCCAAGGTCGCGGCCGCGCTCGGTGTTGAAAACTGGCGCGCCGGCCTCACGCCGGCCGAGAAGTCCGAGGCGATCGCCGCGCGCGGCCGCGATGGACGCCGTGTGCTGATGGTCGGGGATGGCCTCAATGATGCGCCCGCGCTCGCCAACGCCCACGCCGCCATGGCGCCCGGCTCGGCGCTGGACGCCAGCCAGAACGCCGCCGACCTGGTGTTTTCAGGCGAGGGCCTTGGCGCGGTGGTCGCCGCCTTCGATGTGGCGCGTTCGGCGCGCCGCAGGGCGTTGGAGAATTTCGCCTTCGCCGCGCTCTACAATCTGATCGCCGCGCCGGCAGCGATGTTTGGGTTCATCAACCCCTTCGTCGCGGCGCTGGCCATGTCCGGATCGTCGCTGGCGGTCACCTTGAACGCCCTGCGGACCGGGCGAGGAAGAACGTCATGAGCATCTTCATGCTTCTCGCGCCGCTGTCGGTGATGATCGCGCTGGTGGGGCTGGGCGCATTCTGGTGGACGCTGCGCAGCGGGCAGTATGACGACCCGATGGGCGACGCCTCACGCATCCTGATCGAGGATCCGTTGGACAGACCTGACGGACGAGAAGCCTAGGCGCGCGAGGTGTGAGCGCGACGCTCAGCGCCGGGCCTGCGGAAACATGTACGCTTCTATTGTGACGCGGTTGGGCTCGCGAGGTTAGCCCGCCGCCATGTCCAGCAGGGCGTCCCGATCGGTGATGCGGAACTGCCGGCAGGACTTGAACTCCACCACCTTCGCCGACTGCAACTGGGTGATCATCCGCGAAACCGTCTCGATGGTCAGGCCAAGATAGTCAGCCATGTCCTGGCGGCCCATGGCCAATTCCACGACCTCGTCGCAGCACCGATCGGCCAAGCCCATCAGGAAGCTGGCGACCCGTTCCGAAGCGCTCTTGCGGACGAGCAGGCTCAGATGTTCGCGCGCGCGATCCAGGTCGCGGACGGTCGCTTTCCAGATCAACTGTCGCAGTTCTTCGTCCCCGCCGGCCGCGATGAGCGCCTTGCGGCTGGCGACCAGAACGATGCAGTCGCTGAGCGCCTCGGCGGTCAGGCCGTGTTGGGAGCGGGTCTCGAGCCCGAAGAGTTCGCCGTCATAGTAGAAGTCGCCAATCGGACGGCGGCCGTCGGCCATGAAATGCGAGGTGCGGACCGTGCCGTGCACGAGGCGATAGACGAAATCGGTCGCCTCGCCTTGGCCGTAGATTTCCTCGTCCTTGGCGAAGGCCATACGAACGCCGATCGCGCCCATCAGGTCGGTGGGTTGGCTCAGTTCGCGAGGCGCGGCGCGGAACTCATTGACCATGTGCATCAAGATCACGCCCTCCATCGGCTGATCTCGAAGCTAGACCCTGGGCTGCAGGCCCAAAATTCCGGAGCGTCCCCTAAGTAAAGCTACGGAGTTGCCGGGTCGCGCCGCCAACTCTCCGGTCTAGAGGACGGATGACAAGCCCGGGCCGCGCCACCAGGCGACCACCAGCCAGCCGACGCCCTGGGAGATCAGGTCGATCGCCAGCAGGGCGCCGATCACCTGAATGCCCGAGATCGGCCAGCCACTCAGTATGATCAGGCCGGCCACAATTCCGAACACGCCCGACAACATGATCAGCAGCCGTCCGATCGAGGTGCGCAGTCGGAAGCCGACCGGCAAGCGAACCAATCCGGACAGCACCAGGGCGAAACCAAGCGCGTAGGTCAGGAACACGCCCCGGAAGGCTGGCTGGGTGAGCAGTACGACGCCGAACACCACATAGAGGAAGCCGAGCAGGATGCGCGGCGTCGCGCTGGCCCAGCCCTTGGTCCAAAAGGCATGGATAAGCTCGAACCCGCCGGCGACGACGGCCGCGCCGCCTATGACCAAGGCGCTGACGGTCTTGACCAGCATGATGTCGGCCAACACGAAAATCCCGCCCAGGAGCAGGACGCCCCCAAGCAGCGCGCGAACCCATACCGGTTCGGCCCCTGAGTCGTCGGATGTGAACCTGAAAGCTGCCATTGGCGTCTCCCATCCCCGGCTTGTGTTTGGCGACTACTCGCCACAAGGGCGAGCATGATCGGAACACGCGGGGAAGGGAAGACGTGTCGACGAGTCGACGATCACTAGCCCCCCGCCGGCAGGGAATGCGCCGCGTCAGGTGAAACCCTTGGTTCGTCTCGGAAAGCGCTGATCTGTATTTGGTTTTTGGCGATGAGGCAGAGTTTGCCGGGCGACTGTCCTGCTGAGGCGTGGCCTGCTTGCGACAGGCATTGATCGCAATTCCACCCTTGACGACCTATGGGTGTGGTGTAGCCATTTCAGTCAGTCGGGGAAAATGTTGCGCGGCGATAGGGTCGCGAAGCTCTTGGAGAGCCAATATGAATCTTAACGATCGTCGCATTTTCTTGATCCCTGCTCTGGTGTCCGGACTTCTCATTGCAGGCTGTACAGCGACGCCGACCGCCAATTCTTACGGTCGCGGTGAGGCGATGCGGGCGCAGTCGGTGGACTTCGGGTCGATCCTCAGTATTCGCCCGGTGAACATCCGTCCTGACAGCACCATGGTCGGCACCGGGACCGGCGCGGTGCTTGGCGGCTTGGCCGGCAGTCAGATCGGCGGCGGCACGGCCGCCAACGCGGCTGGCGCGGTTGCCGGTGCGGTGGCCGGCGGCGCGCTCGGCAGCGCTATTCAGGGATCGCAGAACACGCCCGGCCTCGAACTGACCGTCAAGCTGGACAACGGCAACAACGTGGCCGTGGTTCAACCCGGCGGCGTCGATGACTTCCGCGTCGGTGATCGGGTCCGAGTGACGTCCGACGGCGTTACTACGCGGGTCAGCCGCTAGTCAGCGCAGCGCTCCGCAGCCCAGCGGGGCGCATGCCCCTTTTAGACAAGGCGACAAGCGCCCTGCCTTAGGTAGGGGGCTTGTCGAGCTTGTGCTGGGATGTGAGCCGATCAGGCGCGATCGAGGGCGCGGCTAACGTCCCGGGTGAGGTCGATCACGCTCTCCAGACCAACGCTCATCCGCACCCAACCTTCGGTCAGGCCGATTTCCAGACGCTGCTCCTCGGGCATGGAACGGTGCGTCGTGGTCGAGGGATGGGTCGCCATCGACTTGGCGTCGCCGAGGTTGTTGGAAATATCCACGATGTCGAGCGCGTCGAGGAACCTCCAAGCGGCCTCGCGGCTGCCGAGGTCGAAAGCCACGACCGTGCCGCCGCCACTCATCTGCTTAGCGACGATCTCGGCCTGCGGGTGGTCGGCGCGGGCCGGGTAGAGCACGGTCTTGGCCTTGGCGTGCGCGCCGATCACGTCAGCGATCTGTGCGGCGTTCTGCGTCTGCCGCGTGACCCGCAACTCCATCGTCTCCAGGCCCTTCAGCAGGACCCAGGCGTTGAACGGCGACAGGGCCGGACCGGTGTGGCGCAGGATGTCCTTGTAGGACTCGGTCATCAGCGGTTCGGCGCCCAGGATGGCGCCGCCCAGCACGCGGCCCTGGCCGTCGATGTGCTTGGTGGCGGAGTAGACGACGATGTCGGCGCCCAGCGCCAAGGGCTTCTGGAAGATCGGCGTAGCGAAGACGTTGTCGACGACCAGTTTCGCGCCGGCGGCATGGGCGATCTTCGCCACGGCGGCCACATCGGTCACTTCCAGCAGCGGATTGGCTGGGGTCTCGACCAGGAAAGCCTTGGTGTTGGGCCGCACCGCGTTCTTCCATGCATTCAGGTCGGTGGCGTCGACATAGGTGATGTCGACCCCGAAGCGCGGCATCCATTCCGACAGGATCCAGCGGCAGGAACCGAACAAGGCGCGACCGGCCACGATGTGGTCGCCAGCCCGCACCAGACCTTGCAGGGCCACATGCACGGCGGCCATTCCAGAGGCCGTGGCGCGGCAGGCTTCGGCGCCCTCCAGCAGGGCGAGGCGATCCTCGAACATCTGCGTCGTCGGGTTGCCGAAGCGTTGGTAGATGAAGCCCGGATCCTCGCCGGAGAACCGCTTGTCGGCCGCGCCGGCGGTGTCGTACGAGAAGCTCTGGGTCAGATAGAGGGCTTCAGAAATCTCGCCATACGGCGAGCGGGCCATGCCGCCGCGCACCAGCTTGGTTTCTTGCTGCCAATCGCGCGGGTCTTCGGCCATGGTCTTATCCTTCCAACAGAGGCAGCGCCTTCTAAACCCCAGCTCGGGCCGCCGCCACAGTGGAAAATCTGACGCAGCTTGCAGCTGCCCGGCGGCTAAGCCTTGCCAGAAGCGCGAGGGACGGCGAGTGTCGCGGCGATGATCGACGCCCCGTCCAGCAGTTCCTCCGGCATTCTGCCCTGCCAATCTATTGATGACCTGATCGCGTCCGGCGCCATCACGTCCGCCAAGCCTTTTGATCTTGATCAGGTCCAGCCGGCGAGCCTTGACCTGCGGCTGGGCGCGCGCGCCTGGCGGGTGCGGGCCTCGTTCTTGCCGGGGCTTGGCCGGACGGTGCCGCAGCGCCTGGAAGACGTGGCCATGCACGAGCTCGACCTCACCAAGGGCGCGGTCCTGGAGCGTGGCTGCGTCTATATCGCTGAGCTGCAGGAGGCCCTGGCGCTGCCCAAGGGCATCTCGGCGCGGGCCAACCCGAAGAGTTCGACCGGCCGGGTCGATGTCTTCGTGCGATTGCTCACCAACAATTCCGTCGCCTTCGACGACGTGTCCGAGGGCTATGTCGGCCCGACCTACATCGAGATCGCGCCCCAGACCTTCTCGATCCTAGTGCGGACCAACACCCGCCTGAACCAGCTTCGCCTCAAGCGGGGCGACCCGCCGAAACTGTCGATCCGCAGCGTCGGCGTCGATCTATCCGACGGCATCGCCGGCTTCCGCGCGCGGCGTCACGCCGGGGTTGTCGATATGGATCACGTGGACGGCCACGATCCGAAGGACTTCTGGGAACCGCTGGTCCCGCGTCGCGGCGAATTGCTGCTCGATCCGGGCGAGTTCTACATCCTGGCCTCCAAGGAAGCCGTGGAAATCCCGGTCATGGAAGCGGCCGAAATGACGCCGATCGATCCTTCGGTGGGCGAGTTCCGCGTGCACTATGCCGGCTTCTTCGATCCGGGTTTCGGCACCGAGGAGGCGGGCGGCGTGGGATCGCGCGGCGTGCTCGAAGTGCGCAGTCATGAGACGCCATTCCTGCTGGAGGACGGCCAGACCGTCGCGCGCCTGGTCTACGAGCCGCTCACCGCCAGGCCGTCGCGGCTTTATGGCGACCAGGGTTCGCACTATCAGCGGCAGGGGTTGAAGCTCTCCAAGCACTTCCGTATCTGGAGCTGAGGCTGGGCCTCGGGGGAAGTTGGCATGCCGCCGCGCGACGACCGATGGACGATGAGTGTCGGGCTGGGAACGGCGGCGATCGTGCTTGGCTTGTTCTTCGTCGGCGGCGCGGTGATCTGGCGGATTACCGAGGCTGACCTTGTTCTGCTGCCCGCCATGCCGGTCTTGAAGGCCGCGGTGGCGATGGCCGACCTGGGCTGGCAGTTCTGGGGGCACTGACCTCTGATGATTGATATGCGCGCTCAGGCCAGCACCGCTTCTTGACCGCCGCGCCCGCCCGCGCGAAAGGCGGGGCCATGAACATTCTTCTCGTCGGCTCGGGCGGGCGCGAGCATGCGCTGGCCTGGAAGATCGCGGCCTCGCCGCTGGTGAAGCGCCTGGTGATGGCGCCTGGCAATCCAGGCATGGCCTCGCTGGGTGAGCTTCGGACTCTCAAGGTGACGGACGTTGCGGCGCTGGTGGCGCTGGCCCAGGAGATCGCAGCCGATCTGGTGGTCATCGGCCCTGAGCTATCGGTCGAGGCAGGTCTCGCCGACGCGCTGAACGCCGCGGCCATTCCTTGCTTCGGGCCGGTCGCCGCGGCGGGGCAGTTAGAGTCTTCGAAGGCGTTCACCAAGGCGTTCACAGATCGCCATGGTCTGCCGACCTCGGCCTACAAGGTCTGTGAGAGCGCCGACGAAGCCAAGGCCGCGCTGTCCGGCTTTCAGCCGCCCTACGTGATCAAGGCCGACGGCCTGGCGGCCGGCAAGGGCGTGGTCATCGCCCAGGATCGGGCCGAAGCCGAAGCGGCCATCGACGACGCCCTGGGCGGCCGGTTCGGCGCGGCAGGCGCGCGGGTGGTGATCGAGGAGTTCCTGGAGGGCGAGATCGGCTCGCTGTTCGCGCTCTGCGACGGCAAGGACTCGATCGTCTTCGGCTCGGCCCAGGACCACAAGCGGGCCTATGACGGCGAGATCGGTCCCAACACCGGCGGCATGGGCACCTATTCGCCAGCCCCGGTGTTCACGCCGGAACTGGTCGAGCAGACCCGTGTGCGACTGGCTGAACCGGCCTTCGCCGGCATCGCTGCGGAGGGTTCGCCCTACAAGGGCGTGCTCTTCGTCGAGCTGATGGCGACCAAGGACGGCCCCAAGCTGGTCGAATTCAACGTACGCTTCGGCGATCCTGAGTGCCAAGTGCTGATGCTACGGCTTGAAAGTGACCTGGTGCCGTACCTGGTGGCCTGCGCACATGGAACGCTGGCGCAGATGTCGGCGCCGGTCTGGCGTGACGAGGCTGCGATCTGCGTGGTGCTGGCGGCCGACGGCTATCCGGAAAGCCCGGTGAGCGGCTCGATCATTCGTGGAGCCGAGCAGGACTTTGGCGTCGGCGTCGTGGTGTTCCACGCTGGCACCTCGCGAGACGACGACGGGACGCTGCGTGCCGCAGGTGGCCGCGTTCTGAACGTCTGCGCGCGTGGCGCGACCCTGCAGGAGGCCCGCGATAAGGCCTATGCGGCGATCGCGAAAATTGACTGGCCGCGCGGCTTCCACCGCACGGACATCGGTTGGCGAGCCCTGGGCGCGCGGTAGATTTCCCGATCTGCGCTGGCGTTCCGGCGTCAGGTATTTTCGAAGTTTCGGTTTGGAAGTCGCCTGACGCCTTGCTCCCTAGGCGGGCGTCTCGGTATGGTGGTTCAAACAAGCGTACGAGATTGAAGGGGAGCGCCATGGTCGACACCGCGGAGCAACAGCGCGAGCAGCTGAACAGCGGCACCAAGGAAGTCGCTGAGAGCCATCGTTTCGACGAGGCCGCGCTGGCGGCCTGGATGGAAGCGAACGTCGAGGGCTATGCCGGCCCGCTGGAAGTGCGCCAGTTCAAGGGCGGCCAGTCGAACCCGACGTACCAACTCGTCACCCCGACCAAGAAGTACGTGCTGCGGCGCAAGCCGCCCGGCAAGCTGCTGCCTTCGGCCCACGCGGTCGACCGCGAGTACAAGGTGATCTCGGCCCTGTACCCCACCGGCTTCCCGGTGGCGCGCTCCTACGGGCTTTGCACCGACGACAGCGTCATCGGCACGATGTTCTACGTCATGGACATGGTCGAGGGCCGGATCCTCTGGGACCAGCAATTGCCGCAGTATGAGCCGGCCGAGCGTCACGCCATCTTTATGGCCAAGCTCAAGACCCTGGCCGATCTGCACAACACCGACCACGAGGCCATTGGCCTGGGCGACTACGGCAAGCCCGGCAACTATATGGGCCGGCAAGTCGATCGCTGGACCAAGCAATACAAGGCGTCGGAAACGACCCATCTGGAAGAGATGGAACGCCTGATCGAGTTCCTGCCCAAGAGCCTGCCGGCTCAAGAGCGCACTTCGGTCGTTCACGGCGACTATCGCCTCGACAACATGGTGCTTCATCCGACCGAGTCGCGCGTCATCGCCGTGCTCGACTGGGAACTGTCGACCCTGGGCGAGCCGCTGGCCGATTTCACTTACCTGCTGATGAACTGGGTGAACGGCGGGGTGTCGCAGATCCCCGATCTGAAGGTGCACGGCATTCCGAGCATCGACGAATATGTCGCCGAATACTGCCGTCTGACGGGCCGGACCGGCCTGCACGATCTTGACTGGTTCTTCTCCTACAACATGTTCCGGCTGGCCGGGATCTGTCAGGGGATCGTTGGTCGGGTGCGCGACGGCACAGCCAACAGCCCGCAAGCGGCCGCCATGGCCGAGCGCGTTCCGTTGCTGGCCAAGTCGGCCTGGACCTACGCCCAGAAGGCCGGGGCCTAGAAACCGGCGTGGCGGCGTGCGATGAGGACCAGTAGGGTCCCTGACACGCCGCCAACGTCCGAGCACGCAATTTCATGACCGATCCCACCGGCGCACCTGAGACCGTGCGCGCGCCGACGGATGTGGCCGCCGCCAAACGGCCTTTCTGGCTTCGCCGGATCTGGCAGATCGCCGGCGGCGTGGTGCTGTTGGCTGTGGCCTTGGTCGTCTTCATGGTTTGGTCGCTGCCGCTGGGGCGGGCGCTTGAACCTCTGCCAAACCCAACCCTGATCCTGGTCACCGCCGACGGCAAACCCTTCGCTCGGCGCGGTTCCTACAAGGAACAGCCGGTCGATGTGACCAAACTGCCCAAGCACGTGCCCGGCGCGTTCGTGGCCATCGAGGACCGGCGCTTCTACAGCCACATCGGCATCGACTTCCGCGCCATTGCGCGCGCGCTTCAGCGCAATGTCGGCGAGGGCGAGGTCCAGCAGGGTGGTTCGACCATCACCCAGCAGCTCGCCAAGAACGCCTTTTTGAGCAGCGAGCGCAGCCTGCGCCGCAAGGCCCAGGAAGCCCTGATCGCGCTCTACCTGGAGGCCCGGCTCTCCAAGGACGAAATTCTCTCGCGCTATCTGTCGACGGTCTATTTCGGTGATGGGGTGTTCGGTCTGCGCGCGGCGGCCAAGCACTATTTCGACAAGACGCCGGAGACCCTGAGCATCGGTGAGGCCGCCATGCTGGCCGGCATGGTCAAGGCTCCCTCCCGGCTCGCCCCGACCGAGGACCTGCCCGCCGCCCGCGAACGGGCGCGGATCGTGCTGGCCACCATGGTCGAGGTCGGGACCATCACGCCGCAGCAGGCTCGCGCGGCGCGCAATGTCCGAGTTCGCCAGGGTCGCGAGAAGCTGCCGGTGGGCACCTATTTCGCCGACTGGGTGTCGCCCCAGGCCCGCCGGGCGTTCGAGAGCGCCTATGGCGAGGTGCTGGTGCCGACGACGCTGGACTCGGTGCTGCAGGCCCAGGCCGAGCGCATCATCAGCCAGGCGCTAAAGCGTCACGGCGGCTATCTGCACGCAACCCAAGCGGCCCTGGTCGCCATGCGTCCGGACGGCCGGGTGCTCGTGATGGTCGGCGGCGACGACTACAAGGTCAGCCAGTTCAACCGGGTGTCCGACGCTCAGCGCCAGCCAGGCTCGGCTTTTAAGCTCTTCGTCTATCAGGCGGCGCTGCGCAGCGGGATGACTCCCGACAGCCTGGTCCTCGACGCGCCGCTGACCATCGCCGATTGGTCGCCGAAGAACCACGAGGGCCACTACGCCAACCGCGAGATCCACCTGCGCAACGCCTTCGCCGGCTCGTCGAACGTGGCGGCCGCGCGGCTTGCGCAGCAGGTCGGCCGCGCCGCGGTGGTCAAGGCCGCCCAAGACATGGGCGTTCAAGCGGACTTCCCCAATGACCTGACCCTGGCGCTCGGCACCACGCCGATGACCCTGCTCGAGCTCACGGCCGGCTATGCCGGTGTGGCGGCCGGTCAGTTTCCGGTCACGCCCTATGGCGTGCCGCAAGTCCGTGTGGCGCCGACCCGGCAACTGCCGCGCGCCGAGCGCGACGGTCTGCTGGACCTGTTGCGGGCCGCGGTGACGTTCGGGACCGGCAACGTCGGCAATGTCTCGCAGTACGCCTACGGCAAGACCGGCACGACTCAGGACTATCGCGACGCCTTGTTCGTCGGCTTCGTGGGCGACATGGTCATCGGGGTCTGGGTCGGCAACGACGACAACAGCCCGATGAACGGCGTGGCTGGCGCCGGGCTTCCAGCCGAGATCTGGCGCGATTTCGCGCGCTTCGCCATGAACCGTGGCGCGGTGCGGGTGAATGGGCGCCAGATCGGCCTCGCCCCTGTCGCGCCGCGGCCTGCTCCGGTGGAGGAGATCGATCCGCTAGCGGTCCCGCCGGTCGATGGAACCGTCCCGCCGATCGACGGCCAGGCGCCGCCCGTAGCTCCGGCCGCTCCGGCCGCAGAGCCCGCGCCGCCCGTGACCCCGCCTGCGGCGGCGCAGCCTCCGTTCTAGCTGAAGGGCGCCAGCAGCCGCTCGAGCACGGCTTCGTCCTCGAAGACCGCGCGCACCGGCCAGGCGTGGATGCGATCTCGCCAGGCGGGCGGCAGCCGAACCCAGTCCTTCTCGGTGGTGACCAGACCGGCGCCGAACTGCTCAGCGCGCTCCGACAGCATCTTCAGCGTCGCCTCATCATAGGCGAAGTGGTCGGGGAAATTGGCGAAGTCCATGAGTTCGCAGCCGGCGGCCTTGAGGGCGCGCTCAACCTTCCAGGGCATGCCGATCCCGGCGAAGCCGACCTGCGGGCCAGGTGGCGGCGGGGCGGCGGGATCCAGCCGGGCGATCAGGATTGGCTTCTTGATCAGCGCTCTGATCAAGGCGGGGTCTGGCTCCGCCAGGTCGGCCGGCAGCATCAGGATCACCGCGTCGGCGCGGGCGAGGCCGACGTCGAGCGGTTCGCGTAGCGGTCCCGCCGGGAACACCGAGCCATCGCCCAGCGGCCAGCTATTGTCGCGGGTCTCGCCATCGACGACCACGAAGGTCAGGGCTTTCTTCAGGCTCGGGTTCTGGTGGCCGTCGTCCATGACGATGACCTTCGCCCCGGCCTTCGCGGCCGCCTGGGCGCCGGCCACGCGGTCGCGGGCGATCCAGATTGGGGCTTCGCCGGCCAGCATCAGCGGCTCGTCCCCGACCTCGCGGGCGCCATGAATGCGCGGATCGACCCGCAACGGGCCGGGCTCGGAGCCGCCATAGCCGCGCGAGAGGCCGTGGGCGCCCGGCAGGCGATGCAATAGTTCGCGAACCACCGGCGTCTTGCCCGTGCCCCCGACCGTGAGGTTTCCGACGCAGATCACCGGCGCGCCGGGATCGACCGGGATCGCCCGGGCGATCCGCCGCACGGTGACCGCCGCCCAGATCCAGGAAACCGGCTTCAGCAGAGCGCGGGTGACCGGGGCCGGCGCGCCTTCGCGCACATACCACCAGCGAGGGGTGGAGAGTTTCATGCGGGTAGCAGCGGCTTCAGCAGGGCCAGCGCCTCGTCCAACGCCGCGCCTTGGCGCTCGGCATAGGTCAGGGCGGCCTCGCCGATGCGCCGGGCGATCAGCGGCTGGGTGAGCAGGCCACGCAGATCACGTGTCAGGGTCGCGGCGTCGGGCGTCTCGATGGCGGCGACCTCAATGAACATCTGGGCGTACATGGCGGCGGCGTTGAAAATGTGCGGCCCGGTGACGATCGGGACGCCCAGCCGGGCAGGTTCCAACGGATTGTGCCCGCCGATGTCGGGTACGAAGCTGCCACCCATCACCGCCACGTCGGCGGCGCGGAACAACAGGCCCATCTCGCCCAGGGTGTCGGCGACATAGGCCCGGGTGTCGGCGCTCAGCGGTTCGCCCGCGCTACGCCGCGCGGTCTTGAAGCCCTGGTCTCGCAGCAGCTTGGCGACGGCGTCGCCTCTCTCCGGGTGCCGCGGGGCGACGATCAGCAGGGCGTCGACCTCGGTGGCGCGGAAGGCTCGGGCGATGATCTCTTCCTCGCCTGGATGGGTGCTGGCGGCCAGCACCACCTTGCGCTCGCCAATCGCAGCCTTGAGGCGGGCCAGTTCGGCGGGATCGCAGGGCAGGGGCTCGCCCAGGACCTTGAGGTTTAGTTGCGGCCCTGTCCGGGCGCCCAGCCTGGTTAGCCGTGCCTGCGTCTGCGCCTCCTGCGGCAGGATCAGGTCGAAGGCCGTCAGCAGCGCCCGCGCCGCGCCGGGCGCTCGGGTCCACCCATCAGCGCTGGCCTGGGTCATGCGGGCCGACACCAGGGCGAGCTTCACGCCCCGAGCCTTGGCCGCCAGGATCAGGTTCGGCCACAGCTCGCTCTCGACCAGTATGCCGGCGTCCGGGCGCCAGTGGTCGAGGAAGCGGCGGACGGCGGCGGGGCCGTCAACCGGAGCGTACTGATGGATCACACCTGGCGGCAGGCGGCTTGCCAGCAGTTCGGCCGAGGTCCGGGTGCCGGATGTCACCAGCAGGGTGCGACCGGGGGTGTTCAGCGCCTGGGCCAGCGGCAGGAGCGAAAGGCTCTCGCCGACGCTGACGCCATGCAGCCAGACCAGCGGGCCGGGTGGCCGGGCGACACTGGCGCGCCCCAGGCGCTCGGCGACCCGTGCAGGGTCCTCCTTGCCTCGGGCCGCGCGGCGGGCGAGCAGGCGCGGAGCCAGGGGCTCGGCAAGGCCGGTCGCGGCGGCGTAGAGCACGAGAGACAGCGGGCGCAACGGGCGGCTCAGATCGCGTGAGCGTGCGCGAGCCGGCACTCGGCCTCGCCGACCTCGACCTGCAGGGTGGAGTGGCCGATCGAGAATTTCGTGGCCAACCCCTCGCAGGTGGCGTGCAGGAAGGCGTCGCCATCGTCGTTCGACGGTCGAGTCAGGTGGGCGGTCAGGGCCACTTCCGTGGTGCTCATGGCCCAGATGTGCAGGTCGTGGACCTCGGTCACCCCCGGCCGGGCCAACAGCCAGGCGCGCACGGCCTCGACATCCATGCCCTTGGGCGCGGCGTCGAGGACCAGGTCGACGGAGTCGCGCAGCAGGCCCCAGGTGCCGATGACGATGACCCCGGCGATCAGCAGGCTGAGCGCCGGGTCGATCCAATAGAGGCTGGTCAGGGCGATAAGCCCCGCGCCGATCACCACGGCCAGCGAAACCGCGGCGTCGGCGGCCATGTGCAGGAAGGCCCCGCGGATGTTCAGGTCCTCGTGCCCCTTCATGAACATCAGCGCTGTGGCGGTGTTGATCACCACGCCGATGGCGGCGACGATCATGACCGGCATGGTGGCGATCGGAGCCGGCTCGCTGAACCGGTGGATCGCCTCGGAGACGATCACCCCGACGGCCACCAGCAGCAGCACGGCGTTGGCCAGAGAGGCGAGGATGGTGGCCTTGCGCAGGCCATAGGTCCGCCGCGAGGTCGGCGCCGACTTCGCCAGGATCGTCGCGCCCCAGGCCAGCAACAGGCTGAGCACGTCCGACAGATTGTGGCCGGCGTCGGCGAGCAGGGCCAGAGATCCCGACCAAAGGCCGACGCCCGCTTCGACCAACACGAAGGCGAAATTCAGGCCTACACCGATGGCGAAGGCGCGGCCGAAATCCTTGGGGGCGTGGCTGTGACCACCCGGTCCATGCGCGTGGCCATGCGATCCGCCGTGTGCGTGCGCGCCATGATCGTGATCATGGTCGTGCCCGTGATGGTGATGTCCGCCTTGACCCATGACCCTATGTGTCACTGCCCGGCGGCGGGATCAACGTGGCCCACCAAGGCGTCGGCCCGCCGGTTGACCGCGGTCAGCTTCGCCGACAGGTCCTCCACCAGCCGGGCGATCATTTCGTCATCGGCGTCGATGGGAACATAGAACGGGCCGTCCCATACCGTGGCCCCGCGTCCGAACGGCCAGCCGATCTTCACCTTGTCCCAGGTGTCCAGCACGCTGACTGGAGAGACCGCCACGCCCATCAGATAGATGGGCGCGCCGGTGCGCTTGGCGATCTGCAGTGCGCCTGGCGCGATCACCTCGTTCGGGCCCCGAGGACCGTCAGGCGTCACGATCAACACGCCGCCGTCCTTCACCCAGGCGATGGCCTCGCGGATCGCAGCCAGGGCGGCGCGCGCCTTGGCTGAGTCGCCCTTCTTGGCCGAGGAGGTGCGAATGGCCGGAAAGCCAGCGCGCGCCAGGGCCTGGGCGACGAACTCGCCATCCGACGAGGGTGAGACCATGCAGCGCAGCTTCGAGCGCCGCCACCAGATCTCGGCCAGGCCCAGGCAGATCGGGATGCGCCCGTGCCAGAACAGGCCGATGGCCGGAACCTCTGCGTTCAGCACGGGCTCCACGCAGGCGACGTTCTCATGGCGCCAGCGACGGGTGCGGCGCGTAAGCGCCAGATAGGCCCATAACACCCAACCGAGGACCGCCTGGACCCCAGGGTTTCTCAGCAGTTTCTTCAAGCGGCGGGCTCCGCCTCGAGATCCTGGCTCTTGGCCAGGCGGGCGTAGAGGCCGCCCTTTTCGACGAGGGAGTCGTGATCGCCGGTCTCCACGACGCGGCCCTTTTCGATGACATAGATGCGGTCAGCGCCGCGAACCGTCGACAGCCGGTGGGCGATCAGGATCGTGGTGCGGCCGGCCATCAGCCGCGACAAAGCGATCTGCACCTGGGCTTCGCTCTCGGTGTCGAGCGCGCTGGTGGCTTCGTCCAGCAGCAGGATGGGCGCATCCTTCAGGAAGGCCCGCGCGATGGCGATGCGCTGGCGTTGCCCGCCCGATAGTCGGGCGCCGGCCTCGCCGACCAGGGTGGCGTAGCCGTCGGGCAGGGCCTCAATGAACTCATGGGCGGCGGCGGCCTTGGCGGCCTCGATGATTTCGGCGTCGGATGCGTCCGGTCGCCCATAGGCGATGTTGGCGCGGATCGTTTCGTCAAACAGGAACGGCTCTTGCGTCACCAGGGCGATCTGGTGGCGCAGCGAGGCCAGCGTCACGTCGCGAACGTCGGTCCCGTCGATGGTCACCGCCCCGGTGGTGGCGTCGTAAAAGCGCGGGATCAGATTCAGGATGGTGCTCTTGCCGCCGCCGGACGGGCCGACCAGCGCGACGGTCTCGCCGCGATGCACTTCGAAGGTGACGCCCTGCAGCGCCGGCGGGCCGTCCGCGCCGTAGGTGAAACCGACATCGTTGAAGCGAATGGTCGCCTCACCTCGGGGCAGTTCCTTCGCGCCGGGCCGTTCGCGGATCTCCGGCTCAACGTCGAGGTCGGCGAACAGACGACGCGCAGCAGAAAACCCCTCGGCCATCACGGTCTGCAGGTTGGCGAGCTGGCGCAGCGACTGCGAGGCCAGGCCAAGGGCGCCGATGAAGGCGACGAAGGCGCCGACGTTCATGCCGCCCGACTGTGAGCGCCAGCCGGCATAGGCGATGACGCCGGCGGTGATCAGCGTCATCAGAGTTTCGGTCGCCGGCGCGGCGCGGGCGCGGGCGTTGGCGCCCTTCACCAGATGCTTTTGGCGGCGCTTGACCACCTCGGCGACGCGCTGTTCCTCGTAGGCCTCGCGGTTCTCGATCTTCACGACCCGGACGCCGTCCAGGCTTTCCATGATCGCGGTCGAGAGCGCCGAGGTTTCGACCATCGCGCCCTTGGTGGCCTTGACGGTGCGCTTGGAGAACCGGCGCATCACCCAGGTCGAGAGCGGGGCTGCGACCACCAAGGTCAGGGACAGCATGGCGTCATTGCCGACCATCACGATGATCGCGCCGATCACCGTCAGCAGGTGCTGGGTATAGTTGATGACGCCGGAGGTCGCGGCCTCACGGATCAGGCCGGCGTCGTAGAGCACCGAGGACACGAAGGATCCGGAGTGGCTGGCGCGCAGCCGGGCCAGGTCGGCACGGACCAGCTTGCCGAACAACTGGACCTGGACCTGGCCGACCACCTCGTTGCCGATGCGGTTGACCTGGGTCGCCTGGATAACCTGGGCCAGGCCGCGCGCGAGGGCGAGGCCGGCGATGGTCAGCGGCACGGCCAGCAGGGTCCCCGGCTTGTGATTGACCAGCAGGTCGTTGATCGCCGGTTCCAGAATCTGGATCAGGCTGGCGCTAAGATAGGCGACGCAGACGGCGGCGATCATCGCCACGGTCCAGCCCTTCCAGCGCGGCCTCATATAGACGCGCGCAATCCGGCCGATCACGGCGCGGGTGGAGAGTTCTGCGGCGGGCTCGCTCATCGGTCCTGGCGTCGGCTGTCGGGGCGGCGAAGTCAAGACGACGTCTTGGGGGGCGACCCTGCGTACCGCGAAACAAGCTGTGAGGACGCCTGGCTGCCAGCAAGGTTGTAGGCTCACGCTGAATAGAACGGGAGACGGCGAATGATGGGTGCGATGCGGGCGTTGGGCGCGACGATGCTGTTGATGATCACGCCGCTGACGGCTCAGTCGGCGACGCCCGGCGAGCCGCCCCTGTCGGCCGCGCAGACCAAGGTGGTGTCCAAGGCCATCGCCAAGCTGGAGCGTCCCGAAGAACGCGCGCTCGCCTCGAGCATGACCAACGCCAAGAAGGTGGCGGAGGTTATCTGCCGCCCCGCCGCCCTAAGCACGCTGAAGAAGCAGATCCCCGGCGCCGACCGGGTATTCTTGGGGACCAACGATCCGGCGCCCCTCACCCTGGTCAGCAACAAGAGCCTGGTCGGGATTGGCCAAGTGCGATCGGGCGCCAATTGGACGGAGTTCAGCTTCGCCTGCGAGCTCGATCCTCGGACCGGAAAGGCTCGTTCGTTCACAGCGAAGATGATGCCGGCGGGCTGATCGACGCGGCTGGCTTCCGCCGGACGACCGAAACGCATATCTAGGGCGCTTCACACAGGAAGCCCTCTTGGCCGATTTCGACCTATCCACGCCCAAGGGGCGCACCTCGACCTATCTGGATTATCTCTGGAAGGATCACGCCTATCTGCGCCTGGGCTTTTCCAACGCCCATTGGATCAGCGACGAGCTGGTGCGCACCAACCAGCCCTGGCCGCATCAACTGGCCGAGTGGAAGAAGCGCGGCATCAAGACGGTGATCAACCTGCGCGGCGGGTTCGACGCCAGTTTCCACGCGCTGGAGAAGGACGCCTGTGAACGCCTGGGCCTGAAGATGGTGGACTTCACCATCACCTCGCGCGAGGTGCCGAGCCGCGCCCGGGTTCACGGCGCCAAGGAACTGTTCGAGACGATCGAATATCCGGCCCTGATGCACTGCAAGTCCGGCGCGGACCGGGCGGGCATCATGAGCGTTTTCTACATGCACTTCCGCAAGGGCCTGCCGATCCGCGAGGCCCTGGAGCAACTTCACATCCGTTATCTGCATGTGAAGCAGGGCAAGACCGGGGTGCTGGACTACACCTTCGAGCGTTACCTCGCCGAGGGCGAACCCAAGGGCCAGAGCTTCCTGGAATGGGTGGACAGCGACGCCTATGACGAGGCCGCCATCAAGGCCGACTTCCGCGCCCAGATGTGGGGCCGGTTGCTGACCGAGGGCATCTTGAAGCGGGAATAGGCGACGCCCCGCGACGGTGAGGCTCGCCCCTCACCCAACCTCTCCCCGGCGGGGAGAGGAGAAGAAATATTCCTCTCCCTCGGGAGAGGTTAGGTGAGGGGGCGACGCGCAGCGGCGCTAGCCTGCCGCGCCCCCGCCAACATCAGTCCTGCTGCGGGTCCTTGCCGGGATCGAGCAGCTTGTGGGCGTGGATGATGAAGTAGCGCATCAACGCATTGTCCACCGTGGCCTGGGCCTTCTGCCGCCAGGCGGCGAGGGCCTCGCCGTGGCTGGCATAGGCGCCAACCAGGTCGATCTTTGAGAGGTCGCGGAACTGGTTGTGCTCCAGATCCTCAAGTTCGCCGCCGATCACGAGATGCAGAAGCTGTTTCTCGGGCATGGTATTCCCCAAATTGCTCAGTTCATTAGGGCAATATGCCGGACCCGCTCCAGGATCAATGGGGCGAGACGCGGCGCCGCACATACTAGGCTCGGTTGCGCCGGTTTGGGGCCATTATAGGCGAACGGGCGGCCAAGATGGTCGCCGACGAAGGCGCCTGCCTCTCTGGCGATCAGATCCGCCGCCGCCAGGTCCCAATCGAACTTTGGGACCAGGGCCAGGGTCGCGTCGAAGGCGCCCGAGGCGATCACGCACAGCCGGTAGGCGGTGGAGTTGCGGGCCTCGATGCGCATTTCCGGCCATGGTGTCGGCCAGGCGGGATGGCTGAACATGCGGCTGTCGCCGACCATCCCGCAGCCTTCGACCGCGCTATGCTGTGAGGCGCGGATCGCCGCTCCGTTCAACCAGGCGCCGCCGCCGGCGGTGGCCGTGTAGGTTTCGTCCAGATCGGGCGCAAAGACCACGCCGGCCACGGGCTGGTCGTCCTCGACCACCGCGATGGAAACCGCCCACCAGGGCCGCTCCTTGATGAAGGCGCGGGTGCCATCGACCGGATCGACCACGAACAGCCGGCGGTGATTGCGACGCGATGGATTGTCGGCCGTCTCCTCCGACAGCCATCCATAGTCAGGCCGCGCCGTGGTCAGCTGGGTCTTGATGAGGGCGTCGGTCGCCAGGTCGGCGTTGGTGACCGGTGAGTCGCCTTCCTTGTACTGAACATCCAGGCCGTCGCGGCGCAGTTGTTGCGCCAGCGCCCCTGCCTCATGAGCCGCGTCGATGATCAGTTGAAGGTCGGCGGCCCAGTCCTGCATCAGCGCCCGGCGATCGCCAGTCCATCGACCAGCAACGACGGCGAGTTCGCCGAGCCGCGGAATTCGAGATCCGATCCGGGGACAAGGCGGCCGTAGATGTCGATCAGGTTGCCGGCCACGGTGATCTCGGCGACCGGATAGGCCAGTTCGCCGTTCTCGAACCAGAAGCCCGCGCAGCCCACCGACCAGTCGCCGGTGTTGCCGTTCAGCGATGGGCCGAACATCGAGGTGATCAGCAGGCCCTGGCCGGCGTCGGCCATCAGCTCGGCTTGGCTGCGGGCGCCGGCTTCCAGCGTCAGGTTGGTCGTCGAGACGCCGGGCGCGCCAGCCAGGCCGCGCGAGGCGTGGCCGGTGGTTTCCAGGCCAAGCTGTTTGGCGGACGACGAATTCATGATCCAGGTGGTCAGCACGCCGTCCTCGATCAGCGACCACGCGCGATTGGCGACGCCCTCGTCGTCGAAGGGTGAGGAGCCCAGCCCGCGGATCTTGTGCGGGTTGTCGGTGATGTTCACGCCCTTGGCGAAGATCTGCTGGTGCAGCTTGTCCTTCAGGAACGAGGTGCCGCGCGCGATCGACGGGCCGGCGATGGCCCCGATCAGCGGGCTGATCAAAGACATGGCCGAGCGGTTCTCGAAGATCACCGCGGCGGTGGTGGAATCGATCTTGCGCGCGCCCAGCCGAGCGGCGGCCCGGCGGCCGGCTTCCTGGCCGATGGCGTGCGCGTCCGGCAGATCGGCGTGGTAGCGCGTGGACCGGCCGTCATAGCCGCTCTCCATCGCCTCGCCGTCGCCGGCGACGACGGAGGCTCCGACAGAGAAGCCCGACGCGCGATAGACGCCCGAGAAGCCGTCCGACGTGACCAGTCGCCAATGGGTGGAGGAATTCGACGCCGATCCGCCCTCGGAATTGGTGATGCGCGGCATGGCGCGGGCGGCGTCCTCCGCGACGCGGGCGATTTCTTCCAGCGATTCGGGCGAGGGCTCGGTCGGGTCGTAGAGGTCGAGATCGGTGAACGGGCCCTGGGCCAGCCGATCCTTCGGGGCCAGGCCGGCATAGGGATCTTCGGGCGCCAGCCGGGCCATCGCCACGGCGCGTTCGACCAGCTTGGCGCGGGCTTCGGGCGAGATATCGGAGCCGGACACGGTCGCCTGGCGCTGTCCGACGAAGACGCGGATGCCGAGATCGCGGCTCTCCTCGCGCTCCACTTCCTCCAGTTCGCCGAGGCGGACATTGATCCCGAGCGCGCGCCGTTCGGCGCCCACGGCTTCAGCGGCGTCGGCCCCGGCTTTCAGCGCGGCGGCGACGACATCGGCTAAGAGGCTCTCTTCCATGCTGGCCATATGGCGGGATGCGGCGCGCGCGGCAAGCGCGTTCCCTGTCTCCAAAACGCCCCTTCGGGGCTAGGCGATCGCGTAGAACAGCAGCGCGACGCTGGCGAACACATAGGCGAGCCAGGTCAGGGTGATGCCGATGGCGCGGGCGAACGAGGCTCCGCCGCTGCGCGACAGGCCAAAACCGTGCAGCAGCCGGCCGGTGAATAGGAACAGGCCGGTCAGGTGGATGGCCAGCGGCGGCGCCTCGACCAGGGCCAGCACCGCGATCCCGACCATGGCGGCCGGCACATATTCCGTGGCGTTGCCAAAGGCGCGGATCGCCTGCGCCAGTTCCGGCACCCCGCCGTCGCCCAGCGCCACCTTGTGGCGCTGGCGTTGACGCACGACCAGCAGCGACAGCACCAGCAACAGCAGCAGATGCAGACCGACCCACAACGCCGCAGCGTGGCCGGATGTGACGGCGCCCATGTCAGATTGTCCTTCTATCGCCCCCGCGACGGCCCGCAGTTGGGCTTGGATTTACGCAAAGGGCAAGGGGGAGGGCGGCCCGGACGTCGGGCAAGTGTCGCCGGCGACTATGCTGAGAGTCCACGATGGGCGGTCCGCGAGTGGCGCAGCTTGAAAGGATTGGCAGGGCAGGGTGGTGAGCGAAATCTAAGGTGCGGATGCTCCGTGAATGGTGATTGTTGCAGCGGACACACCCCATCAGGCGACTTTGCGAGCCGTCATGCCACTGAGGCCGTCAAAACCAACGAGCCCCTCGAACATCGGCTTGGCCAGCACGTAACCCTGGATCAGGTTGGCGCCGAGGTCCTGAAGAACGCCAAGCTCCTCGGCGGTCTCGACCCCTTCGCAGATGGTCTGGATATTCAAATCGCTTAGCAGGGTGATCATCGACTTGACGATCCGTTGCTTGACCCCGTCTCGGTCGATGCCGCGGATCAGCTCCATGTCGAGCTTGACGATATCGGGTTGGAATTTCGAGAGCAGGCCAAGACCCGCGTAGCCGGCCCCAAAATCGTCGATCGCCGTCTTGAACCCCATCGCGCGATAGGTTCGCAGGATGTTGAGCAGATGATCGGTGTCGAGCTTCTCGTCCTCGGTGAATTCGAAGATGATCTTGTTGAGGGGGAAGCCGGTGCGCATGGCCGTGGCCAGGGTCAGGCGAATGCAGGCCCTGGGCTCATAAACCGCGTTGGGCATGAAATTGATGGAAAGCGACGCGCCAGTTTGGGGCAAGCCTAGGCCGGTGGCCAACTCGATCGCCTTGACGCGGCATTGTTGGTCGAACGCGTAACGGTTGCCGTCGGCGACCTGGCTCAAGACAGAGTAGGCGCCTTGCCGTTCCGTGCCGCGAACCAGCGCCTCGTAAGCGAAGATCGCTTGGCCGTTGACATCGACGATGGGCTGAAACGCCATAGAGAACGGTTGTTCAAATCCGGTTCCGTCGCGGCAGCCCTCGCATCCCCTTGTCATGGTCCCGCTTCCTCAATCTCTATGCGGATTCAGCTTAGAGATGGTCGGTTTATGGAGTCTTGCGGGCTGTCCGCGAGGACTGCTGAACGTCCGCCAGCTGGCACGAGTCCAATTTCCGCTTCTGGCGCCGAGCTGATGTTGGCTCTACTTCGCTGCCGGACTGGCGGGCGATCGCTCGGCAAGCCAAGCCGATCTCAGCTCATGCCCTCAATCAAACGACCTGATATTCCCAAGGAAATCGCGATCCAGAGGTTAAGTCTTTTCGCTCAATTGGTGGTGTAAGTTATCATTCATGAAAAAGTCAATCCAACAGGGCGACATTATTATTCTCGATGACCGGGAGACGAACCCCCTCGTCGTCGAAGTCCATCCTGATTCTGTAGTAATCGTCGGCCCTCAAGGCGTTTCTCTAGCCCTGACGCCAGAGGCGGCTATCGCGTCGGCTGAGGTGTTGCTGGACGCGGCCGAAGAGGCGATTGAAACGTAGGCTTGATCAACGACCGATACGAGCAGCGCAGGGTGGCGTTCAGACTTTGCGGTCGCGTCTGCTGAAAGTCAGCTTTGTGCTCGAGTGCTAGAGTCTGCATCTGGCGCAAAGCCGCGACGGCGAGCCATCAAGGGGCCAGCAGCTCACCCCACCGGCTCGCCGCTCCCCGGCAGCCCCAGCCGCGCCCACTTCTCGGTGACCGCCTTCACCGTGGCCTCGTCCATGCCGAGCTTTTCGCCCCATTCGCGATGGGTCTCGGGCGGCCACTTGTTGGTGGCGTCCAGGCCGATCTTCGAGCCTAGGCCGCTCTCGGGGGAGGCGAAGTCGAGATAGTCGATGGGGGTGCCTTCGACGAGGGTGATGTCGCGGGCCGGGTCCATGCGGGTCGATAGCGCCCACATGACGTCCTTCCAGTCGCGGGCGTTGATGTCGTCGTCCACGACGATCACCCACTTGGTGTACATGAACTGCCGCAGATAGCTCCAGACCCCCATCATCACGCGCTTGGCGTGGCCGGGGTAGGCCTTCTTCATCGAGACCACGGCGATGCGGTAGGAGCAGCCTTCCGGCGGCAGCCAGAAGTCGGTGATCTCCGGGAACTGCTGGCGCAGCAGCGGAATGAACACCTCGTTCAGGGCCTCGCCCAGCACGCTCGGCTCATCCGGCGGGCGGCCGGTGAAGGTGGTCAGATAGATCGGGTTCTTCCGCATCGTGATCGCGGAAACCTTGAAGACCGGAAACTGTTCGACCGAGTTGTAGTAGCCAGTGTGATCGCCGTACGGCCCTTCATCGGCGTACTCGTCCAGCATGACGTGGCCTTCGATGACGATCTCGGCCTCGGCCGGAACCAGCAGCGGCACGGTCTTGGCCTGGACCAGCTCGACCTTGGCGCCGCGCATCAGGCCGGCGAACTGATACTCCGACAGCGTTTCGGGCACCGGCGTCACCGCCGCCAGGATGGTGCCGGGATCGGCGCCGATCACCACGGCGGCGGGTAAGGCATCAGGCTTGCCGGCCGCCTTCCAGCGACGGTGGTGCTGGGCGCCGCCGCGATGGGCCAGCCAGCGCATGATGGTGCGGTCCTTGCCCAGCACCTGCATGCGATAGATGCCAAGATTGTAGTCGTCCTCGCGATCCTCGGATGGCCCCTTGGTCACCACCAAAGGCCAGGTGATCAGCGGCGCGGGCTCGCCCGGCCAGCAGCCCTGGATCGGCAACTTGTTCAGGTCGATGTCATCGCCTGTCCAGACGATCTCCTGCACGGGCGCCTTCTTCACCGTGGCGGGGCGCATCGACATCACCGTCTTGGCGAGCGGCAGCATGTCCCAGGCGTCCTTCAGGCCGCGCGGCGGCTCAGGCGCGCGCAGGAAGGCCAGCAACTCGCCGACCTCGCGCAACTCGGCGGCGGTGGTGCGTTCCTGGCCATCCAGGGTCACGCCCATGGCCACGCGCTTCACTGTGCCGAACAGATTGACCAGGCAGGGCATGTCGGACCGCTGTCCATCGGCGCGGATGACGTTTTCGAACAACACCGCCGGGCCGCCGTTGGCCAGCAGGCGGCGCTGGATCTCGGTCATTTCAAGCGCGGTCGAGACGGGCTCGGTGACGCGCACCAGTTCGCCCGCCGCCTCGAGCTTGGCGATGAAATCCCTCAAGGACCGGTAGGCCATGCGATCTCCCATAGTCAGGTGGCTGGTCTAGGGCCGGGGCGGGCTGGTGTCACCAGTGGGAGGCCTGTAAAATCGGCCCATGAAGCGCATCGATCTCGACGACCTGCCGCCCAAGCTGGCTCAACTGCTCACCAGCCTGGAAGAGGGCGAGGAGCTGCTGCTGGTTCAGAACGGCGGCGTGGCTGGCCGGCTGGTGGGCGGAGCCCCGCCCAAGCCCGAAGCGCCGACCGAGGAGCCGAGCAACGAAAAGGCCGCGGAGGTCTTCGAGAATTTCCGCGCCGCCATGGAAGACGACTTCTAAGATCTTCAAGGTTTCAAGGTGGCGCGCGGCCTGCGCCTGCCCTATCTGTCAAGGGTCGCGGTAAGATGAGGCCGTAGAGTCTCTCTGCTGCGACAATATTCAGCAGTAGGGAAACGCCAAGATGAAAATATTAGCACTGTCTGCCGCTTTTGCAGTCATCAGCAGTTCTGCTTTTGCGGCCGCGCCCGTCGGTCCCGTCGGATACGACTACGCGATCGTTCGGCTTGCCGACCTGGATATCAGTCAGCCCGCTGACGCCCGGCGTCTGGAAAAGCGTTTGGAAACCGCCTCGATGGCGGCGTGCGGCGCGCAACGGTTCAGCGCCCGCGATGTGAAGCGGGCGATCGCTGGGTCGGACTGCTATCGGGAGACCCTCGCCGAGGCGAGGATCTCCGCAGAGGCCAAGTTGGCCGCGCGTTAGCGCCTAGTCTTCGTCTTCGAAGTCATCGTCGCCGCCCAGAACTTCGTTCAGGGCGTCGATGATGGCGTCCATCTGATCGGGCGTCACCGCCACTTTTAGGTCTCCGCCGCCTTCAGCACCGACGGTCAGCAGGTAACCTTCTTCGGTTTCTTCGAACTCGAAACGTTCGAGGTTCTTGGGTTCGGCCATCTCGATCTCCTGTCGGCAGCAGGGGAAGAACCCCTGTCGGCGTGATTGGGTCCGTCAACCCTTCGCGTCGTCGTGCGCCTTGACCGCGTTCTGAAGCGCGACCTCTCGCCCCCTGCGGTCCAGGAAGCGGCGGCATGCCTGCGGCTCTAGCCGTGGACGGTAGGCCAGGGAACCCCGTTCCTCGCCAAACGGCTCACGAGATAGGGCGATCAGCCTCAGCAAGATCGAAGGCTTTCACGACCTTCTTGGGCGCGATCTTGCGCCAGCGGCGGGCCAGGAAGTTGTGGAGCGAGCCAGGGTGCAGGGTCTCGATCCGGGCCAGCACGATGGGATAGTCCTTGTAGTGCGCGGTGAAGTGGAAGGTGGCCGGCTCGGCCTCCATCAGCATCTCGCGCTCATCGCGGCTGACCTCCAGCAGGACCATGCTCTGGTCCTCGGCCCGCAGCCGGGTGAAGAACTTGTTGTTCACCTTGAACGAGGGCTGGCCGTAGGAGACGCCGTCCTCGGCGCCCGGAAAGGCCAGCACGATCTTGCGTATTTCCTCGGGGCTCATGGCTCTTCCCTTTGGGTTGGCGAAACCAGCTTCACCCCGTCAGCGCAGGCGTCAATCAGGATCGACAGGCGCTTGGCGCGGTTCTCATCCTTCTTGGCGCTGACCACGCGGTGGATCGCCGGGGTCTCGAAGAAGGTCGGGTCCATCAGTAGGCCAGGGCGACGCCGTCCTTGCGCATCTCGGTGGCGGCGGCGTAGCGGCCGGGCCAACGCTCGATGGCCTGGTAGCCGCCGTATCCGCCCGGATCGGCCGCCATCTTCCAGCCGATCTGGGCCAGGGCCGCGCGCGTGGCTTCGGGCACGCCGGTCTCCAGGTTCAATACGCCAATTCCCTGCTGGGCCTCGCCGGTCGGCTCGGAGGATCCGCCATGGTGCCAGCGCGGACTGTCGCCGGCCTCCTGCACGCCCAGGCCGTAGTCGACCATGTTGGAGATGATCTGCGCCTGGCCCTGGGGCTGCATGTCGCCGCCCATCACCCCGAACGACAGCCAGGGCTCGGCGCCCTTGGTGGCGAAGCCCGGAATGATCGTCTGGAAGGGCCGCTTGCCCGGCGCATAGATGTTGGCGTGGCCGTCGGTCAGGGCGAACAGTTCACCGCGGTTCTGGAACATGAAGCCCAGGCCGTCGGGCGACAAGCCCGAACCCATGCCGCGATAGTTCGACTGGATGATGGAGACCATCATCCCGCTGGAGTCGGAGGTCGTGAAATAGGTGGTGTCGCCCTGGCTCGGCGCCTGGCCCGGATGCACCGGCGTCAGGATCTTGCTGGGCGAGATCAGCTTGGCCCGCTGGCGGGCGTATTCCTTCGACAGCAGCCACTCGGTCGGGACCTTGAAGAAGTCCGGATCGGCGTAGAACTTGGCGCGGTCCTCGAACGCCAGCCGCTTAGCCTCGACGCCGTGGTGGATTGCGGCCGCGGACTGGAAGCCCATCGCCTTGAAGTCGAAGGTCTCCATGATGTTCAGCATCTGCAGGGTGGCCAGACCCTGGCTATTGGGCGACAGGCCCCAGACATCGACGCCGCGATAATTGACCTTGTGCGGCGGGTCCCAGCGGGCGTGATGATTGGCTAGGTCGGCCTTGGTCATCCAGCCGCCGATGCGCTTGAAATAGCGCTCGATGGCTTCGGCCACCTCGCCGCCATAGAAGCCCTCGCGGCCGTTCTGGGCGATCTGGCGATAGGTGCGGCCCAGCGCCGGGTTCTTGAACACCTCGCCTTCGCGCGGCGTGCGGCCGTCGATGGCCCAGACCTTCTTGAAGTTCTCGACCTCTTCGATGCCCGCGCCGGGCTTGGTGAAGTTCACCAGCGAGCGGCCGAGATAGTAGGCGACGTTCTGGCTGACCGGCGCGCCCAGCTCTGCGTGAGCGATGGCCGGTGCGAACAGGTCCTTCCACGGCAGCTTTCCATAGCGCTGGTGCAGGGTCCACCAGGCGTCGACCGCGCCGGGAACGCTGACCGAGATCGCGCCATAGGAGGGGATCAGCCCATTCTTGGCGCGGCTCCGCACAGTCTCCAGGCTGAGGCCTTGCGGGCTGCGGCCCGATCCGTTCAGGCCTTCGACCTTCTTGGTCTTGGGATCCCACAGCATGACGAAGCAGTCGCCGCCAATACCGCATGCGATCGGCTCGACCAGGCCAAGGACAGCATTGGCGGCGATGGCGGCGTCCACCGCGCTGCCGCCCAGGCGCAATATGTCGAGCGCGGCCAAGCTGGCCAGCGGGTGGGCGGTCGCGGCTGCGCCGTTTGTGCCCCAGGCGGCGCTGCGCGAGGCGAAGGTGGCTCCGTCGATCCGGTCGCCGCCGTGGACGTCAGGCCGGTTTCGGTTCGGGTTCTCCGCCCTGCTCTGGGCCAGAGCCGTGCTGGCCAGGGCGGTGGCGGGGAGGGCGGCGAGGAAGGTGCGGCGGCGCATGGCGGCTCCAGAACGGGTGTTCTACAGCGGCACTATAGAGCCGCTTCTTGTCTGCGCATCGGGGGTTTGCATCGTCTTGATCAGCTCCGCTATGATGGAGCCAGGGGATAGATATGCGCACAATCGACGCCGTGGCGGCCTCAGTGGGGCTGCTGGCTTGCATTGCCTTGGGCCGTATGCCCGGCTACCGGACTTCGCCCGACGACCTCGCGGCCGAGACGTGGTTCGCCGAGCAGGACTTCATGGCGCTGCTCCACAAGATGAGCGGGCCGTTCGAGGCCTGCTACGCCATCACCTTGTCGCCGCAGCAGGTCCATGCCGGCCTGCTGCCGCTGGCCGCCGACCGCGCCACCTTCGTCGCGGCCTGCGATCCGTCGATCCTTTCGTCCGACTAGGATCAGCCTTCCGACCACACCGCCAGTTCGTTGCCCGATGGGTCGCGGAAGTGGAACCGGCGTCCGCCCGGAAAACTGAAGATCGGTTTCACGATCGCCCCACCGGCCGCCTCAACCTTGGCGGCCATGGCTTCCAGGTCGTGGGCGTAGAGGACGATCAGCGGCTGTTGGGTTCCGGCCGCGTCGGAATCAAAGCCGCCGTCGACGCCCTGCTCGAACGCTGCGTAGCTGGGGCCATAGTCGGTGAAGGTCCAGCCGAACGCGGCCTCATAGAAGCGCTTCGTCGGGACGAGCTCGCCGCCGGGCAGCTCCACATAGTCGATCTTGCCGTCTTCGCGCATGTCGGCCTACGCTTTGAGTTCTGTGTTTGTTCTTGCCTATTGGTTCAGGCGGGCAGAGTCCAGACAGCGGTTTTCTTGATCTCGCGATCTTCGAGCTCGCGGGTCGTCGGCACCTGGTATTCGGCCAGTTGCTCCAGACCGACCCGCGGGAAGTAGCTGCGGCCAGGATCGCCGATCAGCACCCGGGTTCCGCGCACATGGGCCGCGGCCAACCAGTCCATCACCTTTGAGGCGAGCGGCTGCTCGTAGCAGATGTCGCCGGCCAGGATCACGTCGGCGTCCGGCGGCGGCGCGTCCAGCAAGTCCTGGTCGGTGAAGTCGATACGCACGCCATTGACCTCGGCGTTCATGGCCAGGGCCGCGCCGCAGAACGGGTCGATGTCGGCCGCCAACACATGGCCAGCGCCGGCCTTCATGGCGGCGATGGCGACGATGCCCGAGCCGGAGGCGAAGTCGATCACCCGCTTGCCTGCGACTTCCTGCGGATGATCAAGGATGTAGCGCGCCAGGGCTTGGCCGCCCGCCCAGGCGAAGGCCCAGAACGGCGGCGGCAGGCCGATTTCCGCCAGCGCTTCCTCGGTCAGCCGCCAGATCGGCGTGACCTCGTCGGCCAGATGCAGGGTGAGCTCCGGCGTGTGCGGCGGCGGCTGGAGCCGAGTGTTTTCGAGAATGAAGGCGCGGCGGCCTTCCAGGGACTGAGTAATCACCGGCTCCCCCTAGCACGAAGGGCGCGGAACGGGAGGCGTTCAACAAGGTTGGATCGGTGTCAGATTGTGGCGAAATTTTGCCCGTAGTCGGGAACCCGACAGGCGTGCAAAGCTTTTCACCTTAAACGGGATGAAGGCGACATGACTGACCAGGGATTGCATGTGACCGGCGGTGCGGGCCTGACCGCGCTGTTCGAGGGCGTTTCGTGGCAAGCGATCGTGCTGCGCGGAGTCGCCGGGATTTTGTTTGGCTTGTTCGCTGTGATGGCGCCCGTCGCCGCGGCGACAACCATCGTCCTCGTGTTCTCAATCTATCTGATGGCCGACGGCTTCCTGGCGATCGCCAGCGCCATAAGGGCGATGCGGCACAAGAATAGTTGGGGCCTGCTGGCCCTGGAGGGCGTGGTCGATATCGTCGCCAGCCTGGTGCTGTTCCTGATGCCCGGCTTGGCCCTCGTCACCTTCGTCGTCATCGTCGCCGTCTGGGCGCTGTTCGCCGGCGGGCTGAAGCTGATCACGGCGATGCGCCGTGGGCCGGTCGAGGCGCGCGGTTGGCTGGCTTTATCGGCCATCATCTCGCTGCTGTTTGGCGTGGTGCTGCTGATTTCACCGTTGGCCGGCGGGATCGTGCTCACCTGGTGGCTCGGCATCTACGGCCTGGTCTTCGGTGTCGCATTGCTGATCCTGGGCTTCCAGGTTCGCTCGGCCCAAAAGAAGGCCGCGCTCGCTGCCTAGGCCGAGAGGCTTTTAGAGCGCCGCCGTGGCCCGCAGGTCGCGGCGGCGTTTTGGTGCGTGGAGCTAGCCAGCCAGCAGGTTGGCGAGCAATTGGCGCAGCGGGTTCTGAGCGTCTGACAGCAGCTTCACCGCCATCAGGCATGACATCACGACCAGCAGCGGGCGGATCAGCTTGGCCCCGAAGCGGATCGCCAGGCGCGACCCGACCTGGGCGCCGATGAAGGCGCCGGCCGCCATGGCCAGGCCCAGCGGCCAGATCACCGCCCCCTTGATCACGAACAGCGACAGCGCCCCCAGATTGCTGGCGGCGTTGGCTAGCTTGGTGTGGGCCGTGGCGCGGAGTGCGCCGTAGCCCAGCAGGGTGACGATCGCGACCATGTAGAAGGCGCCAGCGCCGGGGCCGAAGATGCCGTCGTAAAAGCCGATCACCGGCGCAACGCCGACGGCGAAGGCGATGAGCGGCAGCTTGGCCGGCGCGTCATGGGCCTTGAGACCTCGCGAGAAACCGAAATAGAGCGCGATGACGATCAGCAGCAGCGGAACCAGCGCGGCCAGGACGCGCGGCGACAGCAGGCTGGCGCAGAGCGCCCCGGCCAAGCCGGCGACGGCGGCGCCCACGGCCACCGGCCACGCTGCGCGCCAGTCGATCAGACCGCGCCGGGCGAAGGCGCTGGTCGAGGAGATCGAGCTGATCGCGCCTTGCAGTTTGTTGGTGGCGAGGGCCGCGACTGGATCCAGGCCGGCCAGCAACAGGGCCGGCACGGTCAGCAGTCCACCACCGCCGGCGATGGCGTCGAACGCGCCCGCCACGGCGGCGACGGCGAACAGGGTGGCGAGAAGTTCAGGATCGACGCTCATGATTTCCCGCGTTGTCGCTACGGGAGACATGCGGCCGAGCGTGGATGGTGGTGACTTGCCCGCGAAGCTCTGTCGGCTCGCTCAGGGCGTTGGCCGGCGTGATAGGCCATGCGCGCGGCCGGCGAAAGGGGCGGCGGCGTCGCTTGCGGGATGGGCGATTGCATCAGCCTTCCAGGCGTGCACCTTGCCGCCATGCGCGAACCGAGCTTGGACCTGGACGGGTGGTGTCTCGATGACGCCGAGCAGAGGCGCGCGAGCGCGCCGGAGACGTTTGTCATTCCCGGCAAGAAGCTGCGGTCAGGGCTGGGCCGCGGCGCCCGCGCGCAACTCCTGTTCATGATCACGGTGGAGGACGGCGAGGAACCGGAGTGCGAGCGGATGTGGGTCGTCGTCCGTCGCCGCTTTCCCGGCGGCTATCTCGGCGTGCTCGACAGCGAGCCGACCTGCATCGAGAAAAACCACGAACTGTGGAGCGGGTCCGAAATCCCGTTCGAGCCCCGGCACGTGATCGACGTGGGGCCGCCGACGCCTGCCAGCCTGGCGCTCGCCGCGCGAACGCCCCGTCGTCCCTGGGCTCCGGACTGAAGGCCGCTCTTAGGCCGCCTGCTTGGACGAGGCCTTGCGCAGCACCGCGAGATAGCCGCCGGGCTCGATGAGCATCTGGTCGCCATAGCCCTTCTTGATCATCGCGCGGTGGATTGCGGGGAGCTGGCTGCAGCCTGCGTACATGAACATGTGATGCTCGCAGTGGTAGTTCACATAGTAGGGCGCGATGAACAGCCGCTCGAGCACGCTGGCCCGCGTGGTGCGCGCCTGCCGCATCGGGTCAGGCTCGTTCTTGTCGATGCAGGCGTGCTCGGCGATGTTCCGCAGGCGGGTGACCAGCGGATACCAGGTCGCCTGGGGCAGGACCCACAGCACCGGCCAGATCCACCATAGTCCGAACGGGGCGCCGGCGGCGGTGACGATGACGCCGAAAGCCAGCCAGCGACGCTTGCGGCGGATCTCCTCGGTGATGATCGGGAGTAGCGGCTCGCCGGGCTTGCGGCGTTTCAGGCGCTGAACGAAGTCGCCGAACCGCTGCTTGAAGAAGGTCTGGCCGGTCAGGTCGCGGATGATCTTGCGGCGCAGCGACAGCGGCGTGATTGGGAACGGCGCCGACAGGCCGAGGTCGGGGTCTTCCGATTGCTGGGCGAACCGGTGGTGGGTCAGGTGATAGGGGCGATAGCGCTGTAGCCCGCCGCCGGTCAGCCACTCGCCCATCCAGTCGTTGACCTTCAGGTTCTTGTGCAGGGCGCCGTGGGCGGCGTCATGCATCAGGATCGCCAGGCCAAGCTGGCGCGTGCCGATGATCATGACCGCGAGCGGCAGGGTCAGCGGCCAGATCACCACCATGGCGCCGGCCGCGATGATCAGCGCCCAGGCGTGGGCGATCATCGCCGGGCCCTTCCATGACGAGCGCGCCGCCAGCGGGGCCCATTCCTCGGGCGTGAAGAACTGCTTGGGATCTAGACGAGCGGCGGCGGCCATCAGTTTTCGCCTTGAGAGTGGGCGGCGCGCGGGCCGGCGCCGCTGTGCCGCAGGAGAGCGAGCATTTCGTCGATCGCTTCCTGGCCGGTCGCGCCGGTGGCCCCGTCGCGCAGCGCGACGCCGAGCGCCAGGGTCCAGAACCGGCGAGCGGTGGTGGCGGGATCATCGCCGCCGGACCAGCCGTGCTGGGCCTTGGTCTCCGCATAGGCGCGGTCGCCCTGCGAGTGGAGGCGATCGAAGGTGCGTTCGATCAGCGGCGCGAGGTCCTGGCGTCGCCGGGTGAGGGACAGCGCCTCGACGAACAGGGCCAAGCCCGGCGAACCGATCACGGTTTCCACCAGCCGGCGATTGTAGTCCGAGCCGGTCAGCGCCCGGGCGGCCGAGGTCTCGGCCTGGCGGGCGACATAGAGCACCTCGCGGCAGGCGGCCTCGACGAACAGGGCTTCCTTGGTGCGGAAGTAGTAGGTGATCTGGCTGGGGAAGGCCCCGGCGGCGGCGGCGATGTCGGCCACCGCGACGCCCGCCAGACCCTGCGCCTTGAACAATTCGACCGCAGCGTCGAGCAGCCGCGAACGCATCCGCTTGCCGGGCTCCCGCACGGCGCGCACTTCGGCCAAGGGTCGGACGTTGGACATACCGTATTTGTATGCTGTACAAATATGGCCGTCAAGCAACCGTCAGGCGTTCCGGGCGGTCAGTCCTCCATCGACTGGGATCACGGCGCCGGTGATGTAGGACGCCGCCGGCAGGCAGAGGCTGAGCGTGATGTGCGCCACCTCGTCCGGTTCGCCATATCGGCCGAGCGCGGTGCGCCGCCGGGCGAAGGTCGCCTTGTGCTCGTCGGGGACTGAGGCGGTCATGCCGGTGCTGATCGGGCCGGGGCAGATGCAGTTCACCGTGATCCCCTCGCGACCCAACTCCACCGCCAGGGCGCGGGTCAGGCCGACGACGCCGGCCTTTGCCGCGGCATAGGGGCTGTCCATCGCGGTCGCGCCTAGCGCCTCGGTGGAGGCGATGTTGACGATGCGCGGCGCCGCTGAGCGGCGCAGATGGGGCAGGGCCGCGCGAACTATCCGCTGGTGGGCGCTGAGCAGGATCGCCAGCGACCGGTCCCAGACGGTTTCGTAGGTGTCGCTGTCCACGGCCGCGAAGCCGGAGACGCCGGCGTTGTTGATGACAATGTCGAGCCCGCCGAATTCATCGGCGATCTGGGAGACCACGGCGGCGATCTCGGCCGGATCGGAAACGTCGAGCTTCCAGGCCTTAGCTGAAAATCCGCGCCCGCGAAGTTCGGCCGCCAGGGCCTCGGCCGGCGCCAGGGCGTGGTCGGTGACGGCGACCTGAGCGCCTTCCTCGGCGAACAGTTCGGCGGTCGCCCGGCCCATGCCTGATGCGGCGCCGGTGACCAGGACCCGCGAGCCTTTGACGGACCTGCTGAGCCGGCTCATAGGCTAAGGCCTCCATCAACGACGAGCGTCTGGCCGACCACGTAGGACGCCAGCGGCGAGGCGAGGAATAAGGCCGCCCCGGCCATGTCGGAGGGCTCGCCCAGTCGGCCGACCGGAATGCTCCGCATCGCGCCGCGCAGGCGGTCAGGATGTTCGGTGGTGACCTTGGTCAGCTTGGTGTCGACCAGGCCCGGCGCCAGGCCGTTCACGCGGATGCCGTCGCCCGCCCAGGCCTGGCCCAGCGTCTTGGTCAGGCTGACCGCGCCGGCCTTGGACGCCGCATAGGCCGGGTTGCCGCGATTGGCCTGGAAGCCGGAGACCGAACTGACAATGACGATGGAGCCGCGCTGCGCGGCCAGCGTGTCGTGGAATTTCCTCGCGCAAGCCATCAGGCTGTCGAGATTGACGGCCATCACCCTGTCCCAGCCTTCCGGCTCGAACTCGCCGCGCCGATAGACCACCGTGCCCTGGCAGAGGATCAACACGTCCAGGGCCCCAAAGGGCGCGACATGGGCGGCGATCTCACCTCGCTCGCCGACATCGACCTTGGCGTAGGTCAGGCCTGTGAGGTCAGAGCCCTCGACCCTCACATAGGCGCTGGCGTTGGCGCGAGTGCCCCAGACGTGGACCTGCGCTCCGCGTTCCCGAAAAGCGTGGGCTATGCCGTTGCCGATGCCGCTGGAGCCGCCGACGACCAGGACGGTCTTGCCGGTAAAGTCGAGCTCGCCCATGGCCTAGCTCCTCCCTTTTCCCGCCATCCTTCCGCGCCAGGGTGACGGGGCACAAGCCTGACGTCGCGTCATGCTTGACGTAAGGCAAACGCCAGGGAAGGGTCATCGCCTGACGGGCGCGAGACAATCGCCCGCGGGTATTGGGAGAGACCAGAATGCTCACGAAGCTGCGCCGTCCGGCGTCCACATTCACCATCACCCAACTCTGCCGCGAGTTCAGCACGACGCCGCGCGCGTTGCGCTATTACGAGGAGCAGGGGCTGCTGTCGCCGAGCCGCGATGGCCAAGCCCGCATCTATTCTTACCGTGATCGCGCCCGGCTGATCTTGATCCTGCGGGGCAAGAGCGTCGGCCTGGCCCTGGCGGAGATCCGCGACATCTTCGATCTCTATGGTCGCGACGATGGGCTGATCGCCCAGAACACCCAGGCGCTTCGGAAATATCGCGAACGCATCGCGGCCTTCGAAGCCCAGCGTGCGGAGATCGACACCGCGATCGAAGTCCTGCATGCGGCCAGCGCCGCGCTGGAGCAGGAACTGAGCAAGGCGGGCCGAGCGGCCGCCGCCTAGAACCCGCCCGTCGGGCCTTTCCAGCTCCCGGCCGCCATGGCCAGGAACAGCAGGAAACCGGCGAAGCTGTTCGACTTGAAGAGCGCCAGCGCGCCGGGGCCGTCATTGATGTCCAGGCGCGCGGCTTGGCGTGACAGGTGCATGCCGTAGAGGGCCACGGGCGGCAGGAACAGCGGTCCAAGACCGCCTGCCCACGCCGCGGCCAGCGCCAGGGCGAAACAGGCGACGTAGAAGAACAACACGCCCTTCTGCAGATTGTCGCCGAGCCGCCGCGTCGAGGATTTCACGCCGATCAGGGCGTCGTCCTCGATGTCCTGGACCGCGTAGATCGTGTCGTAGCCCAGCGTCCAGAAGATGCCGGAGGCGTAGAGCAGGGCGGCCGGCCAGCCGAGCGTGCCGGTCGCCGCAGCGAAGCCCAGCAGGGCGCCCCAGTTGAAGGTCAGGCCGAGCCAGGCCTGCGGCCACCAGGTAATCCGCTTCATGAAGGGATAGGCCGCGACCAGGGCCAGGGAGGCGACGCCCAGGCCGACGGCGATGGGCGGCATGGTCAGCAGGATCGCCAGCGAAACCAGCGAGCATAGCGCGATATAGGCCCAGGCCTGCTTGACGCTGATCTGCCCGGAGGCGACCGGCCGGGCGGCGGTGCGCGCCACCTTGGCGTCGATGTCGCGGTCGACGATGTCGTTATAGGCGCAGCCCGCCGCGCGCATCAGCGCCGCACCGACGAAGAACTTGGCGAGCAGCAGCAGATCGGGAAGCAGGCCCTCCATCGCGGCGGCCAGCGCAACGCCCTGCCAGCCCGGCAGCATCAGCAGCCAGATCCCGGCCGGCCGGTCGAAACGGCCAAGCTTCAGCCACGGCCGTAGCGATGGCGGGGCGTAGCGGTCCACCCAGTTGGTGGGCGCGGCGTCGGGGAGGTGAGCGACCATGGCGCAGCATGTAGCACCGCCTGTTGCCTTCGGGCCACTGTCGCGGCGCTACTTTACCGGGTGTCTGAAATAACGCGGGTCATCCGGATTGACAGGACAATTCGAGACGCGCAGGGTTCGCGCCGTCGTTGTCCGGCCCACAGCCATCTGAGAGGGAGGTGATCAAAGTGAAAGCACTAAATCATCGTCCGCAGATGCCGCTTGTCGCTGTGATCGCCCGTATCGGGTTCCACGACTAGCTGCGACCGGGCCCTTCTCGGGCAGATCTGCACTCCACCGCCAGCCTAACCCGCGCAGCTTTGCGCGTCCGCCGGCGCTCCCCGATTCCACGGATTCCCCATTCGCCTCGCGCGGAGTCCGTCTGTCTCAGAGACGATGACATGCCTATCGCCGAACCGATCTCGGTCCCTTCCAACGCCCCCGTTCCCAATCGCTACGGGGCGCTTTGCACGCAGATCTACGACCTCGACAAGCCGCCGGGCTCGCTGCCCGACGTGCCGTTCTATCTCGACCGCCTGGCCGGAACGCAGGGGCCGATTCTGGAGGCTGCTGTCGGAACCGGACGCCTGCTCATCCCCCTCCTCGAAGCGGGGTTGGAGGTCGAGGGCTTCGACCATTCGGAGGACATGCTGGCGGTTTGCCGCCGGCACTGCGCCGCCCGCGGGCTCACGCCTTCGCTACGGCGTTCCCGCTTCCAGGATTTCGCCTACGAGCATGACTTCGCGGCGATCCTCGTACCGGTGGGGACCTTCACTCTGCTGGATGATTTCGCCGAGGCGTTCGCGGTGCTGAAGCGGTTCTTCGACCACCTGAAGCCGGGCGGGCGGCTGCTGATCGACCTTATGCCGCTGGCCTATCTGACCAACGAGAAGCCGGACGTCCGAACCTGGACCACCGCCGACGGCGACATGTTGCGAATCGAGGGGCGGGCGGTGGAGATCGACCTGCTGGCCCAGCGCCGCGTCACCCACGACCGCTACGAGCGGTGGCGGGGCGGCAAGCTGGTGGAGTCGGAGCTGGAGGTCATGGCCTTCCGTCTGTGGGGTCTGAAGGAGTTCGAACTGGCGCTCGCCGCCGCGGGCTTCGAAGCGATCTCCGCAGGCGCCGACCATCAGCCCGGCCGACGACCTGGTCGATCGAGCCGAATACTCAATTTCGAGGCCCGGCGACCCGCCTAGCGGGGCGCGGCGAGGCGCCGGGGCCTGTGCTCCCCCACGGGCTCCGGCGCCCAACTCGAGATCCCATTCAACCCGGATCCCCCCGTCCGGCAGCCTTGTGAAAGCGTCATGTCAGAACCCAACGATGGCGGTCGTCCTCAACTCACCAACCGGCAGGTGCTGGCCTTCATGGCCGGGCATTGGATGCGTGAGCCAGGCCGCTTCGCCCTGATCGTCGCCCTCGTCCTGGTGGCGACGGTCTGCGATCTCTCCATCCCCTGGGCCACTCGGGGTTTGATCAACGCTGTCTCGAACCCCGAGCCGGTGAGCCGTGCGGCCTGGATCGCCTGGGGCTCGCTGTCGGTGCTGTACGTGATCTTCTACATGGCCCGGACCAGCATGTTCCGGGTGATGAACGGTTTTTACGCCCGGATCATGTCGCGCATGGTCAAGGAAGGCTTCGCCCGCGTGCAGGCCTATTCGGCCGACTGGCACGGCTCCAATTTCGCCGGCGCCACCGTCCGCCGGGTCAGCCGCGCCATGTGGGGTTATGACAGCGCCTCCGACGCCTTGATCGCGATGCTCATTCCGACGGTGCTGGTACTGACCGGCCTTGCGGTCTCCCTCGGCCTCCGCTGGCCGCTGGCCGGCCTGTTCGTGGCGGTCGTGATCGTCGCCTTCGCGGCCTACAACATCTTGATGTCCGTGCATTTCGTGCGGCCAGCCAACCTCAGGTCGACGGCGTTGGACTCCGAGATCGGGGCGGCGCTCGCCGACGCCATCGGCGCCAACCCGACGGTCAAGAGTTTCGGGGCCGAGGCCCGCGAGGAGGAGCGTTTTGCGAAGACCGCGGACGCCTGGCGCTGGGCGGTCAACAAGACCTGGGACCGCTTCAACATCATCGGATTTGGTCAGAATATCCTGCTGATCATCCTCCAGGCGGGCCTGACCGGCTTCCTGGTTCATGCCTGGAGTAAGGGTCAGGCGACTCCTGGCGACGTGGCCTTCGCCATCACCTCCTTCATCGTGATGGCCGGCTACATGCGGAACTTCAGCGAGATCACGCAGATGCTCCAGAAGGGACTGGACGACATGCTGGACGTGGCCGGCTACATGCGGACCGATCCGCAACTGATGGACGCGAAAGACGCCGCTCCGTTCCGCGGCGAACTGGGCGAGATCGTCCTGGACCGGGTGACCTTCGGCTACGCCAACCAGCCCAGAGCGCTTTATGAGGGCTTCACCCTGGTGGTGGCGCCGGGCGAGCGCGTGGCCCTGGTCGGGCCGACGGGGTCGGGCAAGTCGACCTTCGTGAAGCTGATCCAGCGGCTCTACGACCTGGACGGTGGCCGGATCTTGATCGACGGCCAGGACATCTCCAAGGTCAGCCAGGCCTCCCTGCGGCAGGCGATCGCCGTGGTGCCTCAGGACCCGGCCCTGTTCCACCGCTCGATCGCCGAGAATATCGCCTATGCCCGGCCGGACGCCACGCCGGACGAGGTGATCCTGGCGGCCAAGCGCGCGCGGGCCCACGACTTTATCGCCCGCCTGTCGAACGGCTATGAGACGCCGGTCGGCGAGCGCGGCGTGAAGCTGTCGGGCGGCGAGCGCCAGCGGGTGGCCATCGCCCGGGCGTTCCTGGCTGACGCCCCGATCCTGGTGCTGGACGAAGCCACCTCGTCGCTAGACGTGGAGACCGAGCGCCAGGTGCAGGAGGCGATGGAAGAACTGATGGTCGGCAGGACCACGGTGGTCATCGCCCACAGGCTGTCGACCATTCGCGGCGCCGACCGCATCCTGGTCTTCGACCAGGGCCGGATCGTGGAAGAAGGCCGCCACAAGGACCTCATCGACATGGGCGGCGCCTATGCCCGGCTGCATGCCGTGACTGAAGGATCGGATCTGTGACCGAACACTACGAAGACGCAGATGACGAGCAGAAGAGGGTCCTTTCCAACGGAAAGGTTCTGGCCTTCATCGCCTCGTTCTGGCTACGTCGGCCCTGGTTGCTGACCGCCTGCATCGTGCTGACCCTGGTGTCGGTCGGCTTCGACCTGGCACTGCCCTGGGCGGCGGGAAAGCTGGTCGACGCCGTCGCCGCCGGGCCGGCCAAGCAGGATTTGGCATGGAGCGCCTGGGCGCTGTTCGTCGGCGTCTATCTGGCCTTCGCCATCATTCGGAACACCAGCTTCCGGTTCTGGAATCCGTTGGCCGCGGCCAACATGAAGGAGATGACCGACGAAGGGTTCAAGCGGGTCCAGTCGTTCTCGTCCGACTGGCATGCCGATACCTTCGCCGGTTCGACCGTCAGGCGCCTCAGCCGCGCCATGTGGGGCTACGACACGGTCTCTGACGCCCTGATCCTATGGCTTGGCCCGGCGGTCCTGGTGCTGTTCGGGCTCTCGGGCGTGATGATCTTCCGCTGGCCGGCCGTGGGGCTGTTCTCCATGGCCATCGTGATCCTCTACGTGGCCTCGAACATCATCCTGACCGCCAAGTATGTGCGGCCGGCCAACCTGAAGTCCGTCGCCCTCGACAGCCGGATCGGCGGCGCGCTGGCCGACTCGCTGTCGTCGAACCCGACGGTGAAGGCCTTTGGCGCGGAGCATCGGGAGGAGGCGCGGATCGGCGGGATCACCTCGCTGTGGGGCAAGCTGACCCTGGTCACCTGGAACCGCTTCCTGAACGTCTGGCTGTGGCACAACCTGTTGCTGGTGGTGCTACAGGCGGGCCTCACCGGCTTGCTGCTCCGGCTGTGGGCGCGTGGTGAGGCGACGGCCGGCGATCTCGCCTTCGCGATCACCTCGTTCATGCTGATGAGCGGCTATCTGCGCAACATCGGCGAGAACATCCGCATGCTCCAGAAGGGGTTGGACGATGTCGAGGACGTCGCCCGCTACGCCCAGACCGAGGCCCAGGTGATGGATCGGCCGGGCGCTCCCGCCTTCGCCGGCGAACTGGGCGAGATCGTCTTCGACCGCGCGACCTTCCGCTACAAGTCGGCGGACGAGCCGCTCTATCGCGACTTCTCCCTGCGCATCGCGCCGGGGGAACGGGTGGCGCTGGTCGGGCCTACGGGATCGGGAAAGTCGACCTTCGTGAAGCTGATCCAGCGGCTCTACGATCTGCAGGGCGGCTCGATCCTGATTGACGGCCAGGACGTCGCCGGCGTCAATCAGGGGGCGTTGCGCCGGGCCATCGCGGTGGTGCCGCAGGACCCCGCCCTCTTCCACCGGACGATCGCCGAGAACATCAGCTACGCCCGCCCGGACGCCTCGGAGGAAGAGATCGCGCTCGCGGCCCGGCGCGCTCGAGCTCACGAATTCATCGCCCGGCTACCGCTCGGCTACGACACCCTGGTGGGCGAGCGCGGCGTGAAGCTGTCGGGCGGGGAGCGGCAGCGTGTCGCCATCGCCCGGGCCTTCCTGGCAGATGCGCCGATCCTGGTTCTGGACGAAGCCACCTCGTCTCTGGACGTGGAGACCGAGCGTCAGGTGCAGGCGGCGATGGAGGAACTGATGGTGGGCCGCACCACCATCGTCATCGCCCACCGGCTGTCGACCATTCGCGGGGCGGACCGCATCCTGGTCTTCGATCAGGGCCGCGTTGTCGAAGAGGGCCGCCACCGTGAATTGATCGACAAGGGCGGGGCCTATGCTCGCCTGCACGCGGTGACCGAAGGCTCGCTTTGAAGGCTGACGCTGGCTTCCTGAACGATGCTAGAAACCCCCGGCGTCCGGTCGGGCCGGATGCTGGGGGTGACGCATGACCTATATGGAACAGGTGGTTCAGTGGCTGCGCCAGCGGCTGGACCGCGATCCGCCGCTGGCCGAGCCACGGCAGCTCAACGAGGTGCTGCGCATCCTGGCGATCTGGCGCTCACGCCTGATCGCCGACGCCTATGTCCGACATCATGGCGCGAAGATCATGCAGGGGCCGTTCGCGGGCATGGACTACGTGACCTCTGCGACCGAGGGCGCGCTCACCCCGCGCCTGATCGGCACCTATGAGTCCGAACTGCATCCGCACATCGCCGCCTTTGCAGAGCAGCCGCTGGACTGCGTGATCGATGTCGGCTGCGCCGAGGGCTATTACGCGGTCGGCTTGGCGCGGTTGATGCCCCAGGTGACGGTGTACGCCTATGACATCCAGGCCAAGGCGCGCGCAGCCTGCGCCGAGCTGGCCGCCAAGAACGGCGTCGCCGAACGGGTGATCATTGGCGAAGAGTTCAAACCCGACGGCTTCGAGGCGTTCAAGGATCGCCGCTGCCTGGTGCTGGTCGATATCGAAGGCGCGGAGGACGACCTGCTGCGCCCCGATCTTTCGCCGTCCCTGGCGCAGATGCCGCTGATCGTCGAGACGCACGATGTCTACCGCAAGGGCGTACTGGATCGCCTGGTTGAGCGGTTCTCGCCGACCCACGACATTCTGCGGCTCGATCCGCAGGCCAAGACCCTGCCGCTGCCGGACTTCCTGAGGGGGGCCGGGCATCTCGACCAGCTGCTGGCCGTCTGGGAATTCCGCCTCCAGGCCACGCCGTGGCTGGTGATGACGCCGAAGGCGTAGGCCCGCTCCAATCGTCATCCTTCGGGCTCGCGAAGCGGGATCCGGGGGAAGAGTATATGCGGGGTCTCTAGATGCTCCCCCGCTGGGGGAGCTGTCAGCGAAGCTGACTGAGGGGGACTTCATCTTGCGTCGGAAGCCCCCTCCGTCGCGCCTACGCGCGCCACCTCCTCCAGTAGGGGGGGATCTAGGAGAGCGCCGCGGCCAATCGCTCGGCGAGGTCGCCCTTCGGCTGCACCTCGACGCGGTCCAGGCCCAGCCAGCCGGCCATCAGCCGTAGTTCGCCCGCCAGCAGCGAAGGCGTCGCATCATTCGCGCCGGGTTCGGCGTGGGCCGATTGCACTAGCAGAACGCCCTTCTTGCGCTCGGCCTTCAGATCGACCCGCGCGGTGATCGCCTCGCCCTGCAGGAAGGGCAGAACGTAGTAGCCGTGAACCCGCTTGTGGGCCGGGGTGTAAATCTCCAGCCGGATACGGGTGTCGAACAATCGCTCGGTGCGCTCACGAAACCAGATCAGGTTGTCGAACGGCGAGAGCAGGGCGTTGGCGGTGATCTTTCGCGGCCGCCGCGCCTCTGAGTGCAGATAGGCCGGCTGGCCCCAACCCTTGACCTCCACCAGCGTCAGTTCGCCTCCAGCGACCAGCTCGGCGATCCGCGCCTTGGTGTCGGCGACCGGCATGCGGAAATAGTCGCGCAGATCACGCTCGGTGGCCACGCCCTGGGCGCGAGCGGCGATGCGGATCAGCTCGCGCTGGGCCTCCTCGCGCGGCGGCGTCGGCGTTTCGCGCACTGCACGCGGCAGCACCTTGTCGCTGACGCCATAGACCCGCTCGAAAGTCCCCCGCCGGGTGGCGGCGGTCAGGTCGCCGACCCAGAACAGGCATTCGAGCGCGCGCTTGCCCTCGCTCCAGCCCCACCAGCCCTGCGCACCCTTGGCGCCGAGGTTCAGTTCAGAGGCCGGCATCGGGCCGCGCGTGTCGATCTCGGTCAACACGCGCTCGATGAAGTCCTCGTGGGTGCGTAGGAAGCGCGCGATGCCTTTCCAGGTGCCGACGCCGGCCCGGGCGTCGTCCATCCGCCAGCGGAACAGGGGATGGCTGGCCGCCGGCAGCAGCGAGGCTTCGTGCGCCCAATATTCCACGAGCGACGGCCGCTTTCCCCAGGCGATCTCCTCCAGCAGTGGCCGAGGATAGGCGCCGAGCCGAGAGAACAGCGGCAGGTAGTGGGTGCGAGACACCACATTGACCGAGTCAATCTGCAGCACACCCAGCCGGTCGATGGTCTTCAGCAGGTGGCGCTTGCCGGGGGCGTCGGGACGTCGCTCGGCGAACCCCTGCGCGGCCAACGCTATGCGGCGGGCCTCGCGGGCCGAGATCGTCTCCACCAGCCAGCTACCTGTTCAATCGGCCTTCGGCGATCGCCCCGATCTCGAACGGGAACAGCACCTTGTTGTCGGGCTTGGCGACATCCTTGGAGATGTCCTCCGGCGCGATGGTGCGCACGACGTGACGCATGACGTTTAGCCGCGCGTCCTTCTTCTTGTCGGTGACGACGCAGGTCCAGGGCGTTGTTCCGTTGTGGGTTCGGGTCAGCATCTCGTCGCGAGCCGAACTGTACTCGGCCCATTTCTCCTGGGCGACATCGTCCAGCGGGCTGACCTTCAGCGCCTTCAGCGGATCTTCGCGTCGCTCCTTCAGGCGCTCGGCCTGTTCCTCGCGGCTGATGTCGAGCCAGATCTTCACCAACTGTATGCCGCTTTCGACCAGCATCTCCTCGAAGTGCGGGACGTCGCGCAGGAACATCTCCTGCTGCTTGGGCGTGGCGAAATCCATCACCCGCTCGACGCCCGCCCGATTGTACCAGGAGCGGTTGAAAATCACGATCTGTCCCGCCGCCGGCAGGTGCTGCACATAGCGCTGGAAGTACCACTGCGTGGTTTCGATTTCGGTGGGCTTGGGCAGCGCCATCACCCGGGTCGCGCGAATCGACAGGTGCTCGGTCATTCGCTTGATCGTGCCGTCCTTCCCGGCGGCGTCGCGGCCTTCGAGGATGATCAGCACCTTGTCGCCGTTCTGCATGGCGTGCTGCTGGTATTTCACGAGGGCGAGCTGCAGTTCCGCGAGCTCGGTTTCGTATGCGTCGTCGTCATCTGACTTTGCCATAGGATGAGCCTAGTCCTGATCCTGCTCGCGCGGCTAGAACCTCTTTCCATGATCCGATTGTTCGTCACCGCCGATCTCGCCCAGGACCACGCGCTCGCCCTCGACCTGGGGCAGAGCCGCTACCTGACCGCCGTCATGCGCCGGGAGGTTGGCGACGAGGTGCTGGTCTTCAACGGCCGCGATGGGGAATGGCGCGGCGCGCTCGAAGTGGTCGCCAAGCGCGGGGTGGTGCTGCGACTGACGACGCTGGAGCGGCCACAGGCCTTTGGCCCCGACCTAGACCTGGTCGTGGCCCTGGTGAAGCGTACCCGGATCGAGACCATCATTGAAAAGGCGGCGGAATTGGGCGCGCGCCGCATGCGCCTGGTGATTACTGAGCGCACCAACGCCGAGCGGGCTCGCCTCGACCGGCTGACCGCCATCGCCACCGAGGCGGCCGAACAGACCGGCCGCATGGATGTGCCGGAAATTGTTGAGCCCCTGAAACTCGCCAAGCTCATCGAGACCTGGGACGCCCCGCGCCGCCTGCTGTTCTGCGACGAAGCCGGCGAGGCCAAGCCGGTTCTGGAGGCTTTGGCGGGAGCCCCAGCCGGCCCGTGGGCGATCCTGATCGGACCCGAAGGCGGGTTTTCGCCGACAGAGCGCGAAACCCTTCGGAACCTGACCTACGCTACGCCCGCTTCACTAGGACCGCGGATACTGCGGGCCGACACAGCCGCCATCAGCGCCCTGACCTTGTGGCAGGCTGCTCAGGGGGACTGGCGTGGCCTTGAGGTTTCCTGAATTGCGCCCACGTGTCTGAACGGCGTAAAGATCGCGCCGCCGTTTTTTCGGACTAATGTGGGCTTGGGGAGATTGAGATGGCCGACGTCGTGGCAGACGACCGACCCCTCACGTTCGAGGACCTGATCCAATGGTTCGAAGCAGGCTCAAAGCCTGCCAGCGATTGGAAGGTCGGCGCCGAACATGAGAAATTCGTGTTCCGCCTGGGGACCTATGAGCCCATTCCTTACGGCGGCCCCGCCGGGATCCAGGCCCTGCTGAACGGGCTGATGCGATTCGGTTGGAAGGGCGTCTATGAGGGCGAGAACGTCATCGCCCTGGAGCGCGGCAAGGCCAATATCAGCCTCGAGCCGGGCGGGCAGTTCGAACTTTCCGGCGCCCCGCTGGAGACCATGCACGACATTTGCGAGGAAACCGGCACTCACCTCGAAGAGGTGAAGACGGTCGCCGACGAGCTCGGTCTCGGCTTCCTCGGCCTTGGCTACACCCCGCTCTGGCGGCGGGACGAAGTCCCGGTGATGCCCAAGGGCCGCTACAAGATCATGCGCGAGTACATGCCGAAGGTCGGCAATCTCGGCCTCGACATGATGTTCCGAACCTGTACCGTTCAGGCCAATCTGGACTTCGGGTCAGAGGCCGACATGGTGGCGAAATTCCGCACCAGCCTGGCCCTGCAGCCGATCGCTACGGCGCTGTTCGCCAATTCCCCATTCATCGAGGGCAAGCCGTCAGGCTTCCTTTCGGCCCGGGCCAATGTGTGGACCGACACCGATCCCGACCGCACTGGCATGCTGGACTTTGTGTTCGCCGACGGTTTCGGCTTTGAGACCTACGCCAATTACGCCCTCGACGTGCCGATGTATTTCGCCAAGCGCGACGGCAAGTATGTCGATCTCTCGGGCCGCTCGTTCCGCAAGTTCATGGCTGGAGAGCTCTCCGACCTGCCGGGCGACCGCCCGTCGATCAAGGACTGGGCCGATCACACGACGACCGCCTTCCCTGAAGTGCGCCTCAAGCAATATCTGGAAATGCGCGGCGCGGACTCCGGCCCTTGGAGCCGTCTCTGCGCTTTGCCGGCGCTGTGGGCCGGCATCTTCTACGACAGCGCCGCCCTGGCGGCGGCCTGGGACCTCTGCAAGGACTGGAAGGTCGAGGATCACGAACGGCTTCGCGCCGACGTCGCGCGCCTGGGCCTGAAGGCGCAGGTCAACGGCCGCAGCGTGCAGGACGTGGCCAAGGACATGGTCGCCATTGCGCGTCAGGGTCTGAAGAACCGCAACCGTCTCAGCGCCGGCATGGTCGACGAGAGCAATTACCTGACGGAGTTGGAAGAGATCGCCGACAGCGGGATCACCCCAGCCGAACGGCTGCTCGAACTGTACAACGGCCCCTGGAAGGGCGATGTGCGCCGGGTCTTCGAGGACTTCGCCTACTAGAGGCCAGCATGACCTGGTCGGGTTCCTGTCACTGCGGCGTCGTGCGCTTCGAAGTGAGCGCGCAGATCGATGAACTGACGACTTGCGACTGTTCGCTATGCGTCAAGAAAAACGCGGTGATGGCCAAGGTGCACGAGGACGCCTTGACGGTGACGGCCGGCGAGGAAGCCCTCTCGCTCTATCAATGGAACACCCGGCGGGCGAAGCACTACTTCTGCAGTCAGTGCGGCATCTACACCTTCCATCGCAAGCGTTCGGCCCCCGATCACTACGGGGTCAACGTGTTCTGCCTGGATGATTTTGACGTCGCGAGCATCCCGGTCAGGGCGACCGAAGGGGCGAGCATGACCCTCGCCCCTGGCGGCGCCCGGTCCGAATGGCCGGGGCTGCGGGGTTCCGAGGCCTAGCGCTCTTCCGGCGCCGGGCTCTCGACGTTCGGCGGCCAATGGTCGCGCTGGCTGGCGCCGGAACCGCTGTCGGTGTGCAGGACAACCTCGTCGATGGCGGTGTGAACGTGGGTCGGATCGACCGCCGCGCCGTCCACTTGATAGACCTCAACCTTGTCCGGATAAAACGCCAGTCGGCCGCGGATCTGTTCCATGGCGGGGAAGGGCTGCTCGTAAGTCCAGACCGCATTTTCCGCGAAACGGCCGTCCATCAGGATGGTGTAGTAGGCCGCGTCACCCTTGTACGGACAATGGGTCGTGCGGTCCGTGCGCGAGAAGAAGTCCATCGAGACATCGGCGCGCGGAAAGTACACCACGGCCGGATAGTCCGCTTCCTTCAGGATTAGGGCGTCGCCGGTGTCGGCGATGACGTGGTCGCCATATTTGGCGCGCCACCGGCTGGTGGCGGGCGTGATGGTGATGGGGTGGTCAGGGCCTGGGGTCAGCATTTGGACGCTCCTCCTATGACCAGTCCAACGCCTAAGATGGGCTTGAGGCTCCCTGAGCGCCAGTGTACAGGCGCCGCCTTGCTTGTGCTTGGCCTTACCGCGTGATCTTCTCGCGCCAAATATGCCCGGCGGGGGTGAAACGACCCCAGGGAGCGCCGGCCGTCCAAGGAATCGGAACACCGCCCTTATGAATATTGTTATCCTTTTGGGGATCGTCATTACGCTGGCGACCGGCATCCCCGTCCTGCTGCAGCTGCTGAAAACGCACCCGCGCGGGCTGATGATTCTGTTTTTCGCCGAGATGTGGGAGCGGTTTTCCTACTACGGGATGCGCGGCATCCTGATCTTCTATCTCACCCAACAACTGCTGTTTGATGACGCCACCGCCGGCGCTCAGTACGGCTCCTACACCAGCCTGGTCTATCTGCTGCCGCTGATCGGCGGCCTGCTCGCCGACCGCTATCTCGGCACCCGCAAGGCCGTGGCCTTCGGCGCGCTGCTGCTCGTAGCCGGCCACATGACCATGGCCGTCGAAGGCAGCCCCGCCACCCAGACCCTCACCTACGCCAACCAGAGCTATCAGGTTGTCGCCGAGGGACGCATGGAAGCGCGCACGGTGCAGCTCAAGATCGGCGACACGCTTCACGCGTTCGGTCCGGCCGAAGGCGGCGGGCTCGAGATCAAGAACCTGCCGGCCAACGCGCCGCTGCCGTCCGTCCTGCCCGAGGGCAGCTACAAGATGGAGAAGAAGAGCGATCCGCTGGGCGTGAACGCCTTCTATCTGGCGGTTTCGCTCATCATCATGGGGGTCGGCTTCCTGAAGCCGAACATCTCCACCATCGTCGGCCAGCTCTATCCGCAGGGCGACCCGCGGCGGGATTCCGGCTTCACCCTCTACTACTATGGCATCAACCTCGGGGCCTTCTGGGCCTCGGTGCTCTGCGGCCTGCTCGGCCAGACGGTCGGCTGGTGGGCGGGCTTTGGCCTGGCCGGCGTCGGCATGGCGCTCGGCTGGGTGGTGTTCGTGCTCGGCAAGCCGCTGCTGCAAGGCAAGGGCGAGCCGCCGAATCCGGAACGCCTGAAGGAGGCCGTCGTCGGCCCCATCAACCGCGAGTGGCTGATCTACATCGTGGCCATTCTCGGCGTCGGCGGCGTATGGGTGCTGGTCCAACGCAACAGCTTCGTGGCCTGGGCTCTGCTCAGCGCCACCGTCGCCTCGCTGGCCTACATCGCCTTCTTCCTGACCAAGTGCACCAAGATCGAGCGCGAGCGGATGATGCTCGCCCTGGTGCTGATCTTCGGCTCAGTGATCTTCTTCACCCTGTTCGAACAGGCCGGCACCTCGCTGAACCTGTTCGCCGCGCGTAACGTCGACCTGTCGATCACCCATCAGGCCACCAGCTTCCTGGGCATCCCGATGGGATCGGCCGAGCAACTTGCCGCCGCCGGCATCGAGCCGAAGGGCTTCTGGATCGACGCCACCATGGGCGCGGCTCAGACCCAGTCGTTCAACGCGGCCTTCATTCTCATCTTCGCTCCGATCTTCGCGGCGATGTGGGCGTGGCTGGCCGCCCGCGGCCGCGACCCCAACCCGACGATGAAGTTCGGCTTTGGCCTGATTCAGGTCGGGCTCGGCTTCATGGTGGTGGTCTGGGGCGCCGGCATGGCCGATGGCTCCTACCGCCTGCCGCTGATGCTGCTCGGCATGCTCTACCTGCTGCACACCACGGGCGAGCTCTTCCTGTCGCCAGTGGGCCTCTCGGAGATCACCAAGCTGTCGGTGGCCTCGATCGCCTCCTTCATGATGGCCGTGTGGTTCCTCGCCTCCTCGATCGCTCAGTTGGTGGGCGGCTGGATCGCCGGCCTCGCCGGCGCCGAGACGGTGGGCGGCCAGGTGCTCGATCCGGAAGCCGCGCTCGCCTCATCGCTTGAGGTGTTCAAGATGCTCGGCTGGGCCGGCCTTGGGGTCGGCGTGGCGTTCATCGCGCTCAGCTTCTTCATCAAGCATTGGTCGCACGGCGCAAATACGCCCGCCGGTCACGCCCAGCCTGAGCCGATCGCTCCGGTCCTGGACGGCGAACGCCAGGCGGTCAGCTCCGCGGCCATGCGCGCCGACCGGGAAAGCTAGGCTCCTCCAAGCCTGGAAACGACAAGGGCCGGAGCATCGCTGCTTCGGCCCCTTTTCTTGGGTGGCGTTCTGCTTAGCCGCCGAAGGATTTGCGAATCCGCACCCAATACATGCGGCCAAATTGGATATCGCGATCGTCCACGAAGGCGATCTGGCTGGTGTTGCGCGGGCCGTCATAGACAGTTCGGGTATGGCGGAAGCCGCGGTTGGTGGCGTTCTGCAGCTCCGCGCGGATCACGATGTCCGACCTGGGCTTCCACTCGGCGAACGGCACGACGAAGGCCTTGAGCTTGTCGGTCGATATCTCGTCGAAGCGGTAGTAGGTCTCACGCCAGGCGCCGTAGACGTCGACGCCCCAGGTCAGGCGATGGGCCGGCAGGTCGTGGGTGAAATGGGCCTCCCATTCCAGCGGCCGCAGCCCGGAGATTTCGCGTTTCTCGCCGGTGGTCGGGTCGGTCACCTCCGAGCGCCGCCAGGTGGATTCGCCTTTTATCGTCGCGCCCTCCAGGCCGAGCTTGGCCAGCGGCACGCTGAGCGACAGGATCAACTCGTCCTTGGTCCCATCGCCGATGTTGCTGGGGGCGTCGAAGACGCCGGTCGGCAGGAAGACCGGGGCGCGGTCGATGGCGTCGCTCAGCGCCGAGTGGCGCAGGGTCAGCACGATGGCCGCGCCAGCATATCGCTGTTCGAACGCCGCCTCGCTGACCCAGGCTTGCTCCGGGACGAGGTCTGGATTCCCAGCCGTGATGACCCCGGTGTTGAGGGAGGAATCGGCCACGAAGTCGTCGAAGTCTAGCTGGTCCACCACCCGTTCGAATCGGAAACGAACCTGCGTCGATGGCTGCGGCGCCCAGGTCAGGGCCAGGCGCGGCTTGGCGTAGTAGAGGCTCTTTTCCAGGCTGACGTCGCCGCTGGACTCGATCGTCGAGGCCTCGTAGCGGAGCCCGGCCTCGATCGTCCATTTCGAGCTGGGCCGCCAGACGCCTTTGGCGAAAGCCTCGCCGCGATCCTCCTGGATGCGGACATTGGCCGCCGGCAACGGGACGTTCACCCCGTCCTTGGCGTAGGCGGTCTGGCTCTCGAGGATGTTGATCGCGACCTCGCCCCCAGCCTCAAGCGAGATCTGATCCGTCGGCCGATGCTTCAGCACGGCGCGGCCTATGGTTTCGCTGGTGTCGCGGCTGAGCGAGAACCGGGCGCTGGCGGCATCGGCGCGGAAGTCGGAGGTGATGTCCTGCGTCTCGTCCTTGCGCAGGGCGATCAGCTCCATCGTCGTCTTGGCGCCCAGCCCGCGCGTGAAGTTGCCGCCGAGCTCGGTCTGAAACTCGTCATAATGCTCAATCGTCCCCTCGCGGCCTGGCGTGGGGAAGGTGATGCGGTTGATCTCTTCGTATTTGAAATTGTCGTTGAACAGCCGGGCGTTGACCTTTGCCTGACCACCGAGCAGCGGCGTCGCGTAGGAGCCGGTCAGGGTCGTCTGATTGGTGTCGCCCTCTGAATCGACGTCCGAGATGATCAGCGGTTCGCCGGCCGGGCCGCTGCGGACCCGCCGACCCTCGCCGGCCCCATCGTCGACGCCCATGCCGTAGCGGGCCGAGGCTTCCCAAGCTCGTCCCGCCTTGTCGCCCGACAATTCCAGGCGCACGCCGGTCATGTTGCGGCCGTCGTAGATGATGCTGTTGGACAGGGCGACCACGCCGCGAAAGCCGCCGCCTTGCTTCTTGACCACATTGGCCAGAACCGACTTGCCTTGCATGTCGATGCCCGGTGCGCCGCCGCGGATCAGGTCGATGCGGACGACCTGGTTCGCGGGAATTCTCCGCAGGATTTCCTCGAGGTCGTCGGTCTTTGTCGTCGGCCGCTGGCTGTCGATCAGCACATTGCCGGCCGCGCCTTCGAACCCGCGGACCGAATCGCCCACATCGACCGTGAAGCCCGGCAGCCGGGACACCATGTCGAGTGCCGTCGAAGGCTGCGATGCGGTGAAGAATTCTGGCGGATAGCTGATGACGCCGGTGGTCGCGGCGGGAGCGGTCGCAACGACCGCCTGGGTATCCTGACCGACGTCAGGCGCAGCGAGCGCCAGGGCTGAGGCCAGGGCCTGAACGATCATGTAACAATGCTCCCCAAGAACGCAGGCAAGTGACCTGCGTTACGGGAACCGCGCCAATTAAATCCCGGAAAGGTAGGTTAAATCGGCGACATGTTACCGACAGCCTGCCGGCGGGGGCGAGCTAGATGCTCGTCCCGCCAACCGTCAGGCCGGTGAGTTTCAATGAGGGTTGGCCAACGCCGACCGGCACGCTTTGGCCCGACTTTCCGCAGACGCCCACGCCGGGATCGAAGTCGAAGTCGTCGCCGATCATCGTGACGCGGGTCAGGGCCGACGGACCATCGCCGATCAGGGTCGCGCCCTTAACCGGGGTGGTGATCTTTCCGTCCTCGATCAGGTAGGCCTCGGTGCACTGGAAGACGAACTTGCCATTGGTGATGTCCACCTGGCCGCCGCCGAAGTTGGCGCAATAGAGGCCGCGCTTGGTCGAGGCGATCATCTCCTCGCGCGGGGTCGAACCGCCCATCATCGCGGTGTTGGTCATCCGCGGCATCGGCATGTGGGCGTAGGACTGGCGCCGGCCATTGCCGGTGGCGCTCAGCCCCATCAGCCGCGCGCTCATCCGGTCGTGCATGTAGCCGACGAGAATGCCGTCCTCGATCAGGATGGTGCGTTCGGTCGGGGTGCCCTCGTCATCGATGGTCAGGGAGCCGCGACGGCCCGCCAGCGTGCCGTCGTCGAACACGGTCACGCCCGGCGCGGCCACACGCTCGCCGATACGGCCGGAGAAGGCGGAGGTGCCTTTGCGGTTGAAGTCGCCTTCCAGGCCATGGCCCACGGCCTCGTGCAGCAGCACGCCGTTCCAGCCGGGGCCTAGCACAACGTCCATTTCACCGGCCGGGCAGGGCACGGCGTCCAGATTGACCAGGGCCTGGCGCAGCGCTTCCTCGGCCTGTTCCTGCCACTTCTCCGGCGTGATCCAGGCTTCGAAGCCAGCGCGGCCGCCGGCTCCGGCGAACCCGTTCTCGCGCTTGCCGTCCTTCTCGACGGTCACCTGGACGTTTACCCGGCACAGCGGGCGCACGTCGCGGATCAGCCGGCCGTCGGCGCGCAGAATCTCGACCGTGCGGCGCTCGCCGGCCAGGCTCGCCATCACCTGGACGACGCGCGGATCGCGGGCGCGGGCCCAGGCGTCGATTTCCTGCAGCAAGGCGACCTTGTCGGAGAAGGCGGGCGAAGCGGTCGGATCGTCCTCGCCGTAGAGCTTGGCGTTGGTGGCGCGGGGGCCTTCAGCCGAAACCACTGAATAGCCGCGCTTGGCGAGGGACGAGGATTGCGCTGCGCGCTTGATCGCCGCCTCGGACACTTCGCTGGAATGGGAGTAGCCGGCGGTCTCGCCAGCCACGACGCGCAGTCCAAAGCCCTCTGACGAATCATACGAGGCCGACTTCAATCGTCCGTCGTCGAACAGGAAGGCCTCGCTCTCGGACTTTTCCACGAAAAGTTCGCCATCGTCGGCCCCGACCAGCGCCTCGCCGAGAATCTCGCGGGCGCGCTCCGGGGAGACGCCGGCGGAGTCGAGGATCGATGGGGTGGGGGAGAGGGCGTTCATCGGCTTGTGCTTTCGAAAGACGAGCCATCAGAGATAGGGGGTCCAGGCCCCGCCGTCACCCCAAACCGCTGTCTCCGCCGCCACGACCCACCAATGGATCGTGGCCCCAGTTCATCAGCGACCATCGCCAGCGGGTGCGGGTCACATCGCCCCAAGGTCGTTGGGCCAGGTGGCGACGGGCATAGCCAATCACCTTTTTCATATGGCTGTAGTCGGCCTGGCTCAGGTCGTCCGCAGGTGTGGCCATGATCTCCAGGATCCGCCGTGCGGACTGCCGGCCGACGGATTCGGTTTCGCCGCGACGGGTGAAGCCGACCTTTTTGCTCTCGTCGGTATCCAGCCAGTCACGAAGCTTTGCGGGCGACATGTTCACGATCGACTCGAAGTCGCGCCGGATGGCGTCTTCCTCATCTGGAGAGCGATGCAGGCTCACGAATTCCCCAATTTCCGTTTCGCGATAACTACGCGGGATCGGCCGTTTTGGACGCGTGGCGCCTGACATATCGTCGGTCGGTGTGCAGACAACGCGCCATAGGGGGTCTTAGCGCCTTGGCAAGCCCAGGGAGAGCGCGTATGGACCCCGGCTTAAGGGCAAGGCCTCGCGATTTCGGGGCCTCGTCTCGATTCCAGTCGGCGGGGGCGATCGTCTTTCGCGAGGCGCGGCCGGCCAAGCAGACCGAGGGGACATGAAGTCTAGGGTTCAGGGCATGCGGACGTGGGCGGCGGCAGCCGCTGCGGGCGCGACGTCAGCGTTCTGGGGCGTCCAGGCGTTCGCAGAGCAATTGATGGGGCAACCGACGCCAGGTGGCATCGGTCTTCAGCCGGCTGCGTCGCCGCTGAAGCACGCCGCGCACGATTTCCACGATTTTATTCTGCTGCCGATCATCACGCTCATCTGCGTGTTCGTGCTCGGCCTGCTGATCTGGTGCGTGGTTCGCTACAACAAGCGTTCGAACCCGATCCCGGCGAAGTGGAGCCACAACACCGTCGTCGAGGTCGTCTGGACCGTCGTGCCGGTCTTGATCCTGATGGCCATCTCGGTCGTCTCGTTCAAACTGCTCTTCGCCTATCACGACATGCCCAAGCCGGACCTGACCGTTAAGGCCACCGGCTACCAGTGGTACTGGGGCTACGAGCTGCCTGACCAAAAGGTCGGCGAGTTCGTCTCCAACATGCTGCCGGAAGACGAAGCCAAGGCGCGCAACGTTCCGTATCGCCTGGCCGCCACCGAGCCGCTCGTTGTGCCAGTCAATAAGACTGTCCGCGTGCTGGTCACCGGCGCCGACGTGATTCACGCCTTCGCCCTTCCGGCGTTCGGCCTGAAGATCGACGCCATTCCTGGCCGGATCAACGAAACCTGGTTCCGCGCCGAGCGCACCGGCACCTTCTATGGTCAGTGCTCTGAGCTGTGCGGCGTCGACCACGCGTTCATGCCGTTGGAAATCAAGGTTGTGACCCAGCCTGAGTTCGAAGCCTGGGTGGCTTCGAAGGGCGGTTCGATGACGCCAGACGCGCCGGCCGCTCCGGCCGCTGCCGCTCCGGCCGCCGCCGACGCCGCGACCCCGGCCGCCGCCACGGCGCCCGCGACTCCGGCTGCGAGCACCCCGGCCGCGCCTGCGGCCGCTGCGCCCGCGCCGACCACCACGCCCGCCGCGCCCGCCGCGGCGCCGGCCGCGAAATGAGCTTAGGACAGAGTACGATGGCACAAGCCGCAGCTCACGATCACCACGACGAAGCCGACCATAAGCCCGGTTTCATCGCCCGTTGGTTCTTCTCCACGAACCACAAGGACATCGGCACCCTCTACCTGCTGTTCGCCATCATGGCGGGCCTGGTGGGCGGCGCTCTCTCGGGTCTTATCCGTTGGGAACTGGCCGAGCCGGGCATTCAAATCTTCAAGGAAGGCTCCTCGATCCAGTTGCTGGGTCTCGTTGAGCAATCCAAGCACGGTTACAACGCCGTCGTGACGGCCCACGCCCTGATCATGATCTTCTTCATGGTCATGCCCGCCATGATCGGCGGCTTCGGGAACTGGTTCGTGCCGCTGATGATCGGCGCGCCGGACATGGCCTTCCCGCGGATGAACAACGTGTCGTTCTGGTTGCTGGTCGCGGCCTGGATCCTGCTGCTGGTCTCGATGTTCGTCGATGGCGGCCCGGGCAAGGGCTTCGGCGGTGGTTGGACGGCTTATCCGCCGCTCTCGACCGCTGGCCACGCCGGCCCGGCCATGGACTGCGCCATTCTCGCGCTCCACCTCGCCGGCGCCTCGTCCATCCTGGGTGCGATCAACTTCATCACCACGATCTTCAACATGCGCGCGCCGGGCATGACCCTGCACCGCATGCCGCTGTTCGCCTGGTCGGTGCTGATCACCGCCTTCCTGCTGCTGCTCTCGCTGCCCGTCCTGGCCGGCGCGATCACCATGCTGCTGACGGACCGTAACTTTAACACTCACTTCTTCGATGCGGCCGGCGGCGGCGACCCCGTCATGTACCAGCACCTGTTCTGGTTCTTCGGTCACCCGGAAGTCTACATCCTGATCCTGCCAGGCTTCGGCATCATCAGCCACATCGTCTCGACCTTCTCGCGCAAGCCCATCTTCGGCTACCTCGCCATGGCCTACGCCATGGTGGCCATCGGCTTCATCGGCTTCGTCGTGTGGGCTCACCACATGTACACGGTCGGCATGAGCATCAATCTGCGCGCCTACTTCGTGGCGGCCACCATGGTCATCGCGGTGCCCACCGGCGTGAAGATCTTCTCCTGGATCGCCACGATGTGGGGCGGTTCGATCGACTTCAAGACGCCTATGCTCTGGGCGATGGGCTTCATCTTCCTGTTCACGGTCGGCGGCGTCACCGGCGTCGTCCTGGCCAACGCCGGCATCGACTACAGCCTGCACGACACCTATTACGTCGTGGCCCACTTCCACTACGTGCTGAGCCTCGGGGCCGTGTTCGCGATCTTCGCGGGCTTCTACTACTGGTTCGAGAAGATCTTCGGCGTGAAGTACCGCGAATGGCTCGGCCAGCTGCACTTCTGGATCATGTTCGTCGGCGTGAACCTGATCTTCTTCCCGCAGCACTTCCTCGGCCTGCAAGGCATGCCGCGTCGCTACATCGACTATCCCGAGGCGTTCACCCTCTGGAACCACGTGTCCTCGATGGGGTACGTCGTGACGATGGTCGGCGTCCTGGTCTTCCTGGTCGTGCTGGTTGAAGCTGCGATCCTGCGCCGCAAGGGTGAAGCCAATCCTTGGGGTGAAGGCGCCACGACGCTGGAGTGGACCCTGTCCTCGCCGCCGCCGTTCCACCAGTTCAATGAACTGCCGGTGGTGAAGCCGGACCTCCACTAGGTCCAGCTCGCCAAGGACTTCAGGGGCGCGGGCTGGGACAATCCAGCGCGCGCCCTTTGGTCGTTTTGAGAGTATTGTGATGGCCATGTCGCCAGCCCTTCCACGTACGAGCGCACCGCCGCGGTGGCAGGACTATGTCCAGCTGTTGAAGCCTCGCGTGATGTCGCTGGTGATCTTCACCGCGATCACCGGAATGGTCTGCGCCGACTCCTCGGTGAACCCGATCCTCGGGGCGATCGCCATCTTCTGCATCGCCGTGGGCGCCGGCGCTTCGGCCGCCTTCAACATGTGGTACGACGCCGATATCGACGCCAAGATGCGCCGCACGCGCGCGCGTCCGGTGCCGTCGGGCAAGGTCCAGGGCTCTGACGCGCTCGCCATGGGCGGGGTGCTGTCCATGTTCTCGGTGATGCTGCTTGGCATGACCACGAACTGGATGGCGGCCGGGCTGCTGGCCTTCACCATCTTCTTCTACGCGGTCGTCTACACGATGTGGCTGAAGCGCTCGACGCCTCAGAACATCGTCATCGGCGGCCTGGCCGGCGCCTTGCCGCCGGTGATCGGCTGGGCCGCTGCGACCGGAACCGCGCCGCTCAACGCCTGGCTTCTGTGCGCGATCATCTTCATGTGGACGCCGCCGCACTTCTGGGCGCTGTCGCTCTATACGAGCGAAGACTACGAGAAGGCCGGGGTGCCGATGATGCCGGTGACGGCGGGCGCGGCCTCCACCCGCAAGCAGATCCTCATCTATAGCCTGCTGTTCGTGCCGCTCTGCATCGTGCCGGTGTTCACCGGCCTCGGCGGCCTGACTTATCTGGCGGTCGCCGGCCTTGGCGGTCTGGTGTTCCTGGTCCTGGCCTGGCGGGTCTTTAAGAGCCGGGCTGGTGAAGCCGCCGGCGAGCGCAATGACGATGGCCTCTATGACGTCAAAGGCGGCTCCAAGGACGCCCGCAACCTGTTCGCCTTCTCGATCCTCTACCTGACCCTGCTGTTTGCGACCCTGCTGGCTGAGCACGCGCTCGGCCTGCCGGGCGTCGGAGTGCTGTAAGTGAGCGAGCCCAAGCCCGATCCAACCATCGAGGCGCGCGCGCGCCGTGGGCGTAATATCGCCCTGGCGCTCGGCCTGGTGCTGTTCGTCGTCCTGGTGTTCGTGGTGACTGTCGTGCGTATGGGAGGCAATGTTGGCCTACGACCGCTCTAAGCCGGAGCCCTCGCCCCAGGCGAAGCGCAACGCCAAGGTCGGCATGATCTGCGCGGTCGGGTTTGTCGCCATGATCGGCGCGGCCTACGCGTCGGTTCCGCTCTACAAGGCCTTCTGCCAGATCACGGGCTTCGATGGCACGGTCCGCAAGGCCGAAGTCGCGCCCGATAAGGTGCTGGACCGTAAGCTCACCATCCGCTTCGACGCCAACGTCCGCGAGCTTCCCTGGAAGTTCACGGCCGAGCAGACCTCGCAGGATATTCGAATCGGCGAGACCGGCCTGGCCTTCTTCAAGGTCACGAATAACGGTGATCGTCCGATAACCGGCCGCGCCATCTACAATGTCGTGCCGGAAGCGGCCGGCGCCTATTTCCAGAAGCTCGAGTGCTTCTGCTTCTCCGACCAGACGATCGCGGCCGGAGAAACTATTGAATTTCCTGTGGTTTACTTCGTCGATCCCAAGTTCGCCGAGGACTTTGAGACCAAGGGCAAGGGGGAGGTCACGCTCTCCTACACGTTCTTTCCGTCAGTTGAGGCCCAGCGCGGTGAAAAGCGCGCCGACGCCGGGGCGACAATCCATTCTTCCGCCCTTGGCGTAACCGCCAAGGCGGGGCTATAGCGTCACGCGAATTGTCTTTCGCCAACTCGAGAGAGGAGTTGGCGTCAGTGAGATCTGAGAGGGGTTAGGACCGAAATGGCCCACGGCGAAGTCAAACACGACTACCACTTGCTGCCTCCGAGCCCTTGGCCGCTCGTGGGTTCCGCGTCCGCCGTCATCATGGCGTTGGGCGGGGTCGTCTGGATGAAGGGCCTGTTCGGCCTGCCGGAAGGCACGTGGTGGCTGTTCGCCGCCGGGTTCGCCGGCATCCTTTATACGTTCTTCGGCTGGTGGTCGGAGGTGATCAAGGAATCGAAGGCCGGCGACCATACGCCCGTCGTCTCGATCGGCCTGCGCTACGGCATGATCATGTTCATCGTGTCCGAAGTGATGTTCTTCGTGGCGTGGTTCTGGATCTTCTTCGAAATGGCGCTCTTCCACGAGCACCGGACGCTGTCGTCCATTGAGGAAGTTCGCACCGCCTGGGCGACCTGGCCGCCGCAAGGCATCGAGACGGTTCCGGCTTGGAACCTGCCGCTGCTGAACACCCTCATCCTGCTGCTGTCGGGTACGACGGTGACCTGGGCGCACCATGCGATCCAGGAAGGTGACCGCAAGGGCACCAAGATCGCCCTGATCCTGACCATCGCGCTTGGCGCCGTCTTCACGATGATCCAGGCCTACGAGTACCACCACATCCTGACGCACAATTACTTCTTCGGCGCCGAGGATCAGGCCAACTCCGGCCTGTACGGTTCGTCCTTCTTCATGGCGACCGGGTTCCACGGCTTCCACGTGCTGATCGGCACCATCTTCCTGGCCGTCTGCCTGATCCGTTTGCTGCGCGGCGGTTTCACCCCGCAAAAGCACTTCGGCTTCGAAGCGGCCGCCTGGTACTGGCACTTCGTCGACGTTGTCTGGCTCTTCCTGTTCGCCTTCATCTACGTGGTGTTCGGCGGAGCTGGCCACTAAGGCCCTGAGACATGAGTAGCCCCAATCCGCTTTTGGCGGGCCTTCGCGGCCGCTGCCCGAACTGCGGAGAGGGGCGACTCTTCGAAGGCTTCCTCAAGGTCGCGCCCCGATGCGGATCTTGCGGGTATGACTTGGCCAAGGCCGACTCTGGAGATGGTCCCGCGGTCTTCGTGATCCTGATCGCGGGTTTCTTCTGCGCCTTCCTGATGCTCTTCACCGAGCTGAAGTTCTCGCCCCCGGTCTGGGTGCATATCGTTATCTTCCTGCCGCTGACCCTGGGCGTCTGCCTGGGTCTGCTCCGCCCGCTAAAGGGCGCGATGCTGGCGGCCCAGTTCTCGAACAACGCCTCAGAAGCCCGCCATGACTGATCAAGCTCGCCGCTTCCCGGTGGGCCTGACGATCGCGGTCGCGATCTCGCTCTCCATCCTGATCGGCCTCGGCGTCTGGCAGCTCCAGCGACTGGCCTGGAAAGAGAGCCTGCTGGCGCGCGTCGAAGCGCTTCAGGCCGCCCCAGCACAGTCAGCCTCCGCGGCGCTGGAGCGGATGGCCGCCGGCGCCGATCTCGATTTCGCGCGGATCAGCATCGAGTGCCCAGGCCTGGCCAGCGCGCCCTATCTCCAGCTCTATTCGGTTCGCGATGGTCAGCCCGGCGCCCGGCTGATCTCTGCCTGCCAGACGACCGACGGCCGCTACCGCACGATCCTGGTCGATCGCGGCTTTGTCGATGAAACCATCTCTGCGCGGCCGAAGGTCAATGTGTCCGATCGGGCGCCGATCGCGGTGACCGGCGTGCTGCGCGTGCCCGAGAAGGGCAATTTCGTCAGCCCCCCGAACGACGTCGCCGGCAATCGCTGGTACGTGCGCGATGTGCCTGCCATGGCCAAGGCGCTCAACGCCGACGCCCCGGCTCCGCTGGTCCTCATGGCGGAAACCTCTTCGAACCCCGAGTGGAAGGCGCTGGATCCAGCGCCCCTGCCGGCTCAAATCACCAATCGCCACCTCGAGTACGCCCTGACCTGGTTCGGTCTTGCTGCGGCCTTGGTCGGCGTCTATGTCGCCATGCTTTGGCGTAGACGGAAGACGTGATGCGGTATGTCTCCACGCGGGGGGAATCGCCCTCCGTCGGCTTCATTGATGCGGTTCTCGCCGGCCTCGCGCCGGACGGCGGTCTTTATGTGCCGCAGGAGTGGCCGACCTTCAGCCGTGACGAGATCGCGGCCTTTGCGGGCAAGCCCTATCATCACGTTGCGACCGAAGTGCTGTCGCGCTTCGTCGGCGACGAGATCGCGCGCGAGACCCTGGCGGAGATGTGCGCCGAGGCCTATGCGACCTTCACCCACGCCGCCGTCGTGCCCGTTCGCCAGCTCTCGGCCGGCGGCTTCATGGCCGAGCTGTTCCATGGCCCCAGCCTCGCCTTCAAGGACGTGGCGATGCAGTTGCTGGCGCGGTTGTCCGACCATGTCCTTGGCCAGCAGAACCGCACCCAGACGATCCTGTGCGCCACGTCGGGCGACACCGGCGGCGCGGCGGTCGAAGCTTTCCGGGGCCAGGCCAACACCAAGATCGTCGTGATGTTCCCCGATGGCCGGATCTCTGAGGTCCAGCGTCGCTTCATGACCACCGCGGACGAGGACAATGTCCGCTGCGTGGCCGTGGCCGGTGACTTCGACGACTGCCAGGCGATCTTGAAGACCTCGCTGCAGGACGCGGCGCTGAAGCAGGCTGTGGGCCTGTCGGCGGTCAACTCGATCAACTTCGCCCGCATCGTCGCCCAGAGCGTCTACTACTTCACCAGCGCCGTGGCGCTGGGCGCGCCGCATCGTGAGGTCGCCTTCGCAGTGCCGTCCGGCAACTTCGGGGACGGCTTCGCCGGCTTCGTGGCCAAGCGTATGGGCCTGCCGATCGCCAGGATCATCATCGCCACCAACTCCAACGACATCCTGGCCCGCGCCTTCGAGGACGGCCGCTATGTCCGTGGCGTGACCGCCCCCACCCAGTCGCCGGCGATGGACATCCAGTCGGCCTCGAACTTTGAACGGCTCTATTTCGAGTGCGTGCGCCGCGACGGTGTCGAGACCGCCCGCGCCTTCGCCGCCTTCGCCGAGACCGGCGGCATGGACATCCCGCCCCAGGCGCTGGCGGCCATGCGCGAGACCTTCACCGGCGTTTCGGTCAATGAGGGCGAGACCGCCCGCACGATCGTCGCCACCCTGCGTGAGACCGGCGAGCTGATCGACCCGCACACCGCCGTCGCCGTGGCTGGCATGCAGCGCGCCCGGGGCGTCACCGACGCGCCGATCGTGGTGCTGTCGACCGCCCACCCGGCGAAATTCCCCGACACGGTCGCCGCGGCCACCGGCGAGACGCCGATCATGCCGCGCACCGCATCCCATCTGGCCGGCAAGGACGAGCGGTTCGATCGGCTGCCCGCCGACGCCGACACCATCAAGGCCTACGTCATGGCCTTTGCCGAAGGCTGACCCACTGCCCACCGTCCACACGCTGAAGAATGGGGTTCGCGTCGTTTGCGACCCCATTGATGGACTTGAAACCCTGGCCTTGTCGGTTGTCGCCGGCCGGGGCGCCCGCTCCGAGGACGAGGCCCGCTCCGGCTGGTCGCACCTGTTGGAGCACATGGTCTTCAAAGGGGCGGGCGAGCGCTCGGCCCGCGACATCGTCGAGGTGATCGAGGCCGAAGGCGGCCAGATCAACGCGGCCACCGGCTATGAGCGCACCAGCTTCCAGATCCGCGCCCTGAAGGGGGGCCTGGACCTTGGCTCCTCAGTGCTGGCTGATCTGGTCTTGCGCCCAACCATGGACGCCGGCGATCTCGTCCGCGAGATCCAGGTGGTCGGCCAGGAGATCGCAGAAGCCGCCGACACGCCCGACGACCACGTCTTCGAAATGGCCCAGGAGGCGGCCTTCGGCGGCCAACCGCTGGGCCGGCCGATCCTGGGCACTGACGAGTCCATTGCGCGCGCTGGCGCCGAAACCCTGTCGGCCTGGCGCGCGGCGCTTTACGCGCCCGACAGCCTGGTGATCGCCGCCTCCGGCGCGGTGAACGAGGCCGAACTGCTGGCCTTGGCCGAGCGCGACTTCGGCGGCGCGGTCGGGGAGGGCGCGGCGCTTCCGGCCCCCGCAACCTTCGCTGGTGGAATCCGCACGACGTCGAAGTCGCTGGAACAGGCCAATCTGGTCTTCCTGCTGCCGGCCGTCGGCGTCCGTGACGAGGCCTATTTCGCCCTGCGCCTCTACGCCGAAATCCTCGGCGGCGGCATGGCTTCTCGCCTGTTTCAGGAAGCTCGCGAGAAGCGCGGCCTGGCCTATGCGGTCGACGCCTATTCGGAAACCTATGCCGACACCGGCGTACTGGGGATCTTCGCCGGCTGCGCCGCCAAGGACGCCGCCGAATTGGCCCGCGTCGCCGCCGGCGAGGTCCAGGGCATGGCGACCCGCATCGAGCCGGCCGAGCTCTCCCGCGCCAAGGCCCAGCTGAAAGCTTCGATGTTTATGGCCCGTGAGCAGCCGCTCTCGCGGTCCGAACAGGCTGCGGCCCAGGTGCTGCTGTTCGGCGCCACCCTGCCGACCGCCGAGCTCGCTCAGCAGATCGATGCGGTGAGCGCGCAGGACATCATCGCGCTTGGCCAGCAGATCCTGGCGCCGCGCCGCGCCGCCGTCAGCGTGCTCGGCCCCAAGGGTGCTCTGAAGGCCGCCGACGCCTTCCAGAACGCTCTGTTCGCCTGACCCTAGCCGGCTCTTGACGCCGGCCCCCCAATCCCGCGACCCTGCACCATGGCCTTGTTGGATTGGATCGCCCCGGAGAGTGGGCTGCGGATCGAGGGCGACGGGGTGCGCCTTCGGCCTCCGCGCGCCACCGATTTCGCCGAATGGCGGGAGTTGCGGGCCCAGTCGCGGGACTTCCTGCAACCCTGGGAACCGACCTGGCCGGCCGACGATCTGAGCCGTGCGGCGTTCCGCCGCAGACTGACCGCCTATGCGCGCGACCGCGAGGCGGGGACCGCTTTTCCGTTCTTTGTCTACCGAACGCGCGACGAAGCCCTGACCGGCGGCATCACCCTTTCCAACGTCCGGCGCGGCGTCGCCCAGATGGGTTCGGTGGGTTATTGGTGCGGCCAACCCTTTGCCAGGCAAGGGCAAACGCTCGCCGCAGTGCGAGCGCTCACGGTCTTCGCCTTCCGCACCTTGGCCCTGCATAGGCTGGAGGCGGCCTGTCTCCCGCAGAACGACGCATCACGCCGATTGCTCAACCGCGCCGGGTTTCGGGAAGAGGGGCTCGCTGAGGCTTATCTGAAAATTAACGGCGTTTGGCGAGATCATGTGTTGTTCGGTCTTGTCTCGCCCTTGAGGGCGCACGAGGAGCCGGACGACGGAGTGTCTGTTTAGTGCGCAAGGCAAAATGCCGGACCGTGCAACGGCGCGTAGCCCTATAGCGTCTAGAGGCGATGCCGAACGATCGTTGGAGCTGGGACGCCACGACGACGCTAGAAGCGTTGGGTGCGGCTGACGTAGTTCTCTGGCTCTGGGAGCCCGAGAAGGATCGTCTGCGTTTGACTGGCGCATCGCGCGCGCTTGGCTTGGGGCCGCTGGCTCCGGAATGTTCGTCTGCGGCGCTGCGCGCCCTGGCCCTGCCGCCGGATCGGGCGCTGGCCGAAGACATCCTCCGCGTCCAGGAACCAGGCTCGCCCATCGCCGTGCGTGTGCGCATGCGCGGCGGCCAGGTCTGCATCTGGCGCGGTGTCTGGCTGGAGGAGGGCGGCCTGCGCGCCGCCGGCGTGATCGCCCCCGAAGTCAGGTTTGCTTCCTCGGACCTCGACAGCCTGACTGGGCTGCTGGACCGCAAGACATTTGTCGCCCGGGCGCGTGAGCGCCTGCAGAGCCCTGGCCAACATGAGCTGGTGGTCGCCGACCTCGACCGCCTGCGCCGTCTGAACGAGGCGCTGGGCCACGAGCGCGCCGACTTGGTGCTGGCCGCGCTCGGCTCGCGCCTGGCCGCCGCCTTCCCTCCGAACGCGCTGCTGGCGCGGGTGGGCGAGGATGAGTTCGCCGTCCTGACCCCGGCCTCGCGCCCCACGGCCGCCGAGACCCTGCGCCAGGCGCTGGAACAGCCGCTGCGGGTCGCCGGCTTCGACATTCATCCGACCCTCTCGATCGGCGCCGTCGAGGCTCTAGGCGGGGAGGACTCCCCCGAGGCTACCGAACTGCTGCGCCGTGCCGAACTGGCGGTCGAGGCGGCCAAGGGCAACGGGCGCGGCGGGGCCGCCGCCTATGGTCGAAGCCTCGAAAGCGACGGGCTGTCGCGGCTGGCCCTGGAGAGCGATCTGCGCGGCGCCATGGGGCGCAACGAGATCGTGCCCTTCTACCAACCCATTGTACGTCTCTCGACCGGCGCCTTGTCGGGCTTCGAGGCACTGGCCCGCTGGCGCCATCCGCGCCGCGGCCTCCTGACACCCGACCAGTTCCTGCCGCTCTGCGAAGAGATGGGGCTGATGAGCGAGCTTGGCGCGATGATGATGCGCCAGGCCGGTCACCAATTGGCCAAGTGGCGGCGTGACCACCACGCGGCCGGCGAGCTGACCGTGGCCGTGAACCTCTCGACCGGAGAAATCGACCGGCCGGACCTGGTTTCCGACGTCACCGCGATCCGCCGCGAGACCGGCTTGCCGCCTGGGGCGCTGAAGCTCGAGGTCACCGAGGGCGACGTCATGCGCGATCCCGATCGCGCCGCTATCGTGCTGGGCAAGCTGCGGGAAGCAGGCGCGGCGCTCGCTCTGGACGACTTCGGCACCGGCTTCTCGTCGCTCAGCTACCTGACGCGTCTGCCGTTCGACACTCTGAAGATCGACCGCTATTTCGTGCGGACCATGGCCACCAACGAAGGTTCGGTGAAGATCGTCTCCTCGGTCGTGAAACTCGGCCAGGATCTCGATCTGGAAGTCGTGGCCGAGGGCGTCGAGAACGCGCAGATGGCCCGCCACCTGCTTTCGCTCGGCTGCGACTACGGCCAAGGCTTCGGCTACGCTCCGGCTCTGTCGCCGCAGGAGGCCGAGGTCTACCTCAACGAAAGCTATGTGGACGGCGCCGCGCCGGTGAAGGCGCGGGGGTAGGGCGCATCGCCCGCGAGGGTGAAGGTTACGCTCGGCCCGCCGTCGCTGACAGCAACCGCGCATCGACGCCGATCTTAGCCAGGGCCTTGGTCCACTTCAGTTCGTGATCGGCGCCGAAGATCAGGGTCTCATCGGCGTCGCACGTGAGCCAGACGTTCTCGCGGATCTCGCGCTCGAGTTGCCCGGCGCCCCAGCCGGCATAGCCCAGGGCCAAGAGCGACCGCCGAGGCGGCCGGTTCTGGCCGGCCATGGCTTCCAGCACCTCGCGGGTGGCGGTCAGCGAAACCCCTTCACGGATCGGCAGGCTGTTGTCGCCCGAACTGTAGTCGTCGGTGTGCAGGACGAAGCCGCGTTCGCGATCCACCGGACCGCCCAGCAGGACGAGGTCGGGCGGCACCTCGATCGTGGATTTCACATCCAGCCGACCCAGCAAGTCGGGAACCGTCAGCCCCTCGACCGGCCGGTTCACGGCGATGCCCATGGCGTGGCTTTCATCGTGGGCGCAGATCAGCACCAGAGCGCGCTCGAAACGTGGGTCGCCGATGCCAGGCATGGCGATCAGCATCTGGCCGGAGAGAAAAACGCCGTCTTCCATCCGGTCAAAATTGAGCGGTATCGCGGCGCTTTCAAGACTTGAACGCACACAAGAGCGTTGAAGCTGCGGCGGAGCGGGTTATCTGATGGCCAACTTCATCAGGGAGAGAGACCAATGACGATCAAAGTCGGTGACAAACTGCCCGCCGCCACCTTCTCGGCCGGGACGCCTGAAGGTCCTCGCCCGATGTCCACGGACGACATCTTCGCCGGCAAGAAAGTGGCGCTGTTCGCGGTGCCCGGCGCCTTCACCCCGACCTGCTCGGCCAAGCACCTGCCGGGCTTCAAGGAGCATGTCGCCGACTTCAAGGCCAAGGGCGTCGACGCCATCGCCTGCGTCTCGGTCAACGACGCCTTCGTGATGAAGGCCTGGGGCGAAAGCCAGTCGGTGGGCGACGACATCTTGATGCTGGGTGACGGCAACGGCGACTTCACAAAGGCCATCGGCCTGGAGATGGACGGCTCGAAGTTCGGGATGGGCCAGCGTTCGCAGCGCTATTCGATGATCGTCGACGACGGCGTCGTGAAGGAGCTGAACGTCGAGGCTCCTGGCGAATTCAAGGTCTCGGCCGCCGACTACATGCTGGCCCAACTCTAGGACGCCAACTTCCGGACGGCGCGGCGACGCGTCGTCCGACTGGCGGGCCCTATGGCGGCATGAGCGTCAACGGATTTACGATCAAACAACTGGCCTGGCGCGATCGGGTGCTGGACGAGATCGCCATGCCGCGCGGCGTGCTGCGGGTGACGCTGGGACTGGGCTCTGGCCTAACCCGTCGCCCTGGCGATCAACCGGGGCGGCTATGGGCGCTGGGCGATCGCGGTCCGAACCTCAAAATCAACCAGGCGGTCGAGGATTACGGCCTGGATCACCTCCAGGGCCTTGCCGGTGTCGAGGGCGCCAAGTTGATGCCCAGGCCCGACATCGGTCCCACGATCACCGAGCTCAGCCTGGTCGGCGATGAGCTGCAGTTCGTGCGGGCCTTGCCGCTCCGCGCGCCGAGCGGCCGGACGCTCTCGGGCCTGCCGCTGCCAGGGGGCGGCGAGGCGGCTATGGAGCCGGCCTATGACCTCGATGGAAACCTGCTGGCGCCGGACGGCGGCGCTGACACCGAGGGCGTGGTCGCCTTGGCCGACGGCGGGTTCTGGGTGGCGGACGAATATGGTCCGTCGTTGATGCGCATCGATCCGCAGGGCGTGGTGACGGCGCGCTGGGTTCCGGAAGGCGTCACCGGCGATTGCGATCCGCCATTGAGCGCGATCCTGCCGGCGATCGGCGCTCGCAGGCGGCTAAATCGGGGCTTTGAGGCTCTGGCCATTTCGGCCGACGAAACCTGGCTCTATGTCGCGTTCCAAAGTCCTCTGGACCACGGCGATGATCGGGCTTGTTCGCGCCATGCGCGGATTTGGAAGATCGATGCGGCGAGCGGCGCGGTGGCGGCTCAGTACGTCTACCCGTTCGATACGCCCTCCAGTTTCGCCCGCGACCGAGCGGCAGGCGAGGTTCAGCCGCGAGACCTGAAAATCAGTGAAGCGGTCTGCGTCGGACCTGATCGGCTGCTGGTGCTGGAGCGGATATCGCAGACCTCGAAGCTCTATCTCGTCGATCTGGAGGGACCTGGGGCGCCGCCGCATCATCTGGACGCCGAGGCGCGTCCAACCCTGGAAGAACTGCGGCCTGAAGACATGGCCGAGGCGGGCGTACCCCTCCTGACCAAGGTCTTGTTGCTGTCGACCGACGACACCCCTGAGATCGCTGCGGACCTCGAGGGCGTGGCGCTGATATCGGATCGCGAGCTGATCCTGGTGAACGACAACGACTTCGGGATTGAGGGCGTGGAGACGCGGTTCTACCGCGTCACGTTCGACGAGCGGGTGTTGCGGTAAGCGCAGATCGTCTCCTGCGCCATTCCTCCCCTCCCCCATCAAGATGGGGGAGGAAAAAGGGCGCATCTCTGAAGACCTGTTTAGGCCCCCAACGCCGCGGCCCCGACGGCTTCCAGGTCTCCCGCCCCCTCGACCACACCGTCGGCGAGGCCAGGAGCCTGGGCCAGGATCTGGCTGGCGTAGATGCGGGCCAGGGCCGATTTGCTCTGCGACCAGTCGTCGGCGTCCTGGGCGGTGGCGAAGGCTTGGCGCGCCAGCATCCAACCGCCGATGACGTCGCCGGCCAGCTTCAGATAGGCGGTGGCGCCGGCCAGGGCGTTGGGGCCCTTGTTGTTCAGCACCCAGTCGGTCGCGCGCTCGAGAGCGGCGACGCCGGCCTCCAGCCGCAGGCCGACGCTCTCCAGCGCGCTGGAAACCTTCAGCTCAGCCACGGTCGCGTGCATTTCGGCGCAGAGCGCGTCCATGACCCCGCCGCCTTCCATCGGGACCTTGCGGCCCACCAGATCGATGGCCTGGATGCCGTTGGTGCCTTCGTAGATCGGGGCGATGCGGGCGTCACGATAGTGCTGGGCCGCGCCGGTCTCCTCGATGAAGCCCATGCCGCCATGGACCTGGACGCCGGCAGATGCGACCTCGACCCCGATGTCGGTGGACCAGGCCTTGGCGATCGGGGTGAGCAGTTCCTGGCGTTGGCGCGCCGTAGTGCGCTCGGATTCGGTGGGCGCCAGGTTCGCCAGATCGGCCAGCACGCCGGTGGTCAGGCAGATGGCGCGGGCGGCCTCGATCTTGGCCTTCATCAACAGCAGGGTGCGGCGCACGTCGGGGTGGCCATAGAGCGGGGCGGGGTATTCCGCCGACCAGACGGCGCGGCCCTGCTTGCGTTCCTGGCTGAAGGCCAGGGCCTGTTGGAAGGCGCGCTCGGCGATGGCCACGCCCTGGACGCCGACCTGCAGGCGGGCGGCGTTCATCATCACGAACATATGGGCGATGCCGTTGTTCACCTCGCCTACCAGTTCGGCCTGGGCGCCTTCAAACAGCATGACGCAGGTGGGCGAGCCGTGGATGCCCAGCTTGTGCTCGATGGAGCCGGCGCGCAGCGTGTTGGCCGCGCCGAGGGCGCCCTCGTCGTCCACCAGCCGCTTGGTCGCCAGGAACAGCGAGATGCCCTTCACGCCAGGCGGCGAGTCCGGCAGGCGGGCCAGGACCAGGTGGCAGATGTTCTCCGCCGCGTCGTGGTCGCCCCAGGTGATGAAGATCTTTTGACCGGTCAGGCGGTAGCCGCCCTGACCGTCCGGTTCGGCGCGGGTGGTGACGGCCGCCAGGTCCGAACCGGCCTGCGGCTCGGTGAGGTTCATGGTGCCGGTCCATTCGCCGGACACCAGCTTGGGCAGGACCAGCCGCTTCTGACGCTCGCTGCCGTGCAGGGCCAGCGCCTCGATGGCGGCTTGGGTCAGCATCGGGCAGAGGCCGAAGGCCATGTTGGCGGCCTGGATCATCTCGAAGACCGCCAGCTCCATCGCCTTGGTGAGGCCTTGGCCGCCATGCTCCGGAGCGGCCGAGAGCGAGTTCCACCCGCCAGCCACAAAGGCCTGATAGGCGGCGGCGAAGCCAGGGGCGGACACCACCGCGCCGTTTTCGTACCGCGCGCCGACCTGGTCGCCCTTGCGGTTCAGCGGGGCTAGCTCTTCCTCAGTGAAGGCGCCGGCCGCTTCCAGCACCGCGGTGACCGTATCTTCGTCCAACTCGGGGAACCCATGCGCCACAAGCGCCGGATGGCCAGCGGTCTTAAGAGCGAGGGCAAGGTCGCGAAGCGGTGCGCGGAAGGTCATCGAGGGGCTCCGGAGAATATTGCGGTTCTTTAGGGCAAGGCGGGGTAGAGCTCCAACACTTCACGGCTTCGTGAGGCCGGCGACGCCTTTCTGTGAGGGCGGCCTGGAGCCATCTGCAGACGGGAGCTTCACCAGAGGCGAGACGGGCGATGATCCTGAGCTAGTGTTCGAGACTGAGATCACCGAGAGACAGCCGAGTCGATGACCCGCACCCGCTACAGCACCGTCGCCATCGTTCTTCATTGGCTGATCGCAGCGGCGATCATCTTCCAGGTGATCCTGGCCTGGCGGATGGACGGTCGGACCCCGCAGGGCTTCGCCCTTATCCAGCTTCACAAGTCGGTCGGCATCTCCATTCTGCTGCTGAGCCTGGCGCGCCTCGCGTGGCGCTTGACGCATCGTCCGCCGCCGTTGCCGGGGGGCATGGCGACTTGGGAACGCTGGCTCGCCAAGGTCGCCCACATCGGCCTCTATGTGATCATGATCGGCCTGCCGATCACCGGCTGGATCATGGTGTCGACCAGCCGCATCCAGGTCCCGACCCTGCTGTTCGGTGCGATCCCCTGGCCGCACTTCCCCGGGATGGCCTATCTCGTCGGGCCGGCGAAAGCCGATTGGAACAGCTTTGGTCATACGGGTCACGAGGTGCTGGCCTGGGGCGCCTATGTGCTGATCGCCCTGCACGTCGCCGGCGCTTTGAAGCACCAGCTTTTCAGCCGCGACGAAGCGGTGTTGGCCCACATGGCGCCTGGCGCCAAGCCAGGACGTTGGTTCGATCCGCGTCTCATAGCGATCGCGCTCGTGGCGCTGGGTGTGGCCGCCGCCGCTCAGACCATCCGGCCTGCCGCCCAGGCATCGAAGCCGTTGCCGCCCCCGCCGGTGGTCGAGGTCGCCGCCGCCCAGGCGCCGACGGCGCCGCCGCCCGTGGTGGAGGTCGCCGCGGCGACGCCGGCCATCCCAGCCCCGGCCGAAGCGTCGGTCTGGACCGTAGGCAAGGGCTCGACGCTCGGCTTCACCACGACCTGGGGCGGCCAAGCCATTGAAGGCCGCTTCGACCGCTGGACCGCCGACATCCGGTTCAGCCCCGAGGCCCTCGACAAGTCCGAGGTGAGCGTCAGCATCGACCTGGCCTCTGCGGTCACCGGCGATAGCCAGCGCGACGAGTCCCTGAAGGGCGGCGATTGGTTCGACACCGCCAGCCATGCCAAGGCGACCTTCACCGCCAGCAAGTTCGAGAAGACCGGAACCGACCGCTACATCGCCCACGGTCAACTGACCCTGCGCGGCGTCAGCCGTCCGGCGCGCCTGCCGTTCCGGCTGCAGATCGAAGGCGACAAGGCGCGCGTCAGCGGTGTAACCAGCCTCGACCGCACAGCCTTTGGCGTCGGACAGGGCGAGTGGACAAAGACCGATCAGATCCCGGCCGACGTGAAGGTGAACGTCAACCTGACGGCGACGCGGCGCTAGCCGCGGCTGACGCGGCTCTGCGCGCCGGCGGCCTGGTGATCCTGCCGACCGAGACGGTCTACGGCCTGGCCGGCGATGCGTCCGATCCGGCCGTGGTGGCGGCGATTTTCGAGGCCAAGGGCCGGCCGCGGTTCAATCCGCTGATCAGCCACGTGGCCGATCTGGCCGCGGCTGAGGCGATCGCGATCTTCGATGACCGCGCCCGCAAGTTAGCCGCGCACTTCTGGCCCGGCCCTTTGACCCTGGTCCTGCCGATCACGCCGAACACCTCGGTCTGCGACCTTGCACGCGCCGGGCTCGACACCATCGCGGTCCGGGTTCCGGCCCATCCGCTGGCCCATGCCCTGCTGGCTCGGTTCGGCGGACCGGTGGTGGCGCCCTCGGCCAATCGTTCAGGACGGCCGAGCCCGACCAACTTCGCCGATGCGGTGGAGGAGACCGGCGTCAACGCCGCCGCGGCCCTCGACGGCGGTCCCTGCGAGGTCGGTCTGGAATCCACCGTCGTCGCCCTGCTGGACGAGCCGCGCCTGCTGCGCCCCGGCTCGGTAACCCGCGTGCAGATCGAGGCCCTGATCGGCCCGTTGGCCGAGGCGCAGGCCGACGCCAAGCGTTCGCCCGGCCGCCTGGCCCGCCACTATTCGCCCAAGGCCCCGGTGCGCCTGAACGCCATGGCGCCGGAACCGGGCGAGGCTTATCTGGCCTTCGGTCCCGGGGACCACCGCTGGAACCTCAGTCCCTCGGGCGACCTGCGCGAGGCGGCCGCGCGGCTGTTCGCCTATTTGCGCGACGCCGACCGCACCGACCCCGCCGCCATCGCCGTCGCGCCCATTCCGCACGAGGGGCTCGGCGAGGCGATCAACGACCGGCTCAAGCGCGCGGCGGGCTTTGTCGGCTAGGCGCCAGGCGCTAGGATTGGCGTCATGACCTTTTCCGTTCCCGCCGATGTCCTCTCCCGTCTGAAAGCCGTGCTGGGCGAGGGTGGTTGGAGCCAGGACCCTGAGCGCCTGGCGCCCAAGCTGGTCGAGTGGCGCGACCGCTGGCACGGGAACACGCCCTTTCTGGCCCTGCCGAAAACCCCGCGGGACGTCGCCGCCGTCATCGGGATCTGCGCGGAGGCCGGCGTGCCGATCACGCCCCAGGGCGGCAACACCGGCCTGGTCGGCGGCCAGATCCCGCTCGGCGAAATCCTGCTCTCCACCGAGCGCCTGCGGGCCATCCGCGACATCGACGCCTTCGACGACGTGATCGTCGCCGAGGCCGGCGTCACCCTGGCCGCGGTGCATGAGGCGGCGCTGGAGAAGGGCCGCCGGTTCCCGCTGGACCTCGCCTCGGAGGGCACCGCCACCATCGGCGGCGTAGTCTCCACCAACGCCGGCGGCACGGCGGTCCTACGCTATGGAAACACCCGCGACTTGGTGCTCGGTCTGGAGGCCGTGTTGCCCAACGGCGAGATCTGGAATGGGCTGAAGCGACTGCGCAAGGACAACACCGGCTATGATCTCAAGCAGCTGCTGATCGGCGCCGAGGGCACGCTGGGCGTCGTCACCGCCGCCAGCCTGAAGCTGTTCCCGGTCCTGGTGTCGCGCGCCACCGCCATCGCCGCGGTCGATACGCCCCAGGCCGCGAGCCAACTGCTGGTCCGCGCCAAGGACGCGGCAGGCGGTGCGGTCGAGGCCTTCGAACTGATGGGCCGGCGCGGGATCGAGTTTGTGCTGAAGAACATCGCCGGTCAGCGCGACCCTTTAAGCGAGGTCCACCCCTGGTACGTGCTGATCGAGCTGGCCTCGGGTGAACCCGGCGCGGCCGAGGCGGCGATGGAGCGTCTGTTGGGCCAGGCGCTGGACGACGGCCTGATCCGCGACGCCGCGGTGGCCCAGACCAAGGCCCAGGCCAAGGCCTTCTGGTCGATCCGCGAGAACCAGTCCCCCGGCCAGAAGCCCGAGGGCGCGACCTGGAAGCACGACGTCTCGGTGCCGGTCAGCCGGGTGGCGGACTTCCTGGACCAGGCGACCGCCCGCATGGAGGCCTTGGTTCCCGGCGCCCGCGTCACCGCCTTCGGCCACATGGGCGATGGCAATATCCACTACGACGTCATCCGGCCGGACGGAGGCGACGACGCCGTTCACTCGGCTTTGCGGGCAGACGGCTCGCGGATCGTCCACGACATCGTCGCCTCGATGGGCGGCTCCATCTCGGCCGAGCATGGCCTGGGCTCGATGAAGACCGAGGAGGCCCGGCGCTACAAGTCGCCGGTCGAGGTTGCGGCGCTGTCGGCGATACGGCAAAGCCTGGACCCCAAGCGGATCATGAACCCGCGCGTCCTCTTCTGAGTCCCCCATGCTGATCGTCATTTCACCCGCCAAGGCGATGGATTTCACGCGCCCGGACATTCCGGTCGCCGCGACCACGCCTGAAATGGCCGCCGATATCGCCGAGCTGGCGGTTACGACCCGGAAGCTGAAGGCCTCGGACTTGAAGCGGATGATGGACCTGTCGGACAAGCTGGCGGACCTGAACCGCGAAAGATTCCAGGCCTTCGACCCGGCCATGGAGGATGGCCTGCAAGCCGCCTTCGCCTTCAACGGCGACGTCTATTCGGGGCTGAAGGCGCGGGAACTGGACAAGAAGGCGCTGGCCTTCGCCCAGGACCGGGTGCGGATCCTCTCGGGGCTCTATGGCGTGCTCAGGCCGCTCGACGCCATCCAGGCCTACCGCCTGGAAATGGGCGTGCGGATCAAAACGAAGCGGGGCGGCAGTCTCTACGACTTCTGGGGCGACAAGATCGCCAAGGCGCTCAATGAAGCCGCGCGCGGTCACAAGGACCCGACGCTGGTGAACTGCGCCAGCCAGGAATATTTCGGCGCCGTCGATGTGAAGGCGCTGAATATCCCGATGGTGACGACCAAGTTCTTCGAGGAGAAGGACGGCTCTTCGAAGATCATCTCGTTCTACGCCAAGAAGGCGCGCGGCCTGATGGCGCGCTACGTCATCGACAACCGGATAGAGCGGGCCGAGGATCTGCGGGCCTTCGATGTCGCCGGCTACAGCTTCCAGAAGAGCGCCTCGAGCGACACCGAATGGGTGTTCTCGCGCCCGCAGCCGCCGCCCCCTTCAGCGGCGAAGAAGGCCAAGGCCTGATCGGCCTGGTCAGCGCGGCCCGAAGTCGGGGCTGAAGCGGATGTTGTCCCGCTCCAACCCGTCGATCACCACCTGGGCGCCGCCGCTCTTGATCATCCATTCCAGCCGGTGGTCGCGGTATTCGCGCTTGAACAGGCCCTGGCGGACCAGTTCGGCGACGTTGGGCATGGCCGAGGCGCTCGCGGAGGCGGCGGCCTCGGCTGAGGTTTCTGCGACCGAGGCCCGGGCATTGGCCCGCGCCAGCCAATCCTCCAGCCTCGAGCCCTTGTCCGGCGGGAAGCCGTGGCCGACCGAGCCGTTGAGATAGGGGGCCACCGCCAGGTCGCCCCAGCCGAACGTCTCGCCGTTGAACCAGGTCCGCCCCTCAAGCTGGCCTTCCAGCCAGCCGAACCAGCGGCGGGTCTGGCTGGCGGCGCGGGCGAGCAGGGTCCGCTCGAGCTCGCCCTCGGCCCGGCGGAACCAGCGGATCTCCGAGAGCCCCCAGTTGATGGCCTCGAAGTGGGTGTCCATCGCCTCTTCCAGCATCCGCACGCGAGCGCGCTCGGCCGGGGTGGCGGGCAGCAGGGCCGGGGTCGGCCAGCGGTCTTCGAGGTATTCGAGGATGATGGTGGAATCGAAGATCATCACCTCGCCGTCCACCAGGGCCGGGACCTCGGCGCGGGGATTGGCCTGGATGAACTCGCCTTGGGCGCCGCCGGCTCCCAGGCCGCCGGGCGTCAGCATCTCGAACGGCTGGCCCTTCTCGCGCAGCGCGATCTTGACCTTCTGGGCATAGGGCGAGAGCGGGTGATCATAGAGCTTCAGCACATTCAGTCTCCCTCGGCGCTCTGTCGTCGCCTGACGAGATCGAGCCGCCCGGGCGCGGTGAAAGTCAATCTCAGCGGGTTGACGGCCGGGGCGTAAGCACGCTCCCCTGCGCCCCAACAATTGTTTGAAAATGAGGGAAGCGCCTTGGCTTACAAACCATTCGATCTCACCGGCAAGGTGGCTTTGGTCACCGGCGGCAACGGCGGTATCGGTTTCGGCATGGTCGAAGCCATGGCTCAGGCCGGCGCTGACATCGTGATCTGGGGCTCCAACGCCCAGAAGAACGCCGACGCGCAAGACAAGCTCAAGGCGACCGGCGTGCGGGTCCTGACCCAGGTGGTGAATGTCGCCGACGAGCAAGCGGTGGCCGCCGGTATGGTCGAGGCTGTGACCAAGATGGGCCGGGTCGACACCGTGGTCGCCAACGCCGGCATCGGCGGCGGCGCCAAGTCGTTCTCCGAGTTCCCGACCGAGACCTATCGCAAGGTGCTGTCGGTCAATCTCGACGGGGTGTTCTTCACCTTCCGCGAAGCCTGCAAGCACATGGTCGCGCGCGCCGAACAGGGCGACCCCGGCGGTTCGCTGGTCGCCATCTCCTCGCTCTCGGCGCTCGACGGCGCGGCCCGCAACCAGGCCTATGCCGCGACCAAGGGCGCGCTGATCCCGATGATCCGGGCCATCGCGGTGGAGCACGCCCGCTATGGCCTGCGCGCCAACGCCATCCTGCCGGGCTGGATCGCCACCGACATGACCGCCGGCGCCCAGGACAACGACAAGTTCAACGACAACGTCATCAAGCGCGTGCCGATGCGTCGCTGGGGCAAGCCGGCCGACTTCGGCGGCATGGCGGTCTATTTCGCCTCCGACGCCTCGGCCTTCCACACCGGCGACTCGGTGCTGATCGACGGCGGCTACGGCATTTTCTGATCAACTCACCTTCGTCATCCTCCGGTCGTCTGAAAGATGATCCGGGGGACCCAAGCGGCGGTTCTAGGTTTGCACTTCGGCTTGGGTCCCCCGGATCTCGCTTTGCGAGCCCGGAGGATGACGAGTTGAGGCCGGGCCCCTCATTACGTCGGGTCACGGTTTCAATCGCCCGCGCCCGGCGCCATCTTCCCGGCATAAGATTTGGGAGGATTTCGATGACGCTGCACACTCCGCTTTGCGACCTGCTGGGGGTCAAGCACCCGATCATGCTCGCCGGCATGGGCGGCGTCTCCTACGCCGAACTGGTGGCCGCGGTGTCGAACGCCGGCGGCTATGGCGTGCTCGGCATGGCCGGGCGCACGCCCGAGTTCATCCGCGATGAGATGCGCAAGGTCAAAAGCCTGACCGACAAGCCGTTCGGCGTCGATCTGCTGGCCGCCTCGCCCGAAAGCCTGACGGCGGCGGTCGAGATCATCATCGAGGAAGGCGCCTCCAGTTTCGTCGCCGGCCTCGGTGTCCCGATGCCGATCATGGAAAAGCTCAAGAAGGCCGGCCTGAAGGTCATGGTCGTCTGCGGGGCGGTGAAGCACGCCGTGAAGGCCGAGCAGGCCGGATGCGACGCGGTCATCTGTCAGGGCGGCGAGGGCGGCGGTCACACCGGCCTGGTCGGCACCATGCCGCTGGTCGCCCAGGCGGTCGAAGCCGTGAAGATCCCGGTGGTCGCCGCCGGCGGCCTCTATGACGGGCGCGGCCTGGCCGCGGCCCTGGCCCTGGGCGCCACCGGCGTCTGGATGGGCACGCGGTTCATCGCCTCCGAAGAAGCCCATGCTGGCGAGCTCTATCGCCAGGCGATCATCGAGGCGGCCGACGAGGACACCATCCGCACCCGCTCCTATTCTGGCAAGCCGATGCGGGTGAAGAAGAACCCCTATGTCGACGAGTGGGAGACCCGGCCTCAGGACATCCAGGCCTTCCCGATGCAAGCCATGGTTTCGCAACGGGCCGGCGCCATGGGCGGGATCGGCGGTCAGATCGAGGGCCTGGATCCCGATAAGTCCTGCTTCGCCATGGGCCAGTCGGCGGGCGGCGTGCACAACGTGATGCCGGCCGGCGAGATCGTCGCCCAACTGATCAAGGAAGCCGAAGCGGCGATCGACCGCACCGCCAAGCTGCGGACCAAGGTCGAGGCTTAGCTCGCACTCCATGGTGTCATCCCGGAAGCCGCATAGCGGCTGTCCGGGACCCATGAACACCTGATTGTGCAAGCTGTTGCGAGGCGGCGCCATCTTCCGCCCACGCGGCGCGAATGGGTCCCGGACAAGCCCTTCGGGCTGTCCGGGATGACAGAGGTGGAGCTACCCGTCGATGTCCAGGCCGAGCGCCAGTCGACCGGCGTAGAGCAACTGCGGCTTTTCCTGCAGCGGGTGGAAGCGCGCGCCCTGCACGTCACGGAAGGCTCGCTCCAGGCCGGTGTCGCGATAGAAGGACGCCCCGCCCGCCACCTCCATGGCGCGCTCGACGGTCCGGATCGCCGACTGGCCCACCAGGGTCCGGCCGGCCATGGCGCGGCCGGTGGTCTCGGGTCCCGGCGTGGCGGTCTCGGCCAGGCCGATCATGGCCTCCAGAGCCATCTCGGCGGTCTGCAGAGCGTTCTCCATCTCACCGACCAGATAGGGCAGGTTGTCGTCGCCCTGTTTCTTGCGCGCGATCGTCAGCGCCTTCGCGCGAGCCCCCTGCGCGACCCCAACATAGGCCGAGTAGATCAGGGGGAAGGCGATCATCGAGATGGTGTGGAACAGCGGGTGCCACTTGCCTTTCGGCCGACGGCCCGAGATCGCCGCGTCCGGCACGAAGACGTCCTTCAACTCGACATCATGCGAGCCGGTCCCTCGCATCCCGAGCACCCGCCAGGTGTCGAGGATCTTCACACCCTCGGCTTTCATCGAGACGGCGAAGTGCAGGACGGTGGGGCCGGCCTCCGGGTCGTCATAGACCGCGCTGGTGACCAGCAGGTCGCCGGCCGGGCAACCGCTGGAGAACACCTTGCGGCCGGTGATCCTGAAACCGCCCTCGACCTTCACGGCGTCGCCGCCGCTACTCAGCCAGTCCGAGCCGCCGCTGGAGACCAACACCAGGTTTTCCGCCGCGACCCGCTTGAGCAGGCCTTCGGTCGGGGCCTGCTGGACCCGCCAGCGCCAGGCGGCGACGGCGACCAGATGGCTGTGCATCGAGAAGGCGAGGGCGGTCGAACCGCAGGCGGCGCCCAGCCGGCGCACGACGCCGCAGATATCGGCGAGATCGGCGCCGCCGCCGCCAAACTCCACGGGGACCAGTGCGCTGAAGAAACCTTCAGCCTTGAGCCGTTCATAGGCGTCGAAGACGAAGCTCTCCTCGGCGTCGTGCAACGGCGCCTGGGCGGCGATTTCGGCGGCGATAGCCTCGGCGCGAGCGAGCCAATCGATCTTGGTGGTTTTGGTTTGGACATCGAGCAACATGTTCAGCTCCTTGAGCCAGGGATCAGTTTCCCCCTGTCGTCGGCAAGCTCTCAGGTCCGGTTCGGCGCGGCCAGTTCAGGAACTGAACTTGCCCGGTACAGGAAATGAACTAGGCCCCTGTCGGCCATGAGCCTATTTTGCGCCTGCGCCTTCTTGGAGGAAACCCATGACCCAGGGCAGCTACAGGCAATTCTGTCCGGTCTCGATGGCGGCGGAGGTCCTGTGCACGCGCTGGACCATCGTCTTGCTGCGCGAGCTCGTGGCCGGTTCGACGCGCTTCAACGATCTGCGGCGCGGCGTGCCGCGCATGTCGCCGGCGTTGCTATCGCAGCGGCTCAAGGAATTGGAGGTCGCCGGGATTGTCCGGCGCGACCCGTCGCGGGCCGACCCCAGCGTTCACGAATATCGCCTGACCTCGGCAGGCGAGGAGCTGGCTCCGCTGGTCGATGCGTTCGGCATCTGGGGCCAGCGCTGGATCTCCACCGAGCTTTCGCTGCAGAACCTCGATGCGCCGCTGCTGATGTGGGACATGCGTCGCAATCTGGATCCGACGCCCATGCCCAAGCGGCGCAGCACGGTCCAGTTCAGGTTCCCTGAACTGCCGCCGATCCAGCGATCCTGGTGGTTGCTGGTCGATCCGGACGGGAGCGTCGACCTTTGCTCGATGGATCCCGGCTTCAATGTCGACCTCTTCGTCTCCACTGATTTGCGGACCATGACCGCGATCTGGATGGGGGTGGAAACGGTGGCCGGGGCGCTGCGCGGCGAGCGGCTGGCGCTGACCGGCGATCGTCAGCTTGGCGCCGACATGCAGACCTGGCTCGGCCTCAGCCCCTTCGCCAAGGAGCGTAAGCTGGCGAGTTGAAACAACTTTCCTCCCCTGCGAAGCAGGGGAGGGGGACGGCCCGTAGGGTGGTGGAGGGGGCGAGCCGCAAGCGCTGAGCCCAGTCTCGCCCCCTCCACCGGCTGCGCCGGTCCCCCTCCC
>JAVBXP010000068.1 GCA_030824495.1 bacterium
GGCGGGCGTCATCATCATGTCTCCAGGGGGCCGAGCACGCGGGCGCGATGCTGCTCGGTGAAGAATTCGGCTGGCGCCGCCTCGGGGCCGGCCATGACGGCGACGGCGTGTATGCCGAGCGTCGGGTCGGCGGCCGCCCGCTCGAAATGAAGGCGTCGGCGTTCGCGGGCGGCCTGGCCAAATTCCATGTCGAGGCCGGCCTGCAGAGAGGCGGCGAAGCGCAGCCGCCGCATCCGTTCGCGGCGTTCCTCGCCATAGGGGCGCAGGGCCTCGCTGGTCCATGCATCGCTGGATTTCAGCAGCTCGCTCACCAGCCGGACGTCGCGATAGGTGATGGATAGGCCCAGGCCGATGATCGGATCGTTCCAGCCGGCGGCGTCGCCCACCAGTACGACGCCCGGCGCGTAGGGTTCGTCAGTCCAGGAATCGGCGTTGATGTAGGCGTGGAGCGGCCCCGCCGGCCGGCCGGCGACCAAATGCTGGTTCAGCGGGCTGCACCGCATGGCGAAGGTGTCGAGGAACTGGCGCGCGCCGTCAGGACCCTTGAAGCGCCGCTGCTCGCTCAGCGCGTAGCCGCCGTAGAGGCGGACCCGCCCCTCGCCCTGCGGGAAGGCGAGGAAGCCGAAGTCGTCCTCGGTGCCGATCGCTTGAAGCTCCTGGTCCCATCCTTCCGCGCCCTCGACCAGCAGGCCGGCGAACCAGTGGTGGGGCTTGTCCTGGTGCAGGGTGACGCCGGCGGCCTCGCGAACCTGGGAGGCGCGGCCGTCCGCGCCGACCAGCAGCCTAGCGTGAACTTCAAAGCTCTCACCTTCATGCTCGAAGGTCAGACGGGGCTTGTCGCCCGGCGTGATGGAGGTGACCTGGACGCCGCGCCGCACCTCCGCGCCAGCGTTTCGCGCAGCGTCGAACAGCGTCTGGCAATGCAGCGGGTGACCAAGACACAGTGGGCCAGGAACGCCCTCGGCGAAGATTCCCAGCGGAAGCGTTCCAGCCTGGGCGGCGGCGGGATCGCGGCTTTCGTCAAAGGTGACGTGGCGGGTCACGTGATGGCCGCCGACGGAACGCAGAAGATCGTAAAGACCAAGCCGGCGGGTCTCGGTCACGCCCCACGGCGCGATCCACTCACCGCGCACCCGGTCGATATAGGCTTGCGACTGTTCGAGCAGCAGCACTGAATAGCCGTCACGGGCCATGACTGTCGCCAGGGCCGAGCCGCCAGTGCCGCCGCCAATGATGGCCAGATCATAGGTCGCCATGAGAATCCTCCACGGTACCTTGTCGTCCAGGAGCAGGCTGGGTGAGCTTACTCCACGGAAATCAACAGGTTCAGGGATAGGGGGGAGGGGGCTGCGCAATCTCCCGTGACAGCGGGCCGCGCCGGCCTTGACGGACGTAGCGGCGCCCCTGGAAGCCTCGACGGCAATTGGAAATGAGAGGACGTTTCGATGGCCTATGAGTTCATCCGCGTGGACCGCGAGGGTCCGGTCACCATCTTCACGCTCAACCGGCCCGAGGTGATGAACGCGTTGCACTCGCCGGCGCACTTCGAATTGCATGAGGCGTTTGACGCCTTCGCCGCCGATCCGGACCAGTGGGTGGGGATTGTCACCGGCGCGGGTGAGCGGGCGTTTTCGGCCGGCAATGACCTGAAGCATCAGGCGACCGGCGGCGGGATGGCTTCGCCGCCTTCGGGCTTTGCGGGGCTGACCTCACGTTTCGACCTCAACAAGCCGCTGATCGCGGCGGTGAACGGCGTGGCCATGGGCGGCGGCTTTGAGATCGCCCTGGCCTGCGACCTGATCATCGCTTCGGAAGCTGCGACCTTCGCACTGCCCGAACCCCGAGTCGGGCTGGCCGCCCTGGCCGGTGGTCTGCACCGTCTGCCGCGCATGATCGGCCAGAAGCAGGCGCTGGGTATGATCCTGACCGGACGCAGGGTGTCAGCGGCCGAGGGCCAGACGCTGGGCTTCGTGAACGAGGTCGTGGCGCCGGCGGATCTGATGGACGCGGCGCGGCGTTGGGCCGCGCAGATCTGCGAGCTTTCGCCGATGTCGATCCGAGCCTCCAAGGAGGCGGTCTACAAGGGGCTGGACGAGCCGACGCTGGAAGCGGCGATCAACGGTCAGAACCGTTATCCTGCGGTGTCGGCGCTCTTCAAATCCGAGGACTTCGTCGAGGGACCCATGGCCTTCGCCCAGAAACGCGCGCCGGCTTGGAAAGGGCGATAGCGCCAGCGCGTCGCGCTGAGGGTGCGACAATCCAGCCTGCACGTTGAACACAAAGCCGCCGCGGTCTGGCCTCACCCATTCCCCCCACGGGAGAATTAAGGTCGAGACGGGGCGGACTAAATGGATATGAGCAAGGCTAGGCCGTCGGAACGCATCCGCTTTCAGCAGGATGTGATCCGCCAACAGGACGAGCTGATCGACCTGTTGAAGGGGGCGTTGGCGGCTGCAGGCTTGCATATGGAAGGCAAGCCTGAGCCGTGGTTGTCGGAGTTGACCACTCAGGAACGGGCGCTGGTCGGCGCTCTGTTCGCGCGTTTTCCGCGAGTGGTGGATCGGTATGATCTCTTGGATTCATTGCCTGGATACAGCAATGCCGAAGATCGGCAGGTTCAAATATTGAACGTCATTGTTCACAGGATCCGGCGTAAGCTTGGCGAAGACGCAATCTATACGGCGCGGGGTCAAGGATTCCGCCTGGGGGACCGGTTCTACGCTGAACTGAAGTCCAAGTCCGCGCCGTCGGAAGAGATAATCAGTCCTGAGCCGAGAAGCGCATTCGGGTAGGGTGACTGCGGGACAAGTGACCCTAGGAGCCTGAGATGGCCCATGGCGCGACAATCGGCTGCGAGGGGATGAAGTCGAAGAGCATGAGCGCCGCGGACGCCGCGGCGCTCATCGAATCAGGCAGCACGGTCGCGATGAGCGGCTTCACCGGTTCGGGCTATCCCAAGGCCGCGCCGCTTGCCCTGGCCAGTCCGATTGAGGCCGCGCATCCCGGTGGCGGCAAATTCCGGGTTCGGGTCTGGGCCGGCGCCTCCACCGGACCGCAACTTGATGGCGCCTTGGCCAAGGCCGACGGCGTCGAATTCCGTCTGCCCTACAACTCCGACCCCATCGCCCGCGAGCAGATCGATCGCGGGGAGGTGGAGTATTTCGTCATGCACATCAGCCAGGTCGCCTGAACTAGTCGATCAGGGGCAGATCGAAGCGAGCCGTCGCGCCTTGTCCAAGCGTGCTCTCAAGTCTCAAGCGTCCGCCGTGCCGTTCGACCAGTTCCTGCGACAAGGCCAGGCCAAGACCGGAGCCTTGCCGGCGGGTGGCGGGGTCGCCGATCTGGACGAAGGGGCGGCCGATGAGCGCCAGCTCTTCCTCGGTGATCCCGCGACCGAAGTCGCGAACGCTGATGACGAGACGATCAGCGCTTGGCGCCCCGGAAATCTCCACGCGGCCCGACGGCGGCGAGAACTTCACAGCGTTGGAAAGCAGATTGATCAGCACCTGCTTGACCGCCCGTTGATCGGCGTGGACTTGCGGCCAGTCGCCGTCGGCCATGATCAGGCTGACCTCGGCCTCCACCGCCAGCCCACGGACCAGGCGCAGGGACTGCTCGACCATCTCGCGGCTGGAAACCGGGGCGAGGGAGAGCTCGATCTTCCCAGCCTCCACCTTGGCCGTGTCGAGCAGATCGGTGACCAGTTCACTCAGGTGGGAACCGGCCAGTTCGATGGACTGGGCGTAGTCGAGATATTTGGGGTGCCCCACCGGCCCAAAGACTTCCTTGGCCATCATGTTCGAGAAGCCGACGATGGCGGTCAGCGGCGAGCGCAACTCGTGGGCCATGGTGGCGAGCAGCAGGGTGCGCGCGGCCATGGCGTCCTCCGCGGCCTTTCGGGCCGCGGTCGCCTCGCGCAGCAGTTGGTTGCGCTCGGCCATCGCGCTGGCCACGGTGATGGGGGCGAGGGCCACGAGCATCACCCCGAGCCGCAGAGACACCAGTTCAAGCCCCGAGAGGTGGGTGAGGCTGGCGGTGGTCATGGACAGGATGACCAAGGTCCACACCGCGAACGACAGCGTCAGCAGCGCCGAGGCCGCCAAGCCGTAGGTCAGGGCGCACCAAAGCAGGCTCGGCACGGGGAAAGCGAGCGCCCCCGGGCCACCGACCATCGGCACCATGGCCAGACAGATCACGTATGTGATGAGCGGGGCCGCGGCGCTAAGCTTCGGCGGTGTGCGGATGAGGCCGACGAACCAGCGTTTCAGGGCCGCCGGGCCGGGAAAGGTCAGGACGATCGGCAGGATGACGATGTAGTTGGCGAGCTCGGTCGCCAGCCAGATGAAGAAGCCGCGCGCCGGGCCGCCGTGAAACAGCAGCACATTCACCAGCCCGCCAAAGACGCTGGTGATTGTCGAGGCGGCCAATACGATCAGCATCACCGAGACCAGGGAGGCGGGACGCTCGAGCAGGCGGTCCTTTTGGGTCAGGCGGGCCATGAACACGTAACCGACCGCCGCGCCGACCATGTTGCACAGCGTCAGCAGCCCCGCCTTGGTCCAACTGCTGCCGGTCGCAGCGTCGGCCAGCACGAATGCCAGGGCCGCCGCGGCCCAGCCGCTGGCGCGAGCAAGTCGAGGAAACCTGACCAGTAGTCCCAGCAAAACGGCGTTGGCGGGCCAGAAAGCGCTGAGGTTTCCGACGGGGCGTAGCAGGATGCCAAGAATGGCCGATGCGAGCACCGCCCCGCCAAGCACAAGCATGGCGAAAATTTCGGGATTGAGGCGTCGGTGGTCGCTGGGCTCCCCCACCGCCGAAGCCATCTGCTGGACGCTCATCGAGTCTCGCGAAGTCTTTGGAACAGATGCGGGCGCTAAGAGTGTCATGACTGGCGTCACATCGCCTACGGGAAATCCCAAAACTCGGTATTCGCCCTGAGGTTTTGCCCTGTCATCTCGCCACAGTTGACGTAACGGCGCTCAAAAAAGCGGGCCCGGCCGCCTTGTCTCTGAGGGGCGCTTGGGTCAGGGTGCCGCAAACTTAACAGTGTTTAGGGACGGGAACACATGGATCGCTATGACTACGTCATCATTGGCGCAGGCTCCGCCGGGTGCGTACTCGCGAACCGCTTGACCGAGGACCCGCAGGTCAAGGTCCTGCTCCTGGAAGCCGGCGGCAAAGACAATTCGATCCTGGTGAAAATGCCGGCGGGCGTCGGCTCGCTGATCTCCAAGCAGGGCGCCTACAATTGGGGCTTCTGGACCGAGGAAGAACCCAACCTTGAGAACCGCAAGCTGTGGTGGCCGCGCGGCAAAGGCTGGGGTGGATCGTCCTCCATCAATGGCATGATCTACATCCGCGGCCACGCGCGCGACTATGACCAGTGGCGCCAGATGGGCCTGCAGGGCTGGTCCTATCGGGACGTTCTTCCCTACTTCAAGCGCTCGGAAACCCTGGAAGGCGGCGGCGACGACTGGCACGGCGGCGAAGGCCCGCTCTATGTTTCCAAGGCCTCGACCCCCAACCCGATCTACAAGGCGACCATCGAGGCCGGCCGGCAAGCCGGGCACGCAGTCACCAGCGATTTCAACGGCTTCCAGCAGGAGGGATGGGGGCCGTATCAGCTGACCATCCGTGACGGTCAGCGCTGGAGCGCGGCGCGCGCCTATCTGCATCCGGCCATGAGCCGCCCGAACCTCACCTGCCTGACCGGCGCGCGGACCACCCGCATCATCGTCGAGAACGGCCGGGCGACGGGTGTCGAGTATGTCGACGACAAGACCAAGACCAAGCATGTGGTCAACGCCGACAAGGAAGTGCTGCTGTCGGCCGGCGCCGTGCAGTCGCCGCACATCCTGCAGCTCTCCGGCATCGGCGACCCTGAGGAACTGGCCAAGTTCGGCATTCCGGTAGTGAAGGCGCTGAAGGGCGTCGGCGCCAACCTGCAGGACCACCTGGACGTCACCATGTCCTGGGAGTGCCCTCAGCCGATCACCGCCTTCTCGCTGCGCAAGGGGATCGTCAAAACCCTGATGATCGGCATGAACTACGCCTTCTTCGGCAAGGGCATGGGTCGCCAGCAGTTTCTGGAATCGGGCGCCTTCCTGAAGTCACGGCCCGACCTCGACCGGCCCGACCTGCAGGTCCACTGCGTGCTCGCGGTCATGCAGGATCACGGGAAGGTCTCCGTCGCGAAGGACGGCTTCACGTTCCACGTTTGCCAGCTTCGTCCTGAGAGCCGCGGCCGCGTGGGCCTAAATTCGGCAGATCCGTTCGCCGATCCGGCGATCTTCGCCAATTATCTGGCCGCCGACGAGGACCGCCGCGCCATGCGCGAAGGCGTCCGGATGATGCGCCACGTCGCCTCGCAAGCCGCCCTTGACGCCTATCGCAGCGAGGAACTGTTCCCGGGCAAGGACGTCGAGACCGACGAGCAGATCGACGCCTGGATCCGCAAGCACGCCGAGACGATCTATCACCCGGTGGGCACCTGCAAGATGGGCGCGGCCTCAGACGAGATGGCGGTGGTCGATGGCGAACTGAAGGTGCGCGGCATCGAGGGCCTGCGGGTCATCGACGCCTCGGTCATGCCGACCCTGGTCGGCGGCAACACCAATGCGCCGACCATCATGATCGCCGAGAAGGCCGCCGACATGCTGCGGGGCCGCGCGGCCTTGCCAGCCGAGGATGTGGCTGTATTTGAAGATGGTCAGAAGGCCGCCTAGAGCGTCACGAGAAACCGGGAGAGAGCGATGGAACTGCGCAGGCTTGGCAAGTCGGAGCTAGAGATCGCGCCCCTGGTGCTGGGCGGAAACGTGTTCGGATGGACGGCGGACGAGAAGACCTCGTTCGCCATCCTCGACGCCTTTGTCGATGGTGGGTTCAACGCCATCGACACCGCCGACGTCTATGCAGCCTGGACCCCAGCCGGGGCGGGGGCCTCCGAAAAGGTGCTCGGCGCCTGGTTCAAGCAATCGGGCAAGCGCGACAAGGTGGTGTTGGCCACCAAACTCGGCATGGAGATGGGCGAAGGCAAGAAGGGCCTCTCTGCCGCCTACATGGTCGAAGCGGTCGAAGCCTCCCTCAAGCGCCTGCAAACCGACCGGATCGATCTCTATCAGTCGCACCGCGATGATCCGGACACGCCGCTGGAAGAAACCGCCGAGGCGTTCGACCGGTTGGTCAAGGCCGGCAAGGTGCGGGTGATCGGCTCATCGAACTTCAGCGCAGAGCGGCTGAAAGAGGCGCTCGATGTCAGCGAACGCGGCGGCTATGCGCGCTATAACAGCGAGCAGCCGCTCTACAATCTCTACGCCCGCGAGGGCTTCGAGGGCGCGCTGCAACAGACCTGCATCGACAACGAGGTCGGGGTGATCCCGTTCTCCAGCCTGGCCTCTGGGTTCCTGACCGGTAAGTACCGGACAGAGGCCGATCTCTCGAAGAGCCCGCGTGGCCGTGGGGTGAAGCGGATGATGGACGAGCGCGGCATGCGTATCCTGGCTGCCCTCGATCAGGTGTCGGCAGCCAAGAGCGCTAGTCAGGCGCAGGTCGCGTTGGCCTGGGTCATGGCCCAGCCTGGCCTGACCGGTCCGATCGCTTCGGCCACCAGCCTGGAACAGCTCGACGAGTTGATGGGGTCGGCGCGCATGAAGCTGACCGCCGAGGACCTGGCGTTGCTGGATAAGGCGTCTGCGCCCTAGGTTGAAAAAACGACCGATCGTGCTATATCTTTGGCATGAGAAAAGGCGCCGCCACGCGTGAGGCCATTGTTGATCGGGCCCTTGATCAGGCCGTAGCGGTCGGGCTGGAGGGGTTGTCCCTCGGCCCGCTGGCCGACAGCCTTGAGCTCTCCAAGAGCGGACTGTTCGCGCATTTCAAGTCGAAGGAAGCGCTTCAGCTCGCCGTGCTTAACGAGGCGATCATCCGCTTTCAGGCCCGCGTGGTCGAACCGAGCCTAGCTCAGCCGCGGGGCAGGCCGCGTATGGAGGAGCTGATCGGTCGGTGGTTTGACTGGATTGGCGGCGAAAGCGAATCCGGCGGCTGCCTGTTCGCGGTCTCCAGCCAGGAATATGACGACCGTCCTGGCGCGCTGCGCGACCGGCTTGTCGCGTCACAGAATGATTGGCACGACACCCTAGCGCGCGTGGCCGGCGACCTGCCCAAGGCCGGCAAGGCGCCGCCTGACTATTGCCGGCAGATGGTGTTCGAACTGGTCGGGGTGAGCCTGACCTATCAGCAGCATGTGAAACTGTTCCGGACGCCGAACGCCCGCGCTCGCGCCGAAGAAGCGGTTGCGCGGATCCTGGACGACGCCGAGGCGGCGCTCTAGGCCACGCGGCGCCCGTCGAGGGTGGCGAGTTTCAGCCGGTGGGTTTCTTCGTTCGCAGGCCCGACGCCGTGGATGGAGCGGACCGCCAATTGCCGGATCGGCATGTCGGCCAGCTTGGCCACCAGAGACAGCGGCTGATAGAGGCCAAGGAAGCGTTCGGGCGAACCGGGCGCGCCAGCGATCGGGGCGAACAAGACCTCCAGCATCAGCGAGGCCCCGTTGGTCTTGCCTTCCATCTCGACGACCATCGGCTCGGGCCGGCGGCGGGCGGTTTCCAATGCGGTGTGCAGGTTAAAGCGGTCGCGCTCGCCGATGAGGTCGAGCATGTTCTGGCCGCGCAGGTCGCGCTTGTGCAGATCGGCGACCAGTCCGCCAACCAGGCGGATCGGATAGACCCCGGAGGCGACGCGGCCCAGCATGAAGGTCTGGGTCATCAGGGTCGAGAAGTCGGCGGGATTGATCGCAGAGCGCACGGGCAGGCCGCGGAAGCCGCCTTGGCTGCGCCAGTAGTCGATCATTCGCTGAGTGTTCGAATGCACCATTTCGACACCTCGTCATGCGGCCGGGCGTGGACGCATGGGGTGCATAACAAGATCGGCGCCAGCGCTGCGGCGTGTCAGATCGAGACGGCGCAGCTTGCTGGAAGCTCAGTGCGGCAAGCTCTGGAAGAACTGGAATCCGCAGCCCAACGGGCGAGGCGGCGTGACGTGGAGACCATCTTGGGTCTCGACAAAGGCGATGCCGGCGATGTCGAGGGCGGCCCTGACCTTGGTCAGGGAACCCACCCGGACGCGTAGCGCCACTTGCGGTTCGCAATGGCCGAAGGCGGCCTTGAACTTGGCTTCGTCCCAATAGCGGAAGCCGGAGATGTCGAGATGGCAAGCCGCCTGGCCGGCCATCGGGCCAGGTTCGGCCGCCCCGAAGATCAGACCTGCGACTTCTTCGGCTGAGTTCGGATGATCGAACCAGGCGGCCAGGGTGTCATGGCAAGGATAGTGGTGCTGGATGACCGCCAGGCCGACGGGGCTGATGCGTTCGCCGATATCGAACAGGGCGAACGTCTCGGACGGCAGGCCCAGATCGTTCTTCCAGCGGCGCTCAAGGCGGTAGGTCGGACGGGTGCGGAAGCCCGAGAGGCAGGCTGCGGCGGCGTCGAGGTCATCAGTCAAGAACAGTCCAGCCCTTGGCCCAACGGGAGCATCGCTCGAAGCTTGGGGGTTGTGCTGTAGATCCAGCCACCCCTTGCGCAGGAACACCGCGTGACTGGTCCAATTTGAGCCCGGGTGTTCGGGTGAAGTGTAGTCGCCACGTGGAGACACCACGAAGCCAAGTGCGAGGAACGCGCGGGTCAGGTCCTCAAGATCGCCCGTGTAGAACGGCACATGGTCGAGCGGCAGCATCTGGATAGCCTCTCAAGCGATCCCTCCGACCATCTTTCAGGCACAGGTTCAAAACCACAAGCCCGGTCTTCTAACGCGTGGAGGGCCTTTGGCCTGCGGCGTCCCGCTAAGGTTGAAGTCGTTCTACGTACAGTGTGGCGCGCAGGGATGAGTCGGCTTGTATTGGATTGTCAGTTTAAGTTCGTTCTCTCTGTATTCGGTCCAATGGCGCCGCTTGTTTCCCTGCTGACGGCTAGAAATCTGGCGGACTTGATTGGTGCCCTGTGAATGCTGTAGCTATGAAGACGCTGTAGCTTGAGAAGTTACGGGGTGTCGAATGTACATTCGTGTCATCGACGATTTTGGCGAGTTGGCCGCCGTGCGCGGCGACTGGGACGCTGTCTATGCGGCCGACCCCGATGCGCAGTTCTTTCTGTCCTGGCAGTGGCTGTACGACTGGCTGACCTGTCACAAGACGGTCTGGTTTGTGCTCGCCGCGAAGCGAGATGAGAGCGACAAGGCGTACGCCGCTTTCCTGCCGATGCGGATGCGGACCCAGTACGACGAGAAGTTCGGCTTCTTCAATCAGCTCCACTTCGCGGGCGACGGGTTCTCGGACTACACCGGCATCCTCACGCGGCCGGAGTTCGAGGCTGAAGTCGTCACGGCGTTCGCAGAGTTCGTGAAGCGCAAGCTCCACTGGGCGCGTTTCACAATGGACAACCTGTTGATGTCCGAACCGCGTCGGCGATTGTTCCTGGAGCCGTTCGACAGGGTCCGCTTGGTCCAGACCGACATCGACTATCGCGACAGCCGTCACGGAGTGGATAACAGCCTCTGCCTCGCGATCGACCTTCCCGAAGACTGGGACAGCTATCTGGCGACTTTGAGCGCCAACAACCGCCAGAAGATCCGCAGGCTGTTGCGCAAGGTCGACGCGGCCGAGGATTGCCGGATCACGCTCGCCACCCCCGCGACCTTCGAGCGCGACCTGCGGATGTTGCTGCACTTTTGGCGGATCAAATGGGAGTCTCGGAAGGGTGAGCGCACGGAGTCGATCCTCGGCCGCAACTTCGTGATGTTGATGCGCTGCGCGCGGCAAGGACGCCTGATGCTGCCAGTGTTCTGGCATGGTGATCGGCCGGTGGCGGCGCTCGCGATCCTGGTCGACCCGATCAAGAACTCGCTGCTGTTCTTCATCACCGGCCGTGATGAGACCTACAGCGAGATGCCGGCAGGCTACCTGCTTCAGGCCTTCAGCATTCGCGAGGCGATCGCCGGCGGCTTTTCGACCTACGATTTCCTGAAGGGGGACGAGCCCTACAAGTACCTGTTCGCCCCGAAGTCGCGACGGTTGAGGGCGCTCAACGTGACGACCAGGAGCGGCCGTAACCTCGGCGGCGAATTGGATCCGCGCGGCTTGCCTGCCATGATCCAGGCGGCTCTGGATTTTGAGCGGGACGGGCAGGAGGTTGAGGCCGAACGCTGCTATCGCCAGATCGTGGAGTTGGCGCCGAAGGATGGATTGGCGCTCTACCGATTTGGCCGTTTCCTGGCCAAGCGGGGCGATCACGCCGGCGCGCGAACCTGGCTGACCCGCTCGGTCGAGGCCGCGCCCTTGGGGGAGAACGCCTGGCTCTGGCTGGCGCGATCACTTCAGGCGCTGGGCGAGACGAATGCGGCGCTAGAGGCGTGCCGCGAACTCTTGAAGCTGCAGCCGCACAACGAGGCGGCGACAAAGCTGATCCTGGAACTGAATGCACATCGCAAGCCGGGGGTCGCGGCGCTGAGCGCCTGGCCGGTCAAGCGCCCGCTGAGAGAAGCGATGCTTGATCCGAACCAGGTGTTGCAACAACTGGCGGCCCATCGCTCGAGCTCTTCGCTCGGCTCGAAGACCAAGCCCTGAGCCGCGGCGTGGCTATGCCTCTGTAGAACGCCTCATCGGTCGCCCGCAGAGATCGCGATGGGGTCGCTGACACGGGCGAGGGCCCCCAACTGCCGGTCCAGTTCCGCGACAAGGCCGCGGATTCGCTGGGTGGATAGAGCCATCGCGGCCTAAGCTGGGCCAGACGACGGTTTGTCGCGCGTCGCGGGGTGCGACACTATTTTTTGCCGGCGGGGCGGACCTCCAGCTTCCACATGCTCTCATCCTTGAGCACCGCCTGGGCTGCTCGCTGCACGTCAGCGGCGGTCACCCGTTCTGTCCCGGAGATGATCGCGCGGGTGGCTTCCAGCCGACGCGGATCGGCCTGGGCGCCCGAGAGTTCGGACAGCCAATAGCCGTTGGTTTCGCGGGCCTTCTCGATCTGATCAACGCGAGGTTTCTTGGCGCGGGCCAGTTCGTCGGCGCTGATTTCCTTGGTGCGAAGGTCGGCGGCGATCTTCTTCACGTCGTCAAAGAAGGCCGGTAGCTTTTCCGGGGGGATTTCGACGCTGGCCGACACATAACCCCAGTTCGGCCAGACGAAGCTGTGGCTATAGGCGACGTTCGGCGAATAGGTCGCGCCCTGGCTCTCGCGCAGCTCCTCGATGAGGCGCAGTTCCAGGACTTCACCCATCACCGCGGTGTCGCGGGCCCTTTGGGGGTTTGCGTAGAAGTCGGTGGTTCGCCAGGCGAGATAACCGATCGACTGGTCGGCTCGTCCTTTGTGAGTGAGCACGACGGGCTTATCGACGCCGGCCGGGAAGCCGATGTCGCGCTGACCGGTCGTAGCCGCCTGGGCTGGCCGCGGCGGCAGCGCGCCGAAGGTGCGGGCCACTGCCTGGGTCGCCTTTTCCACCGTGATGTCGCCGACAATGACCACTTCGATGGGCCCCGAGGTCAGGGCCGGGCTGACGATGGACTTGAAGTCGTCCAGCTTGGCGTCCGCGATCTGCTCGCGGCTTGGGAACACCCAGCGCTGATCGTTCGGGTGGAGGAGGGAGGCCAGGTCGCGCGAGACCACGCCGGAATCGGTGGCTTCATACTGGTCGTGGATGGTCTTGCCGGCGCCTTGCAGACGCTTGAACGCCTCGGCCCGCCAACCGGGTTCGGCGACATAGGCGGTCAGGACCTGCATCTGAACATCGAGATCTTCCGGGCGCGTCGAGCCGGAGAACACGAAGGCGTCGTCGGATATGCCAAACTGGGCGCCATAGACCTTGGAGGCCAGCACGCGCTCCATGTCCTCGGCGTTGATCTGCTTCAAGCCGCCTTCGATGTAGGCGCCCGAGGCCCAGCTCAGACTTTGCTCGGTCTTGGGCAGGTCCAGCCGGCCGCCGCCGACGTTCACTCGGACCAGGACTTCGTCGTCCTTGAACCGGGTCGGCTTCACCGTCAGGCGCACGCCGTTCTCGAAGCGGATGAAGGTGGTGTCGAGATCGACGGCGTCCTTGGTCTCCACGACCTTGCCCGGCGCGCCGAAGGTCTCATACGGCCAGGCGACCTGTACCGAAGCGGACGGTTCGGACACCGCGACCTTGCGCGACGCCTCCAGGGCCGACAGCAGCGTGGTCTCCGCGCCGTCGATCGCGATGGGCGAAGCCATGAACAGCAGGGGACCGTCGCCTTTGAACGCGCCCTTGAGCGCCGCCGAAACCTGCTCGGCCTTGAGATCCTTCACCACCTCTTCGAAGAGGGCGAGGTCTTGGCTCGGGTTGGTGACCACCTCGTTGTCGCCGAGCGAGCTGACGATTTCGCCCGCCAACTGAGCTGGGGTGCGCGTGGCCGCGCCCGCGGCGCTGGCTTTCAGGTTGGCCCGATATTCGGCGATCTCGCGGTCGAGTTCGTCCTGGCGCACGCCGAACTGTACCGCGCGGCGCTGTTCCTGCTCGGCGGCCGAGAGCGCCTCGCGCCAGCGGCCAGGCTCGGCGTTGACAATCAGCATGGTCATTTCGGCGGCGTCGTATTCGTTGCTCTCGAAGACCCCGGCCCCGAGAAACGGCGGCTGGCCGCCCCGCGCCAGGGTTTGCAGGCGCCGGTTCATGACCGAGAAGCCGAGCTGCTCGATCATCTCTTTCCTACGCTTGGCGACCGTGTCCGGGGCGGTGTCGGGATTGCGCAGCCAGGCAAACTGCATCGACAGTGGGGCGCCCGGTTCGATCACCAGCTTCGCCTCGGTCTTGCGCGGCTGCACAGGTCCGAGATTGGGATCGGCGCCGGCAGGACCGGCCGGCGTCCAGTCGGAGAACTTGGACTTGATCTTGGCTTCCATAGCGTCGAGGTCGAAGTCGCCGGTGACGACGAGGACCGCACGCTCTGGGCGGTAGTAGCGGTTGTAGTAGTCGGCGATCTCGGTGGCGGGCGCGCTTTGGAGCACCTCGACCTTGCCGATCGGGTAACGGGTCGGCGGGGTTTGGCCCTTCAGGAAGAACTCAAGGCGCTGCTTATATATGCGGTAGGACGGCGTATCCCGGGCGCGCTCCTCCGAGAGAACCACCCCGCGTTCGCGATCGACGGCGCCCTGCTCAAGGGTCAGGTTCCCAGCGGTCTCCCGCATCAGCATCAGCGCCGCATCGATCGTCTCGTCATTGGTGCGCGGCAGGTCGAGCTTGTAGACGGTCTCATCGAAATTGGTCGAGGCGTTGGTGTCCGCCCCGAAGGCTAGGCCGAGGCGTTCGAGGATCTTGATCATCTCGCCTTCCGGCACCGCCTTGGAGCCGTTGAAGGCCATGTGCTCAAGGAAGTGTGCGAGGCCCTGCTGGGCGTCTGTCTCCATCAACGAACCGGCGTCGAAGCGAAGGCGCACCGCCGCCTGCCCTGGGGGCGTCTGCTGCTTGCGGATCGCATAGCGCATGCCGTTGGGCAGGGCGCCAAAGCGGATATTGGGATCGGCCGCGACATCCGAACGCGCCTGGGCCCACTCGCCGGGCTTCAATTGAATCGCGGCGGCGGGGGGCGCTTCTTTCGCCGTTCCAAACTTCGGGAGTGGGAAGCTCGACGCACCGACAGGGAGGGCCAGGGCGATGACGAGCGCGGAGGCCGCGCCGAACAGACGTATCATTGAGCGTTTCGATATCCGCGATCTTGGTAAGCTAGGCACCATGCGCCGCCCAGCGTGGCCTTCGCAAGGCGCGATAGAGGCGGGGATTGTGACGTCCTGCGGGCGGACATACGGCCGCTGGAAAGCGCTCGGACGGAAAAGACCAAGCCAGACGCACGCCGAGGGCGCGGCGAAGCTGAACTTATGTGTATCTAGCCGCTTGGGCCCTTCAGGCTCGCCAAGCCCGGGCCGGGCGAGTGAATTTGGGGCTCTATATGAATGTCAGCGGAGAGCCGGTCTTGAACGAAGAGCGCCAGCCTATCTTCAACGCGCCCTGGCCATCGGTCGTGGCGACCCTGGTCATCATCGTCGGCTATCTGATTCAGACCTTCTTTCCGCAGGACTGGGTGCTGCGGAACTTCGCCTTCTCGTCGGCGGCGCTGGACGCCGGCCGTTGGCCCACCTTGTTCACCGCGATATTCCTGCACGGCAGTTGGGCCCATGCTCTGATGAACGCGGGTGGCGCCTTGGCCTTCGGCACGCCGGTCGCGCGCTATTTCGGCGCCAGCATAAAGGGCGCGCTGGTCTTTCTGGTTTTCTATCTGGTGTGCGGCGGGCTCGCGAGCCTGGGCTATGGCATGGCGAATCCCGGCAGCACCGTCTTCATGGTCGGCGCCTCGGGCGCGGTGGCCGGCCTGGTCGGCGCGGCCGCGCGGCTGATGGCGGGGGAGGGCGTTCCTGGCAAGTATATGAGCCCCATCGTCGTCAGCATGAGCATCGGATGGATCGCGGTGAACCTGTTGCTGGCCCTGGCCGGCTTCGCCCCGGGCCTAGGCAATGCCGGCGTGGCTTGGGAAGCTCACATCTTCGGCTACATCGCCGGCCTGGTGCTGATCGGGCCGTTCGGCTGGGCGTCGCGGTCCCCGGCTGCCTGACACCTTAGTGAGAACGTTGATTTCCAAGGCGTACTGAGCGACGCTGTTTCCCAGGGAATAGGGAGAACGCGCTTATGTTGGTGTCTCAGATCCTAAAGACCAAGGGCGACTTGGTGTTCACGGCCTCGCCCGCGGAGACGGTGGGCGCGATCTGCGCCTTGCTCTATTCCCGTAAAGTGGGCGCGATGGTGGTCATGGACGGTGATCGCGTGGTCGGGATGGTGTCCGAGCGCGACATGGTCCGGGTGTTCGCCGAGGAAGGCGCCGCGGCTCTGAATAAGCCCATCTCATCCTGCATGACCCATGACGTCGTCTTCGCCGAGCCCAATGAGACGATCGATTCCCTGCTTGGCCGCATGACCGATCGCCGGATTCGGCATCTTCCGGTCTGCCAGAACGAACGGCTGGTCGGCATCGTGTCGATTGGCGACCTGGTGAAGTGGAAGATCGACGAGGTCGAAGCCGAAGCCCACGGCCTGAAGGCCTATATCGCCGCCGGTTAAGGCAAGGGCGCTCTGTGCGGAGCGGAAGGCTGCGACCTTGCGAATTCCCAAACTAGGTGACTAGCCGAGCCTGTTGAACTTGTGCAGGTAGCATAACCGTGGCGCGCGCAATCTGAGCGTGCCGTGGGGAGCGTGCCGATGGCCGACAGTCGCGAAGTCATGACGCTTCGGTTTCGATGCCCGAAGGAACTGGAAGGGATCGCGCCGCCGCCAATGCCGGCGGTGCAAGGGCTGCCCACCTGGTTGAAGACCATGCCCTCGCAAGCGTTCAGCGCCGCGGTCGCCCACGAGGACGATACGGTGAAACGCTGCCCGCCCTTCGTCGACGCCATGACGTCGGGGTTCCTGATCCCGCTGCTTTGCGATGTGCGGGTCCAGGATGGCGAATTCTCGTGGGACAACGAGCTCCCAACGGGCTCGAGCCTGCCGTTCCCGCGATCACCGATCAGTTTCCATGACCCTAGCCAGGCGGCCGATACGCCGCTGTTCGACGCCGACCGCTTCCTGATCAAGTTCAACAACGTTTGGACGATCGAGGCGCCCGAGGGCTACGCGCTGCTTTTCACCCATCCGGTCAATCAGTTCGATCTCCCGTTCACGACCTTGACTGGCATGGTGGATTGCGACCGCTATCGCGACGCATGGATCCACTTTCCAGCGCAGTGGCGAGACGAAAATTTCAACGGGGTGCTGCCAAAGGGCACCCCCGTCGCGCAGTGCTTCCCGGTAAAGCGAGAGACATGGAGAGGCGAAACCGCCCCTCTGACCGACGCGGAGGCCGAGCGCGCGCATGACTTGCTGACCGAGATGGAACGCGACAGCGGCGTCTATCGCCGGCGCTTCAGAGCCTGAAGACGGTTAGGACGAGGCCGAACCCAGGAAAGCTAGCGCTGCACTGGGGCGCAGGAAGAGCCGGCCGTGCGACGCGCCGGCGAGGGCGCTGATCGCGAGGGGCGCGAATGACGGCGCATCATGGATCGCGCGTCGGATAATCGCTTCGCCCTCGTCGCGCCGCCCCAATTCCAGCAGGCACTTCCCAAGACTGATGCGCGAGGGCGGATCGTCGGGCTGTTTGGAGAGAGCCTGTCGGTACAGCCTTGCGGCCTCGGCGTAGTCGCCCTCGATCGTCGCCAACTGCGCCAAGGCGACCAGGGCGTCTCGGCGGCCTGGGGCCGCGGCGCGCACATGTTCGAAGGCGCTGCGCGCGCGGGCGCGGTCATTGAGCTTGAGGTGGATGTGGCCGAGCGCGATACGCAGCCCGTCAGCCGTGGGCGTCAGATTTAGCGCCTGATCCAGCACGCTGAGCGCCTCTCCATAGCGCCCGGCCGCACAAAGGGCGCCGCTCAGTTCGAGAAATGCTGGCGGGTGCGGCGGCCGGCGCTCGGTGGCCCGTCGCCATTGATCGATCGCTTCCACAGTTTGGCCCGTCGCAAACAGGGCCCGCGCGAGCAGGTCTTCAATCACCGGATCGCCGCTGCGCCGCGCCGCCTTCTTCAAGGCGGGGAGGGCTTGCTCGGGCTTCTGCAGTTCGATCAGCGCCGAACCGAGGATCTCGACGGCGACGAGGTTGCTGCGGTCAGCCTTAAGGGCTGTGTCCGCCAGCCGCGCCGCCTCTTCGAGGTTGCGCCGTCGCAAGGCGAGGACGGCCTGTTCAAGAACGGGCGTCATCCGTCGCTGCGTGGGCGCTGGTCCGGTTTCCTTGCCCCTCAAGAGTGAGCTCCAGCACCAAAGATTAGACTGCGGATGGCGCGGGGCGCCGATCAGCCAGGAGTGAAGACTTCGGCGCCTTCACCGGTCGCTGCGTCCGCCAGGCTGTAGCCTTCCAGCACATCCGACGTCGCGTCGCGGGCGCGCAATAGAGCCTCGCGCAAGGAACAGGTCGCCAGGTCGGGGCAGTCGTCGCATTTCCGGAAGGAGAGACGGCTGACGCAGGGGGCCAGGGCGAGCGGCCCGTCTATGATGCGGATCACCTCCGCAAAGCTGATCTCGGCGGCGTTGCGAGCGAGGGTATAGCCGCCGAACTTGCCGCGGCGGCTGACCACCACCTTGTTACGGGCCAACTCCAGCAGGATGGCTTCCAGGAATTTGCGCGGCGCATCGGCGCGACTCGCAAGTTCGCCAGACGTCACCTGGTCGCCTTGGGCGCGGGCAAGCTCGACAAGAGCGCGTAGCGCGTAGCGGGCCTTTTGCGACAACATTCTCTTGAGAGCCTCCTAAGCCTGCCCCTTTAAGGATGAAGCAGGCTTTTCCACAAGCCAGGAGCCTCTTTTGTCGTGATCTCGTCATAAGGGCTTGCGGACTCAAATGCCGCTGGTTAGAAGCCGCCCTCGCTCGGAGACGGGCCGGACGGAGACGGGGTTGGCGGCGTAGAAGTCGTTGATTTTGTTTCGGAAAGGCAAGTGACTGGGTGTGTTAACCGGGCTGTTTTGGTGAGCCTGGGGGCGGTGTCCCTAGCGCAGACCTGAGATGGTTGTTTGGATGGGTTCGGATGTTTCCGGGCTGGTTTGAAAAGCCTCACGGCGCGGTTGACATGAAGGGGGTCGGCGACTAGATACGCCGCTCCTTCGGGGCCGCCCTGGCGGTTGAGGACTTGAGAAACTTCTTCAAAAGTTTCTTGCTTTTCTC
>JAVBXP010000076.1 GCA_030824495.1 bacterium
TTGTCGCCGCCGGCGCCAAACCCCCGATAAATACCTGGAGACCGATCTTCGAGGCTAGGTCCCTGAAGGTGTTTGAGCGCGCCTCACCGCCGCACCTGCACGTCACCGATGGCGAACCCCTTGGGTCGAGCGCAGTAAGCGGCTAATAGCGCGCGGGAACAGCGCGCCCCCGCGGTCGCGACCCACAGACGACGGACGGGAAAGATGCTGAGCTGGTTCCAGGCGATTATGCCGAAGGAATTGAAATTCTTCACGCTTTTCAGCGACCACGCTGAAACGCTGGTTGAAGGGGCGACCGCCCTGCGCGACATCATGAAGGGTGGAGACGGGGTCGCCGAAGCCTGCGCCCGAGTCGTCGCCCATGAGGACGCCGCCGACCATATCACCCGCGAAGTGCTGCTGAACGTGCGCCGCACCTTCATCACGCCCTTCGACCGCGGCGACATCAAGGACCTGATCACCTCGCTCGACGACGCCATCGACCAGATGCAGAAGACCGCCAAGGTGGTCACCCTGTTCGAGCTGCGCGAGTTCGAAGATCCGATGCGTGAGATGGCCGACATCATCGTCGAGGCCGCCCTGCTGACCCGTGAGGCTGTCGGCCTGATGGCCAACATGCGCCAGAACGTGACCCGCCTGAACCAGCTGACCGAGCAGATCACACATATCGAGGATCGCTCCGACGCCATCTATGATGCGGGCCGCAAGGCCCTGTTCCTGGCCCACCGCCAGAACGACCCGATGGCCTTCGTGGTCGGCGTCGATCTCTACAGCCACCTCGAGAAGGTGATGGACCGCTTCGAGGATGTGGCGAACCGCATCAGCGGCATTGTGATCGAGCAGGTCTAGACGCGTGGAGCTCCTTACAGGCTACGGGCCGCTGCTGATCTTCCTGATCGCCGTCGCGCTGGCGTTCGACTTCCTGAACGGCCTGCACGACGCGGCGAACTCGATCGCCACCATCGTCGCGACCCGGGTGTTGCCGCCCTTCGCCGCCGTGGCCTGGGCGGCGTTCTTCAATTTCATCGCCTTCCTGTTCTTCGGCCTCCACGTAGCCAAGACGGTCGGTTCGGGCATCATCATGCCAGAGCTGATCAGCGACGGACTGATCTTCTCGGCCCTCATCGGGGCCATCGGCTGGAACCTGCTGACCTGGTGGATGGCGATCCCCTCCTCCTCGTCGCACGCCCTGATCGGCGGCCTGGTCGGCGCGGGGCTCGCCAAGGCGGGCATGAGCGCCGTCGTCTGGGGCGGCCTCAGCAAGACCGTCTTTGCGATCGTGTTGTCGCCCGCCACCGGCTTCTTCCTGGCGCTGCTATTGGTGCTGATCGTCTCCTGGACCTTCGTGAAATTCACGCCCTGGGCCGTGGACGGGGTGTTCCGCAAGATGCAGTTCGTCTCGGCCTCGCTCTATTCGCTGGGCCACGGCGGCAACGACGCCCAGAAGACCATGGGCATCATCGCCGCCCTGCTGATCGCGCACGGAATGGGCCCGGCCAACGGCGAGTTCCACGTCCCGCTCTGGGTCGTGCTGTCCTGCCAGGCGGCCATGGGTCTGGGGACCCTGTTCGGCGGCTGGCGGATCGTCCACACCATGGGCTCGCGGATCACCAAACTCTCGCCGATGCAAGGCTTCTGCGCCGAGACCGGCGGAGCGATCACGCTGTTCGCCGCCACCAGCATGGGCGTCCCGGTCTCGACCACCCATACCATCACCGGCGCAATTGTCGGGGTCGGCGCCGCGCGCCGGGTCTCGGCCGTGCGCTGGGGCGTGGCCAAGGAAATCGTCACCGCCTGGGTCGTGACCCTGCCGGCGGCGGCTTTGATCAGCGCCCTGACCTACTGGGTCGCCGGCCGCTTCATGGGCTGACCCTAGGCTCGGCGCTCGAAGACGAATTCAGGGCGCGGCTCCGTTCGATCGGAGCCGCGCCTTTCGTTTAGGCCCAAACGCGGTCGGCGTAGGACACGAAGTTCGCGCCCAGCACCTTTTCGATCACTCGCGGCTTGTGGCCCTTGGCTTCCATCATGCGGGTCAGCTTGCGGAACTGGTCGGGCCCGCGAAGGTCGATGATGAAGGGGTGGGTGTCGGCGCGTTCGCCCTTGGCGGCGATGCCAGCGGCCTTGCGCTCTTCATGCTCGATGGCGATCGCGGACCGGTAGGCTTCCATGTCGTCGATGGTGGCCACCGAGCCGTCGGTGCCGATCCCAACATGGTCCTCGCCGCAGACGTTCAGCGCGTGGCCGATATGAGCCACCACGTCGTCGGCCTTGGCGTAGCTGTCGGGGGCCAGGAACGGCATGAAGTAGATGCCGACGAAGCCGCCCTTTTCGGCCACGCCGCGCAGTTCGGCGTCGGTCTTGTTGCGCGGCAGGTCGGTCAGGGCCCGGCAGCCGGTGTGGTTGATCGAGATCGGCGTCTTGGACGCGGCGATAGCGTCGAGGCAGGTGCGTTCGCCCGAATGGGACAGGTCGACCATCACCTTGGCTTCGTTCAACTTGGCGACCACCTTGCGGCCCTGTTCGGACAGGCCGCGGTTCTCCGGAACCATCGAACCGTCGCCCAGCATGTTGGCGGGGTTGTAGGTCAGCTGGACGATCCGCACGCCGCGGCCGGCGAACTCATCGACCCGCTCGGCGTGCGCGCCGATCTGGACCGCGTTCTGGAAGCCGTAGATCACCCCGATCTTGCCCTGCGCCTTGGCCCGTCGGATGTCGTCGGCGGTGCGCACCAGCAGCAGCTTGCTGCTGTTGTCAGCGATCACCTTGTCCCAGGCGTCGATGGTTTCCAGCGTATAGGCGTACGGCTCCTGGGGACCGGCCACATAGCCCAGCGTGATGTTCACCGCCGTCAGCCCCGAGGCCAGGGCGTCGTTCAGCGCGCGCTGATCGAAGTCCAGCCGCGACGTATCGGCGGCCATGCCGGCCGGGCGGCCGATCTGCAGGTTCGGGTTCGCCAGGCCGCCCAGGGCGTTGACGATGATCGGATCGCTGGCGCTGGCGCGCGCGAGGGCGGGTGTCGCGGCAAGTGCGGCGGCGAAGCCCAGGGTCTGGCGGCGCGAAATCATCAGTCTTCCTTCCGAACGGCGGCGTCCGCCTTGGGGTCATAGTCGGTCCGCGGATAGGCCTTGCCGCGCTTGACGGTCAGGGTGAGGGTCCGCAGCGCCCCGATATCCTTCGACGGGTCCTGGCGCGTGAACACCAGGTTCGCCAGCTTGCCGGCCTCGATAGTGCCGAAGTCCGGATCCTTGCGGACCGACAGCGCCCCGTTGCGGGTCGCCGCAACAATGGCCTGCATCGGGGTGAAGCCGGCGCGGTTCACCAGCAATTCGAGCTCTTCGTAAAGCGCCGGGAAAGCCGCATCGGGCGCCGAGAAGCCGTCGGTGCCGGCCGAGATGATCACCCCGGCCTTCAGCGCCTGGTTGGTGATCTGGGCGGCCAGCTCGGTCGAGCAATAGGGCTTGGTCGGCCGGCCCTTCATGGCCTCGTAGATCCGCACGGTGGCGTCCAGCACCACGCCGTCGGCCTTCATCTTGGCCAGCAGCTTGGCGATCTCGGGGTGAACCGACTTGCCGAACTTCTCTTCCTGGACGGCCGCGCGCTTGTGGTACTGGCCGGGGATCTGGTCGGAGACCTGATAGGCCAGCATGCAGACGTGGCTGACGGCGTCGGCGCCGGCGTCCAGCACCTGGGCCGGGGTGGCCGGGAACACCGCGGCGTGGGCCCAGATCGGCACGCCCTGGCGATGGGCCTCGGCGGTGATGCGCGCGACTTCCTCGCCCGGCAGGTTCGCATAGATCTTGATCGCCGAGGCGCCGATGCCGCGCGCCTGGGCCACTGCCAGCGGCAGGTCGGTCTGCGGTGTGATCGCCTGCATCCAGGAGACCTCCCCGCCCTTCGCGCCGAGCGACGCGGCCTGGACGCGTGCATCCTCGAAGAACGACGGGCCGGCCATCAGGGCGGCGTAATAGATGTCAGGGCCAGGGATTTCGCCGATACGGGTGGCGCGCGAGAGGTCGGCGACATTGCGCAGATCGTCGGCCATGTCGCGAATGGCGGTCACACCGCTATAGAGGTCGCGCTTCAGGTGCGCCTCGGCGAACGGCCGGTTCGGCGGCGTCGCCAGATGCTCGTGGCTGTCGATCAGGCCCGGCAACACGTACTGCCCCGCCACATCGACCACCGCCGTCTCCGGTGGCAGCTTGAAGGCGATTTCACCTTCCTTCCAGACGCGCTCGATCCGCTCGCCCTTGACCAGGATCGACATGCCCGGGCGCGGCGGCGCGCCGGTCCCGTCGATCAGGGTCGCGCCCTTGTAGACGGTCAGCTTTTCAGCCGGCCCCTCCGCCAAGGCGAAACTGGGAACAAGGGCCAGGCAGGCCGCCAATGCGGCGAGGGACGTGCGGATCATTCCGCAGCCTAGCGCGGCCGCCCTCGCCTTCTCAACGGCAAAGCTTCTCAACGCGGCAGCTTGCTGGTTCCCATCAGATAGGTGTCGACCGCTTGGGCGCACTGACGCCCCTCGCGGATCGCCCAGACCACCAGCGACTGGCCGCGACGCATGTCCCCGCACGAGAAGATGTTCGGGGCCGTGGTCTGGTAGTCCGTGACCGGCGCCTTGACGTTGCCGCGCGGATCCAGATCAACGCCAGCCTGGGTGACGAAGCCTTCGTGGCGCGGGCCGACGAAGCCCATGGCCAGCAGGACCAGATCGGCCTTCAGCTCGAACTCGCTGCCCTCGACCTCGCGCAGGGTCTGGCGGCCGTCTTCGCCGGCAACCCAGTCCATACGCACGCATTCCAGCGCCTCGAGCTTGCCGTTCGAGCCGATGAAACGCTTGGTCGCGACGGCGAAATCGCGTTCGCAGCCCTCTTCATGGCTGGACGAGGTGCGCAGCTTCAGCGGCCAGTCGGGCCAGGTCAGTTGCTTGTTCTCACGGGCCGGAGGCTGCGGCATGATTTCGAGCTGGGTCACCAGCGCCGCGCCGTGGCGGTTCGACGTGCCGATGCAGTCAGAGCCGGTGTCCCCGCCGCCGATCACCACCACATGCTTGCCAGTGGCCGAGATCGCGCCGCTGGGCGCCGCGCGCAATTCGTCGTCGCCGGCGTTGCGCTTGTTCTGCTGGGTCAGGAAGTCCATCGCGAAATGGACGCCCGAAAGCTCGCGGCCCGGGATCGCCAGATCGCGCGGGTCTTCGGCGCCGCCTGCCATGACCAGCACGTCGTAGTCATCCAGCAACCGCTGGACCGAGACCGTCACGCCGACTTCGAAGTTCGTGCGGAAGATCACGCCTTCCTGCTCCATCTGCGCGACCCGGCGGTCGATCAGATGCTTCTCCATCTTGAAGTCCGGAATGCCGTAGCGCAGCAGGCCGCCGATGCGGTCGCTCTTTTCAAACACGGTCGGCGCATGACCGGCGCGCGCCAGTTGCTGAGCGCAGGCCAGGCCCGCCGGACCCGAGCCGACGACGGCGATCCGCTTGCCGGTGCCGCGTTCCGACATCTGCGGCTTGATCCAGCCTTCTTGCCATCCGCGATCGACGATATCGCACTCGATCGCCTTGATGGTGACCGGGGTGTCGACGATGTTCAGCGTGCAGGACGCCTCGCAGGGGGCGGGGCAGACGCGGCCGGTGAACTCCGGGAAGTTGTTGGTCGACTGGAGGTTGTCCAGCGCCGTCTTCCACTGGTCGCGATAGACCAGATTGTTGAAGTCCGGGATCTGGTTGTTCACCGGGCAACCCTGGTGACAGAACGGAATCCCGCAATCCATGCAGCGCGCCGCCTGCTTGGCCACGTCGGCCTGCGGCATCGGATGGACGAATTCCTTCCAGGTCTTCAGACGCTCCTGGGGAGCATCGTAGGTGCGTTCCTGGCGCTCGATTTCAAGAAAGCCGGTGGGCTTACCCATGTTCTTACTCCGACTTCTAAGGGCTATTCGGCGGCGACGGCGGCTGCCGCCTGGCGTTCGGCGGCCATGTCCATCAGGGCGCGCCGGTAGTCCTTAGGCATGACTTTGACGAACGAGCCCAAGGCCTCGTCCCAGTTTTCGAGGATTTCGCGGGCGCGGGCCGACCCCGTATAGAGGTGGTGACGCTCGACCAGGATGCGCAGGCGCTCGGCGTCGAACCGCAGCACGTCGCCCATCCCATTGTTCTCGACCGAAAGCGAACGCTGGCTGGGCCGGAAAGGCTCATCCTCGCGTGTTGCGGCCGTCGAAGGCTCGACCTTTTCCAGCTCGACCATGGCCGAGTTGCAAAGCGGCGCGAACCGCCCGGTCGGGTCATAGACATAGGCCACGCCGCCGGACATGCCGGCCGCGAAGTTACGTCCGGTATCGCCCAACACGACGACGACGCCGCCGGTCATGTATTCGCAGCCGTGGTCGCCCAGGCCCTCGACCACCGTCACGGCGCCGGAGTTGCGCACGGCGAAGCGTTCGCCCGCCACGCCCTGGAAGTAGGCCTCGCCTGCGATGGCGCCGTACAGCACGGTGTTGCCGACGATGATGTTCTGCGTCGGATCTCGGTTGGACTCGGGCGGCTGTCGCACGACCACCCGGCCGCCCGAGAGCCCCTTGCCCACATAGTCGTTGCCGTCGCCGGTCAGCTCGAGGCTCACGCCGCGCGCGGCGAAGGCGCCGAAGCTTTGCCCCGCCTGACCGCGGAACTTCAGCGCGATGGTGTCTTCCGGCAGGCCGGTGTGGCCGTAGCGCCGCGCGACCTCGCCCGACAGCATGGCGCCGGCGGTGCGGTTGACGTTCTTGATCGCGTATTCACGCAGCACCGGCTCGCCCCGCTCCAACGCCGGCATGGCGTCGGCGATCAGGGTGTTGTCCAGCGCCTTGCCCAGACCATGGTCCTGGCGGTCCATGTTCCAGAGGCCCTTGGCGCCTTCGGGAGCCGCCGCATAGAGCAGCTTCGACAGGTCGACCCCGCCGGCCTTCCAGTGATCGACGGCCTCGCGCATGTCGAGGCGGTCGACCCGGCCGATCATCTCGTTGATCGTCCGGAAGCCCAGCTCGGCCATGATCTCGCGCAGCTCTTCAGCCACGAAGAAGAAGTAGTTGATCACGTGCTCGGGCTGACCGGTGAAGCGCGCGCGCAGCACCGGGTCCTGGGTCGCCACCCCAACCGGGCAGGTGTTCAGGTGACACTTGCGCATCATGATGCAGCCGGCGGCGATCAGCGGCGCGGTGGCGAAGCCGAACTCGTCGGCGCCCAGCAGGGCGGCGATGGCGACGTCGCGGCCGGTACGCAGGCCGCCATCGGCCTGGACCGCCACGCGGGTGCGCAGGCCGTTCAGCAGCAGGGTCTGCTGGGTCTCGGCCAGGCCGATTTCCCAGGGCGAGCCGGCGTGCTGCAGCGAGGTCAGCGGCGAAGCGCCGGTGCCCCCTTCGAAGCCCGAGATTGTAATGTGGTCGGCGCGCGCCTTGGCGACGCCCGCCGCGACCGTGCCAACGCCGACTTCCGAGACCAGCTTCACGGAGATGCGGGCCTTGGAGTTCACGTTCTTCAGGTCGTGGATCAGCTGAGCCAGATCCTCGATCGAATAGATGTCGTGGTGCGGCGGCGGCGAGATCAGACCCACGCCCGGCGTCGAATGCCGGACCCGGGCGATGTTCTTGTCGACCTTGTGGCCGGGCAGCTGGCCGCCCTCGCCGGGCTTGGCGCCCTGAGCCATCTTGATCTGGATGTCGTCGGCGTTGACCAGATACTCCGCGGTGACGCCGAACCGGCCCGAAGCCACTTGCTTGATGGCCGAACGCATCGAGTCGCCGTTCGGAAGCGGCGTGAAGCGGTCGGACTCTTCGCCGCCCTCGCCGGTGTTCGAGCGACCGCCGATGCGGTTCATGGCCACGGCGAGCGTGGTGTGGGCTTCACGGCTGATCGAACCGAAGCTCATCGCCCCGGTGGCGAAGCGCTTGACGATCTCGGCGGCGCTCTCGACCTCGGCGATCGGGACCGGCGTCTCGTTGTAGTTGAAGCGCATCAGACCACGGATGGTCAGCAGGCGTTCCGACTGCTCGTTGATCGCCGCCGCAAAGGTCCGGTAGTCGTCCGAGCGGCCGCCGCGCACGGCGTGCTGCAGGCTCGACACCGTTTCCGGCGTCCAGGCGTGGTGCTCGCCGCGCAGACGGAAGGCGTAGGTGCCCCCCACGTCCAGCATGGAGGCGTAGATCGGGTTGTCGCTATAGGCGTCGCGGTGACGACGAACCGACTCCTCGGCCACTTCGTTCAGGCCGACGCCCTCGATCGTGGTCGCCGTGCCGGTGAAGTACTTTTCGATCAGATCCGACGACAGACCGACAGCGTCGAAGATCTGAGCGCCGCAATAGGACTGGTAGGTCGAGATGCCCATCTTGGACATCACCTTCAGCACGCCCTTGCCGATGGCCTTGATGTAGTTCTTGCGGACATCATAGGCCGACAACGACACGCCGTTGCGCACGCGCAGGTTCTCGAGCGTCTCGAAGGCGAGATAGGGGTTCACCGCCTCGGCGCCATAGCCTGCCAGGACGCAGAAGTGGTGCACTTCGCGCGCTTCGCCGGTTTCGATGACCAGACCGGTCTGCATGCGCAGGCCCTGGCGGATCAGGTGATGGTGAACCGCCGCCGTGGCTAGGGCCGCCGGGATCGGGATGCGATCGCCCGCCACCCGGCGATCCGACAGGATCAGGATGTTCTTGTCGGCCAGCACATTGTCGGTCGCCTCGCGGCAGATCCGTTCCAGCGCGCGCTCCAGGCCGGCGGCGCCTTCCGCGGCGTCCCAGGTGGTGTCGAGCGTGGCGGTGCGGAACGAGCCGTCCAGCAGTTCGCTGATCGAGCGGATCTTGGCCAGGTCCTCGTTGGTGAGGATGGGCTGGGAGACTTCCAGGCGCTTGTGCGTGCCGGCATGACGGCCGAGCAGGTTCGGGCGCGGACCGATCATCGAGACCAGGCTCATGACCAGTTCCTCGCGGATCGGGTCGATGGGCGGGTTCGTGACCTGGGCGAAGTTCTGCTTGAAGTAGTCGTACAGCAGCTTCGAGCGGGTGGAGAGCACGGCGATCGGGACGTCGGCGCCCATCGACCCGATGGGATCCTCGCCGGTCAGCGCCATGGGCTCCAGGAAGAACTGCTCGTCCTCCTGGGTGTAGCCAAAGGCCTGCTGGCGATCGAGCAATTGGGCCGTGTCGTTGGACAGCGCCTCGTTGAAGGCGATCTCCGGCAGCTCTTCCAGCTTGAACTGGGTTTCTTTCAGCCAGTCGGCATAGGGCTCGGCCTTGGACAAGGAGGCCTTGATCTCCTCGTCCTCGATGATCCGGCCTTCTTCCATGTCGATCAGCAGCATCTTGCCGGGCTGCAGGCGCCACTTGCGAACGATACGCTCTTCCGGGATCGTCAGGACGCCCACTTCCGAGGCCATGATCACATGGTCTTCGTCGGTCACGATGAAGCGGGCCGGACGCAGGCCGTTGCGGTCCAGGGTCGCGCCGATCTGACGTCCGTCGGTGAAGGCCACGGCGGCGGGACCGTCCCACGGCTCCATCAGGGCGGCGTGATACTCGTAGAAAGCCTTGCGCTGGGCGTCCATCAGCGGATTGCCGGCCCAGGCTTCCGGGATCAGCATCATGACGGCGTGGGCCAGCGGGTAGCCGCCGGCCAGCAGCAGCTCGAGCGCGTTGTCGAGGCAGGCGGTGTCCGACTGACCGTGCGGGATCAGTGGCCACATCTTGTTGAGGTCCGGCCCCAGCAGGTCGCTTTCCAGCGTGCGACGGCGGGCGTTCATCCAGTTCACGTTGCCGCGAACGGTGTTGATCTCGCCGTTGTGGGCGATGAACCGGTACGGGTGCGCCAGCTTCCAGGACGGGAAGGTGTTGGTCGAGAACCGCTGGTGGACCAGGGCCAGGGCCGATTCCGTCAGCGGGTTTGCCAGGTCCTCGTAGAAGGTCCCCACCTGATCGGCGAGCAGCAGGCCCTTGTAGACGATGGTCCGGGTCGAGAACGACGGCAGATAGAGCTGCGTCAGGGCGGGCAGACCGTGCTTGAGCGCCAGTTCGGCAAGCGGGTTCTGAGTCTGCTTGCGCACGGCCAGCAGCTTGCGCTCGTGAGCGTCCTGATCCTTCACATTGAGACCACGGCCCACGATGGCCTGACGGATCACGGGCATCTCGGCCATGACCGCCTCGCCGAGGCCGGCGGTGTTCACTGGAACGTCGCGCCAGCCGATCAGCGGCTGATGCTCGACCTTGAGGAAGTGCTCGAACTGGCTCACGGCGACTTCACGCGCGCGGTCGTCGCGCGGCATGAAGCACATCGCCACGGCGTATTCGCCCGCAGGCGGCAGATCGACGCCTTCCTTGCCGGCCCAATCACGCAGCAGGGCGTCCGGAATCTGAATCAGAATCCCGGCGCCGTCGCCGACCAACGGGTCGGCGCCGACAGCGCCGCGGTGGTCGAGATTGATCAGGATCTCGAGGCCCGAAGCTACGACCTCATGCGATTTGCGGCCTTTAATATTGGCCACAAAACCCACGCCGCACGCATCGTGTTCGTTGCGCGGGTCATAAAGACCTTGCCGCTCGGGAGCTCCCATAAGGAATCCTCACTCTAAACTCGCAGGCGCGCGCAAAGACGGCCTTCACAGACCGGCGTGCGCGCAAATTCGGCGCGCATTTACCCGGCAAGATCAGCCCTTGTCGATGGGCCTGCGGGGCCTCGATTGAAAAGTTTTTCTAAAGTGCGACGTCTAGTAGCAACTTATCGGCGTTTCTCGCCTCGTTGCAGCCGGTCAGAACCATAGCGGTGGCCAACTCCGAACGCAGCGTTCCGAGCATCTTGGACACCATTTGCTCGCCTCCGGCGCCCAAGGCATAGGCCCACGGCCGCCCCACGAAGCAGGCCTTGGCCCCGAGCGACAGCGCCTTCAGCACGTCCAGGCCCGAGCGAACCCCGCCGTCCATGAACACCTCCAGGTCACCGCCGACGGCGTCCACGACGCGTGGCAGGGCCGAGATCGACGATCGGACGCCGTCGAGCTGCCGGCCGCCGTGGTTGGAGACAACGATTCCCTGGGCCCCTGCCCGCACGGCGTCGCGCGCGTCATCAGGATCCAGCACGCCCTTCACCACGATCGGGCCGTCCCAGACCTCGCGCACGAAATCGAGATCGGCCCAGGTCACGGACCGGTCGAAGTTCTTGGCGATCCAGCTCAGGAAGTCGGTGACGCTGCGGCCCTGCGGAATCGCCCCGGCCACGGAACCGAGCGTGTGAGGCCGGCCATGCAGCCAGACGTCCCACAGCCAGCCTGGATGAGTCGCGCCCTGCCAGGCGGTGTTGATCGCGCCTGAAAGCTGGGTCGCGCCGGTGAACCCGGAGCGGACGTCGCGATAGCGGGCGCCGGGCAGCGGCAGGTCGACCGTGAACACCAGCACCGGGCATCCGGCCGCCTTGGCCCGTACCAGCAGATCGCGCATGTAGCCCCGGTCCTTGAGCATATAGAGCTGGAACCAAGGCGCGGTTCCGGAGGCCGCGACCTCCTCCACAGAACAGACGCCCACTGTTGAAAGGCAGAACGGCACGCCCGCCTCGGCCGCAGCCCTGGCCGCCTGAACCTCGCCGCGCCGACCGTACATTCCGGCCATCCCGACCGGCGCCAGGCCCACCGGCATTTTCAGCGTCTGCCCGAACACCTCGACCGACATGTCGATCTCGGTCATGTCGCGCATGACCCGCTGGCGCAGGGCGATGGCCTCCAGATCGGCGACGTTCCGCCCCAGCGTCACCTCGGCGTACGAGCCGCCGTCGATGTATTCGAAGAACATCTTCGGCAGGCGGCGGCGCGCCAACTCCCGATAGTCCGAAACTGACGCCAGCCTCATCACGCCTCCAGTGCTGCCTACCTTTCGTAGGCACCGCTGGCGTCGTTGACAAATGTGCTAGGCGTGGCGCTCCAAACGACGAGCCTTGGAGGGGCTTATGCGAAACCTGAGAACCTGGATGTCGCTGGCCGCTGTCGGCGGGTTCCTGGCCGTGGCCTTCGGCGCCTTCGCCGCGCATGGGATCGCCGACCCCAAGGCCCAAGCCTGGATGCACACCGGGGCGACCTACGCCTTCATGCACACCCTGGCGGTGTTCGCCGCCGCGTTCGTGGTGAGCCAGGGCGGACGCCGCGCGCGCTTCGCCCCGCCGCTGTTCCTGGCGGGCGTCGTGATCTTCTCCGGCTCGCTGTTCGCCATGGCGCTCGGCGCGCCCCGCTGGTTCGGAGCCATCACGCCCATCGGCGGCACGCTGTTCCTGGCCGGCTGGGCCTGCCTGGCCTGGGCGGCCCTGCAGATCGACAAGCCTCAGGCCTGAGCGGTCCTCGGCAGGGCCAGCATCCGTAGAGAGAGCGCCGAGCCCATCAGGGCCAGCATCATGACGATGGCCATCGGCGCGGGCGTTCCATTGTGGAAGAAGCCGGTCAGGCTGGCCGCCAGGGCGCCGACGCCGAACGAGGCGCCGCCCATCAGCGCCGAGATCGAACCGGATCGCTTGAAGTCGACATTCAGCGCGCCGGCCATGGTGTTGCCCTGCATGAAGCCATAGCTGGCCAGCAGCACGAACAGCAGCGGCAGCACTGTCCACCGCTCGCCGATGCCGCTCACGGCCGCAATGGTCAGGGCGATTGAAGCGATCACCGCGATGATGCTGGCGCGTGACAGCACCTCGTCGGGGGTCGAGCGGCGCAGCAGATAGCGGTTCACCTGGCTGGCCCCGATCACCCCGAAGGCGTTCAGGCCAAACACCCAGCCGAAGTGCTGGGGTGAAATGCCGTAGGTCCCGATGAGCAGATCGGGCGAGGCGGAGATATAGGTGAAGAGCGTCGCCCCGTTCAGCCCGCCGGCCAGGGCGTAGCCGATCAGGCGCGGCTGCCGAAGCAGCGCCATATAGGCCCTGAGCGGGCTTTCCGACGCCGCCTGCGCCGCCGTCTCGGCCGAGCGCGACTCCTTCAAGCCGAAGAAGGTGGCCGCCCCGCAGGCCAAGCCAAAGGCGGTCAGCACCCAGAAGTTCACGCGCCAGCCGCCGATCGAGAGGAGCGCCCCGCCCAGGATCGGAGCCAGCACCGGCGCCAACCCCATGATCAGGGTCAGCAGCGACAACATCCGCGCGGTTTCGGTATGGTTGAATCGGTCGCGCACCACGGCGCGCGCCACCACCCCGCCGGCGCAGCCGCCCAGGGCCTGGACGAACCGCGCGCCGATCAGCATCTCCGGCGAGACCGCCAGGGCGCAGGCGATGGACGCGGCGACATAGATCGTCACCCCGACCAGGATCGGGCCTCGGCGTCCGAACCGATCCGAAGCTGGGCCGTAGAAGAACTGCCCAATCGCCATGCCGGCGAAGAAGGCCGCCACGGTCGCCTGCGTCTGGGCCGCGGACGCGTGCAGGTCCGCGCCAATGGCCGGCAGGCTCGGCAGGTACATGTCGATAGACATCGGGGCGAAGGCGGTCAGCGCCCCCAGCAGGAATACCAGCCCCCAAGGGGTTGGCGGCGACGCGGTGCGTGTCTCGCTCATTTCGCCTTCTAGCCCAATTCGCCCTTGGCTTCGCAAGTCGCCTTGCCTTCCCTTCAAGGAAGCCTGTCAATCTGGTCGAAAGATCAGAGAGGAAACCCCCAATGTCCGCCCTCGCCCGCCAGATGCCGCCCGTGAAGCACGCCCAGGTGAACGGGATCGACATGGCCTATTACGAAGTCGGCCCGCGCGAAGGCGTGCCCATCATCTTCTGCCACGGCTTCCCGGAACTGGCCTTCTCGTGGCGCCATCAGCTCAAGGCCTGCGAGGCCGCCGGCCGCTGGGCCATCGCGCCTGACCAGCGCGGCTATGGCCTGACCAGCCGCCCAGAGGGGGTGGAAAACTACGACATGGCCCACCTCACCGGCGACCTGATCGGGCTGCTGGATCACCTGGGCGTCGAGAAGGCGATCTTCTGCGGCCACGACTGGGGCGGCATCGTCACCTGGCAGCTTCCGTTGATGCATCCCGACCGCGTCGCCGGAATCATCGGCCTGAACACACCCTTCATGCGCCGCGCGCCGATGGATCCCATCGCCGGCATGCGCGCGGTGTTTGGCGAGGATATGTATATTGTCTGGTTCCAGAAGCCGGACGTCGCCGACGCCGCCCTCGGCGCCGACGTCGACAAGACCATGCGGTTCTTCATGCGCAAGCCGGCCGCCGTCGAGCAGGCCGCGACCCCGCCGGAGGGCGGCTCGACCTTCGCGTTCGGGGCGGCCCTGGCGGCCTGGGACAAGTCCGACACCGCCAACCAATTGCTCAGCCCGGACGAACTCGCCGCCTTCGTTGAGAGCTTCGAAGCAACCAGCTTCACCGGCGGGATCAACTGGTATCGAAACTTCACCCGCAACTGGGAAGCCTCGGCCGACCTGCCGACCCGGATCGACGGGATCCCCTGCTTCATGATCATGGCCGAGAAGGACGTCGTCCTGTCGCCCGCCATGGCCGATGGCATGGAGGATGTGATCTCCGACCTGGAAAAGGCGCTGGTCAAGGAATCCGGCCACTGGACGCAGCAAGAGAAGCCGGAAGAGGTCAATCGCCTCATCCTGGACTGGATGGATCGACGCTTCCCGAAGTAGACTGGACGGGATGGAACGCAACACCCCCCCGCTCGCCGTCTCGTCGTTCGCAAGCCGGAGGGGGCTGTTCGCCGACAATGAGCCATATGCCTATGGCTGGTTGCCCACCGGCGGGCCGCACGAGATCTTCTATGAGGAGTGCGGCAATCGCGACGGCAAGCCGTGCGTCATCCTGCACGGCGGCCCCGGCGGCGCGGTCAATCCGACCATGCGGCGGTTCTTCAATCCGGCGAAGTGGCGGATGGCGCTGTTCGACCAGCGCGGCTGCGGCAAGTCGCGCCCGAACGCCAGCCTGGACGACAACACCACCTGGTCGCTGATCGAGGATATCGAACGCCTGCGCGTCCATCTGGGCGTCGAAAAGTGGACCGTGTTCGGCGGCTCCTGGGGTTCGACCCTGGCGCTGGCCTACGCCATCACTCACCCTGAGCGAGTCGAGGCCCTGGTGCTGCGCGGCATCTTCCTGCTGACCCAGCGCGAGTTGCGCTGGTTCTATCAGGACGGCGCCTCGATGCTGTTCCCCGATGCGTGGGAGCGGTTCTGCGCGCCCATTCCGGTGGCCGAGCGTGGCGACATGATGAGCGCCTACCATAAGCGCCTCACCCATCCCGACCGCCGCGTTCAGGCGCAGGCCGCTCAGGCCTGGAGCCAGTGGGAGGGCGACACGATCTCGATCCGCGGCCCAGAGGCGCGGCCCTCCAAGTTCAACGAGATCGACTTCGCCATCGCCTTCGCCCGGATCGAATGCCACTTCTTCGCCAATGGCGGCTTCTTCACCGAGGACGGCTGGATCCTGAACAATATCGACAAGATCCGCGGCATACCCGGCTGGATCGTCCAGGGCCGCTTCGACGTGGTGACGCCGATGGACAGCGCCTGGTCGCTCAAGAAGGCCTGGCCCGAAGTCAGCTTCGATATCGTCTGGGACGCGGGCCACGCCTCGACCGAGCCGGGCATCGTCGATGGGCTGGTTCGGGCGACCGAAGCGGCTCTGCGCCTCTAATCCGCTCATCCCGGCGAAAGCCGGGACCCAAGCGGATGCTCGGCTTTATCCGACCGATCCAGCCTTAAGTAACGATTCAGCTTGGGTCCCGGCTTTCGCCGGGATGAGCGAAGAGCGGTATCCCCTACCCTACATCAGCGCGCCCTTGCCGCTGGTGACTTCCGAATAGCGGTGGACGCGGACGGCCTGGACCAGGCCAAAGCCGATCATCACGGTCAGCATCACGGTGCCGCCATAGGACAGCATCGGCATCGGCACGCCGACCACCGGCGCCAGGCCCATGACCATCGCGCCATTGATCAGCACATAGAGTGCGAAGGTCGCCGTCGTGCCGGCTGCCGCCAAGCGACCAAAGTGCGAGTGAGAGAGCGCCGCGGTGCGAAGCGCCATGAAGATCACCAAGGCATAGAGCACCAGCAGCGAGAAGCAGCCCAGGAAGCCGAATTCCTCGGCGAGGGTCGCGAAGATGAAGTCGGTCTGCTTCTCGGGCAGGAAGTTGAGCTGGCTCTGCGAGCCCAGCCCGTAGCCTTTGCCGAAGAACCCGCCGGACCCCAGGGCGATCTTGGACTGCAGGATGTGATAGCCGGACCCTGACGGATCGCTCTCAGGGTCCAGGAAGGTCAGCACCCGTTTGCGCTGATAGTCGTGCAGCACGAACATGACCAACGGCGGCACCGCGACCACGAACGCCACCACGCCGGCCGCGATGATCCGCCAGGACAGGCCCGCCAGGACGACGATAGACAGTCCAGTCATGGCGATCAGCATGGCGGTGCCAAGGTCCGGCTGGTGCATCACCAGCACGGTCGGTGCCGCGATCATCGCCGCAGGAACCAGCAGCCACCACGAGAGCCTGGCGTTGTCCGCCGATAGGCCGTGATAGAACCGCGCCAGCGCCAGCACGATGCCCAGCTTCATGATCTCGGACGGCTGGAAGCTGAACGGCCCCAGCGACAGCCATCGCTGAGCGCCCATCCGCACGTCGCCCACGACCTCGACGGCCACAAGCAGCAGCAGACCGATCCCATAGATCGGATAGGCCAGCGCCGACCACACCCTCAGATCGACCATCGCCAGCCCGATCATCAGCATGAAGCACAGACCAAAACGGGTCAGGTGCTTGGCCGCCCAGGGCTCCCAGGACGAGCCGGCGATGGAGAACATCATCAGCGCGCCCGCGCCCGCGATCAGGCACAGGGCCAGGGCGAACAGCCAATCGATCTCGGCGATCTTGACGACCAGGCGATCACGCTCACCAGGGCGCGTCAGGGCGCTGACGGTCATGTCGGGCCTCCGGGCGGCAGAACAGGCGGCGGGGTCAGGGTCGGCGCCTCGGGCGCGGCCCCTTCGATCTCACCATCGTCAGGCGCCACCGGCATCGGCAATGGCTTTTCGATGCGCGCCCGCAGTTCGGGATCCTTGAGCAGGGCGACCCGCATGACTTCGCGCGCGCGCGGCGCGCCGGCGGTGGCGCCGCCCAGGCCGCCGTGTTCGATGATGACGGCGACGGCGTATCTCGGATCATCCACCGGGGCGAAGGCGACAAACAGGTTGTGGTCCTTGAGCCGCCAAGTCACGCCGGCGCTGCTGCGCGAAGCGACCTTGTCGAAGCTGCGGACCTGCGCTGTCCCCGTCTTGCCGGCCATCTGGATATCGCCCAGGCCAAGTTGGCTCTGCCGGTAGGCGGTGCCGCCGGTGTCGTTCGCCACCGCGACCATCCCGCCGCGAACATAGGCGAGATGTTCGTGCGTGAACGGCAGGTCCGGCGCGGCGTCGCCGCGCGGCATCTCCACGCCCCCGACCGACTTGATCAGGCGCGGGTTCAGCGCGGTCTTGCCGTTGGCCAACCGCGCGGTCATCACCGCGAGCTGCAGGGCGTTCACCGCCACATAGCCCTGGCCGATCCCGTAGCTGACCGAGTCGCCCGGCTGCCAGACAGGCTCGCGCTTCACCGCCTTGCGCTTCCATTCGCGCGACCCGACCACGCCCTTCTTCTGACCCGGAATGCCGATGTCGAAGATCTGTCCGAACCCCATGGCATGGGCGGCCTTGGCGATCGGATCAGGGCCGATGCGCAACGCGGTCTGGTAGAAATAGATGTCGCAGGAGTTCTTGATGGCGTCGTGCATGTTCTGGGCGCCGTGCCCCCCATGCTTCCAGCACCGCCAAGTCCGACCGCCATAGTACCAGCCGCCTGAGCAGTGCACGCGAATCGAAGGGTCGATCCCGGCCGACAACGCCGCCAGGCCCACGGTCGGCTTGAAGGTCGACCCGGGCGGATAGGTGCCGGTCATCGCCTTGTCGAGCAACGGCCGGCGCTCATAGGTCGCCAGCGCCTTGTACTCGGCGCCCGACAGGCCCCGCACGAAACGGTTCGCGTCGAAGCTGGGCGAGGAGACCATGCAGAGCAGGTCGCCGTTCCGGCAGTC
>JAVBXP010000047.1 GCA_030824495.1 bacterium
GCATCGGCGGCGTCGGTGTCGAAGAACAGCCGGCCAGCCTTGACGTTGCTGGCGACCAGTTGCTCCAGGCCCGGCTCAAAGATCGGAATGCCGCCCGAGCGCAGGCGTTCGATCTTGCTGGCGTCCTTGTCGATGCAGGTCACGGTGTGGCCGAAATCGGCGAAACAAGCCCCACTCACCAGGCCAACATAGCCGGTGCCGATCATCGTGACGTGCATGGAGGATCCTTAGACTTAGTTCACGCGACGTCTTTCACCACGGTGCGCTTGGCCCCGCAATCGCGCGGTGCTTCCGCGCAGAATTCAGACCTCTTGGTTGTAAGCGCCCACCTGAGGCCGCTTGGCTAGGCGCGGCTTTACTTCTTCGCGGAAGAGGGCGCGCATGTCGTCCTCAGAGCTGGTGCTCTCCACCACGACGACGATCTCCGGCTTGTTGGACGAGGCGCGGACCAGCACCCAGGACCCGTCTTCCAGCGCGACGCGAACGCCGTTGACGGTGATCACCTCGACGATCTTGCGGCCAAGGATCGTGCCGCCGTCCTTGGCGAGTTGCTCGTATTCGGCCACCACGTCGTCGACGACACCGTACTTTTCCTCGTCGGCGCAATGCGGCGACATGGTGAGCGAGGTGTAGGCGATCGGCAGAGCGTCTTTCAGCTCCGAAAGCTTCTTGCCCGGATTGCGGTCGAGCATCGCCAGGATAGCGGCGGCGGCCGTCAGTCCGCAGTCGTAGCCGCGGCCGATCGGGTCGTTGAAGAAGAAGTGACCGCTCTTCTCGAAACCGGCCAGCGCGCCGAGCTCGGCGGTCTTGCGCTTGATGTAGCTGTGGCCGGTCTTCCAATAGATGGTCTTCGCACCATTGGCCTTGAGGACCGGATCGGTCGCGAACAGGCCGGTCGATTTCACATCGACGACGAAGGTCGCGTCCTTGTGCAATTCCGACAGGTCGCGGGCCAGCATCAGGCCGATCTTGTCGGCGAAGATCTCCTCGCCGGTGTTGTCCACCACGCCGCACCGATCGCCGTCGCCGTCGAATCCGAGGGCGAGGTCGGCGCCATGCTCACGGACCGCCTTGGCCATCTCCGTCAGCATCTCGTGATCTTCGGGATTGGGATTGTAGCGCGGGAAGTTCCAGTCGAGCTCGCAGTCCATCTCAATGACTTCGACGCCCATGTTGCGCAGGGCCTGGGGCGCGAAGGCGCCGGCTGTGCCGTTGCCACAGGCGCAAACCACCTTCAGCGGTCGCTTGATCTTGGTGCGGCTGGAGACGTCGGCGATGAACGTCGCCTGGAAACCGGAGACATGGGTCAGGGAACCGCCGGCCTTGGCCACGCCATGGCCGCCGAGCACGATCTCCTTCAGGCGGCCCATCTCGACGGGACCAAAGGTCAAGGGACGCTGGGCCCCCATCTTTACGCCCGTCCAGCCGTTCTCGTTGTGGCTGGCCGTGACCATGGCGACGCAGGGTGCATCAAGGGCGAACTGGGCGAAATAGGCGGTCGGCGACAGGGCCAATCCGATGTCCACGACCTCGCAACCGGCCGCGACCAGGCCGACCGTCAGCGCCTGCTTGATCGACAGGGAATAGGACCGGTAGTCGTGACCGATCACGATCTTGGTCTGTCCCAGTTCCTGGATGTAGGTCCCCAGGCCAAGGCCAAGCGCCTCGATGCCGAGCAGGTTGATTTCCGGGCCGAAGAGCCAGCGCGCGTCGTACTCACGGAAGCCAGTGGCCTTCACCAGCGGCGTGATTTCGTAGTCGAAGGTGTTGGGCACGAGGTCGGCGCGCGGAACAGGCAACATTATAACTCCGTTATCTCTAGTGCGGCTCGCTCTTAAGGTTGGGACCTTAAGGCCAAGCGAACGCGAGTGACGAGTTTCCGTTTCGTGACGACGTCAGACGCCGGCCCGGATCAGGTCGTGAATGCGCAGAATTCCGACAGGTTTGCCGCCGTCGATGACGAATAGGACAGTCACCATCGGCAGCGGGTCGCTCATCAGAGCCAGCGCTTCAGAGGCCAGCATGCCGGGGGGGGCCGACTTCTTTGGGCCGGGCGTCATGACTTCGCCGGCGGTGTGAGCCAGCAGGCCGTCGATGTGGCGGCGCAGGTCGCCATCGGTGATCACGCCTTGAAGCACGCCGTCCGGACCGGTGACGCCGACAATGCCGAAAGCCTTGGTGGTCATCACCAGCAGCGCCTCGGTCATCGGGGTGTCTTGCGAGACCAGCGGCAACTCATCGCGGCCATGCATCAGGTCGCCGACAGTGCGCAGCATGGCGCCCAGCTTGCCGCCGGGGTGGAAGGTCTTGAAGTCCTTGGCGGTGAAGCCGCGGCGCTCTAGCAGCGAGACCGCGAGGGCGTCGCCCAGCGCGATCTGCAGGGTGGTCGAGGTGGTCGGGGCCTTGACCTCGGCGGTCACCTCGGCGGCGTCGGCCAGCTCCAGGACGACATCGGCGGCCTGTCCCAGCGGGCTGTCGGGCGCGGCGGTCAGGGCGATGAGCGGAATGTGGAAGCGGCGGGAGTAGGCCAGTATGTCGGCCAGTTCCTGGTTCTGCCCGGACTTCGAGAGCGCAAGGATGACATCGCCGTCCGCGATCATTCCCAGGTCGCCATGGCTGGCCTCGTTGGCGTGGACGAAGAAGGCCGGCGCGCCGGTGGAGGCGAAGGTGGCGGCGATCTTCTTGGCGACGTGGCCGGACTTGCCGATGCCGGTGCAGATGATCCGGCCCTTGGCGGTGAACAGGATATCGACCGCCCGCACGAACGCTTCGCCGAGCGTGTCGGCCTGCAGCTTCAAGGCGTCGGCCTCGGTGGTCAGCACCCGGCGGCCCACGGCGATGGCGTCAAAGTCAGTCATTGGCCCGTGGTCCTGAAAACAGAGGCGGTCATTTCGTGGGCGAGATCGCCTGCGTCTGAGCGTCGGCCACCGCGTTGCGGGCCGCGTTCAGCCGTTGCTCGGAGGCCTGGGTCTCGCGATCCATCGCCGCCTTCACCGCCGCCGTCTGCTGGATCGGCTGATGGCCGAACGGAGGCGGCGAGCGGTCGCCCAGGCCCTGGGGCCATACGGCGGCCAGGGCCACCATGGCGACGAACAGAGCCGCGAGGAGGGGGAAGAACAAGCGATCGGTCATTGCGGTTCATATAGCGGCCGCCGCCGCGAGGGGCCAGCGGACCTTGACGCTGGAGCCCCCGCACCTTAGCCCGCTCGCATCCTCTCAAAAGGAGCGCAGAGCTTTGCCGACCCTCATCCTTCTCCGCCATGGCCAGAGCCAATGGAACCTCGAAGACCGCTTCACCGGGTGGGTGGACGTCGATCTGACGCCGGAAGGCGAGGCCCAGGCCCGCAAGGGCGGCGAGTTGATCAAGGCCGCGGGCCTGCAGATCGACCGCGCCTACACCTCGGTCCAGACTCGCGCGATCCGCACCCTTTGGCTGGCGCTCGCCGCCGCGGGTCAGGCTTTCGTGCCCGAGACCAAGGACTGGCGCCTGAACGAGCGCCATTACGGCGGGCTGACGGGGCTCAACAAGACCGAGACCGCGGCCAAGCACGGTGAGGACCAGGTCAAGATCTGGCGCCGGTCCTATGACACCCCGCCGCCGCCGCTTGCGCCGGGGGGCGAGTTCGATTTCTCGAAGGACCGCCGCTATGCCGGGGCCGTCCTGCCCGACACCGAGAGCCTGAAGACGACGCTTGAGCGGGTCGAGCCCTATTGGAACGCCGAGATCGCGCCGCATCTCTCGGCCGGGGAAACCCTGCTGATCGCCGCGCACGGCAACTCGCTGCGGGCGATCGTGAAGCTGCTCTATGGCCTCAGCGCCGAGGGCATCATGGCCGTTGAGATCCCGACCGGAAATCCGCTGCTGATCGAGCTCGATGCTAACCTTACGCCGGTCTCGGCGCGCTATCTCGACGAGAGCCGCGCGACGCCCTTGCCGCAGGCGGCATGATCGAGCCGGACGATCAGAAGTACATGGGCCGCGCCATCGCATTGGCGCGGACCCATCTTGGCCAAACCGGGGTCAATCCCAGTGTCGGCTGCGTCATCGTCAAGGACGGCGTGGTGGTGGGCGAGGGCGTCACGGCGATCGGCGGACGCCCGCATGCCGAGGAGCAAGCCCTTGATCAGGCCGGCGAAAAGGCGGGCGGAGCGGTGGCCTACGTCACCCTGGAGCCATGCGGTGTTCGGTCCTCGGGCGCAGCCTCTTGTTCCCAGCGCCTGACCACGAGCGCTGTCGCCGAAGTCGTCGTCGCCTGTGAAGATGCTTCGGCGCTCGCGTCCGGCCAGGGCGCAGAGCGATTGCGGGCCGCAGGCATCAAGGTCCGGCTCGGCGTACTGGAGGCTGAAGCCGCTCTTCTCTATGTCGACTACTCGCCACAGCGCGATTTACCATAGCCAAGCTGGGCTGCGGAAAGGCTGCGTTAATTGCGTAGGCGCTAGGATCGCCCGGTAATACGGGAGTCCCAAGTTCCGCATGTCCGCCCAGCCATCGCCTGTCCAGGAGCTACGCAAGCTCGACCAGCATGAGCTCGACGCGGTCTGCGCCAAGCATGATCGCCTGTGGACCTCCAAGCCGGGCGGCGCCCGCGCGGTCTTCTCTTGGAAGGACCTCACGGGGCTGGATCTACGCGGCAAGAATCTGTGCGATGCGGATCTGACCGGGGCCATTCTCGCCAATTGCCAGATGCAGGGCATCCGGCTCGACCACGCCAATCTCTTCGGCGCCGACCTGCAGGGCGCCGACATGACCGACGCTTCGCTGCGCCGCGCCGATCTGCGCGCCGCCTGCCTGCGCGGCGCCAATCTCACCGGCGCCGATCTGTTCGAAGCCGACCTGCGCGAGGGCGCCATCGCGGTCGGCGACCGTGACAAGGGCCTGCGGGTGCTGGAACACATCAATCGTGTGGGTGAAGCTTCCGGGGCCATTCTGGCCGGGGCCAACCTCGAGCGCTCGCGGTTGTCGGGCATCATGGCGGTCAAGGCCGACTTCAGCGACGCGATCCTGAAAGACGCCAAGCTGGTGCGGGCCAACCTGAAGCAGGCCAACATGTCGGGGGCCAACATGGCCGGCGCCGACCTGTCCGGCGCAGACCTTGCCGGCGCCGATATGCGCGACGTCATCCTGGTGGGCGCCAAGACCTTTTCCTGGAACGTCAGCCAGGCCGACATGCGCGGCGTGCTGACCGACGAGCCGTCCGGCAAGTCGGTGGAGGACCTGCCCTACAAGATCATGATCCGCGATCACGCCAGATGGTGCGAGACCGGCGGCGCTGAAGGCACCCCCTCGGTGTTCGACAATGCCGATCTGCGGGCGCTGGAGACCATTCGCGGCTTCAACCTGACCGCGCTGTCAGCCAAGGGCGCGGTATTCTATGGCCTCGATATGGAGGGTGTGCAGCTTCAGGGCGCGCAACTCGACGGGGCGGACCTGCGCAACTGCAATCTGCGGCGGGCCGACCTGCGGGGGGCGCGGCTGATTGGGGCCAAGCTCTCGGGCGCCGATCTGCGCGACGCTCAGATGGGGCCGTTGTTGCTGGGCGCCGACCGCACCCTGCCGTGCAATCTGACCGGGGCGAAGCTCAAGAACACTGACCTGGCGCGGGCCGATTGCCGTCACGCCATCTTCGTTGACGCCGACCTTTCGCGCGCCAACTTCACGAACGCCATGGTTCGTCAGGCCAACCTGACAAACGCCCAGAAGTGGGGCGTCCGGGGCCTTGAGGATTTCGTCTGAGATAGGCTTGCCGACACGGTAAGCTTAACTGTTCAGTCGGCATTACGGTGTTATGCAACGCCTTCCATCGGATCGGGAAGGAGACTGCTGTCGTGAGCGGTGCCGGGCTACTCGGAAGACGAAAACTCTCGCAGGGCGAGGTCGACATGATTGTCGCCGCCCACGAGCGATTTGCTTCGGGACGACCGGGCGGCAAGCGCGCCTCCCTGCGCTTTGTGGACATGTCCGACTGCACCCTGTCGGGTCGCAATTTGGCTGACGCTGACATTTCGGCTTCGATTCTGGACGGCGCCAAATTGATCGGGACCAAGCTGGATCGCGCTACGCTCTTCGGTTCGGATCTTCGCCGAGCCGATCTGACCGGCGCAAGCCTGGTCCGCGCTGACCTCCGGGGTGCGTGCCTGCGCGGCGCGAACCTGACCCAAGCCGACCTCACTCAGGCCGATTTTCGGATCGGACAGGTCGCCGTGCCTCATCCGGTCAAGGGTTTGTCGGCGACCTCGCACGAACATCGCCATGGGCAACTCGATAGCGCGACGTTCGCCGGCGCGACGCTGGACCAGTCGCAGATGGAAGATGTCACCGCTTTCGCCGCGGACTTCACTGATTGCTCGATGAAGGGCGCGAAGCTGTCGCGGGCGAATTTCAAGGACGCCAATCTGTCTGGCGCTATCTTCGACGGCGCCGATCTGGGCGGCACGAACTTCGAAGGCGCAAACCTCTCATATGCCGTTTTGACCGGCGTCGATCTTCGCGCGGCCCGGACCTCCTCGACCACCGATGTGACTGGCGTCGTGGCGGCCTCGACGCCAGAGGCCATCGCGCGCGCGCCACAACTGCTGGCGATGCTGCAGGCCAATCACCTTTGGTGCCAAAGCGGTGGTCGGGAAGGAAAGCCGGCCAATCTGGATGGCGAAGACCTGCGTCCGTTGCGCGGCAAGCTGCGCGGCCTGCGGCTCAGCGCCTGCAGCGCCAAGGGCGCGATCATGGTCGGGCTGGATCTAACAGGCACGCAGATGCAGGGGGCCAATCTCGAGGGCGCCGACCTGCGCGGCGTTTGTTTCGCCGACGCCGACCTTCGCGGCATTCGTCTCACTCAAGCTAACCTGGTTCGCGCCGACCTGCGCGATGCGGTGTTCGCGCCGCTTCCCATCAGTGCAGATCGGACGACGCCGGGCTATCTCGCCAACGCCCAGGTTCGCTTCGCCCATGCCGAGGGATGCGACCTGACCGGGGCGGTGTTGGACGGGGCTGATCTGCGAGGCGCCGACTTCACCGGCGCCTATCTGGAAAACGCCAGTTTCAAGGACGCCCAGCTTCAGGCGGTGGTGGGCTTGGAAGAGCCGCGCGCGCGCCGAATTCAACTCATCTGACGCCGCGGCGCCTCGCTATTCTGGCCTCCAGCTCCGAGGAGGCCAGCATGGAAACTGTCAGCGTCGAAACCCGCGGCCGTACGGCCTTAGTGACCATCGAGCGTCCCGACCGGCGTAACGCCGTCGACGGCGCCACCGCACAGGCGCTGTACGACGCCTTCAAGGCGTTTGACGCCGATGACGCCCTGGATGTCGCTGTCCTTCAAGGCCGGGGCGGGAGCTTCTGCGCAGGCGCCGATCTCAAGGGTGTCAGCGAAGGCCGGGGCAATCCGGTGCACGGCGAGGGCGACCTCGGGCCGATGGGATGCACGCGGCTATCGCTGTCCAAGCCGGTGATCGCCGCAGTCGAGGGGCACGCCGTGGCCGGCGGGCTGGAGGTGGCCGCTTGGTGCGACATGAGGGTCGCGGCTGAAGGCGCGGTGTTCGGCGTCTTCTGCCGGCGTTTCGGGGTGCCGCTCATTGATCTGGGGACCGTGCGCCTGCCGCGGCTGATCGGCCACTCGCGGGCGATGGATCTGATCCTAACGGGCCGGCCGGTCGAAGCGCAGGAGGCCTATGCGATCGGCCTGGCTAACCGGCTGGCGCCGAAGGGCGAGGCGTTGAGTGTCGCCCTGGAGCTCGCCGCCCAACTCTCGGCCTTCCCTCAAACCTGCCTGCGCAACGATCGCGCCTCGGCTATCGGCCAGTGGTCTCTGGATTGGGACGATGCTACCCGCCTGGAGCTCGAGCTGGGGCGCGCCACCCTGCGAACGGGCGAGGGCCTGGAAGGCGCGACCCGGTTCGTGTCCGGCCAGGGGCGGCACGGGACCTTCTGATCACCACGCGTTCTTTCCGTCGACGTGCTCGACGGGCACGGCGGCGAGATCGAAGTCATTGAACAGCCGGGCGTTCACGCCGATCTTCGGATTGGCGTAGTCGGGCTTGTAGTCGACCCAGCTCGGGCTTTCGCCATAGGTGGTGCAGCCGCAGGTGCCGCAGAAGTGGTGCTGGCCGAAATAGCCGCCCCACTGATAGGTCGAGACCCGGTCGCGCGCTGTGGTCAGCGTGAATTGATCGGGCGTGTAATAGGCCCAGAGCGCGCCGCGTTTCGAACAGTAGGAACAGTTGCAGCTGGTCACGCTGGCCGGCGCCTCCGTCACCTCGAACTGAGTGGCGCCGCAATGGCAGCTTCCCTTCAGGGTCATGTCATTTCCTTCGCTGTGAACCTGCGAGGGATCTAACGCCCGACTGCTGCCACCGTGCTGTCAGTGGCGATGCAAAAAGAGGGCGGCGCTTGCGGCGCCGCCCAGGATCCTACTTGGGGGAGGAAAGGGGAGGGGGCGGCGCAGGGCGCCACCCCCTGGAGGGCAAAAGCCGCCTCGGGGGGGAGGCTAGGCGGCCTTTTCGCCTTCGATCAGGTTGGGCTGGACCGAGGTGGTGATCTCGATCTGGCGGGGTTTCAGGGCCTCAGGCAGCTCGCGCTTGAGGGAGATGGAGAGCAGGCCGTCGGCGAGCGCCGCCTCGGTCACCACTACGTAGTCGGCAAGCTGGAACCGGCGCTCGAAGTTGCGCTCGGCCAGGCCGCGGTGGAGGAACTTGCGCTGGTCGTCGTTGGCGGCCTTGCGGCCTTGCACGGTCAGGAGGTTTTCCTTGACCTCGATGTTCAGTTCCTCAGGACGGAAGCCCGCGACCGCGATCTCGACGCGGTAGGCGTTCTCGTCAGTGCGCTCGATGTTGTAGGGCGGATAGCCGGCCGCGGCATCGACGCTGGCGGTTTCCAGCAGGGAGGCCAGGCGGTCAAAACCGACCACGGAGCGGTAGAGGGGGGAGAAGTCGATCGTACGCATATCAGGTACCTTCTTGGCTTAAGCAAGGTTGCGTTGAGTCAGACGGCGCACGAGCCAAAAGCGGCCTCGTACATTGCCTGGAAGGCCCGGGTGTCCAGCGCCTTCGAATGCTTAGGTGGGAGGCGCAGGCCGCCGTTCAAGACCCCTGTCGCAGGACAATTTCATCTGCATCTGGCCTTGAATGCTCAACTTGCTTGCCAGCAGCGCGAGCGCCTCTAGGCTCGCGCCGCCCAGGAAACAAAACAAAGGCTCCACCAGAGATGTCCCACCGTAAACTCGCCCTGCTCGCCGCCTTCGCCAGCGTGGCCGCTATCGCCCAGCCCGCGGCCGCGGCCGACGACCAGGCGTTGAAGGCCGCCATCGCCGGACCCCAGCGGGGCGCGGCCCACGTCGCGCGCGACGCCGCGCGGCATCCCTACGAGTCCCTGGTGTTCTGGGGCGTGGCGCCGAAAAAGACTGTGATCGAGGTCTCGCCCGGTTCCGGGTACTGGACCGAAATCCTAGCGCCCTATGCCAAAGCTACCGGCGGAACCTATGTCGCCGGGGTAGCCGACACCGCCAATCCGAAGCTCTCGGACGCTGGCCGCAAAGGCCGCGCCGACTTCGAGGCGAAGTACGCCGATCAGGCCAAGTTCGGCCCGATCAAATACGTTGGATTTGGTCCAGTGTCCGCGCCGCTCGGCGCGCCAGGCTCGGCCGACGTCGTCATCACCGCCCGCAATGTCCACAACTGGATGGGGCAGGAGGGCATGATGGATAAGGTCTTCAAGGACTTCTACGACGTCCTGAAGCCGGGCGGCGTGCTGGCCGTCGAGGAGCATCGCTCCGACCCCACCCGCGCTCAGGTCGCTGGCGCAAAGGATGGCTATGTCGCGACCGACTTCGTCGTCGCCGCCGCCGAGAAGGCGGGCTTCAAGCTGGACGCCAAGTCGGAGATCAACGCCAATCCGAAGGACACCAAGGACCATCCATTCGGTGTCTGGACCTTGCCGCCGGTGCGCAGTTCTTCCGCAGGGGGCGCGCCGGTCGATCCGAAGTTTGACCGCGCCAAGTATGACGCCATCGGCGAGAGCGACCGCATGACGCTGCGGTTCGTCAAGCCGTAGGGCCATGCTTTGACCATCGTCCCGGGTCACGTTACGCGGCCTGGGACGATTTCTAGGATCTGTATGCCGTTTTCACCTTCGACCATCTCATTCTCGCGGCGCGGCGCCTTGGTCGGCGCCCTGGCGCTGGCGGCCTGCGGCAAGAAGGGCGAGGCCTCGCCCGAGCCGGCGGCGGTCAGCCGTCCCGCCAAGGGTATGACCATTGCCCAGGCGGTCGCTGGTGATTGGCGTTCTCCCGCCGACAAGGCGCGCGACGCGTGGCGTCATCCGGTCGAGACCCTTGAGTTCTGGGGGCTGAAGCCCGGGCAGACCGTTGTCGAGTTCTGGCCCGGCGCCGGTTGGTTCACCGACATCCTCGCGCCGTATCTGGCCGCCAACAACGGCAAGCTGATCGCCGCAGACCTGGAGCCGAGCGATCCTGCCGCCGTAGAAATCGTCGAAGCCTATCGGGCGAGATTGAAGGCCAATCCAAAGCTCTTCGGGCAGGTGGAGATCACCGCCTTTGGCGCCACTAGCGGTCCGGTCGCGCCGGCAGGAAGCGCCGACCTGGTGCTGTTCCTGCGGAACCTGCACAACTGGATGGCGGCCGGCATTGCCGAAAAGGCGTTCCGCGACGCCTTCGCCGCCCTGAAGCCCGGCGGGGTGCTCGGCATCGAGGAACACCGCGCGGCGGCCGGCGATGTTCAGGACGCTCTGGCCGCCGACGGCTATGTGCAACAGGCGTATGCGATCCGTCTGGCGCAGGAGGCCGGTTTCGTCCTCGACAAGGCCAGCGAGATCAACGCCAACCCAAAGGACACCCGCGACTACCCGTTCGGCGTCTGGACCTTAGCGCCGGTGCGCCTGACCTCGCCGCGCGGGAAGGCGCCTGATCCCAGCTTTAATCGAACCAAGTTTGACGCGATCGGCGAAAGCGACCGCATGACCCTGCGGCTGATCAAGCCGGCCGGGTAAGACCTCAGAGCTGCGTCTTGTAGCTCTCGATGATCGCCTCGTTGGTGACCTTGGGCTTGCCGAGCTTGAGTTGGTCCATGACCATTTCGGCGCCCGAGGGGAGGGCTGTCCGGTCGATCTGCGCCTCCGCTTCCCACAGCTTGGCGCGCATGATGGCCTTGGGGCAGTGGAAGAAGGCCTCCTCGACAGCGATGCTGATCACCAGCCGCGGCGTCTTCCCGAACTCCACGAACCGCGCGAGCAGGTCGGCGTCGTCGCTGGCGCTGGCCCGGCCGTTGACCCGGAAGACGTCGTCGAAGCCGGGGATCATGAACATCATCCCGATCCGCCCAGGCCCGGCCAACAGGTTGCGGATAGTGTCCAACCGATTGTTTCCCGGCCGGTCCGGCAGGAACACGGTCTTCCCGTCCTCGCTGATATGCACGAAACCTGGTTCGCCGCCGCGCGGCGAGACGTCGATCCCGCCATCGGGGCCAGCCGAACTGACCACGCAGAACGGCGACAAGGCGATGAAGCTGCGGCCGTGCTTCTCGACGTGATCCAGCACCTTATCGAGGACCACCTGTCCCGGGGCGCGATAGATGCCGTCGATGTCAGCGAGTTCCAGTGTCTTCACGGCGCTCTCCCTAGGCCGAATTTTGCGCTTCCTTGTTAAGAAGCGTTCTCAACCATGAGCTTGAACCGAGGGCTTGTCACCCCAGATGAACCGATCGGCGCCAGGTCGGTCAGGCGCCAGTCAGGTTGAAGCCGCTAGTCTGGCGCGGACCCCATACGGTAAAGGTACGTGATGATCCGCAAGACCGCCCTCGCCCTGATCCCAGCCTGTGTTCTGCTGACGTCGCCGGCGCTCGCCCAGGAAACCACGATCCAGCCTGGCTACTGGGAGGTCACCAACAAGGTGTCGGCGATCGTCAGCCAGACCAAGACCGAGCGGCGGTGCATCACGCCTGCGGAGGTCTCCAAGTTCGTGATGGGGCCGTCCAACCGCCACTACAAATGCGACTATCCCACCCGGGTCTTCAAGGACGGCAAGATCGCCCTGAAGGGCCAGTGCGCGACGAAGAACGGCAGCAAGGCCGCGTTGCAGGCGACCGGGACCTACTCGCCCACCACCTTCACCATGGTCGCCGACATCAGCACGGTCTATGCCGGCCTGCCGCTAAGCGCTCGCGCCACAACCACGGCCAAGCGTATCAGCGACACCTGCCCAGCGCCCCAGTCCGCTAGTTGATTGAGCTATTGCTCGGAAAACACTGCTCAAACTCTAGTCGCGCCGTTTACTTGACTCACGCTTGAGGCGAAGGTGCCGCTCACTTTGATGTGAGAACGCGCCCATGACGACCCTGCAGGAACTGACCGAACGCGTGACCCAGGCCGTGGGTGAAGACTCCGGATTGGGCAAGTCGTTCAAGGTCGATCTGCGCGGTGAAGGTTTCATCCATATCGAGGGCGCCGCGGTCTCCAACGATGACAAGCCGGCCGATCTGACGGTTTCGATCAGCCAGAAGGATCTGAAGGCGCTGGGCAAGGGTGAACTGAACCCGATGACCGCCGTCATCACTGGGCGGCTGAAAGTGTCTGACATGGGGCTGGCCATGTCGCTGCAGCCTCAGATGCAGGCTCTGTTCTCGAAACTGGGATAGACGATTTGGCTGCTCCGCTCATTTCGATACGTGGCGCGCCCGTGCCCCCGGGGGGCGAGGCCGAGTGGTTCACGGGCGCTGACGGCGCCCGACTGCGTGCGGCGCTGTTCCCGGCAAAGGGCGAGGTCCGCGGCTCGATCATCTTGAGCGGCGGCCGAACCGAAGCGATCGAGAAGTATTTCGAAACGATCGAGGACCTGACGGGACGAGGCTACGTCGTCCTCACCCACGATTGGCGCGGCCAGGGCCTGTCGCATCGCGAGCTGAAGGATCGGCTGGCGGGGCACGCGGCTGGTTACCAAGGCTTCCTCACCGACTACCGCGCCTTGCTGGCGGCCTATGACGCGCGACTGCCCAAGCCATGGTTCGCCATCGGTCACTCAATGGGCGGCTGCCTGACCCTGCTGGCCCTCGCCCATGGTGAGGCGCCGCGTTTCCAGGGTGCGATCCTCTCGGCGCCGATGCTTGGCCTGCAGACCGGCGGGGTTCCTTTGATGCTGGCCCGTGCCCTGGCGGCCTTCAACGTCGCGCTGGGCCGGGCCGGGCGGCTCGCCCGCGGTCCCGGCGTGACCGAAACCTTCGAAAACAATGTGCTCACCCATGACCGCGCCCGCTATGAGCGTGGCAAGGCGCAAATCCTGGCCGCTCCTGACCTGGCGTTGGGTGGTCCGACCTGGGGGTGGCTGGACTTCGCCTTCCGGGCTACAGCCTATCTCTCGCAAGGCGGAAACTTGAAAAGCGTGACGATCCCCGTCGTCATCGTCTCAGCGGAACAAGACAAGCTTGTAGACAACGGCGCCCAACGCGCCGTTGCGAAGAACCTGCCCCAAGGCGAGTTCATCAATGTTCCCGGCGCCTACCACGAAATTCTGATGGAGACCGACACTATGCGGAATATCTTCCTGCGTGCGCTCGACGCCCTCCTGGGCAAGCCGGCGAGTGCTCCTGCACCTGAGGTGAAGTCTGTCGCGCCTGCGCCGACAGCGGCGCCGCAGCCCGCACCGACACCTACGCCTGCTGTGGAGCCCGTCGTGGCGCCGCTCGCCGTCGCTTCGGCGCCGGCAGCCAAGACTGCTGAAGCAAAGGCGCCGGCCAAGAAGGCCGCTCCGAAGAAGGCGGCTCCCAAGGCTGCTGTGAAGCCGGCGGCCCAGAAGGCCGAGCCCAAACCAGCGGCGGCCAAGAAGGCGGCGCCGACGAAGGCCGAAGCCGCGCCGACCGCGCCTGCCAAATCCGCGGCGAAGAAAGCTCCAGCGCCCGCCGCGAAAGCCGCCGCGCCCAAGAAGGCCGCTGCGCCAAAGGCTGCGCCCGCGCCCAAGACGGTCGCCAAGGCTGAGGCTCCGAAGGCTGCTGCTTCCAAAGCTGCCGCCCCGAAGGCCGCAACGACGAAAGCCGCCCCTAAGGCGGCGGCCAAGCCCGCGGCCGCGAAGACTGCGGCTGCGCCCAAAGCTCCCAAGCCTGCCGCAACCAAGGCTCCGGCTGCGGCCAAGCCGGCCGCCAAGAAAGCGCCGGCGGCTAAGGCCTAGTCATTTCGCCGAGCGTCGGAGGGCGACCAGGGCCTCGTCGAGGCAGGCCCGGTCGCCGGCGATGGCGATCTGGCCGCCGTTCTGTCCCACCGGCTGGCCGCGCCAGTCGGTGACCATGCCGCCCGCGCCCTCAATCAGCGGGATGGCCGACTCGATGTCCCAGGACTTCAGTCCAGCCTCGATCACCATGTCCATCTTGCCCATCGCCACCATAGCGTAGGCGTAGGCGTCACAGCCCAGCCGCGCGAGGCGGGCGGCGGCGCGCACCTGGGTCCAGGCGCCCAATTCGGGTCCATCAAAGCAGGACTCGGGGTCAGTGGTGGCGATGACGGCGTCGGTGAGTTTCGGGCAGGGGCGGACCTGCAAGCTGCGCGTCTCGCCGCGCGAGATCAGGCGCGAGCCCCCCGCATGGCCCAGGAAAACCTCGTCCAGATAGGGTTGGCCGATGGAGCCTAGGACGGGGCGGCCGTTGTGCCTTAGGCCGATCAAGGTGCACCACAGCGGTAGGCCGGCGATGAAGGCCCGGGTGCCATCGACGGGATCCAGCACCCAGACGAACTCGGCGCCCGGGCGGTCCTCGCCATACTCTTCACCGATCACCCCGTGGTCGGGATAGCGCTCGGCGATCAGCTTGCGGATCACGACTTCCGCGCCCTTGTCGGCGGCGGTGACCGGATCGAAGCCCTTGGCTCCGCCCTTGTCCTCCAGGCCGTGATCGGCCCGAAAGAGCGGCAGGATCACCTGCGCGGAGGCGGCGTTCAGCTCGATCAGGAAGGCGTCGAGTTCGGCCAGGCGGCCAGCGGCGAGGGAGGAGGCGGGCATGGCTCCCGCTTTACCCCGCCGCTGGCTCCTGTGAAAGCCGAACGGAGGCGAGCCGTCAGGCGATCTCGTGGTCGCCGTTCAGCGACTTGGCGAGGTCGAGCAGGCGCCGGCGCGGCCGTTCGCCCAGCTGGTAGTAGGCGCGGATTAGGTCCAGCGTTTCCTTCTGAGCGAACATCTCGCCGCCAGCTTCGCCCTCGGTTGCGCAATGCTGTCGTTGAGCTGCGTCGGTCAGACCGTCGTAGAAGTAACCGACGGGGACCTCGAGAGCCTCGGACAGTTGCCAGAGGCGGGCGGCCGAGATGCGGTTGGCGCCGCACTCGTATTTCTGAATCTGCTGGAAGCGTACGCCGCAGGCGCCCGCCAGTTGTTGTTGCGTCAAGCCGAGCAGCCGCCGCCGCCGGCGTAGCCGCTTGCCCAGGTGTACGTCGATGCTGTCGCCCATGGGTTCCATCGCCCCCTCGCTATTCTGCGTGCCTCCGTCCCAAAGCGAGACGGCTCACCACGAATTTCGCAAGTCGCGCGCCAAGCGAGCGCCGTTCGCGTTGCGCGAGGATGAAAGACACGACTAGAGAGAGGGATGACGCAGGCTAGGCCCTCGGTGGCGCAGGACATTTTGTGGCGATTGGAGGCCTTGGCCTTCGATGTGGTGATCCTGTTCGCCAGGATGCTGCCGGTCGATGTCGTGTCCGATTTCGGGTCGTGGTTCTTCAAGGTGTTTGGCCCCTTGACCGGCGCTCACAACGTCGCCGAGACCAACTTGCGGATCGTGTTTCCGCAAGCCTCCGACGCCGAGATCGCCCGGCTTCTGGTCGAGCAATGGGACAATACCGGGCGGACCTTCCTTGAGCTGCTGATCATGGACCGCATCATTGGCTCGCCCGATCGGGTCGAGGTGGTGAACGGCCATCGGCTGAACGAGATCGCCGCCAAGCAGGAACCGGTGGTGTTCGTGTCCGGGCACTTCTCGAACTTCGAAGTGATGCCCGCGACCATCGTCAATTCGCCGGTGCAGTGCCACATCACCTATCGGGCGATGAACAATCCGCATGTCGAGAAGCGGGTCCGCGACTATCGCTTTCGCTATGGGGTCCGCTACTTCGCGCCGAAGGGCGGCGATGGCGCGCGCGAGCTGCTGGCGGCCCTGGGGCGCGGCGAGTCCGTGGCCTTGATGAACGACCAGAAGTTCAATGGTGGCGTGGCCGCGCCGATCTTCGGCGTGATGGCGCACACCGCGCCCGGCCCCTCGCGCCTCGCCTTGCGGTTCAACACCGTGCTGCAGCCGATGTCGGTGCAGCGTCGGTACAAGGCGCGTTTCCGCGTCGTCGTACATGAGCCGATCCACTTGGAGCACACCGGAAATCTCACCGCCGACATCGAGGCGGGCGTGCACAAGGTCAACGCCTTCATCGAGGAGCGTGTGCGCGAGCGGCCGGCCGAGTGGTTCTGGACCCATAAGCGGTGGCCGAGCGACACCTATAAGCGCTCGCGCTGACGCGTGACGTCTAGGCCGGCGTGCGGGCGCCGACCATCAGCATCGGGTCCATGTGCCGGCCGCGCCATTTCATGCGCCAGCATAGATGTGGCCCCGTGGCCCTGCCGGTGGCGCCCACCGCGCCGATGCGCTCGCCACGCCGAACGCTCTGACCGCGGCTGACGCCAACGTCGCTGAGGTGCAGGTAAGCGGTGACCAGCCCTTGGCCATGATCGATCATGATCAGCCCGCCTTCGAAAAGCATGCCGCTGTCCGCCAGAAGAACCTCGCCGCCGGCCGGCGCGCGGATGGCTGTGCCGCGCGGGACAGCCAGGTCGATCCCGTAGTGCGGCGGGCGCGGCAGGCCGTTGACGACCCTCTGGCCTCCGAACCGGGCGCTGACCCGAAAGTCCGACAGCGGGGAGGAAAATCCGCCGCGGAAATCGTCGCGTTCGAGACGGCTGGCGAAGGCCGCGGCCTTGCGGCGGTTCTCGTCGGCGATCCTCGCTTCAAGCTCGGGGCTGGCCTTGCCGCGATAGGGCGAGCCAAGGCCTGAGATGCGCTGGATGTCGAAATCGCCTTTGGCGATGTCGATGGTGCGGCTGGTGTCGGGCCCAAGGCTGGAGACGCGCAGCACAGCTTTGGACGGAGCATCCCTGTCGAAGCCGACGATGAAGAACCCGGCTGGCGAGGCGCGGGTGACTGATTGTCCGTCCAACAGGATTTTCGCGCCCGGCGCGGTGCGGCCAATCGCGAACCCGCCTTGCTGGTAGCGGCCGGCCAAGGCGAGATCCTGTCCGGCGCGGGCCGGACTGGTCAGTGCGAACGAGGCCAGCCCGAGCGCCGCGGCGCGGCGGCTCAGACGGGGATCAGGGATTGATCTGCTTCCACCGCGCCAACGCTTCAACCGGCGTGGCGTAGGCTTCCTGGAGGGCTGGGTTCCAGTAGCGCAGGGCTTCCACCGGGATCTTCACCTTGGAAACGGCGCAGATCACATAGCGTCCCGGCTTGAGAACAACGAACTCGCCGTCGCCATAGTGAAGCGAGGCGATGTCGGAGCCGGTGAGGTCACGGTCGTGGGCGTTCATGAGCGCAGTTTAGCGCGCGAAAGCCGATCAGAAC
>JAVBXP010000024.1 GCA_030824495.1 bacterium
AACGGCTCCGGATCGGCCAGACCGGCGGGGTTCAAGCGATCGACCCGCACATGCAGGTAGTTCAGCATCAGCCGTACGCGAGGCCGGGGGTACCACAACAAGGCAGCGCCCAGGATTTCCTGCCTGCCGCCGCGAACGCCGCCGGGGTCGGCCGCCTCGCCTGGAGCGCCAGCGCGATAATTCAGGTCCATGACGCTGTAACGGAAGCCGAGCTCCCAGGCGCCTAGTCCGCCCTTGCCCAGGGGCGCATTGGGCTTGGGGAACGTAAAGGCCCGCCGCGAACGGTCGAAACGGCGGCGCTCGCCCGTGAGGATCCAGCTGCCTTGAACGTAGAACCCGGTGAAGTTCGGGTCCCCAGACACCGCCCCGTGCCGCTGCACGCCAAACCAGAAGCCTTCGGCTTGCAGGTACAGGTTCTTGTGCTGGGCCGCGAACTCGGCGCCGAGAACGGTGGTGTGCCGGGCGTCGATGTCGCCGGTGTCGATCAGGGGCGTATCGTCGACGTCGATCTCGGGGGTGTTCAGGAAGCGGATCGGGAAAGACTTTGGCTGACCTTCGGGGCTCTTGTGGCCGGGCACGAGCACATAGGTTCCGTTGACACCAAAGTGCAGCAGGTAGTCCTTCCGCCAGGCCAACGCGCGGGTGTAGCGGCCCACGATGGCGGCGCGCGGTAGGTAGTCCTCGGCGTCCTTCAGCAGCGGGCCGGTCAGGCTCAGCGCGGCCATGGAGGTCGCATTCGTGCGCTTGACGGTCACGCCGATGCGGCCATCTCCCCCGCCAACCGAGCGGGCCAGGTCGGCGGCGGTCGCCCGCTCCAGAAACAGCGTGCTGTCGGAACTGGTCGCGCCCTCCATATTGGTCGGTGCGGCATAGGCTCCAGTCTGGATCGTGTAGGGCGCGCGGTTGTAGCTGGCCCAGACCTCGGCGATGCGGGACTCGATCGGGTCGTCCTCGCCCCCAAGCTCGAACATGGCGCGATAGGCGATGTGGTCGCCATGCGTGCCTTCCCAGCCGAGCCGCGCACGTCGCAGATAGGATCCGTCGCTCAGGTTCTGCGCTCGCAGCGGGTCGCCTCGGTGCACGCCGCCGCGCCGAAAGTCCGCCTCGGGCGGACCCTCGGGGGCCTGATCATAGGCCGCTCCATCGTACTGGAGGTAGCCGTGAAAGGTCCACGCGCCGAGCTTGAAGTCGAGATCCAGCACCGACAGGATATCGAGAGCCCGAAAGGCGTCGGCCTCCACGGGAGGTGCGGCGATCTGCAGCGGCGCAGCGTCCGCCGGCGGGGCCGGGGTCGCCGCCAGCAATGCGGCGCTTGTCGCGACGAGAATGTCCAATGGGCGCGCCCTTCACGCGCTCATAGGCGCGCAGGTCATTGGCCAAGTTGCCTGTGATCTCAGCAATGGGGTCCATTCCCGATAGCCCACACCTAGACTATTGAGGCGGGCTCCGCACGTTCATGGCCGAGCCCGGCGACGCGCTGAAGCTAGGGCGGCGGCCTCGCCGCGGCGGCAGGGGCGTCTCGCTGTAGCGTGGCCACCAGCTCTTCCAGCGCCACCTGCGGCACCTGCAGCGCTCCAGCCTGCGGACGGTCCAGGTCGACGATCGTGATGATCATCATACTGAACAGAAAGAGCAGGACCGCCGTCGCCGCGCGGTTTCCGCCTGGTTCATCGCCGAGTATGTACCCCAGTACCCCAGCCGCGACCGCGATGTAGATGAACAGCACGTGCATGATGCGGGTGGGGATATGGGCGCGCCCGGCCACCTGCCTGCGGGTGCCGACGTTGAGCACCTCGTTCACCGTCTCAAGGAAATAGGAGGCCATGTCGGTCTCCCGGACCGGTAAAATCGCCGTGCGAGTCTGGTCCCAAAGCTGCGTTCGCAGGGCCAGGGAATGCTTCATCTGAGCTTCCACCTCCTCGTTCCAGATCCCTTCAGGGGCGATGCGTGTTTGGGCATAGTCGCGAAGTGTTTTCTGCATGAGCGACCGATCTGGATCGTCGAGAAGACTTGATCGCAGGTAGGCGGTGCTGATGGCGTTCGCCTCTTCGATCACCAATCCGCGACGGGTGTCGAAACGCTCCAGGGCGATGGAGAAGGTCAGGCCGATGACGAAGGCCAGGAGGCCGAAGATCGCCGCGACGATGTGCGCCTGGGCGGCGATGCTGTTCTCGCCGACCGTCGGGTTGCGCGCTCGTCGCCAGCGGTAAAGCTGTACGCCCGCTTCACGCACGAGCAGGCAAACTCCGAACCATGTCACGCCTAGCAGCCATAAGGGCATGCTATGGAATAGCGGATCGAGAAAGCCGCCTTCCTCCATTGTTTGCCCTTTCGACCTTGCTTGGGTGAGGTCTGGCGTTCCTGATCGCGCGGGGCTCTCCTAGTCGACGATGTCGACGACGGCCCCAACCGCGCCGCCAATCGCCGCGCCCTTTCCAGCGTTGCCTGACAGGCTTCCGATCCCCGCGCCGACGGCGACGCCGGTGGCGGTGGCGCAGGCGACGAGCAAGGTGCTCAGCGCGATTGCGGCGAAGGTGAAACCGAGCTTCTTCATGTCGGTGGTCCTACTTGGCCGGAGGGAATTGGGGTTTGGCGATCTCTCGCCAGACCACGGAGAGGACAGGTTTGCTCAATTGGGTGGGGTTAGCGCGGTACCAGCTATCAACCAGGCGGATAGCTTCCTCGGTATCGGAATGCTTGAGGGCGCGTTGCGCCGTCCGCGAGAAAGTCTGCTCGGCGCCTGGCGCATTCTTGGCGTCCCAAGCTGCGCCGACGGAGATCATGTTGGAGACGCCGGCGAGATAGGCCCGCTGCTGGTCGACTGAGGAACGCTTCCAGTCATTGCCGTCTGCGAGGTGGGTGAGGATCGGTTGAGCGGCGGCAGGCCAGGCAGCCAATAGCGCGGCTGCAACGAAGAGGGGAAAACGGCGACGCATACGCAGTTCCTTCCTTCAGGCGGCGGCTCTTACCCCGTCGCTTTACGACGGCGTCGCCTGAAGGTGGATCGGGCGAAACCCCGAACGCCATCACAATGAACGCGCGGAAGCGGCCGAAATTCAAAGTCCATAGCTGATGAGCGGTTCAGGCCCCGAGATGCCTAGATCGCCCGTGCGCGGCCTTCCCAATAGGGGGCCCGGACCTTGTTGCGCTGGATCTTGCCGGCCTCGTTGCGTGGCAGGGTCTCGACGAAATCCACACCGCGCGGAACCTTGTACTTGGCGACCATGCGGGCGGCGTAGTCCAGGATCTCACGCTTGAGCTCTTCGGATGGCGCGACGCCGGGCTTGAGCTGGATCACGGCGCGGACCTCCTCGCCCCACTCGTCATGGGGAACGCCGACTGTGCAGCTGTCCTCCACGGCGGGGTGCTTGATGAGTTCGTTGTCGATCTCCTGCGGGTAGATGTTGACCCCGCCGGCGATGATCGTCTCGGCGCTGCGGCCGGTGAGGAACAGCCAGTCGTCCTCGTCGAGATAGCCCACATCGCCCATGGTGAAGTAGCCGTCGCGGCGACCGGCGTCGGTCTTGGCGTCGTCCTTGTAGTAGGCGAAGCCGCCCTGATCCTTCAGGCTGAGATAGATGGCGCCGGCGACGCCCGGCGCGCACTCCTGGCCGTTTTCGTCGAGAATCTTGGCGGCGTCCTTGTGCGGCCGGCGGCCCACGGCCCCGGGGTGCTTGAGCCAATCCTCGGAGGTTATGGTGAAGCCAACGCCGCCCTCGGAGCCGGCGTAATATTCAAACAGCACCGGCCCCAGCCACTCGATCATCGCCCGCTTCACATCGGGCGGGCAGGGGGCCGCGCCGTGGGTGATGCGCTTCAGCGAACTCAGGTCGTACTTGGCCCTTACCTCTGCCGGCAGGTTCAGCATTCGCTGGAACATGATCGGCACGAAATGGCCGCGGGTGACTTTTTGATCCTGGATGATCTGCAGGACCTGTTCGGCGTCCCACTTGTCGATCAACACGGTCGGGACGCCGTTGTTGAGGGCCCGGCGGATGTCTCCGGCCAGCGGCGAGGCATGATAGGCGGGGCCCGTGCAGATGTGCTTGTCCGCGGCGCGATCATACATCGGGTCGTAGCCGCCGATCGCCTGGGCGCCTGGCTTGTAGACCCCCTTGGGCCGACCGGTCGTGCCCGAGGAGTAGAGCATGGTGGAGCCCCGCACGGGGTCATCGATGTCTTCGCCTGGAAAAGCGGCGATGTCGTCGTAGGCGGTGAAGCTTGGCAACTCACCGCCGATGGCGACCTTCAGCTTTAGCTGCGGGCAGGACGCGCCCACGTCCTCGACACCATCGATGCGCGCATCGGCGAAGAGCGCCTTGGCCTCGCAGTTGTCGACCACATAGGCGATTTCATCCGGCTTCAAGTGCCAGTTCACGGGCGTCAGGCGAAAGCCGCCGCGCAGGGTGGCGAACAGCACCTCGGGGAATTCGACCCGGTTGGAGCAGACGATCGCGACGGCGTCGCCGGCCTTCAGGCCATGGGCCCGCATCATCCGGACCAGGCGGTTGGCGTTGGCGTTCAGCTCGCCGAAGGTCCTGCTGCGGCCGGACACTTCAAGGACGGCCATCTTGTCCGGCTGCAGTTCGGCCCAGACAGCCATGCACATGCCGGAGTCGACGGCTGCATCCACTCGGGCCTTGATGTCGGCTCCCTCGAGCCCCGCCGGCGCGTTCATCCCCACGTCTCCCGTTTCTGTCGTTGTCTTGACCCTGCGGCGGCCAGCCGCCTCAGCTCCAGAGTGGAGATGAGGCCTTCATCGCGCGGATCATGAAGGTGACGCTGGCCACGTCTTCACCCGTGGCGGCGTCAGCAATGTCGACGTCGTACCAGACGTTTTCGGTCTTCGGGCTCTCGGTGATCTTCCGCATGGTGGTGCGGCCCACATAGTCTTTGTCGGCGAGCAGGGGGCCGGCCAAGTGCCGAACCTCCAGAGCCCCGAACAGGCCCACATAGGGCGTCTTGGCCTTGGCCATCACGAAGGGGCGGCTCATATGCGCCAGCCGGATCGCGTAGGCCGGGGAGAGCACGCCCTCGGCGTCGTAGAGGGGCAGGCGCTCGGTAATGCGGCCAAGGCCCGTGTCGTAGTCGGCCCGGCTGACCCGCATCGGAATGTCCGACGTCGTGTCGCCGACGCGCATGTCGGCATAGATCCGAAGACGATCTAGATCCGCGTCCGCCTGCTCGGCCATGCGCCGGGCGATCTCCGAACCGGTGTCGCGCGCCTTCGGCGAGGCGGTGCCGACACATACCTGTTGGCCGGCGCGGTTGAACATCAGCAGGCGAGCCCGCGAGACGTCTGGCTGAACACTCGCTTGGACTTCTTCCCGATCGACCGTGGCCTGGCTGAAGTGAAGGGAGATGTCGCCGGTTTCGAACCAGGCGCGACCATAGATCTGCATCAGCAACGGCACGAACTGATCCATGTGGACCGAGCCCGGGACTGTGCCGCCCTTGAAGCCGAGCTTGGAGGCGACCTCGTCGTTGTGGATCGAACCGGGCGCCTGCTGAAAGCCGTTGTGCGGCGCGCGGAATTCACCGGTCAGGGGGTGTTGTGTGGCTGCTTCGCTCACTGCGTCGCTCCTTCCGGAACCAGGCCCATCATGTCTTCGAAATTGGCGCGATAGAAGCTGTCGCGGTCAGCCTCTCCCAGCCCTTCGAAGGTCCGTTCGAAACGGGCGATCGGATCGTTCGTGCCCTCCGGATGCGGGTAGTCGCTGGAGAACATGTAGAGGTCGGCGCCGCTGTCGCGGATCAGATAGCCCGCATCTTCGCCGGGGAAGGGCGTGAATTTGACGTGCCGGCGGATGATCTCCGACGGCTTGGCCGACAACGCCTTGAGGTAGGGATCTGTGCGGCCGAACGAGCGCGCGCCCATGTCCATCTGGCGCAGGAAGCCGGGCACCCAATAGGCCCCATACTCGATGACCCCGCCACGGAGGTCCGGTTGTCGGTCGAACACGCCGTCATAGACCAGCGCGCCGAGGAACATTTCCGCAGAGTGCGGGAGCGCCACATAGTCCTTGAAGCGGAGATTTTCCCCGCCCCCGTGCAGGTCCGGCGACTTGGGCTTGCCGTTATTGACGTACTCCGCCGGCATGGTGCGCGATCCCGCGCCGATGTGGAGGACGAAGGGCGTTCGCGACGCCGCCAGGAGCGCCCAAAACCGATCAAGGTCCGGATGGCCCGGAGACTTGTCGCCGGCCGGCGTCGAGGGGACCCAAATCGCACGGCAGCCAAGGGCGATGGCTTCCTGGGCCTCCTCTAGGGCGCGATCAGGATTGTCCAGCGGGACATAGGCCACGCCAAGCAGGCGCGGGTCACGACAGAAGGCCGCCATCGCTTTGTTGGCCGCTCGGGCGCCGGCATAGAGCACGTCCTGATCGCTGCTCGTGCGGAAGGGGCGCAGGGCTGAGGTCGGAAAGACGAGCTGGCTTGAAAAGCCCAACTCCTCCAAGGCTCGGATCCGTTCGCCAGAGTCATGTGCGCCATAGGCCAGACGGCCCTTCGGCCCGCCAATCAGGCCCTCGATGACCTTTTCCTTGGGCGCTTCGACTGACGGTCGGGTGGAGGGGGGATCGCGGCGCAGCAAGCGGTCCTTCATCGCGTCTTCGGCGAAGGCAACCAGCCAGTCGGCCGGCTCCATCACGTGGCTGTCGGCGTCGTGGAAGATGCGCCCGGCGGCGTAAGGCATCTTGGCTCCTCCCTATTATTGACATTCACACTATAATATCAGCGATGCGCTGTCTTGGATAAATGCGGTGGGCGAGGGGGCCGGGCGCGACTGGCGCAAACTCGCCTCCGCCGCCGAGCCGGTCTAAACGCGGATCAGGCAGAGGCGCTTGAGTCGGAAGGCCGATGATCAACCGGCGGCAACCTAGTCAGCACGAAGGGTTCGCATGAGCCGCGCGCGCCTACGCCGCGGCCAACGCCTGACGCCCGAAGCGCGCCGCGAGAGCTTGTTGGCGGTCGCCGGCGAGTTGCTTCTGGAGCAGGGCTACCTGCCGCTCAGCGTCCAGGCGGTGGCCGACGGCGCCAAGGTCAGCAAGGCGTTGGTCTACAAATATTTCCCAGGCCCGCACGACCTCTACAATGGGCTCCTGGAAGCCAGGCTTGGCTTTCTTGAGCTCCGCCTTGATCGGGCGCTGCGGGGCGAGCAGGGCGTCGTTGCACTCGCGACCGCCGCGGCGGAAATCTACTATCGCTACGTCGCCGAGACGGGGCCGCTTATCCACCTCATCCTGCGCGACCGGTTCATGGCCGGGCGGGTTTCCGACGCCGCGCTGGCCGTCCGTGATCGCACCGCCAGGCTGTTGGTGCGCGCTGCTCGAAACGAGTTCGGCATGCCTGCCCGTCAGGCGCTCGCCTGCGTCAGCATCGGCCTCACCATGCCCGAAGAGTGTGGGCGGTTGGCCTATCAGGGCGATCTGGATTTTGAGCGCGGCTCGGTTCTCTGCCGCGAGCTGGTGCTAGGCGTGGTCGACGTCGCCCGCCGCGGTGGTCTGGAAGCGCACGGCTAGACGTCGGTTGCCAGCCTCCACGATCTCTGCGGCCAGGTGCTCGGCCGTACCGAGGCTAAGCCTTCCACGCGCCAGTAGCCGGCCGGTGCGCAACACAGCGCTGGTCAGCACGGTCGTCGCCGCTCGTGCGACGTCTTCCGGTACTCCATGGCTATGGCTGAAGCGTCCCGCGACGACTTCGGTGTTCGCGGTCCGTATGGCCCGCTGCTCGCGTCGCAGGCCCTTGCGAACGGCCGGCGCGGCCTGAAGCACCTGCAGCAGCACGCCGCGCTGAGCGACCTCGCGCAGGTAGGCCACGGTGGAGAGGCGCAGTCGGTCGGCCGGGCGAACCGCGGTGTCGATGCGTTGCTGCTGGGCCGCGCGCACCGCCTGTAGTTCGCGGCGAGCCAGTTCGATCAGCAGGTCATCGACCGAGGGGAAGAAGTCATAGGCGCGTGGAGCGGTCAGGCCCACATCGCGGGCGATACGCTTGATGGTGACTGCGGACAGCCCTTCGCGAACAATGATCTGCGCAGCGGCGTCGAGCAGATGCTCGCGCCGTTCCTCCAGCGGCAGGCGAGCGCTTGGGCGTCTCGGAATCGCTTGGCCTGGGGCGATGGTCAGGGTCTCGAGCACACCAAGCGGCGCGGGCGGCAGTTGCGGCGGTTCCGGCGCGCGTCCCGACTTCACCTTTCCCCAGTGTCCCCGCGTTGGATAGGGGATCGCGGTTCTGTCGCAGATCTTGGCCAAGCCGCTGGCGCTGAGACCGAATTGACGCGCCACCGCCGACAGCGGTTCTCGCCACACCTGCTCGAACAGGGCGCTACGGGTCAGTTCGATCGTCTGCGGCGTGGTCATGGAAGGGCTAGCATAGTTGTCCCTGCGGCCCGCGCCAGTATGCCCGAAACTGAAGCTCGAGGTTTCTAGGTGACATTCACACTACTTGCGATATGACGCTGCGGGCAGGCGATTGACGGGATGACGGACATGCAGGCGACGCTCATGGCTCAGGACTCCTTGGAGGGCTTTCGTCGCGAAGTTCGCGATTGGCTGGCCAGCGCGTTTCCCTCCGTTCTCGCCGGGAGTGCGCCACAAGCCGGCGCAGCGGAGCCTGACAGCCCGGCGTTCAGGCAATGGCGAGCGGCGCTCTGCGCGAAAGGCTGGGCGACGCCCACCTGGCCTGCTGAATATGGCGGGGGCGGTCTTTCGACGGCGCAGGCGCGCGTGCTTCGTGAAGAGATGCGGCGGGTCGGAGCGTGGAATCCGATCGGCTACAGCATGGGCGTGCGGATGCTCGGCCCGACCCTGTTGGAATATGGAACCGAAGCTCAGAAGCTGGTCCACATTCCGTTGATCGCCCGCGGCGAGGCGCGTTGGTGCCAGGGGTACTCCGAACCGGGTGCCGGTTCGGACCTAGCCTCGCTTCAGACCCGAGCCGAGGATCGCGGCGACCACTTTCTGGTCTCCGGCCAAAAGACCTGGACCAGCGGCGCGCAATACGCCGACTGGTGCTTCTGCCTCGTCCGCACGGATCCTTCGCGCAAGCACGACGGGATTTCATTCCTGCTGATTGATATGCGCTCGCCGGGCGTCGAGGTGCGACCGATACAGCTGATTTCCGGCCGCTCGCCGTTCTGCGAGACATTCTTCACCGACGTCGCGGTGCCGAAAGGAAATCTCGTAGGTCCGCTGAATGGTGGCTGGACCATCGGCAAGCGGCTCTTGCAGTACGAGCGTCAGCGCAGCGAAGACGCCCCGCCGCGCGCCACCGAGAAGCGGCCGATCGAGGAGGTCGTGGTCCAGTACCTGGGGCGCGATGATACCGGACGCCTGGCCGACGGTGATCTGCGCATGAGGCTGGTGAGGCACGCGATGGAGCGTCAGGCCTTCGGCCTGACCATGCAGCGCGCGGCGCTTGAGTCCGGCGCGGGCGGGCCGAACGCCGCCACCTCGATCCTGAAGAACGTCTCGTCGCTTCTGGTGCAGGAGCGCGCGGAGTTGCTCGTCGAAGCGATGGGCCAACAAGGGCTTGGCTGGGAGGGGGAGGCGTTTCAGGACGACGAACTAGCCTGCGTCCGCGAATGGCTGTCGGGCAAGGCGAACACGATCTTCGCCGGGTCGTACGAAATTCAGAACAACATCATCGCAAAGCGGATCCTGGGGCTGCCGGACCACGCCGCGCCCGCCGAGGCGTGAGGCGGAGGGACGAAGCCCGCGACTGAACCTCGGCTCCTCTCAGGTGTTGAGCCGATATGAAAAATCTCGGTCTGCTTTCGTCTGCTCTCATCGGCGCCGTTGCGAGCGCTCGTTCCATGACACCAATGGCGACGCTGGCGACCGCTCGCCTCGCTGGTCGACGCACGCCAGGGCGACTGGTCTTGCTGGACCATCCGATTTTCAAGTTCGGCGCCTTGGCCATGGGGGCGGGGGAGCTGTTCGGCGACAAGATGAAATCGGCGCCTGACCGCACCGTCTTCCTGGGATTGCTCGCCCGCGTAATGAGCGCTGGCGTCGCGGGCGCGGCCTTGGCGCCGCGCGGACGTGAGAAGGCCGGAGCCGCGGTCGCCGTCGCCACGGCTGTCCCGTTGGCCTATCTGACGCTGGCCGGCCGCAAGCGGGCCATGGCGCGGCTGGGGCAGACCCGGAGCGGCCTGATCGAAGACGCGCTGGTCGTCGCCGCTGGCGCTGCGGTCGTCGCCGGCTCGGTGCGCCCGCGCTGAAGATGGGCTGAGCCCAATAGCCGGCTTATCTTAGATGGTCAGGCCCGAAGCGGCATCGAAGCCAACAGTTTGTCGAGCGTTATCGGGTAGTCGCGAACCCTGACGCCCGAAGCGTTGTAGATCGCGTTTGCGACGGCCGCGCTCACCCCGCAAATCCCCAATTCGCCGACGCCCTTGGCCTTCATGGGTGAGGTCGTGGGATCGGTTTCGTCCAGGAAAATCACTTCCTGGTGGGGGATGTCGGCATGCACCGGCACTTCGTAGCTCGCCAGGTCGTGGTTGATGAAGAAGCCGACCCGCTTGTCGACAATCAGGTCCTCCATCAGGGCTGAACCGGCGCCCATGGTCATGGCCCCGATCACCTGGCTACGCGCTGCCTTCGGATTGAGGATCCGCCCCGCCGCGCAGACCGCCAGCATGCGCCGGATCCGGACCTCGGCGGTGAACGGATCGACGCCGACCTCAACGTAGTGCGCGCCGAAGGTGGAGTGTTGGTAGGTCTTGGAGAGATCGCCAAACTCGATCTGGTCCTCTGCAACAAGCTCCCCGGCGCGCGCAGCCTGGGCCAGAGGCGCGCTGCGGTTTCCGGAGCGGACCTGTCCGTCTGCGAAGGTCGTCTTCTCGGGATCGAATCCGAGCTTTTGGGCCACCGCCTCACGAAGCTTCACGCAGGCGGCGAAGACCCCCGCTGTTGAGCTTGCCGCGCCCCATTGACCGCCTGAACCGGCGGAAACGGGGAAGAGGGAGTCGCCCAGGCGCACCCTGACCGAGGCCAAGGGCACGCCCATCATCTCGGCCGCGGTCTGTCCGATGATCGTGTAGCTGCCGGTGCCGATGTCAGTCATGTCCGTCTCGACGATCACCACTCCAGTGGTGTCGAGCCGAACTCGCGCCGCGGACTTGGTCGTTGGGGCGCCGCGGTAGGCCGCCGCCATACCCATCCCCACCAGCCATTGCCCGTCACGCGTCTGGCCTGGGCGCGGATTGCGCGCGCTCCAGCCGAACCGGTCGGCGCCGGTCCGAAGGCATTCCACCAGCTGCCGTTGGGAAAACGGCCGCTTCGGCGCGGAGCCTTGCTCGGACGCGCCATCGGGGACGACCTGGGTGTCGTTGCGGATCCGCAGCTCCACCGGGTCCATGCCCAGCTTCTCGGCCAGCTCGTCCATCGCCACCTCCAGCGCCATGTGGCCCGTGGCTTCGCCGGGCGCGCGCATGGCGTTGGATTCAGGAAGATCCAGCACCGCAAGTCGGGTGGCCGTCATCCGATTGGCGGCGGCGTAGAGCATCCGGGTCTGATGCACCGCACTGTCGGGCTTGCCGCCTGGCAGATCGCCCGACCAGCTCTCATGCGCGATCGCGGTCAGCGTGCCGTCGCGAGCGGCGCCGAGCCGGACGCGCTGGATGGTGGCGGGGCGGTGCGTGGTGTTATTGATCATCAGCGGCCGCTGCAGCGCCACCTTTACAGGCCGACGCGCAGCCCGGGCGCCAAGTGCGGCCAGAACGGCGTCGGCGCGAATGAACAACTTGCCGCCGAAGCCGCCGCCGACGAATTGCGAATTCAGCCGCACCTTCTCCTTAGGAATCCCCAGGGTCTTCGCCAGGTCCCCGCGGCTCCAGTCGATCATCTGGTTGGAGGTCCAGAGCACGAGTTCGTCCCCGCGCCAGGCCGCGATGGTCGCGTGCGGCTCCATCATGGCGTGGGCATGGTCAGGCGTGGTGTAGGTGGCGTCGACCTGAACCGGGGCGGCGGCAAAGGCGCTGGCGAAATCTCCAACCTTGGAGTCGGGGGGGCTCCCATTGATCGGCTTGGGCTTGGATCCGTCCTTGGCCTTTGCGAGGTCGAACTCGCCGGCCTCACCCACATAGGTGATTTCAACCAGGTGGGCGGCGGCCCTGGCCTGTTCGAAGGTCTCGGCGACGACCAGGGCGAGCGCCTGGTGGTAGTGATCTATTTGGGGGCCGCCGAGGAGCTTGGCGGTGTTGTAGTTCCCCTTTCCCAGCGGCCCGGCGTTCTGAGCGGTGACGATGGTGATCACGCCAGGTGCGCTTTTCGCGCGGGAGAGATCCATCGAGCCGACCCGCCCCTTGGCGATCTCCGCGCCAACCACATAGCCGTAGGCGGCCTTGGGCTCGACGTCGTGGCGCTCATAGGCGTAGGCGGCTGTCCCGCTGACCTTCAAGGGCCCTTCGATACGGTCGGTCGGCTGGCCGACGACCTTCAACTTGTCGATCGGATTGGTGGTGGCTGGCGTGTCGAACTTCATGAGTCAGGCCCTCGCTTCAGCCAGGACAGCCGCCAGCGTCCGTTCCGCCAGCGGCAATTTGAATGCGTTTTGCTCGGTCGCCTTGGCGCCGGTGAAGGCTCGTTCGGAAACCGCCTTGGCCCCACGGCTCATCGCCGGCTCGGCCGCCTCTACGCGCCAGGGCTTATGGGCGACTCCGCCGAAGGCGACGCGGCCCGAACCGTCTGGCTGCACGATGGCGGCGACGGACACCAAGGCGAAGGCGTAGGAGGCTCGGTCGCGGACCTTGCGATAGATTTGAGCTCCTCCGATCGGTCGCGGCAGGGTTACGGCGGTGATCAATTCGCCATGCGCCAAGTTGGTTTCCAGATGGGGCGTGTCGCCGGGCAGGCGATGGAAGTCCGCGATGGGAATACTTCGCGTCTTCCCGTCAGGCGCCAGCGTCTCCACCGTGGCGTCCAGCACTCTCATGGCGACAGCCATGTCGCTGGGATGGGTGGCGATACAGGCCTGGCTAGCGCCGATCACGGCGTGCTGGCGATTGATACCCTGCAGCGCGCCGCAACCGCTGCCCGGCTCACGTTTATTGCAGGGCTGGGCGGGGTCGTAGAAGTAGGGGCAGCGCGTCCGTTGAAGCAGGTTGCCGGCCGTGGTGGCCTTGTTGCGGAGCTGTCCGGAGGCGCCGGAGACGAGCGCCCGCGAGAGAACCCCATAGTCCCGGCGAACGCGCTCGTGGGCCGCGAGGTCGGTGTTGCGGACCAGCGCGCCGATGCGCAGGCCGCCGTCTTGGGTCGTTTCGATCTTGTCGAAGCCCAGGCCGTTGACGTCGATCAGATGTCGCGGGCGCTCGATCTCCAGCTTCATGAGGTCGAGAAGGTTGGTGCCCCCGGCGATGAACTTGGCCTCCGGGGTCCGGGCGACGGCGATCGAGGCATCCTGTGGGGTTCGCGCTCGCTCGTATGAAAAGGCTCTCATGCCGTCCTCCCGGCGACTTCGGTGATCGCCTCGACGATGTTGGAATAGGCGCCGCAACGGCAGATGTTGCCGCTCATACGCTCTCGCAGTTCGTCCACGCTCACCTGCGGCGCGGCCGTGATGTCGCCGCTCACATGGCTGGGCACGCCCGCCTTGATCTCGTTCAGAACCGCAACCGCCGAGCAAATTTGGCCAGGAGTGCAGTAGCCGCATTGGAAGCCGTCATGCTTGACGAAGGCCGCCTGCATCGGGTGAAGAGCGCCCGGCTGGCCAAGCCCCTCGATCGTGGTGACCTTTGCGCCCTCATGCATGACCGCCAAGGTCAGGCACGCGTTGATCCGCCGCCCGTCGACAATGACCGTGCAGGCCCCGCACTGTCCGTGATCACAGCCCTTCTTCGATCCGGTCAGATGCAGGTGCTCGCGAAGAGCGTCGAGCAGGGTGGTGCGGGTGTCCAGTTCCAGTGCGCGCCGTTTCCCATTCACCTCAAGGCTCACCTTGGCGATGACAGGCGGCTCTGCGCCCTGGCCTTGGGCGGCGGCTGGAGCTGCGGCCGCAGCGGCGGCGGCCGAGGCGCCGACCACCAGAACGCCTCTTCGGGAAACTTCGAACTCGTGGGCGGCTGACATGGCGCGGTCCAATCTTCGGATCGAGTAGCAGGCTGAACTGAGGCAAACGCGCGTCGCGCGAATTTGTCCCGCTACCGGGTACGATCGTTCGGCTGACTGCGGCTGGCAGGCCTGTGGCGCGCCAAGCACTGCGGCGATGTTGTCGTTCGGTCTTCTCATCAGCCGACATCGCGTCTGAGGCCCGAAAGTCCTGCTGTCAGGCGCAGAAATTACGGATAGCTTGGCCGGCGGGGGCTCCCGAGATTGGAGTCATGGATGCGGGGCTACCCGTACGCGTTCTACATCGCGCTCGACGGCAACGGCGCCAATGGCCTCGAGGGCATGGCTGGCATGTGCCTGTTCCTCTATTGTCCCGAGACCGAGACCTTCGCTTGGAAGATCAAATACTATGACGGCATAGCCGCGGGGCATGCCTGTTCGGTCAATCCCACGGGAACGACAGGATTTCTGGGCAACGCCGGCCAGCATCTGCATTTCTTCGACGCCGATACGCTCGAAGAGACCGCGCGCGTCTCCACCCTGCGGTTCGAAACGCCAGACACGTCGCTGCAGGGAAGCACGCATCTGGCCTGGCTGGACGACAGGACGTTCATCACCGCGATCGGCCGCCATTTCTGGCGCTTTTCTCTTGATGACCTGGAGAACCCGGAACAGCTCGAGCCGCACGGAGTCCGCCTGCCGCATGCCATGAAGCTGACCGCGTCGGGGCGCTATCTTTGCTATGGGGCGATGGATGATCCCAGTCGCGGCCGGCGAGGCGAGGCGCGCCACGTGGGGGTACGCGACATGGAGACCGGCAAGGTCACGGTGGTCAAGCTGCCGGCGACCTGCTGGCACGTGCTGCCGCATCGGACCGCGGAGGTGTTCTACGCGATCTCGTTCCGCGTCGCCCCAATGGACCGGGTCGACTATCACGAGTGGGCCATGGCCTATCTGAAGGAGTACGTCTTCGAGATCGACGCGGCGAGCGGTCAGATCCTCCGCCACTGGGCGACGGGGCGCGACACCCCGGCCCACATCAACTCTGACATCGCCATGTCTGATAGCGAGCTGATTTTCTGCAACGGCGGCAGCCAGTCAATCCTGTTCCTGGAGCTCGAAAACATGGCGCGCTACCGAATGATCGACGAGCGCCCCGACCCCGCCGCCCTGGCTCAACGGCCGCGGGAGGTCGCGAGCCAGGCCTATGACGTGCTGGCGCGGGGCAATGTCTTCGGCAATTCCCAGCACATCCTGAACGCCTTGAAAGTCAGCCGCTTCTCGCTGCTGGACTCGGTCTACGCCTGCCAGCTCTCATCGGACCAACGCCTGTTGTTCACCGCCAATCGCGGCCTCAACCACATTAGCATCTACGACTACCCATCCAACACGCTACGCCTGCGCGCGCCCATGCCCGACATCCAGGAGTTCGTGCCGACCCTGTCGGCGATGGCCGATCCCCGGCTGGGGTTCCATCACGGGGTGCTGGTCGGCTGAGTCTCCAGCAACTCGGCCACGGCGTTGACGGTCTTTCGGAAGTTTTGCGGGATGATGGTTCCGATCAACATCTCCACGGCCAGCGAGGCTGGGCTGCGCCAAGCCATGGGAATTGTGGACATGGCGGCGGGATCGATATCCAGCTTGCCCTCGAAAACCGCTCGCGTCCCGCGCCCGCCCATGGCCGGCTCGAAGCGGGTCGTCCCGTGGCAATTGATGGCCTGCGCCATGAAGTAGGGCTCGATCCGCCAGGTGCAGAGCGCCAGGTCCGAAGACCACTCAGCGTGATCCAGCCAGCCGAGCATATCGGGCGTCACCAGCCCGTTGAGCGTCGCGGGCAAGGTAGGGCTGACCCGCCATTCGTTGATGAGCGCGCAGCCGCCGTCCGGTCGGTCCACACGCGTCACTGCGGCGATCTTCTCGACCTGGTCCAGGGCCGGGGCGACTTGCTCCATCATGTCGCGGACGCCGGCTGCGACCCTTTGGGGGGGATGTTTCAAACCGACCAGGCAGCGGAAGTCCTTCATGCAGCCGACCCTAGGCCGAGACGCGCCTCATCGAGCGCGGTGGCGCGTCGAGCCGCGTGCACCTCTGCGGCTAGCCGCATGCCCGTCCGCGTCTCGCGCGAGATGTGGGGGGAGGGTGAGAGCCAGGCCAGAGCTTCCGCTAGCGCCTCACGGGCTGGCCGTGGCCGGTAGCCGAGCGCGCCGATGCGTCCGTGGTCGTACCAGTAGTATCGCCCGACCATCCGGGCCTGAGCGCGGGTGGCTAAAGGCGCCTTTCCCGTCAGCCTGGCGCGAAGCTCCTCTGCGGCGGCCAAGCTGTAGCACGCAACCGCGCTGGCGGTGGTTCGAGGCGCGCCGACGCCAGCCAGGTCGGCGACCATGGCGTGGATGTCGCGCCAGTCCAGGTTCTCCGACCCGAGGACATAGCGCTCGCCGGCCGCGCCATGTCGCGCCAGCAGGATGTGGCCGGCCGCCACGTCCCGTACCGACACGATGTTGCATCCGCCGGCCCAGGTCATGCGCAGGGGATCGGCGAGATAGCTGGTGAGGATGCCGTTGCTTGGGCCGAGGCTGGCGCCGAACGGGCCGACGCTCATCGTTGGGCAGGCGAAGACGATCTCCACGCCGAGCCGGCGTGCGGCGGCCAGCGCCTCGCGCTCCTGGGCGATCTTGGCCAGGACATAGGCGGACTCGTCGGGATCGTCCTGGGCGCTGGACGCCTCGTCACGGATCTCGGGTCTGTAGGATGCGCCGAGGGTGACCGAGGACGAGGTCATCACCACCCGCTTGACCCCGGCCTGGGCGGCGGCGGTCAGGATGTTGAGGCTGCCTTCAATGGCCGTGCGGGCCATCTCAGCGGGCTCGTGGCCCCAATAGCTGAAGGCCACAGCGGTATGGAAGACCACGTCCTGGCCAGCCATGGCCGGGGCGAGGCTTTCGGGGGCCAGCACGTCGCCCGTCATCAGCTCTATCGGAAGAGCGCCGATGGAAGACAGATCGGCCGTGGGGCGCACCAAACCGGTGGGGGCCAGGCCCTCGCGTAGCAGCTCGCGCAAAAGGTTGGCCCCGATCAGCCCGTTGGCGCCGGTGACGAGAGCCTTCATTCCGCGGTTCCCGCATCGACCCGAGCCGCGTGCCGCAGATCGCGCATGGCGCTTCTCAGCGGAGATTTTGTCGTCGTCGGGGCGCTGAAGGCCGCGGCGTCGAAATGGCGGAACCCATCAGCGTCAATCCGCAGGGGCTTGACCTCGGCGTTGGCGCGGACGGCGCCCTTCAGCGCGGCGGGAATATCCAGCCGTCCCTCGCTCTGGAGCTTGCGCACAAAGCCGCTGAGCCGCTCGACCGGTAAGGGCTCGCCTTCGGGCGCATCAGACCAGGGCTTGCCGATCCTGACGTCGCGCCCTTCGGAAACCGCTTCCAGATTGGCGAAGGTGCGGTTGAAGAACTGACCATAGGCTTGAGAGACCAGCGCCCGCTTCATGGCCGGATCCAGTCCCTGGTCGATGGCCGCCCAGATCGGCGGCAGGCGGAAGTGCTGCCGCCCCCAGATGGTCACCAGGGTGTCCTCGCCCAACGCTTCAAATGTGACGACGCCGTCGTCGGCGATGGCCGAATCGTTGTCGCTTTTCACCGTTTTCCAGAACATCCGCTGGCGACGGGGCGTGTACTCGATTGTCTCGATCTTGGTCACGTCGATGGCGACGCCGCCGCCGATGGCGGTGTAGTTTGGCTGGGGCAGATAGAGGTTGCGCTCGACCTGGCGCGTCACGCGGCCCTGCTTGTCGCGGCGGGTCGCCAGGGCCTGACCGCCGATATAGTCGTTCATGTACTGGATGGTCCGGTGGATCTCGACCGCAGCGGTGAAGTCCTCGAACGGCTGGGCGATCCGCCTGGCGCCGTCGAACAGGATGGCGCCGTCGTCGAAACGCCAACGCACGCCGTCCGCGTCGGCGGGCACGCCGCGCAGTAAAGCGGCTTGGCCCAGGAGTTCGGCGGCCAAACCGTTGTAGTCGGCGGGCCGCAGCTTGGCCGGGTCGATATTGATCGGCGCTTCGCGGCGGCGCAGAGCGTCCTTGTCGATCATGACGCCATAGGTTTCGGCCGCCTTGCCCATCTCCCCCAGCCAGATGTTGGCCAAGGTGAGCAGGGCGCCGTCGCCCCCGGCCCCCGCGAGCCCTGACAGCGTTTTGTTCAGCCAATCGTTGGCCGGGTCCTTAAACGGGAAGATGTCACGGTCGACCTGTTGCAGGACGGGTCTGATCGAGCGATCGCCCGCTAGCGACGCGCGCCGCGCGGCGGTGGAGGCGAGGAGCGCCGGGCTGACATTGACCCAGCCGGGATAGGGTTCCAACGCGCCGAGGATGCGGGTCTGGGGCGTTGGTCGCGCGCGCCGCAGACTGGGCGCGGCCGGGCGGGACACAAAGGGATCGAGCCCCATCTTCATGGCCCCAAGATAGTCGGCCAGGGCTGGGTCGGACGCGGCGATGATGGTGTCGGTGAGGAGGGGCGAAGGGGCGCGGGCGGCCCCCTCGCCATGGCTGCTGACCATCGCATCGATAAAGGCGAAATGGACCGGCGCAGCGCCCAAGAGCGCGCTTATGACCTCTCCAGCGTCTCGCCGATGGCGGTAATGGTAGTCCTTGTCGGCTTGGGGGAGGACGCTCAGCAAGGTCGACAGGCAAAGAGCGTAGCCGTCGTCGTCATCGGTGCGGTTCGCCGAGAACACCAGCCGCAGGTCCGCCTCCAGCCAGGCGCGCGAGAGATCGGTTCTCGCCAGTGGACCATCTTCGCCAAAGACGTTTGGGCTGAGGTCCTCGGAAAGATCGATCACGTCGTATGGACGCCCGCTCGGCGTCTCGTAGCGGTAGCCCAGCAGATCGGCGACCATGAAGACGTCGCGGTTCTCAAGCCACAGCGACGCGGTTCCGCGCGTCGAGCCGACCGACGCCTCGGTGACGCCGAGCTCAAATAATAGTTCGAGCAGATGCTCCACCAGCGCTGGATCGGTCGCCGTCGGCGAGCCGGCGGCGAAGGCGTCAAGGGCTGGGACGACTACGGCCGAGCAGGCGCCGCTGCGCTCAAGCGCGGTGGAGATGCGCTGGCCGATGGCTTCACGCAAGTCGCCCTGCGCCAGGGCGCGGTCCAGCAGGTCGGGGCCTGAGGCTCCAGGTTCGTGAGCAATGACGGCCAGGGCTTGGGGCATAGGCCTAGGCCGGTTCGAGAACCAGGAGGCGAACCCGAAGGACCATCGCCTCGAAGCCGGAGACCGCAACGTTGGCGGCGTAGCTGCGGCCAGCCTGCACACGGTCGGGATCGAGCGCGGCGGAGACCTTGATCAACTGCTCCTGGCCAGGAGCCAGCGTGAACTCCGCGGGTTCGAACACCGCCGCCGGTCCGGCTTCGCCGCCGCTTCCGAAGAAGTGGGCGGCCATGAAGCTCAGCGCCGCAGAGCGATCGTGGGGGTTCTTCAGATAGAATTCGCCCGAGGCTTCTCCGCCCAACGGGCCCGAGAGCTCCATGTCCCTGATCGGGGGATCCTGGCGCGCGGCCGCCACGTCCAGGGTGGCGCCGGCGCGCCCAGCCAGGGCGGCGGCGTACTCGCTCGCGAGACCGATGGCGTCGGAGGGATAGCGAACAGCTTCCTCCGCAGCCAGGCGCGCGAACGCCCCGACAGCGGCGGCGCCGGTCGAGCGGCCCGATCCATAGTCAGCCAATATGCGGCCATAGCTTTGCACGGCCGCCAGCCGCTGGTTGGCCCAGCGACGCGCCAAGTCGGACGTGACATTCCCCAGCGAAGGCCGGTCGCCGCCAGACGCCATCAGCAGCACCCGCAGTGGCAATCGACGATGTAGGCGTCGCATTCGCGCGGCAGGACCGCCACGGCGATCCGGATGGAACGCATATCGCAGCCCTTGATCCGCAGGTCGGCGTAGGACACCGCGCACCCATCGACGTCTGGGATCTCCCCTCGGCCTTCCGGCGCGCGCTCAGCGGCGTTGGCCGTCGCGTCGGAAACCACCTCGCTCTTGGCTTGGCGGATCGTGACGCCCAGCACGACCTGGGCCTCGCCGCAGGCCGCGAGCGTAAAGGCCAGCGGGCCAAGGATTTCAGCCTCCACCTGCACGCCTTGGAGGTTCTTCGTCCAGCTCGAGAGCTCCAGCTCTATGTCGCGCTCACGCCGCCAGTGGTTCTCGATGATCAAGGTCACCAGCCGCCGCTCGCCGAGGCGCGTCTCGACAACCAGGTCGGCGTCAGTGACGCAGCATTTGCAAGAGCAGTGATCTGGCGCGCAGTGCGACCCGTGAAGGTCGTGATGGTGACCGTGCTCGTGGCGATGTCGGTGGTCATGGCGGGATGTGCGTTCCCGCGCCTGGGGCCGGTCGATCAGATCGGTGACGCCAGCGCGCCAAGTCTCGAAGGCGTCGGCCCATGGCTGGAGGGCTTGCCGCGCGATCTCGTTGAAGTCGAACTGGCTCAGATCGATCGGGGAGGCGGCCGCCGGCCGTCGTTGAAGGGTCGCCTGGTTCATTCCGCGGTTCCTTGTTTACGACGCGTGACTTTGGCGGTGGGCGGGCGCTTGGCCGCCGTGACGATGACGATATGCAGATCGGTGGCGTAGACCGGCGCAAAGACGTGGTGGCGCGCCACGGGTGACAACTCTTTCGGCAGGGCCATGGCGATCTGCTCGGTGCGGATCGCCCCGGGCTCCAGCCGCACCGGCCCGCTCGGCATGAACAGGCCCACGGTGCCGATTTGCGTCAGCACCGGAGCTGCGCCGAGCCCGATCACGTCCTTGAATATCTGGCCCAGCCGCTCAACGCCGTCTGCCGGCCGCGCGATGCGATCAGGGGCGAGCGGCACTTCCTCGCCTAACGGATAGTCGCCGGTGAGATCGATGGTGAGGGGGGTGTTCCCCCGGTTTTCGAACGCCACCGCGAAACGCTGCTCAGGCCCCAGCGCGGCGTCGACGACAAGAGGAGCCGGCTGGATCGCCAACTCCGTACGCTCCACGACCTCGATTTCCACGGGCCGGCTGACGCCACCCAGCTTGATCTCGCCCTGATAGCGGCCCGGCGGCGTGGCGGGGTCGAGTCGCAGGCGGATTTTGGCCTGGGCCGTGCCGTTGGCCGCGATGGTCATCTGCACGGGTATGGGGGCCAGTCGCAGGGGCTTGCCGGCTGCGCCGAGGCGGACCTCGGCCAGGGAAACGTCCGCGACCTGGATCGCGCCGCCAGTGGCGTTGCGCAGTGCGACCGGAATTTTCAATGAGGCGGCCGAACCCGATAGCGACAGGGTGCGGTCGGCAGGCCAGTCGATGAAATCGAGCTTGGCCATGGGGGCTATTCCACTATCCGGACGTGGAGGCCGCCGCCGCTGACCCGACCGCTGTCGTGACGATGGTCGTCATCGCTATGGTGGTGAGCGTGGTCGTGGTGAGGTTCGTCTCTGTACTGATGCTGGCCAAGAGCGACGACATGAGCCGGCTTGAGCGAGGGCCCCACCAGCACCTGAGCTTCCCCATCCAGGGTGAGGCTCAGCACCTCGACGCCGAAAAGGGTCAGGCCGATCCGCTGGCGGTTCGGCAGGCAGATTCGGGTCGCGGGCAGCGGTCCGAGCGACAGGCGCAGGCATTGGTCCAGAACGACCGGTTGCAGGTCGATCGCGGCCTTTGAGTCGGTTCGGATGGGTTCTGGAATCGTAAAGGCGAATTTGCCGTCCGAGGTGAGATCGGCCTGCAGATCCGACTTGAGTTCGGCCTTGATAGGCTCTGGGACGGAGAGGGTTAGCTTCGACTCGATTGGCTCGGTGACGGCGAGCTTGGCGTCCACCTTGATGTCATTGAGGCCCGTGACCGCCACGTTGACCGGGCCGCTGTTGACCGTGATCGGGTCGTAGGTGACTTCGACATCGGCCACTGCTGTTCTCCTCCAGCCCGGAGAACAACGCTACATGGGGCCAGTGGAGCGTGCAATTGATCTTAATAGTCAAGCTTGTAAGTGATCAGTCTCCAGCCGGGCGTCATGTTAAGGATGTCAGCATAGCGCGCTCTCAATTCTTTATGCGATCCTTCAGGTGGTGGTCTTCCTGCCTTCTTATTGAATTCGCCGACAAATTTGTTGAGGTGGTTGTGCAGCTGGGCCAGGTACGCCTTTGGGCGCGAGCGTTCAGCTCAGTAGGGGAGTCAGCTGCGGGTCGCCCTTTTGCATGGCGCGCTGGTAGGCCGGCCGCGCCCCGATGACTTTCAGATAGGCCAGGATGTTCGGATAGGGAGACAGATCGCGCGGCGCGAAAACCCGCATGGTGGTCAGGGCGAAGCCCATGATGATGTCGGCTGCCGAGAATTCGTCCCCGGCGAAGTAGGCCGAAGCGCCGAGCCGCGCCTCCACCAGCGCCCAGGCGCGATCGGAACGCGCTCGCATGAACTGAGCGCGCGGGCTTTCCTCAACGCCTTCCCGAGGCGCCCCAGTCTGGCTGGGCAGCATCGAAGCGTTGGCGAAGTGAAACCAGAACAGATAGTCGGCGAAGTTCGGGGCGTCCGGACCCACCGCCAGCCGGCCGGCCCCGTACCTGCCGATGATGTATTCCATGATCGCGCCGGACTCCGGCAGGACCACATCGCCGTCCGTGATGATCGGCGCCGTGCCAAGCGGATGCAGCGCCTTGTATTCAGGCGGCGCGGGACCCCGCCCCGGAGGAACCCGATCGTAGCGCTTGAGCTCATAGTCGATCCCGAGTTCTTCGCAGAGCCAGACGATGCGTTCCGACTGTGAAACGCCGAGATGATGGACGGTCAGCATTATGAGCCTGCGACGATGTCGGACAGAGTGGATGGGGTGGTCGGCGCGCCCGCGGCGGCCTGGCGTTGTTCAGCTTCATCTCGAAGCTGACGCTTGAAGATCTTTCCGGAGGCGATGCGCGGCAGCGGAGCGTCGGAGAAGTGGAAGTATCGAGGAATTTCGAACCGCGCGAGGCGGGGCTCGAGAAATGACCTCAAGGCCGACTCCTCCAGCTTGGCCCGCGTGTAGAGCGTCGCGCCAACCTCCTCGCCCAGTCGCTCGTCCGGCACGCCATAGACGCTGGCTTCCAGGATGTCGGGGTGCTCCAGAAGCGCCGCCTCCACAGCGCCGCAGCCGATGTTCTCTCCGCCGCGGATGACCAGATCTTTGATCCGGTCGACAATGAAGACGAAGCCCTCGGCGTCCACATAGGCCACGTCCCCGGTCCGCATCCAGCCGTCGACGAAGGTGTCATCGTTGGCGTCGGGCCGGTTCCAGTAACCGCGCATGATCGAGGCGCCGCGGATCTGCAGCTCGCCACGCGTCCCGGCCGGCTGCGTCACGCCAGCTTCATTGACGATGCGGATATCTAGCACCGCGGACACCCGGCCCGAACTGGCCGGATGGGCCAGATAGTCGGCGCCGGCGATGGAGGTCCCGATGGCGTTGGTTTCGGTCATGCCCCAGCCGGTGTTGGGCGCGGCGTTCGGGAATGCCGTGTCGATGGCGCGGACCTGCTCGGGCGCGCGGCTGGCCCCGCCCCCGCCGACCGCGACCAGCGAGCTGAGGTCGCGCCCATCGCGCCGGGCGATCTCGACCAGGTCGCCGGTCACGGCTGGCGGGCCGTTGAAGCCGGTGATCTGCTCGCGCTCGATGATGTCCACGGCCTGGGCCGGGTCCCACTTGTACATGCAGACCAGGCGCCGCTGCGCCCGGAAGCTCTGCAGCAGGCTGACGTGCAATCCCGAGACGTGGAACAGAGGGATCGATAGAAGCGCCGCCGGCTGCGGGCCGCCCGCCACCGGCGAGAACCCGGCCAGCATCCCGGCCTGCGCGTCCAGCTCCCAGGACAGCAGCGCGCTCATGGTATTCCGGTGGGTGGAGACCGCGCCCTTGGGATGCCCTGTCGAGCCGGAGGTGTAGAGCATGATGGCGTCGTCGTCGGGTCCGACCTCGCGCTCCGGCGGTGCGGCTCCTCCCGCCCCCGCCATCACCGCTTCGTAGCTTTGTGCGCCGGGCGCGAGCGGCTTGGTCGCCCGCACCGCGATCACGGTCAGCCCGGCGGGCGGCGCATCGCATGCGGCGAGCCGATCCAGCCGTTCCTGGTCGGCCAGCAGCAGTTTGGCTCCGCTGTCCTTCAGGCCGTATTCCATCTCGTGTGGCTGCCACAACGCGTTCATCGCCACCGCAATCGCCCCGATCGAGGTCGCGGCCATGAAGCCGATGATCCACTCCGGATAGTTGCGCATGGAGATCGCGACGCGGTCTCCCTTTTCGACGCCGTAGTCCGCCACCATCGCCGCCGCGAGCGTCTGCGAGGCCTGCCAAGCCTGTTCGAAGGTCAACCGCTCGTCCTCATAGACGATGAACGGCATGTCGCTGCGCCCGGCCTCGAACAGCTCGCGCAAGTTCACCGGAGCGTTCTTGAACGCCCGCACCCGGCGGCCCAGCGCATCGATTTCCTCCAACTCGTAGGGAAGTCCCGCCCCAGTGAGCTGCGCCAACGCTTCAAGTCTCGTCACTATCAACACCTCAAATTTTGCAATGACCGTGGCGCCCTGACCTCGCGGGCAAACGGCAGCCGCCTAGGCCGCGACGTAAGCGCCGCCGTTGGCGTGGATCACCTGGCCTTGAATGAATTCTGCGTCCGGACTGAGGAGGAACTCGACGAGGGCGGCGTAATCACTGTCTCGGCTAAGACGCCCCGAGGGGTTTGTCCGCGCAGCGCGCTCAAGCACCCGCTGTGCTGCATCCTCCCCACCCACCATGCCGGCCACGGAAGTCGTGTCGACGAGGCCCGGCGCCACGGCGTTGATCCGCACCCCCATTGGGGCCAGTTCGGGCACCAGGTAGCGCACCAAACTCTCGGCCAGGGCCTTGCCGGCCCCTAGGGCGCCATAGTTGGCTTGGGCCGTCCGGGCGCCTGCGCTCGATATGAAGACAATGCTGCTGCCGCGCTGAAGCAGGGGCGCGGCCTTCTGCACAAGATAGAGCAGCGACAGTCCGTTGACTTGGATGGCCTCAGTGAACTTCGCCAGATCCGCCTGCAGCAAGCTTGTCGGGTAGATCATGGCGGCGCTGTGCACCAGATGGATCGGCCCTTCGGCGCTGTCGGCCGCCGCTGTCATGACGGCGGCCGCGCCCTCGATAAGGCCAACGTCCGCTCGGATCGTTGTCACCTTAGCGCCGGTCGGAGCCAGCCGCGCCTTGGCCGCCTCCGCCGCCGCGTCGTCTGACCGATAGGCCAGAAGCAGCGGTTCACCCGGCCGCGCCAGGCGTTCGGCGATGGCCAGGCCGATACCTTTTGTGCCGCCGGTGACGACAACAGTCATGCCGTCATCCCTGCCGGCGTGGCGGCTTGGCCCGCCGAACGCTCATCGAGGAAAGGATAGGCGCCGACGGCGGGGACTGGCTGGCTCATTTCGGCTTCCGGTGGGCGGGGCGACGGTGAGGCGGAGGCGCCGGGTCAGTCGGCGATGTGGATGAGCATCTTGCCCGCATTCTGGCCCGCGAACAGGCCAATCAGCCCCTCTGGCGCGCGCTCGAAGCCGTCTAGGATCGTTTCCTGATACTTGATGGCGCCGTCCTTCAGCCAACCGGTCATGTCGGCCAGGAAAGCGGCGTTGAGGTGGGCGAAATCGCTCGCCACGAAACCCTCCATGCGGATCCGGCCATAGATTAGGCTGAAGAGGTTCTTCACGCCTTCGCCGCCGCCGTTATAGGTGGAGATCATGCCGCAGACGGGTATGCGGCCCCGAACGTTCATCCTGGGCAAGGCGGCGTCGAGATGCGCTCCGCCGACATTCTCGAAGTAGACGTCGAGCCCCTTCGGCGTGGCTTCAGCCAGGGCCTCGGCGAGGGGTTGGGTCTTGTAGTTGATCACCGCGTCAAGCTTCAGTTCGTCGCGCAACCACGCCGCCTTGTCGTCGGACCCCGTGGATCCCACCACGTAGCAGCCCTTGATCTTGGCGATCTGGGCGGCGACCGAGCCCACGGCGCCGGCCGCCGTGGAGATGAAGACCTGCTCGCCGTCCTTCAGCGCGCCCGTTTCCAGCAGTCCGCCATAGGCGGTGATCCCCGTGGCCCCTAGCGCGTGCATATAGACCGACAAGGGCAGGGACGGATCGCGGTTCAGCACCGACAGTCCCTTGCCGTTGGATGTAAAGCGTTCCTGGAACCCGGCCCCGTGACGGACGAGGTCGCCTTCCTTGAACCGCTCGTTTCGCGACTGGACGACGCGGCCGATCCCGCCGCCCAGGAGGGGCGCGTCCAATGCCTGGTCGGCGTCCAGCCTTGGCCGCATGTAGGGATCCACCGACATCATCAGGGCCTCGACCAGCACCTCGCCGTCGCCGGCCTCCGCATAGGGCCTCTCAACGACCGCGAAGTCCTGCGGAACCGGCACGCCTTGCGGGCGGCGAACGAGATGGATCTGGCGAGCGACAGTCATGTTGGATCTCTCTGTTGGAGTGTGCGTGAGACGTCGCCTCAGCCGTTAGGCGAACCTCATCGTGGCTGGCGCGTAGCGCTCGCCCGTCGGGGTGAAGTCTATGGGGGCGAAGTCGTCCAGGCTGGCGCCATAGATCGTGATCATGGTCATGCATCCCAGACCGCGCGCCGATACCGCCGGCCCGGCCGCGCCAAGCTCGCGCATACGCATAGGACGCCTCCCAAGGACTCGACCGTTTTGGTCTATACGGTCATTTGGTTCGCCAGCGACCTTGCTGTCAATTCGAAGTTCCGCCTAGAACTGAGCCATGCCAGCGATATCTCCTGTGGCGCCTGATTGCGGCGACACCCGCGCCAAAGCCAATGCGATCCTCGACGCCGCTCAGCGGTTGTTCGCCGCCTTTGGCTATCGTCGGACCGCGATGGACGACATCGCGCGCGCCGCCGGCGTTGCGAAGGGGACGCTCTATTTCTATTTCGAGGGCAAGGAAGCGGTGTTTCGGGCCATGCACGCCCGGACGCTCGCGGACCTCAGTCGGCTCTGTGACGAGGCCGAGACCGCCGAGCTTCCCTTCGCTGAGAAGCTCTATCAGTTGCTCGATCGTCAGTGTGGCGCCGTGCAGGAACGCTATGCGCGCTCCGAGCATCTGACCGAACTGGACGTCACCCGGACCACGATCGGCGCCGATCTGGCTCGGGAGGCCGATGCGGCCTATGCGGCGCGGCTTGTGCGCGTCTTCCAGGCCGCGTGCCGCACTGGGGAAATCGACATCGATGCATCGGGTTTAACGGCTGAGAGCCTCGTCGCGACCCTGCTTGCGGCGACCAAGGGTGCGAAGCACGGTCCAGACGGGCCGATTGAGCTTTCGGCATATCGAGAACGTCTACGCGAAATCGCGAGCGTCGCCGCCGCCGCCGTCCGGACCAGATAGCCCCGACGACCGCGCCCGGGCCGTCGCGAGCCAGCTCGAACGGCTCTACCTCAGCGTTGGCTGGTCGCGAGGAGGGCTGCATGCACCCGATCAGCGACGCGCTTGGCGGCGGGGCTATTGGGCTGACTGTAGTCGATGGCTTGTACGACAAAGGCGGTCTTCTGATCGACAGCGATGCAGTAGACCATCAAGGACGAGCCGCCCGCTGCGGGTCCGGAGGCGAAGACGGCAAGCTGGCCAGGATAGCGATTTTCGACTGCCGGTGCGTATCCAAGCGTGGCGGACTCGCGCTTGGCGACACTGAGACAGGTGTCCAAGCTGAGCTTGGCCGAGCTTGCGCGCTCCACGCGGTACTCCAGGCCGAATTTGGACGGTGCTGCAACAGCCGAAGGCGCTGATAGCAGGCAACCCAAGGCCAGCACGGCCCCGGTGACGCCGTAAGACTTCATCATGCATTCCTCAAAGGTAAGGGCGTTCGCCACTAGGCGGCGTCAGTGGGGACCGATCCGCGATCAGCCAAGGGAGGCGTAGCTTGCGACGCGTAAGCTTCCGGGACGCCGGCCATCTGATGGCTATTTGTCAGAGGCTCCAGCGAGCTTTGCCCGCGGCTCTGGGGGCCTTAGCTTCGCCGGCGCGCGCGGCGCTTAAGCGCGCGCGTCGCCCGTCTTGCCTGGTTGGATGGCGCCTGTGTCGACGCCCGTCGAAAGCCCGCCACGGTCGTCCTTCTTGGGATCGACCGGCGTTGGCTTCAGTTGCTCATCGTCACGCAACTGCGGCGATGGAGTGGCTTGGGGCTTGGGGTTCTGATCGCTCATCAGGTTCTCCTAAGGGACCCTGTTTCAACCCCGCCTGCGAATGTCGGTTCCAGCCCTCTGATCGCGAGATCGCGCGACTAGACCCCGACCCCCGTCCGGACAAGAAAATCATCGAGATAGTCGCGCATGCTCATCGCGGCCGCGCGAGTGTCTTCGAGGGGAAGGCTTTCGTCGGTGATCCGCGTCAAATCATCGGTGAGCCGCGAGAGGTATTTGCGAACGTCACCGGAGGCCGCAGCCTCTCTCTGTACAAGCTGCATCAGAATGTGGTGATGGACCACGGAGCGGGCCTGCAGATCGGCGATCAGCCTCGTGACATTGACTTCAGTCGGAGTGGTCATGATCCCTCGTTTGCTCAACAGTCGACATCGTCGTCACGTCCGCCAGACGTGAAAAAGGCGGCGAGCACTGCTCGCCGCCCCGTCCAACTGCCCGGCGATTGCCGGAGCGACGCTTAGGCTGACTGAAGCTGACCGGCGGACATTTTGCCGCTCCGTTGGTCGCGTTCCAGCTCGTAGCCGAGCTTCTGGCCTTCTTGGATGGACCCGAGCGTGGAGCGCTCGACAGCCGAGATGTGGACGAAGACGTCCGGGCCGCCGTTGTCAGGTTGAATGAAGCCGAAGCCCTTGGTGGGGTTGAACCATTTCACGATGCCAGTGGTCATGTGAGTGTCTTTCAAGCAAAATTCCGCGCGCGCCCGATGACGCGTGGGATCAAAATGTCGGAGAGGATCTTGGTGGGCCCGGAGCTCAATCCGAAGATTAAGCGTGGAGAGCAACCGAAGCCAAAGCGCATATCGATAGCTAGTCATCTCATGACCACTCATGGAATGCTATCAAAAACTACATTTGGCGACGAGAAAGCCGCGCCTATGTTGCGTAATCATTGCCTGCTTGTAGATATTTTACAGGCCAGAGCAGCTCCCCTTCGCCTACGGTAGCTGCCAGGTCCGTGCGCTAGCAGCTCAGCCTTCCTCACTCACATTTTCGGGCGAGCTCCACCCCATGAGCGGCCCATCCCGCCAGACAAGGCCCGTTATGGCTTTTGCACCGTGGGTCCCTGGGCGACAATCTCGCGACGAAAGTGGTGTTAAATCCTGAAGGCGAGCGTGCCGTGAATGAGTGCCAAGCCGTGGAATTAGCAGCTGAAATATTCAATCTTTGATTTTAGGGCTTATGGGTCCTTACAGAAAAACTGGGGATGTTCGGCAAGAATTCAAGTTTGAGCCCGCCAGCTCGATATGGCGGTTTCCGCACCTATTGAACGGGGGTGGTTCGCAGGTGCGGCGCCCTTCGTCGGGTACGGAGAGCCAGTTCGATGAGTGTGAGTCAGCAGGATCGAGATATCACTCGGTTCACGGTCAAATCGCGGCTGTGGAGTTCGGTGGCGTTGCCCTTGGGCGTCGGTGTGCTCTTGATGCAGTCGCCGGCCTGCGCGCAAGAGGTGGCCGCCTCCGCGGACGTCGTCGGCAGCTATGCGGCGGCGGCCGAAGTCGATGAGGTGGTGGTCAGCGGGGCGCGGGGCGCGGCGACGGCCATGCTCGACCTGGCCACCGTGCCCGGCGGTACGAGCGTCGTGGACTCCGCCGTCGTCGACAAGGGGCGGGTGTTCACGAACCAGGATCTTCTGGCCTTCCAGCCGGGCGTCTTCGCTCAGTCGGCGGGCGGCGCGGACGGCATTAAGATCTCGATCCGCGGATCGGCCATCAACCGCGGCGCCAACTTCTTCCGCACCGGCGTCCTGCTGATGTTCGACGGCTTGCCGGTCAACGGCCCCGGCGGCGCGCCCTATGAACTCTTCGAGCCCCTGGGCCTGAGCTATACGGAGATCCTACGGGGCGCCAACGCCAACGCCCTGGGCGCGACCGCCTTGGGCGGGGCCATCAACTACGTCGCCAAGAAGGGTTCAGAGGCTGACCGCCTGCAGATTCGGCTTGAGGGCGGCAGCTTCAACTACGAGAAATACCAGATTAGCTCCGGTCAAGTGATCGGTCCCTGGGATTACTATGTCAGCTTCACCGCCTCGGGCCGGGACGGGTTCCAGCAGCAGTCGGAAGCCCGCAGCGCCGGGGTCATGGCCAATCTTGGCTACCGCTTCAGCCCCGACCTCGAGACCCGGCTCTTGTTCCGCTATCGCGAGACGACAAACTACACGCCCGGCGCTCTGACGCAGGCCGAGGTGCGGCGCGATCCGACTCTCGCCAATCCCCTCAACGTCGCCCAGAATACTTATCGTCGACAGCCGGGTTCGACCTTCGTCGCCAGCCGGACCACCTGGACGCCGGACGACAAGTCGGAGCTGGAGGTCGGTTTCGCCTGGCACGACTATCCGATCGACATCAACGGCGGGGTGAGCCGGGCGATCTGGGCCTATACCGACCTCAGCGCCGTGCTGCGCTACACCCGTGACCACGAGCTGTTTGGGCGTGACAGTACGACCTCCATCGGCTTCCTCGGCACGACCCACCTGAACGGCTACCAGCACACGTTGGTGCGGATTCCCACCGGGGTGACAGCGGGGCTGCCGGTCGGGACTCTGATCCGTCGGGCCAACTATGATGGTTCCGACCATGTCGTTCACATCGACAACCGGACAGAGGCGAGGCCGGACCTGACGGTCTCCACCGGCCTGTCGTTGATCCATGTGGTGCGCAGCACCGAGGTTTCGTTCCCGGAGGTCAACCGACCCTACAAGCGCGACGACTGGGACTACGCGCCACGGATCGGCCTGCTCTACAGCGTCAATGAGAACGTCTCGCTGTTCGGCAATATCAGCCGGTCGGTAGAGCCCCCGAACGACTGGGCGCTGCTCACCACTCCCCCGGCTTTCACCAGCGGTCCGGCCACTGGCCTGGCGATGCAGGCGATGGACCTGAAGGACCAGACCGCCGTCTCTTTCGAGATCGGCACCCGCGGACGGGCCCGGATCGGGGAGTGGACGCTGAGCCTCTATTGGGCCAAGGTGAAAAACGAGTTGCTGTCAGTCGAAGTCCAGGCCGCGACCCCGACCTCCGCGGCGCTGACCGCGGAGTCCAACGCCAGCCCGACGATCCACCAGGGGATCGAGGCCGGTCTGACCAGCTTGCTGTGGGACGGCCAGAACGGCCACCGACTGCTCGCCCGGCAATCCTACACCTACAATGACTTCTCGTTCAAAAACGACCCGGTGTTTGGCGATAACGAACTGCCCGGCGTGCCGCGGCACTTCTATCAAGGCGCGGTGACCTACGAGCATCCGAGCGGCTTCTACGCCACGATCAGCATCGATCACGCCTCGAAGTATTTCGTCGACTACGCCAACACCGTCGAGGTGAAGCCCTACACCCTGCTGGGCGCCACCGTCGGCTATGACAGCGCCAAGCAGTGGAAGGTGTTCGTCGACTTCCGCAACATCACCGACGAGCACTACGTCTCCAGCGTCAACACCTTCTACGACGACCGGGGGACCGACCAGCGCCGCTACAATCCAGGCGACGGGTTCGGGGTCTCCGGCGGCCTGACGGTGAGCTTTTGATCTTTAATTCCTATAACACCCATAGATTTTCTAGAGTGACACGCTTGAGGTCGGATGCGAGCAATGGGATCTCATCGGTGAGAGGCCTTGTGTTGGCAGAGTTCCAGAAAATTCTTGGCGTGGCGGTGGCTGGCGTTCTGCTGCTGTCGGCCTGCTCGGGAGGGGCGGATTCCGGCGCCACCCGGCAGGACGCCAACGCGCCGATCACCTATCCCGCCACGGATTATTTCGAACAGACGGCGGGGAAGCCGGGTGGGACGCTGCGGGTGTCGGCGCAGAGCGACACCGGCGTTCTGGACCTGCACGCGATCTCGCACACCAACGCTCAATGGCTGGGCCGGCTGCTCTACGACAACCTCGTCTATCTGAACGACAAGGGCGAGATCACGCCGTGGCTGGCCAAGTCCTGGACGATCTCCCCGGACGGGAAGACCTACACCTTCAAACTCCGGGACGACGTCACCTTCTCGGACGGCGCCAAGTTCAACGCCGAGGCGGTTCGGGTCAATCTGGAGCACATGCGGGCTCCGGCGACTAAGTCGCCGCTCGCCGCCGCCTACATCGCCCCATATCTCGATGGCCGGGTGGTCGATGAGTACACGTTCGAAGCTCGGCTGCGGGAACCCTATACGCCTTTCCTGAACGTCCTGGCTCAGTCCTGGCTGTCGATGGAGTCGCCAAAGGCGATCCTCGAGCGGCCCGATGAGATCGGCCAGAAGCCCGTGGGGTCGGGTCCCTTCGTCGTGGAAAGCTACACGCGCCAGCAGGGCATCAAGCTGGTGCGGCGGCCAGACTACAATTGGGCGCCGGATTTCGTGCGGCACAAGGGACCGGCCTACCTCGACCGCGTCGAGATCGAGTTCGTGCCTGAAGCGATGACCCGGTACGCCTCGTTGGCCTCCGGGCAGTACGACCTGACCATCGACGCGCCACATCAGAACGCAGCGACAATCCGGGCCGACAACCGGCTGGTGCTCGACAATCGCGTCCGCACTGGGGTTCCCACCACGGGGCTGACCTTCAATACGGAGAAAGCCCCGTTCACCGACCCGCGCGTCCGCCAGGCCCTGGCGCACGCCGTCGACCGTGAGGGACTGGTTCGGTCGATCCGGTTTGGCGAGGTCAGGGTCAAGACCGACTTCCTGGCGTCGAACACCCGCTTTTACGATCCGGCCTTTTCCGGCGCCCTGACCTACGACGTCGCCAGGGCGAACGCCTTGCTGGACGAGGCGGGCTGGACGGGGCGCGACGCCGAAGGCTTCCGCACCAAGGACGGCAAGCGCCTTGGCGCTGAGGTGGTCATGACAGACGCCGGCTTCCAGGGGCCGACGGTCGTGGCGGTGCAATCGGATCTGAAGCGGGTCGGGTTCGACTTGAAGATCGTGCAGCTTCCGCAGGCTCAAGTGACCGAGCGGAGGCTGGCCAATGAGTATCAGGCGCTTGGCCTTGGTGTTTGGCACACGAACACGCCTGACGCGCTCTACATTCTCTACGATTCCAACGAGATCCCGTCCGACCGCCGCATCGGCCAGAACAGCGCCCGGCTGAGGGACGCAAAGCTCGACGACGTCCTTGGCCGCGCTCGGCGGACCGCCGATCCAGCCGAACTCAAGAGCCTCTACAGCCAGGCCCAGCAACGGTTGACCGAGCTCGCGCCCTCGATCCCGCTCTACGAGAACCACACAATCGTGGCCTACTCCAAGGACCTGAAGGGCCTGGTGTTCGACACCTCGCACAACACTCCGGTCTTCACGACGGCGTGGCTGGACCGGGGCGGCAAGTGAGCCTTTCGATCCGCTTCACCCTGGCCGCTCTGGCGGCCCTGGCGCTCGCGGCCTGCGGCGGCACGCCAACACCGCCGAAGCCGCTGGCCGAAACGGGAGCCTTCACGCCCTATCCTGCGTCGGACTATCAGCAGCAACAGCCGGGACGGGCAGGGGGAACCCTGCGGATCTCGACAGCGATCGACACCGGAACGCTGGACTTCCAGACCATCGCCGGGACGACGCCGAAATGGCTCGGTCGGCTGATCTTCGACAACCTGGTCTATCTCGACGACAAGGGCGAGCCGACGCCGTGGCTGGCCCGCTCCTGGACAATCTCGCCAGACGGCAAGACCTACGTCTTCAAGCTGCGCCAGGACGTGACCTTCTCGGACGGCACGCCGTTCGATGCGTCGGCCGTGCTCGACAATCTCAAGCGTATCCGCGATCCGGCGACCAAGACCGCGATGACGACGGCCTATATCGCCCCCTATGTCGATGGGAAGGTCATCGACGCATACACCTTCCAGGCCAATCTCAGCGAGCCCTATGCGCCGTTCCTGAACGTCCTGGCCCAGTCGTGGCTCGGCATGATGTCGCCCACGGCCTTGCGCGATCATCCCAAGGATCTGGGGGAGCGGCCGGTCGGCTCGGGCCCCTTCGTGGTCGAGAGCTATGAGCGCCAGCAGGGAATCCGTTTCGCCAAGCGCGCCGATTACCACTGGGCGCCGGACTTCGTGCGGCACGACGGCCCGGCCTATCTCGACCGTATCGAGGTCGATTTCGTGCCCGAGGCGATGGCCCGCTACACCTCGCTGGTCTCTGGGCAGTTCGACCTGACCATGGACGCCCCGCCGCAGAACGCCGTCGCGATCCGGGCGGACCCCACACTGGTGCTCGGCAACCGTATCAACCTGGGCAACCCGACCCGGGCGATCACCTTCAACACTACGACGGCGCCGTTCGACGACGTTCGCATCCGCCGGGCCTTCGCCCTTGGGATCGACCGCGAGGCGATCACGCGCATCCTGGGCTTTGGCGAGTACCGCCCCACCACCAGCTTCCTGTCGGCCAGCACCCGCCATGTCGATTCGGCCGCGGGCCGCGACCTGGCCTATGATCCGGCGCGGGCCAACGCCCTGCTGGACGAAGCCGGATGGACCGGCCGCGACCCGCAAGGCTATCGCACCCGCCAAGGTGTCAGGCTCGGCGCGGACGTGCTGGTGCAGGAGACGGCGAGTTCCGGCGCCTTGATGGTGGCCCTGCAGTCGGACGCCAAGAAGATCGGTTTCGATCTTCGCATTCGTCAGCTTCCCGCGACCTTGCTGGTCAAGCGCCGCAACGCCAACGATTACCAGGCTGTGGGCGCGGGCTACTGGCACACTAACACTCCTGATGGGCTCTATATCGTCTATCACGGCAAGCAGATCACCTCGGCCAGGTACACCGGGCAGAACACCTCCCAGCTACAGGACCCGGAGCTCGACGACCTGCTGGGACGCGCGCGGGCCTCGACCAACCCCGCCGAGTTGCAGGATCTCTACGCTAAGGCCCAGCGGCGGCTCGCCGAACTGGTTCCGGCCCCGCCGCTGCACGAGAACCACACGCTGCTCGCCTACCGCCGAAGCGTCGAGGGTCTCGTCTACGACACCTCCCACAACGTCCCGTTCCTGACGACCGCCTGGTTGCGGAAGGACCCCGCATGAAGTTCGTGAAGCTCATCTTCTGGCGATTGCTCGCCGGGATCGGCGTCCTGTGGGGCGCGGCGACGATCACCTTCCTGGCGCTGAACTTGACCAGCGGGGATCCAGCCATCGCCATCCTTGGCGGTCCCGACGCCCTGCCGACTCCCGAGGTGATCGCCCAAGTCCGCAAGGACTACGGTCTCGATCAGCCGCTGGCCGTCCAGTACGTCCAGTATCTCGCGCGGCTGGCCTCCGGCGATCTTGGTGAATCCTACCGGTTGAAGATCCCGGTCGTCGAGGCCATCGCGCCTCTGGTCGCGCCGACCATGAGCCTGGCCTTCTGCGCGGCGCTGACGGCGGTGATCATGTCGATCGTCATCGCCTTGCTAACCGCTAAGCGGGCGGCCTGGCTGCGGTCTTTGGTCTCCGGAACCGAACTGGTCCTGACCTCGGCGCCGAGCTTCGTCCTCGGGATCGGTTTGCTGCTGGTCTTCGCCTTTCACCTTCATCTCTTCCCAGTGGCCGGCTCGCAGGGCTGGCGCTCCATGGTCTTGCCGGTGATGACTCTGGCCATTCCGGCGACGGCCATGCTGACCCAGGTGCTGCGGCAGGAACTCGAAGACGTTCTCGACCAGCCGTTCATCACCATGGCGCGGGCCCGGGGCCTGTCCGAGACCGGCGTGCGGCTGAAGCACGCTCTGCGCCATGCGCTCACCTCGCTGATCACCCTCTCGGGCTTCATGTTCGCCTTCCTGCTCGGCGGCGCGGTCATCACCGAGAACCTCTTCGCCCGGCAGGGGCTTGGGCGGCTGATGGTCGAGGCCACCACCAATTCCGACGTTCCCATCGTGCTCGGCGTCACCCTGTTGGCGGCGCTGATCTACGTCCTGATCAACCTCGTGGTCGACGTGCTGAACGCCATCGTTGACCCGCGCATCGCGGTGCACTCATGAACGCAGATATCCAGACCCTCACTGTGGACGACGCCGCTGAGGCGGCCGCCGGCTCGGCCCCCACCTATGCCGAGCTCGCCGATCGCTTCCGGCCGATCTTCGCCAAGATCGCCGACGGGGCGGTCGAGCGCGAGCAGAACCGAGAGCTGGCCTACGAGGCGGTCAATCTCTTGCGGGAAGCCGGTTTTGGCGCGCTCCGCATTCCCAAGTCGCACGGGGGAAGCGGAGCCAGCCTGAGCCAGCTCTTCAAGCTGCTGGTCGAATTGGGCGCGGCAGACTCAAATCTTCCGCAGATCCTGCGCGCCCATCTGGCCTTCGTCGAACTGCGGCTGAACAACGAGGATGTCGCCCAGCAGGCGCTGTGGTTCGGGCGGATCGTCGACGGCGCCCTGATCGGCGCGGCCATGGCCGAGCGGACCGACGCCACAGAGAACACCGTGAAGCTCAGCCGCGATGGCGACGCCTGGCGGCTGGACGGGCAGAAGTTCTACTGCACCGGGACAATCTATGCTGACTGGGTCTCGGTGGCCGCCGCCGACGGCGAGGACCGGCTCAGCGTGATGACGCCGACCACGGCGCAGGGAGTCACCCGGCTCGACGACTGGGACGGCTTTGGCCAGCGCCTGACCGGCTCGGGCACCACGCTTTTCGAGAACGTCCATATCCCGGAGGAGAACATCCTGCGGCGCTTCAATCTTGGGGAGTACCGCGGCGACTCCTACATCACCGCCTTCTATCAGCAGATGCACCTGGCCGCCCTGGCCGGTATCGCGCGCGCCGTGCTGCGTGACGCCACCGAGTTCGTCCAGGCCAAGACCCGCACCTTTGGCGTCCCCGGCCAGACGACGCCGCGCACCGATCCGCTGGTCCAGCGGGTAATCGGCCGGCTGGCCAGCCTCGCCTTCGCGGCCGAGGCAATTGTCGATAGCGTCTCGACCGCGCTCGATCAGGCCCACCTGGCGTGGCGGGCCGGCACGCGGGACGAGAGCCTCTACGAGATCGCCGACATCAAGGCCTATCAGGGCCAGCAGGTCGCCATCGACCTGGTGCTGCAAGCCACTACGCTGATGTTCGAGGTGGGCGGCGCCTCGGCGACCCAGGAGGGCCGGCGTCTCGACCGGCACTGGCGCAACGCTCGCACGATCTCCTCGCACAATCCGGCGATCAGCCGCGAGCGGCTGCTGGGCGACCACTACCTGAACGGCGTCAGCCCCCGGCAGGAGTGGGCGGACCGCTGGAAGAAGCCGGCCACTGGGGCTGAAGCCGTCGAGCCGGTTCCCGAACAACCCGAAGTCGCCTGAGGAAGGGAGCTAAGCCCATGGCCCAGCGCCAAATGAGCATCGGCATGAATATCCTCGGCCATGGCGGCCACGCCGCGGCGTGGCGAGTCGGGGAGGCGCCGCCGACTGCGGCGATCGACGTCGAGTACTACAAGGATATCGCCCGCATCTCGGAGCGCGGGACGCTCGACGCCATCTTCCTGGCCGATGGACCGGCGCTCGGCGGCGATGTCGAACGTATTCCGGCCGGGCGGCTCGAACCGACGGTGCTGCTGACGGCCGTGGCCCAGGCGACCCAGCACATCGGCGTCATCGCCACGGCCTCGACCACCTACAACGACCCCTTCAACCTGGCGCGGCGGTTCGCGTCGCTCGACCAGATCAGCGGCGGCCGCGCGGCCTGGAACGCGGTGACCAACGCCGGCGACGCCGCCGCCCAGAATTTCGGCCTGGCCGGAGCGCCCCTGCACGTCGATCGCTACGGCCGGGCCGACGAGTTCGTCGATGTGGTCTTCAAGCTCTGGGATAGCTGGGAGGATGACGCCCTGATCGGCGACCGCTCGGGCGGCCGCTATGCCGATGGTTCAAAAGTCCACGAAATCAATCATGTGGGCGCCCACTTCTCCGTGAGGGGGCCGCTGAATGTGCCGCGCTCGCCGCAAGGGCGGCCAGTGCTTGTCCAGGCCGGTTCGTCGGAGGGCGGCAAGGCGCTGGGGTCGCGCTGGGCCGACGCCATTTTCACCACCCAGACGACCCTTCCGGACGGCCAGGACTTCTATCGCGAGATGAAGGATCGCGCCCGCGCTTGGGGCCGTAACCCCGATGGCCTGAAGATCATGCCCGGGCTTTCCACCGTCATCGGGTCGACCGAGGCCGAGGCCAACCGCCGTTGTGACGAGCTGGACGCCTATCAGGGCGAGGAGGGTCTCGCCGCTCAGGTGGCGATGCGGATCGGCATTCCGGTCAGCGAGCTCGATCTCGACGCCGAACTGCCCTGGGACCGGCTCGGCGACCCCTCGATCTACGAGAAGGGCTCGGTCGGCTTCCTGGAGGCGCAGCTCAATCTCGCACGGCGGGAGCGGCTGACCATCCGCCAGCTCGGCCGCCGCATCCGCAGCGGGCACCGCCTGGTGGTCGGCACGCCCGAACAGATCGCCGATACCCTCGAAGAGTGGTTCCTGGCCGGCGCTGCCGACGGCTTCAACATCATGCCCGACATGTTCCCCTCGGGCTGCGAGATCTTCGTCGATCACGTCGTTCCCGAGCTGCGTCGCCGTGGCGTGTTCCGCACCGAGTACACCGGCTCGACCCTTCGCCATCACCTCGGCCTGCCGCACCCGCTCAGCCAGTACGCGGCTGAAGCGGCGCGCGAGCCAGCGCTCTCGTACTGACGGAGGCCGCGATGACCGATCTCGCTGCGTCGCGCTCGACGCTCTATCTCAGTCCTGGACCTTCGGAGGCGAAGGTTGAGACGGCCGCCGCACCGCTGGTGGTCCCAAGGCCGCAGAGCCTGGCGCGCCCGAAACGCAGGGTTGCCGGGCTCCGGCCAGGCCTGATCCTCGCCGGGCTGTTCGTGGCCTTGCTTGCGCTCGCCGCTATCGCGCCGGGCTGGCTGGTGTCCGGCGACCCCTTCGAGGCCAGCGCCCGCGACGCCTTCCTCGCGCCCAGCGCCCAGCATTGGCTGGGCACCGACGAGAACGGCCGCGACGTCCTCACCCGGCTGGTCCACGGCGTCCGCCCCTCGATGCTGATGGGCCTGGCCGCCACCGTCATCGGCCTGGGAGGCGGGGTGGCCATCGGCCTAACCGCCGGCCTCGGGCGCCGGTTCTTCGACGGCTTGCTGATGCGGTTCGTCGATGTCCTGCTGGCCTTCCCAGATCTGCTGCTGGCCCTGGTCATCATCACTTTCTGGGGACAGGGGCTGCTGAACGCCGTGGTCGCCGTCGGGGTCGCGAGCATCCCGCGCTATGCCCGCCTGGTGCGGTCCCAGACCACCAAGGTTCGCGGCGCAACCTATGTCGAGGCCGCCGTCACCCTGGGTATTCGCCGCTCCACGGTGATCTGGCGCCACGTCCTGCCCAACGCCATCAAGCCGGTGCTGATCCTGGCCACCATCGGGGTCGGCGGGAAGATCGCCGCTGGCGCGTCCTTGAGCTTTCTGGGCTTCGGCGCTCCGCCTCCGGCGCCGGAGTGGGGCGCCATGCTGGCGGTCGGCCGTAACTTCCTGGCCAATGCGCCCTGGCTGGTGGCGGCCCCGGCGCTCGCCATTACCTTGACCGTGATCTCGGTTACCGCGCTCGGCCGCGAGCTGATGCGTCGCAGCGAAGGAGCGGGCGGATGAGCCAGATCCCTCCGCTGGTCGAGGTCGAGAACCTGCAGGTCGCCTTCCGCAATGGCCCCCAGGTGGTGAAGGGTGTCTCCTTCTCGGTGAATCGCGGCGAGTGCCTGGCCCTCATCGGGGAGTCCGGATCGGGTAAAAGCGTCACCTCTCGGACGCTGGTCGGCCTGACCGGCCACGGCTCCCGCTTAGCGGCCGACCGGTTGCGGTTCGGCGGCGAGGATTTGCTGGGTGCAAGCGAGCGGCGCTGGCGATCGATCCGCGGCGGCCGCGTCGGCTTCGTGATGCAGGATGCGCTCGGCTCGCTCGATCCGCTCCGCACCGTCGGCGACGAGGTGGCCGAAACACTGAAGCTGCACACCGACCTGACCAAGGCGCAGCGGACGGCGCGGGTCATCGAACTGCTGGCGTCTGTGGGTGTCCCGGAGCCCGAGGTGCGGGCGCGCCAATTGCCGAGCCAGCTCTCGGGTGGATTGCGCCAGCGCGCTCTGATCGCCTCGGCCATCGCCTGCGCGCCACAACTGCTGATCGCCGACGAGCCGACCACGGCGCTGGACGCCGCCGTTCAGGCCCAGGTCCTGCGGTTGCTGGAGAACCTGCGCACGCCCGACAACGCCATGCTGGTCGTCAGTCACGACTTCGCCGTGGTGTCGCGACTGGCCGACCGGATCGCCGTGATGCGCCACGGCGAGATCGTCGAGCAGGGAACGGCCGAGCAGATCCTGCATGATCCGCGGCATCCCTATACCCAGGGCCTGTTGGCCGCCGCGGCCTCGCTTCATTCGACAGCCCTTCGCCGGCCGACGACCGCTCCGCCCCGAATGGCCATTGGCCGCACCGGTCTGACCTCGCACGTCATTGAGGCCAAGGGGCTGTCCAAGGCCTTCAAAGGCCCCGATGCGCGCAAGCGTACGGCGGTGTCGGACGTCTCCTTCGACCTGCGGTTCGGCGAGACGCTGGGGCTGGTCGGTGAATCCGGATCGGGCAAGACCACCGCGACGCGGCTGGTGCTGGGTCTGGAGACGCCGGACGCCGGCGTGGTGCGATTGCGTGGCCGGGCCTGGGGAGAGCTTTCCGAAGCCAATCGGCGGATCGAGCGCAAGCGCATCCAGGTGGTGTTCCAGGACCCGCTAGGTTCGTTCGACCCGCGCTACACGGTCGAACGGGTGCTGGGCGAGGCTCTGGATGTCGCTGGCTATCGGCCCGGCGCTCGGCGGCGCGCCCGCGCGGTCGAACTGCTGGAGATGGTCAGGCTTGACGAGAGCTTCCTCACTCGGCGGCCGATCGAGCTCTCCGGCGGCCAACGCCAGCGTGTGGCCATCGCCAGGGCGTTGGCGCCGCAGCCCGAGGTGCTGGTGTGCGACGAGCCGGTCTCGGCGCTGGACGTGTCGGTGCAAGTGCAGATCCTTGACCTGCTAGGCGAGCTCAAGGAACGGCTCGGCCTGGCTTGTATTTTCATCTCGCACGACCTCGGCGTCGTGCGCCGCGTAAGCGACCGGATCGCCGTCATGAAGGGCGGCCAGATCGTCGAGTCCGGCCCGACAGCCGAGGTCTTCGGCGCCCCCCGGCACGAATACACGCGCGAACTGCTCGCTGCGATCCCTCAACTGAAGACCCGCGCGGAGGCTCTCCATGCCTAAGAAGAAGCTGCATGTGAACCTGTTCGAGATGAACACGGTGAGCCACATCGTACACGGCCAGTGGGTCCATCCGACCAACAACCGACACCGGTTTAACGATCTGTCCTTCTGGACCGAGGCCGCCCAGCTTTGCGAGCACGGCGCCTTCGACGCCATCTTCCTGGCCGATGTGGTCGGCGCCTACGACACCTTCCGCGACGGGCCCGAGACCGCCCTTCGCGAAGGCATGCAGATCCCCAGCAATGATCCGTTGCTGGTGATCCCGGCCATGGCTCAGGTGACCAAGAACCTGGGCTTCGGCGCGACCTTCTCCACCACCTACGAGCCGCCCTTCGCCTTCGCCCGGCGGATGAGCACGCTGGATCACCTGACCAAGGGTCGGGTGGGGTGGAACATCGTCACCTCCTACCTACCGAACGCCGCGCGCAATTTCGGCCTGGCCGACCAGGTCCCCCACGATCATCGCTATGAGATCGCCGACGAGTACATGGACGTCCTCTACAAGCTATGGGAGGGCTCCTGGGACGACGACGCGGTGATCCAGGATCGCGAGAACCGCGTCTACACCGACCCCTCCAAGGTCCGCTACATCGACCATGTCGGCGAGCACTTCCGGGTGAAGGGGCCGCACCTTTGCGAGCCCTCCAGGCAGAGGACCCCGGTCTTGTTCCAGGCGACCGGCTCGCCTGCGGGAATGGAGTTCGCCGGCCGCCACGCCGAGGTGGTCTTCACCGGCGGCGCGACGCCCGCCGACGTGCGCAAGAACATCGCGAATATGCGGGCCAAGACCGCCGAGCACGGGCGCGATCCAAGTTCGATCAAGTTCATCGTCCAGGGCGGCGTCATCGTCGGCCGATCTGACCTGGAAGCCGCCGAGAAACTCGAAACCTATCGGCGCCTGCTGAGCCTGGAGGGCCGGCTGGTCCACGCCTCGTTCGGCATCGATCTGCCGAGCTACTCCCGCGATGAGCTGATCGGAAACATCATCGCGCGCAAGGACAAGGGCTGGGACAAGATCCCGCCGCGCTTCCACCCCAACCAGACTGTTGGCGAGGCCCTCGACGCCTTGAGCGGCTTCGACGAAGGCCGGTTCTTCGTGGTCGGGACGCCGAGCGTCGTCGCCGACGAGATCGAGCGCTGGCTCGACGAGGACGGCATCGACGGCATCAATCTGCGTCAGTTCCACTCGTTCGACACGGCCCGTGACTTCATCGAGCTGGTTGTCCCCGAGCTACGCCGGCGCGGTCGCTACCGCGAGAGCTACCAAGACGGCGAAACCCTGCGCGAGCGGCTGACAGGGCAGGCCCGGTTGCCAGCTGAACACTTCGCCGCGCGCTACCGCGACCCGGCCAATTTGCGGGTTCCAGCCGCCCCGCTGCGCTTCGCCCCACCACTCTCCGTCGCTGCGGCCGAATAGCCCGCCGCCACGCCAAGTCACTTGAGAACTGGATTATCGATATGAGCCTGACCTTTCACTGGTTTCTCCCCACCTACGGCGACAGCCGCCAGATCGTCGGCGGCGGACACGGCGTGCCGGCCGGAACGGCCGGCGGCGCGCGTCCGGCCTCGCTGGCCTATCTCGGCCAGATCGCCCGCAGCGCCGAGCAACTCGGCTTCGTCGGCGCCCTGACCCCCACCGGCGCCTGGTGCGAGGACGCCTGGCTGGCCACCGCCATGCTGTGCGAAGTGACCGAGAGCCTGAAGTTCCTCGTCGCCTTCAGGCCGGGCCTGATCTCGCCCACCCTCTCGGCGCAGATGGCCGCCACCTTCCAGCGTCACTCCCAGGGCCGGTTGCTGCTGAACGTCGTCGTTGGCGGCGAGGCGCACGAGCAGAAGGCCTATGGCGACTTCCTCGGCAAGGACGAGCGCTATGAGCGCGCCGACGAGTTCTTGCAGATCAACCGCGCCCTATGGGCCGGCGGCCCTGTCGACTTCGATGGGAAGTATCTGAAGGTCGAGGGCGCTACGATCCCGCGTCTGCCCGATCCGGTCCCGCCGCTCTATTTCGGCGGGTCCTCGGCCGCGGCCGGGCCGGTCGCCGCACGCCATTCCGACGTCTATCTGACCTGGGGCGAGCCGCCGGAGGCTGTCGGCAAGAAGGTCGCCTGGATCCGCGAACTGGCCGCCAAGGAGGGCCGCACCGTCCGGTTCGGCATCCGCCTGCACGTCATCACCCGAGACACCGCCGAGCAGGCCTGGGCCGAGGCTGACCGTCTGCTCAGCGCCATTGATCCCGAGACCATCGCCTCGGTGCAAGCCGGCCTCTCGCGCAGCGAGTCCGAAGGCCAGAAGCGCATGCTCGCCCTGCATGGCGGCAAGACCGACGGCCTGCTGGTCGCCCCGAACCTGTGGGCGGGCGTCGGCCTTGTGCGTGGCGGTGCGGGCACGGCGCTGGTCGGCAGCCACACCGAGGTCGCCGACCGCATCAAGGAATACGCCGCGCTGGGGATCGACGAATTCATCCTGTCCGGCGTGCCCCATCTCGAAGAGGCCTATTGGTTTGGCGAGGGGGTGCTGCCGATCCTGGAGCGGGACGGTCTCTGGGCGCACCCGCGCGGCCCCCGTGAGGATTCCACCGGCGATGTCCCGTTCTCGCCGGCCAAGACACGGCCAGTTCTGGCGGCGGCCCAGTGACCAAGCTGGACTTCCGCGCCCACGTGATCGCTTCGGACGCCGAGGCGATCGAGGTCGCTCGCGAGGTGGCCGGCAAGCTGGCGTCGGGCGCCTCGGACCGTGACCGGGAGCGCAGGCTGCCGGTAGCCGAGATGAACCTGCTTTCGGCCAGCGGCCTGCTGGGCGTGAGCGTGCCGTGCGCGTTCGGCGGGGCGCAGGTGTCGGTCGAGACCCTGACCGAGGTGTTCCAGATCCTCTCGTCCGCCGACTCGGCCATCGGCCAATTGCCGCAGAACCACTTCGTGTTCGTCGATGCGGTCGGCCAGGATGGAACGCCCGAACAGCAGGCCTTCTTCTTCGCCGAGATCCTGGCCGGGAAGCGGTTGGGCAACGCCCAGGCCGAACGGGGAGGGGCCTCGGCCCTCGATCTGCGCACCCGCCTGCAGCGGAGCGGAAGCGGCTATCGCCTCAATGGGACGAAGTATTACTGCACCGGCGCCATCGTCGCCCACTGGATCCCGGTGTCGGCCATCGACGACGAGGGCCGCTCGGTGCTGGCCTATGTGCGCCGCGACGCCCCCGGCGTCGAGGTGCTGCCGGACTGGAACGCCATGGGCCAGCGGGTCACCTTCAGCGGGACCTCGACCTTCACGGACGTCGAGGTTTCCGAGGCCCAGGTGATCGCCCACTGGAAGCTCTTCGAGCGGCACAACCTCTTTCACGCCTTCGGCTCGCAGCTTCACGCGGCCATCGACGTAGGTATTGCGCGCAACGCCCTGGCTGACGCGCGTGATGCGATCCTCAAGCGTAGTCGACCTCGCCTCGGGGCGGCGGCGCCGAGCGCCCTGGAGGATCCTCATGTGCTGCTGAAATTCGGCCAGTTCGCGACCCGGTTGCACGCGGCCGAAGGCCTCACTCAACGCGCCGCCCGCCTGTTCGACCAGGCGCCGGCCACGGTGGACGCGCAGTACGCCGCCGATGTGGCGACCGCAGTCTCCGAGGCCAAGGCCTTCGTCGAGGACGTAGTGATGGAGATCACCAGCGACCTCTTCGCCTTGCTGGGCTCGAGCGCGACGGATGAGGATCTGAACCTGCATCGCCATTGGCGCAACGCCCGCACCCATACGGTGCACGACGCCAACCAGTGGCGCTACCACGCGGTCGGGGCTCGCTTCCTGACCGGCGCCGCGCCCGGCAAGCCGCTGCGCAGGCTGGCCGCACCGGTCGCTTCGTGAGGTGATCGCCTCCGGTAAAACTGAAAGTTCGGCACAGGTTTTCTCGCTTCTCGATATCCTATTGCATAAGTAGGAATGTGACTTCAGTGAACGACGCCGCTACGGCGTCGGGCGAGAGGAAGCGTCCATGATCCACGCCGCCTTCGGTGTTCCCCCCACCCAGTTCGACAGCCAGGTGCAGGATTTCCTGATCCCGGCGCGGATCGAGGCGGCGAAGGCGTTCAGGGTCTTGCGCGACACGCGCAGCCTGGACGCCGCCGGCCAATTGGACTTCATCGCCCGCGTGCCCGGACGGAACTTGCTCGTCCACTTGGCTCATCCGGGTCTGTGGTCGGTGACGCTTGAGCCCAGGGTCAACGTGCTTGATCTCGAAGACTCCGCGCCGGGCGGCGAGATTTTTCGGCGGCGGCCGGATGTGGCGAGCCTGGCCCGGTTCAGCGCGCCGCATCTCGACGCCTGGGCGCGGACTGGCGAGGACTTTCCGTTCGCGCACCGCTCGGTTGGCCGCACCGCGTTTCGGGGTCTCAAAACCTATGACACCGACGACGAGGCGGGCGTCGCCGCGACGGCCGCCAGCGAGAACTATGCCGGCGTACTCCAGAAATTCGGCGGCGCGGTGCTCTGGAGCCGGGGCGACATCCCGGCCTTGGCCGAGTTGATCCTGCTGGTCGAACAGGCCGCGAAGGTGGAATTGCTGGCGCGGCCGTTTTCGAGGTCGCCGGCATGGGCGTAGTGCTGCCGATCCACAGCGACCACGCGAACGCCGCCTGCGCTCTCGGGCCTGACGAGGCCACGCTCAAGGACGCCCTGTCGCGGCTGGCCAGCGGCCTGACCCTGATTACATGCTGGGACGACGGCGCTCCAAGGGGTCTGATCGCCACCTCGCTGATCGGCCTGTCGGTCGAGCCGCCACGGCTGCTGTTCAGTGTCCGCCACGAGGCCTCGGCCCACGACGCCCTGTTGAGGGATGGTCGCTACGCGGCCACCATCCTCTCGACCAACGACCTTGCCGAAGCCGAGCGTTTTGCAAACGCCGCCGGCGCCCCAGAGCGCTTTTGCTCATCGGACTGGCGGCTGGATGATCCGTTCGCGCCTCGGTTCAGCGGCGGCTTGGCCAGTTTTGATCTGCGGACCGAGCACCGCATCGGCGCGGAAACCCACACGATCTTCATCGCAGAGGTGCTGAAGGTGTCGACCCGTCGAGGGCCGCCTCTGGTCTATTTCGAAAGAACCTTCACCACATTGGCCGATTGAGCGTCCTCCCACGCGGCATAGGCTGTGAGCGCCCCGCACCTAGCCGCGGCGGAGGCGCAATCGATGGTATTTGACGGAGTGCAGTAGACGACCAGCACCCTTTTCTTGGCCGCGTCGATGCCGCCCTGAAGGGCAAGAAGTCCCTCGTAGGGGGATGAGCCTGGCGACTAGCGAGCGCTGGAGAATTGGTCCGATCCCAAGCCATACGGGTCGATGGTTGGGACCCGGCCAGCCCGCTTGCACTCAGCAGCGAGTTCGGCGCGTAAGTGGGGTTCCAAGCGCCCGGAAGCGGGCTCAGATCACCGACGCTTTGTACCTATTTTCGGTGATCAGCGGATCCTGATCCTTGCGCGCACCGATCCTGAAGGTCGCGACCGTTGCGACGCACGCTGTCGGGGCAATTTAACGCTGACCGCATAACTCGTTGATTTCGCTGAAGAAGCCGAAATCGGCAACTTAGGGATTCCAACTTAACGTTGGCCCTAAACCGACATCGACAACTTAAGACTGGCCCCGAGCAAAAGAGGCGCTGCTCGGTATCCCGTAGATCTCCGACGCGGTAGGCCCGAAGCGCACAGTCGTCCCGTTCAGGCAACAGACTTTCGGGTCGGCGCGAGTGGCGGTGGTGCGCCGAAAACAGAGGGCCTCGATGATCTCTCGGCGCGGATGCGCCAATGATCGCCGCGGCAAGCGATGGATATCCATAGGCTGCCGGCGTCTTCGCGCGCCCGTACGATCCGCAGATTATAAAAGCCCCGATTGGACGAAGTGCTAGGTTGGGTCCACGGGCCGCGAGCCGGTATCGCGGCGTGAAAGAAAGGGCGAGATGATGCTGTCCATCGCCGCTGATCCGACTTTAGACGGGCCTAAACGCGCCGCGGTGATCGTAGAGGGGGTGGCCGGAACCGCCTGGGCGACCGACCGGGCAGGCGCCTTCGTCTACCTCACCCAACACATCCTCACCGTCCTCAGGATCACGCAAGAAGAGCTCGACGCTATCGAACCGACACCTGTCTGGAAAAACTGGCTTCATCCAGACGATTACGACGCCGCGGTGACTGCTTGGAGCCACAGCCTGCGCACTGGCGCCCATTACGATGTGACCGTCCGCCGCCTGCAGGTCGATGGGACCTACGGGTGGGGACGGTTCTCCGGGAAGCCATTGTCGGACGACGGAGGTGAAATCCTGGGCTGGTATGGCGCCGTGCTTGAAGCTGTGGCTCCGCTTGGTGGCTCCGAAGTCGACAGGGACTTCGAAGGCGCGCCGGGCGAGCGCCCTGGCGCAGAGGCAGTTTGGCCGGTCGGCATGGCGCCTGCCGGTGGAAGCAGAGAGCGTTTGGAGGGAGACCAGGAGGCTGTCCCGAGCGAGGCACACCAGGCGCTGTCGACCGAACGCCGCCTTCAGCAATTGGTCGACGCCGTGCCCGCACTAATTTGGAGCACGACGCCTGACGGAACGCCCTCCTATATCAACAAGCGTCTGGCGGACGCCGTGGGCGTCGAACTGTCTGACCTCGTCGGGCCAAATGCTTCCCGTTCGCTCGCAGATATTCACCCTGACGACATGTCAGCGGTCGAGCACGCGCTTTCCCTCGCGTTCAAGACGGGCGAAACGTTCTGTCACACCTACCGCCAGAAGCGCACCGATGGCCCATATCGCTGGACCGAGGGGCGAGCTGAACCGCTACGCGGCGACGATGGCTCCATCGTCCAGTGGTACGGAGTGTGCGTCGATGTACACGAGCGCTTCCTTGCCGAAGAGGCCCTCAAGGAAAGCGAAGGAAAGCTCCGCCGGCTCGTCGACACCGTGCCCGGGCTAATTTGGTGTCTGTCACCCGACGGGCGGCCCACCTACCAAAGCAAGCAGTTGATCCAGTGGCTAGGTGAGCGTCCGGAAGGTCTCGATGCACCGGAGGACGCTGCTGCCGCCCTCGGTCCTATGATGGTCCATCCGGAAGATATTTCGCAGGTTGAGGACCAGCTGGCGCATTGCGTGCGCACGGGCGATGCCTTCCTCCGAAAGTACCGCGTACGGCGCCACGACGGAGTTTTCCGTTGGGTCGAGGGGCGGGCCCAGCCTCTGCGCGATGATAGTGGAAGCATTGTCCAGTGGTACGGAGTGCTTATCGACATCGATGACCTGATGCGGGCGCAGGACGAACTCCGTGGACGGGAGAAGGAGCTCTCGCAACTCGTCGATCTGGTACCCAGCCGCATCTGGCGCCTGAGGCCCGACGGCGAGCCGATATTCTTCAACAAGCGGATGGTCGATTTCCTCGGCATGGAGCCGGCCGACACAGACAGCGTGAGCCGACTGCAGGTTCTCCTCGGGGTGATCCACCCTGATGATGCGGCGCAATTTGAGGTGACGCTCCATCACAGCCTGGCGACCGGCGAGGGTTTCGCCATGCAGTACAGGCTGCGCAACGCCGACGGGAACTATAGATGGATGTCGGGCCGCGCTGAGCCGCTGCGGGACGATGGCGGCCGCATCGTGCAGTGGTGCGGCCTCTGCCACGACATCGACGATCAGATGCGGCTGTACGCCGATATCGCAGAACGCGAGGCCCGCATTCGGCGGCTCGTGGATTCCGATATCATCGGGATCGTGATTTGGGACCTAGACGGGACCCTCATCGACGCCAACGACGCCTTTCTCCGCATGGTTCAATACGAACGTGAAGATGTGGAGGCCGGCATTCGTTGGTTCGACATGACGCCGCCGGATTGGCAGGCAGTGCATGCCCAGGAAGAAGCCGATGAACTCGCGGCGACCGGCAAGATGCAAGCCCGTGAGAAGGAGTACTTCAGGAAAGACGGCAGCCGTGTCCCAGTCCTGATCGGGGCCGCCTGTTTCGATGGGCAATCGCAGCAGGGGGTCGCCTATATCCTGGACCTTACCGAGCGCAAGCGAGCTGAAGCAGCTGTGCGCTACCGTGAACGAGAATTGTCCCAGCTGGTCGACATGGTCCCCAGCTATCTCTGGCGTATCACTCCCGAAGGTGAGCCGGTCTTCTTCAACAAGCGCCTGGTGGACTTCCTGGGCCTTGATGTAATGGGCGCGGACAAGCCGGGCCTGCCCCGACTTGCTGCCATTATCGAGGCCGTCATCCATCCAGATGACGCGGCGGGCGCCGCCGCGGCTTTCGAGCGCTCATTCGCCACTGGGACACGCCTTGCGATGCAATGGCGCATGCGCCGGGCTGATGGCGCCTATCGCTGGATGGCGGCCAGCGCCGAGGCGCTGCTCGACCAGGATGGGCGGATCGCCCAGTGGTACGGCCTATGCCACGATATCGACGATCAGGTGTTGGCTGAGCGAGCGTTGCAGCGCAGCAACCAGCAACTGGAGCAAATGATCGACGCGCTGCCGGTCAACGTCCTGAGCTTCGACCCCGCTCGCCAGTTGACATACGCCAGCAAGCGCTACGTCGACACGGTCGGTTTTCCGGGATCGGGTGAGCGAGACTTCGAGGCGCTTGCCCGGGATGTGTCCCACCCGGACGACTTTCCCATCATGTTCCGACGGGCGTCTGACGGCTTTGAGACGGGCGAGCCGTTCACCAACAGATTCCGCCGCCGCTGCAGCGACGGCGTTTATCGATGGATAGAAGCGCGCGCTCAGGCCTTGCTCGATGCCGAAGGCGCGATCGTTCAATGGTACATCGTCTCGATCGACATCGAAGAAGAGATGCAGGCTCAGGAATCCCTGCGCGAGCGCGAGCGGTTCCTCTGGCAGCTGGTGGAAACTCTGCCCGCCATGATCGATTGCGCAGCGCCGGACGGCGAGCCGGTCTATCGAAGCCAGCAGCTTCGCCACTTCCTGGGCTACGGCCTTGAAGAACTTGATGACCTAGGAAAGCCGCGCCTTGCCGGGACATTGGACGCCGGCGTGCATCCCGAAGATATCGCCGGGGTGAAGCACCAATATGCGCAGTCCTTAAGCACCGGGGAGCCTTACGCCCGGCGACATCGGCTGCGCCGTCATGACGGCGAATACCGCTGGGTCGAGACCCGCGCTGCGCCCATGCGCAATGCGGATGGCGAGATCGTCCAGTGGAATGTCATCTGTCTTGATATCGACGCCGAGGTTCGCGCCCAGGACGACCTGCGCCTCGCCCAGGAACGCCTCGCTCGCGCGAGCCAGGCCGCCAGCCTGGCTGAGCTCTCCGCCTCCATTGCTCATGAGGTGAACCAGCCCCTGGCGGCGGTGGTCTGGAACTCCCAGGCCTGCCAGCGCTGGCTTACCGCAAACCCGCCCAACCTTGAGCGCGCGCAGATCACGGTAGATCGGATCATTCGCGACGCGAACTCCGCAGCGGACGTCGTGAGCCGTATTCGCGCGCTCTTCAAGCAGACGGTCGAACCTCGCCATCGCGCCTCCATTGGAGAGCTGATCGCCGACGTGGGGCGGTTGCTCGCGGACCAATCCTATCAGGCGCGGGCCACGGTCAGGATCGATGTGGCTTCCGATCTTCCGCAGCTTCCATTCGACGTAGTCCAGATGGAACAGGTGCTGATCAATCTCATGCGCAACGCGACTGAGGCGATGGATGGATGGACGGCGGAGCCACGGCTTGGTGTTCGGGCTGTGCGGGACGGCGATATGATCCGTGTCGAAGTCAGTGACAATGGACCCGGCTTGCTGAACCCCGAAAAGGTCTTCGACGCCTTCTTCACGACCAAGCAAAGCGGCATGGGAATGGGCTTGGCGATCTCCCGATCGATCGTGGAGTCTCATGGCGGGCGGCTATGGGTCGAACGCAACGACGACGGAGGTGCGACCTTCGCCTTCACACTCCCGATACAGCTGCAAGAACCGGCATGATCACCGATGCGCCGATTGTGCTGATCGTGGATGACGATCCAAGAGTGCGCGAGGCTCTAAGCGAATTGCTCCAGGCCCACGCCATCCGGGTCGCCGCCTATGCGTCTGCCGGAGACTATGCACGCGCCGCCAAACCTCAGGGCCCGGCGTGCCTTCTCCTGGATGTCGAGCTTCCGGATATCAACGGGCTCGATCTTCAGGCGCAACTGGCCGGCGCGGGACATCCGCCGATCGTGTTCATCACCGGCCACGGCGACATCCCCTCTTCGGTTCGGGCGATCAAGCGTGGGGCCGTGGATTTCCTGACCAAGCCGTTTGGTGACGACGCACTCATAGCCGCCGTCGAGGCGGCGTTCACCCAGGATCGGCAAGAACGCGCCCAGCGTGCGGACCTCGAACAGCTACAGGCGCGATATGCGACGCTGACGGCCCGTGAGCGCGACGTGCTGCCGCTCATCGTTAGCGGATTGTTGAACAAGCAGGCCGCTGCAAAACTCGCACTGAGCGAGGTGACGCTTCAAGTCCATCGGCGAAATGTATTGCGAAAGATGGAAGCCGCCTCGCTCGCCGATCTGGTGAGGATCGCGGAGCGCCTGAAGATCCCAGTGAAGCATTCGCGACGCGGATAGAGGCAGGTGTGAGTTATTCCAAGCGTATAGTCGCCGTAGTGGACGACGATTCCCGGCTCCTGGAGTCGCTGGAGAACCTCTTTGAGTCGGCTGGATATGGTGTGCGCACATTCTCATCCGCCGCTGCGCTTCTCGAATGCGGACTGAGCAACATCGACGGCCTCATCTCAGATATTGGGATGCCTGGCATGGACGGCTTCCAGCTTCGCGCGGCGGTCCATGCGGAACGGCCGGGCCTGCCCGTCTTCCTGATCACGGGGCGCCACGAAATCACTCAGCGGACGGCGGCGCTGGCCGCAGCTTCAGTTCTATTTCGTAAGCCAATCGATGGGCAGTTATTGTTGGCGGCGGTGGATGAACGCCTCGCAAAATAGCGCCGGAGGCGACCGCCATCGGTTCGCCCACCTGTTTCTCCGCTTGGGCCGGCGAGCTTGCTTGAGGAGTGAGGAGACCGTGTTCTTCAGTTCGCGGCGACGTTTCGCAATGACGCCGGAAGAGTCTCCCAGGCTCGGATCAACTCGCCGATCGAGATAGCCTCCATCTTGCGCATGACATTGGCCCGATGAAGTTTGACGGTCACCTCGCTGATACCCAAGTCGAAGGCGATCTGTTTGTTGAGCCTTCCGCGTGCAACTTGGGCCAGGACCTCTCGCTCCCTGGGCGTGAGAGTTTCAAACCTGGATTGGGTCAGCCTGACGATTTCAGCCCGCTCTCGTTGCGCCGCGTCACGCTCAAGGCCGGTCATCACCGCGTCGAGCAGAGTTTGATCGCGCACCGGCTTGGTGAGGAAATCCACCGCCCCGGCCTTCATCGCCTGCACAGTCATCGGGATATCGCCATGGCCCGTTAGGAACACGATCGGTTTCGGCCTTCCGCTCGCGGCGAGCTGGAGCTGCAGATCCAGTCCGCTCACGCCCGGCATGCGAACGTCAAGGATGAGACAGCCGGGCCTGTCCAGGACATCAGCCTCGAGCAACTCCCTCGTCGATTGGAAGCAAACCGGCTGCAGACCCGCTGATAGCATCAGCTCATGCAGCGCTTCGCGGATCGCTCGATCATCATCCACAATGATGACCTGGGGCTCGTCCTGCGGAGCTTGGAGGGCAGGTCGCCCTAGGTTCACCAGATGAATTTGCGCCGTCATAGTCGTCTCCCGTGGCTAGAGCGCACTGCAGTCCTGACCGCCGCCAGCAAGGTTGGGCCGTCGAAGGGTTTGGGGAAGAATCCGGCAATTTCCTCGGTGCGTGCGCGCTGATGATCGGCAATCTCGTGGCGACCGCTGATGAGGAACACTGGCAGTTCAGGACGCAGCCACCTTACGGCGGCGTGGAGCTGAAAGCCGTCCATGCCGGGCATGCCGATATCGGTGATGAGGCAATCGACATCGGAAAGCCCAGCATCCAGCAAGGCACGCGCCGAGGAGAAGGTTCGAACTGTGTAGCCGGCGGACTCAAAGAGGTTTTCGAGCGACTCCAAGAGCCGTGTGTCGTCGTCCACGACGGCTATCGATGGCTGCGGGCTCGTCACCAGTCGATCTCGCGTCGCAGGCTATTTGGCGGTTCGAGCCTGGCAGTCCTTGTTGCGGCGAGGCGTTGCTTATTCATGGCCGACGCTTAGCGCGGGAGGCGTCGCTCGCCATCCTATGGAAACACATGTGTCGCGGGAGCCTTCAAGGCAGGCGAGAGGCTTTTCTCCGCGGCGGCGCGCTGGGGTCAGTCGGGGCCGCCGAGGACGATGTCCCACTCGTCGGGGCTGTGGCCTTCGGACTCAAATTCAAAGTGACGTCCGGCGAAGGCGATGTGACCGGCAATCGCGGCGAGTTCGGGCGGCGGGGCTTCAAACGACCAGAGGGCATTTTCGACGATGTGCCAGTCCCGGAGGATCGTGAAGTAGGTCGCCGCGCCCTTGGTCGGCGAGATGGTGATCTTGTTTGTCTGGCCTAGCACCGACATCTCCACGTCGGCCCGGGGAAAGTACCAGACCGGCGGCTTGCCAGGTTCGCGCAGGACTAGGGCCATACGGCTCTCAGCGATCTCGTGGCCTTCGAACAGTACGCGAATGAGGCGGGCATCCAGCTCGACAAGAGGCTGGGCTTCAACTTGGTTCATGTCGTCCTCGGATGGGCTTTACGCGGCGCCGCCGGGAAAGGCGGCCACCGCTGTCAGCGGAGTTGGGGCCGCCTCGCGATCTGCGGCCCCGGCGGACTTCCTCAGCCTTTGATGAACGCTAGGATGTCGGCGTTAACGACGTCGGCGTGGGTGGTGGCCATACCGTGCGGGAAGCCTTCGTAGACTTTCAGTGTGCTGTTCTTCAGGAGCTTCACCGTGCGGCGTGCGCTAATGTCGATCGGCACGACTTGGTCGTCGGTTCCGTGAAGGACGAGAGTGGGCGCCTCGATGACCTTGAGGTCTTCGGTAAAGTCGGTCTCGGAGAAAGCCTTCACGCCCTCATAGTGCGCCTGGGCGCTGCCCATCATGCCTTGCCGCCACCAGTTCTGCACCAAGCCTGGAATGGCCTTCGCTCCAGGGCGGTTGAAGCCATAGAACGGTCCAGCAGCCACATCGAGGTAGTATTGCGAGCGGCCTGCCACGATACGATCACGGAACCCTTCATCGAAGACGGACACCGGGATGCCGTCAGGATTGCTTTTCGTCCTGGCCATGAGGGGCGGCACCGCGCCGATTAGCACCAGCTTGGCCACTCGGGCCCTGCCGTGTCGAGCGACATAGCGGGTGGCTTCGCCACCGCCGGTCGAATGTCCGATATGGATCGCGTTCCGCAGATCGAGATGCTCAATCACCGCTGCGACATCGGCGGCATAGTGATCCATGTCGTGGCCCTCGCCCACCTGGGCCGAGCGGCCGTGTCCGCGACGATCGTGGGCGACCACGCGGTAGCCCTGGGCGAGGAAGAAAAGCATCTGACCATCCCAGTCGTCGGAGGTCAGCGGCCACCCGTGGTGGAAGACGATCGGCTGGGCGCTCTTCGGACCCCAGTCCTTGTAGAAGATCTCGACGCCATCCTTGGTCGTGACGTAGCTCATCGTATTCATCCTTCTGATGTTGGCGCCCTGCGGCGCGGCGAGGCTCTCGCGGGCGACAGCGGCGCGTGGAGCGGTGGCGGCGACCACGCCCAATGCCGCTGCCAGGAACTCGCGCCTATGAAAGGCGATGGGGCGGGCCTGATTTAGCTCGGACATGTCGATCCCCTGGCTGAGCGGCTTTGCTGGTCGGTGTCTTCACGATGTCGGAGGCGGTGCGGTCAGCTCAATCAGACCAAAGTCGAGTATCGGCCCGCCCTTGGGTGCGGCGACCTAGGCTCTGGCGGAGGTCAGGCCAGCCCGCGCGCTCATCGGTCAGGTCCTGAACCGCCGGTTCCAAGCGCCGCGCCACGCAAGTTGGGAGCTGAGCGCTTCAGAGAAGCGCCATGCCGCCATCGACCCGCAGATTGACGCCCGTGATAAAGCTGCTGGCGTCAGAGGCCAGGAAGAGCGCCGCCTGGCCGAGCTCCTCGGCTCGGCCCATTCGGCCGAGCGGAATGGCCGCGGCCATCGACTGCTCGAATGCGGCGCGGCCCTCCGTCGGCACGCCGAGCTTGGCGAGGATCTCCGTGTCGGTGGGACCGGGGCTTAGGACGTTGACCCGGATACGGCGCGCCTTGAACTCGATGGCCCAACTGCGTGCGAAGGCGCCGAGCGCGGCCTTGGAGCCGGCGTAGACCGCGTGGCCGTCGAGCACCTTCTCGCTCGCCAGCGAGCCCGTGAGAATGATCGCACCCCCATCGCGCAGCAGCGGCCCCAGCTTTTGGACCCCGAAGAAGGCCCCGCGCGCATTGATCGCGAACTGGGCGTCGTACTCGGCCTCTGGCACTTCGGCCGAGTGGCGGATCGTGTTGACGCCGGCGTTGGCCATGTAGACGTCCAGTCCCCCGAACCGGCGCCGGATCTCCTCAGCGACGTGCGCATGATGGGCCAGATCCGCGACGTCGCCTTCGATCGCGAAGGCGCCGTGACCGAGTTTAGCGGCGGCGGCGGCGAGGGTCGGCCGCTGGCGCCCAGTGATGATCACCTGCGCGCCTGCCGCGGTGAAGGCTTGGGCCGCAGCGAAGCCGATGCCGCTGGCGCCGCCAGTGATCAGGGCAATTTTGCCGGCTAGCGCTCCATTGCTCATGGTCGAACCTCACGCGCCGGCAAGCAGCAGAGGCGTTCATTGGCGTGGGACATGGTGAGCTCCTTTTTTTAGATGCTGCGCCCGAAACTGCCGAGCGGGGGCTTGGCCCGCCATCTGCGTGAAGGTGCAGTCTCATCCTGCCGGGGGCTGAGTGCGCTGAGCTACCAAAGGGTGGGCGCCTATCTCTTTGGCGTAGCCCTCCCGGACTTTCGGGCTGCGCGAGTGGCGCCCGCGGCCAGATAGCGAACGTCTCTGTGTCGCTTCATCTTCGCCCCAAGGCCGCACTGGCCAGCTCGGAGGCAAAAAAATGCGCAAGATCCAAATCGCCCTATCGATCGCCTTGACCCTGGCCGCCGCAGATGTGGCGGCGGCTCAGACATCTGGCTCGGGCGCCAAGCCCACAGTCGTGCTGGTTCACGGCGCCTTCGCCGACTCTTCAAGTTGGAACGGCGTCATCTCGCGATTGGAGCGCGACGGATACCGCGTGATCGCGGCGGCCAATCCGCTAAGAAGCGTGGCGGCCGACGCCGCGGCGGTCGCGACGATTCTGAAGTCGACGACGGGACCGGTCGTCCTGGTTGGCCACTCCTATGGCGGGCCAGTGATCACGCAGGCGGCCAACAGCGGCGCTAACGTTAAGGCGCTGGTCTATGTGGCCGGGTTCCTTCCGGAAAGCGGCGAGTCGAGTTTGACGCTTTCGGGCAAGTTCCCGGGCAGCACCTTGGGCGATGCGCTCTCCCCTGTTCCGATCCCTGGGGGCGGGGTCGATTTCTACATTCAGCCGGCCAAGTTCCACGCCCAGTTCGCCGCCGATCTTCCGGCCACCCAGACCAGTCTGATGGCCGCCACCCAGCGTCCGGTCACTCAGGCCGCGCTGTCGGAGCCTTCGGGCCAGGCCTCCTGGAAGCGTTTGCCGTCCTACGTGATCTACGGATCCGAGGATCGAAACATTCCCGCCGCGGCCATGGAGTTCATGGCGCAGAGGGCCAAGGCGCGGAAGACCATCGCGCTTCCCGGCGCGTCCCACGCCCTGATGATCTCGCATCCTGGCGAAGTCGCCGCCCTGATCGAGGAAGCGGCCACCGCCCCCTGACCGCCCAGCCCGTGAGAGTGACGAACATGAAGATCGTGGTCATCGGCGGCAGCGGCCGCATTGGCGAGAAGCTCGTCTACAACCTGAGACAGGACGACTTTCGGGTGTTGGGGGCCTCACCCTCATGCGGCGTCGACGCCGTCACGGGCAAAGGCCTGGACGAGGCGTTGAACGATGCGCAGGTGGTGGTCGATGTTTCAAATTCGCCGGCGCTCGATGGCGCCTCTGCGCTTCGGTACTTCGAAGCTGCTGGCCGCCGGCTGACGGCCGCGGCCAACGCCGCTGGGGTGCAGCACTACATCGCCCTCTCGATCGTGGGGACCGATCGACTTCAAGCCAGCGGCTACTTCCAGGCCAAGAAGCTTCAAGAGGACCTGATCAAGGCCTCGGGGCTCAACTACAGCATTCTCAGGTCGACTCAATTCTTCGAGTTCATCGCCGGGGTTGTGCAGGACGGCACGCGTGACGACGTCGTGATCTCGCCGGCGCTGGCCCAGCCAATCTCCGGGTTGGACGTGGCCGAGGCGTTGGCGGATCTCGCCGCGGGAGAGCCGCTGAACCGCATGGTCGAAGTGGCCGGGCCGGAGCGCTTCAGGCTTTCGGACATCGCTGAGGAAGTCCTCACCGCCTATGAAGACAGTCGGCGGATCATCGCGGACTCCAGCGCCCCCTACTTCGGCGCGACCTTGACGGAAGACTCCCTACTTCCCGGCGGCGAGGCCCGTATTGCGGACCTTCGGTTTGAGGACTGGTTGCGCGCCAGCCTCCAGCCGGGCGCTCCGTCCGAGCGACCCCGGAAGATGGGATCAGTGGCATGAAGATTGTCGTCATGGGCGGCTCAGGCCTCGTTGGCGCCAGCGTCGCCGAACTCCTGTCCAAGCAGGGCTGCGAGGTGGTCGCCGCCTCGCGGCGCACGGGGGTGGACGCGATCAGCGGTGCGGGCCTGGCGCAAGTGCTGTCGGGCGCCGACGTGGTCGTGGACGTCTTGAATTCTCCGGCTTTCGACGATGACGTCGCGCTCGAGTTCTTCTGCGCTTCCACCGACCAGCTCTTGGCGCAGGAGCGGTTCGCGGGGGTAGGTCATCACGTCGCGTTGTCGATCGTCGGCGCCGAGCGCCTGAGCGGCAACGGGTATTTTCGCGCCAAGCTGGCCCAGGAACGGCAGGTGCGGGCCGGGTGCGTTCCCTATACCCTGCTTCGAGCCACCCAGTTCTTCGAGTTCCTGGGTGCGATCGCGGACGCCGGCCGGGTGGGAGACGACGTTCGCCTGGCTCCCGCCCGCATTCAGCCGATTGCAGCCAGGGATGTCGCCGTCGCCCTGTCGCAGCTGGCCTGCGCGAAACCTGAGGACGCTACGATCGAACTGGCGGGCCCAGATCCCTATCGATTGGATACGATCGTTGGCGCTTTCCTCTCCGCTAGCGGGGACGAGCGGAGGGTCATCGCCGATCCGAACGCCCTCTATTTCGGTACGGCTCTTTCCGACGAAACCCTGATGGCAGGCGACGTCCCGCGATTTGGGCACACCGAATTCGACGCTTGGCTCCGGCGCTGGACACGCGAGCACCCGAGCGCCGCCGAAACAGCTCACCTTCCTTGAAAGCGGGATCAAACCGATGAAGCTCTACTACTCACCGCTGGCTTGCAGCCTCGCCGATCACATCGCGCTCGAGGAGGCTGGCGTCGACTACGATAGCGAGGCCGTCGATCTCAAGACCAAGCGGACGGCGTCAGGCCGTGACTTCTCAGAGGTCACGGCTAAGAACTATGTGCCCGTGCTCGTGCTTGAGGGCGGCGAAATCCTGACCGAAAACGTCGCGGTGCTTGATTGGATCGCCGCGCAGTTTCCGCAGCTGGGCGTCAGCGAACCGCTCGGCCGGACGCGGGTTCTTGAGGCTCTCACCTATGTCACAACGGAGCTGCACCACGGCTTCAAACCGATGTGGCATGGAGGAACCGACGACGACAAAGCCCAGGCGCGCAACGTACTGGGCGCTAAGCTGCAGTACGTCGCCGATACGTTGCGCGGCGATTACCTTTTCGGCGACACGCCGAGCGTGGCCGATTTCTATCTGTTCGTAATGCTGCTCTGGGCTGTCCGTTTCGACGTGCCGACGCCGCCGGCGCTGGAGTTGCTTCGCAGCCGTCTGAAGGCTCGGCCCGCGGTCCAGCGAGCCATGGCCCAAGAAGGCCTGCGCTAGGCCGCCAGCGACATTTATCTCGACGTCTCGACCTTCGCGGTCGAGGCGCTTTTCCGTGGACGCTCACATGTTGGGATAGTTCGGGCCACCCCCGCCTTCAGGCGGCGTCCAGACGATATTCTGCGATGGATCCTTGATGTCGCAGGTTTTGCAATGGATGCAGTTCTGGGCGTTGATCTGGAAGCGCGGATGGCTTCCGTCGGCGTCGTAGATCACTTCATAAACCCCCACGGGGCAGTAGAGCCGGGCCGGCTCACCATAGGCTGGCAGGTTGACCGAAATCGGCAGAGCGGGGTCCACAAGCCGCAGATGTATCGGCTGGTTCTCCGCGTGATTGGTGTTGGACAGATAGGCAGAAGACGCCTTGTCGAAGGAGAGTTCGCCATCGGCCCGCGGATAGACGATGGGCCGATGCTTGGCCGCGAGTTCGGTCGTCGCCGCATCGGTGTGGCGATGCCGCTGGGTCCCGAAAAGCGAGCGGTTTCCAAACAGAGTCTGGAACCACATGTCAAAGACGCCTAGCGCGCCGCCCATCAGTGTGCCGAACCGGCTGAGCAATGGCTTGGCGTTGCGCACGCGACGCAGATCTTCATGAACCCAGCTGGCTTCGTAGCTGGCTTGGTAGGAGAGCAACTCATCGCCTGAACGGCCGGCCGCCAGCGCGGCGTAAGCGGCTTCAGCCGCCAGCATCCCGCTCTTCATCGCATTGTGGACGCCCTTGATCCTCGGGACATTCACAAAGCCGGCGGAGCACCCGATCAGAGCGCCGCCTGGGAAGGTGAGCTTCGGGACCGATTGGAGGCCACCTTCCGTGATCGCGCGGGCGCCGTAGGCCAAGCGGGTTCCACCCGTCAGATGGGCCGCAATCGCAGGGTGATGCTTGAACCGCTGGAATTCGTCGAACGGCGAGAGGAACGGATTGCGGTATCCCAGGTGCACTACATATCCGACCGACACGTAGCGGTCGCCGAAATGGTATAGGAAACTTCCTCCGCCGGTGCGGTCGTCCAGCGGCCAGCCCGTGGTGTGCTGGACAAGGCCCGGCCGATGCTGCTCAGACGGCACCTGCCAGAGTTCCTTGATGCCGAGCCCATAAAGTTGCGGGTCGGCGTCGCGTGCGAGATCGTGTCGGGCCTCGATGGTCTTGGCCAGGGCTCCGCGGGCGCCTTCGCCGATCAGCACGTACTTTCCGCGCAGTTCGACACCCGGTTCAAAGGCGTCTGTCCGCCTTCCGTCGCGGCCGATTCCGAACACCCCGGCCACAACCCCTTGCAACTGCTTGCCGGTTTCGTCCCAGAGCAGCTGGCTCGCCGCCATTCCAGGATAGATCTCAACGCCGACCGCCTCCGCCTCTTTCGCGAGCCAGCGGGTCAGGTCCGCCAGCGAGCCGATGTAGCAGCCACGGTTGTGCATCAGCGGCGGCAGCGCGAACATGGGCAGTGGGATCTGCCAGCGTGAACCAAGTAGCAGGAACCGGTCCTCGGTGGCCGGGGTCTCTAGCGGCGCCCCGCGAAGCTTCCAATCGGGAATGAGTTCATCGAGGGCTCGCGGATCGATCACCGCGCCAGCGACGATATGGCCTCCCACCTCCGCGCTCTTCTCCAGGACCGCCACCGAGACTTCGCCGCCCGCGGCCTGAGCACACTGCTTCAGACGCAAAGCGGCCGACAAGCTGGCCGGGCCTGCGCCGACAATTACGACGTCATATTCCATGACCTCGCGCTCAACGCCTTCCAGCGCCTCGAACGACGGTAGCCGGTCAAGGACCGCGCCCTTCCAGGCGTCGCGTGAATTGTCACTTGTCATTGACGATGGTTCCTCTGAGGACGGCGCTCAGGCCGGACTACCGAGCCGCCAGGGGCAGGCCGATCGTGACTGTCGTGCCGACATCGGGTCGACTCGCGATGTCAACGCGACCGCCGGCCTCGTCAGCAAAGCGCTTGACCATCGCCAGGCCAAGGCCGCCGCCGCGGCCATCGGGTTTGGTCGTGAAATACGGTGTGAAGGCGCGTTGCAGGGTCGTCGCCGACATTCCGCAGCCGTCGTCAGCAACTATGATCTCCACCTCGGGGGGCGCGTGCGAACCGCTTGCGCAGCGGGTTGTCAGGCGCAGCACGCCGCCATTGGGCATTGCATCGCGCGCATTGATCACCAGGTTCAGCACCGCATTCTGCAAATCGACCGGATTGCAGCGCACGGGTTGAAGGTCATCGGTGATGTCGACGATCAAAGCTATGTCGGGCTGACAGACCCACCTGATCAGCTCCTCGACGGCCTTCAGGCAAGACGCCGCGGACTGCGGTTCCCCCAATCTCCGAACGACAAGGGTTGTATCGCCGGTTCTGCTCATGGTGTGGCGGATCAGGGCGCCTGCCCGATCGAGCGCAATGCGTGCGCGCGCGACGATCGGGTCAACCCTCGGGTCATGGCTTTCGCGCCGGCGGCTAATCGCGTTCAACGAGGAAGCTGCGATTTGGATCAGGTTCCCGAGATCATGGATAACACCCGATGCGCCCAAGGGTTCTCCGGCGGCCGTCGATACATCGCTTTCGAAGCTAGTTGCTGATCCAGTACCGTTCATAGCTGGCTCCCGACTGTACGTCCGCCGGCGAATGCGGTCCCGGCATGACCTGAAAGCTAGGCGGCGCCCTGCACCACGTATATGGCCCCAAAGGTCAGGGCAGGATCATACTGGGGTATAGGTATCTCTGGATCTGCGGCCGAACGGTGATCGGCATGTCCCCGCTATGGCGATCCGATCTTGAGGCGGCGCGATCGGAGACGCGCGCCTCTGAAAACGCGGGCCAGCCTAGGGAGAGGTTAAATCGAAGACGTGCGCCCGCCGCTAGACTCGCCGGACCATCCTGTCAGTCGACTGAGCGCGAGCCACTGGCTGCGCCGCGCGGCAAGAGCCGCCCGAGCGGCGTTCGATGGGGCCGTTCGGGCGAATATAGGGGTGTCCTACCGTTTGCGGCGGTCTTCACGTAGCGCCCAGAGCGCCAGCGACCCGGTTAGGAGGGCTGGCAGGGTCACTGCCGGAAAGTCGCGAGAAAGCGCTGAACTCGAGCAGATCCCAACCGCCACCTCCCAGAAATGAAAGAGAGCGTGGCCTGCCATCCAGATGGCCGTCCCCGACCAGAGAAGAGTGCGCAGATCGGGCCTGGCGACGCCCGTCAAAAGCGCTGCGCTGAGCAGTAGGAAGATTAGGCCGATATCTCTGATGAAGTGCTGATTGAATGGGCCTGTCGTCGTGACCCCCGGGACCGCCCAGTACCAGGCCTCGGGCGCAAGCAGCATAAACAGGCCGTTGGCGCCCGTTGAGATTCCCAGCAGCAGTGCAAGGCCGATAGCTACGTTCTTGATCATGGAACCTGTCTCTTTCGGACACGGAAATCCTGCCGCCGGGCCGGAAGACGCTTCTTCGAGGCTATAGCAAGCAGCTTAGCGGCCTTCGGCCCGGCGGGAGGGCGCCGGAGTAGAACCTTGAGGCCTACGCTGCCTTGGCGGTCTCGAGCGGGTGGATGACGCGACCGGCGATCTGGAGGCGGTTCCAGTTGTTGATCTGGCCGATCAGGATCGTGAGAGCGACGATCTCGTCGTCGCTGAACTGACCCTTCACAAGCTCATAGTCCGCGTCGGGCGCATGCGTTTTGGCGATGCGGGTGAGGGAGTCGGTCCAAGCCAGGGCCGCGCGTTCGCGGTCGGAGTAGAGCGGCGAATCCCGCCAACCATCAAGCATGGCGATGCGCATGTCCGATTCACCGTGGGCCTTTGCGTCAATGACATGCATGTGGATGCAATAGGCGCAGCCGTTGATCTGCGAGGCGCGGATTCGGACGAGTTCGGCCAGTCCGTGGTCGATCCCGCTTTCGGATAGAGCGGTCTCCACCGCCATCAGGGCCTTGGTGAGTTCAGGCGAAACTTTGAATGCATTGAAGCGCGGAGTCATGGTCGGGGTCCTCAGTCGCAGTTGACAATGCCGCTAGGCTGCCAGCGCGGGCGGTAACCCGGCCACCATGCTGGAGGCGCCTTGGTCTAGACGTTTAGGATAGGACCGCCCATCGGTGTCGGCGCCGGGAGAGATCCACCTATGCGGAGGTCTAGTGACGCCTAGCCGGCGGACTAGCAGCGCCTCTGCACCGGAGCGGGTGGAGCCGCACCATTGCATCTCCGCGCTCAGCGCGACCCACACCAAGGGCTGATATGGCGCGCGCGATAGGGGAATTAGTCTGTCACGTCCAACTCACGGAGGTGACCAAAATGAAGATCGTTGTAATCGGCGGTACGGGGCTAATCGGCTCGCGGCTTGTGGCCAGCCTCAAACATCTCGGACACGAAGCCATACCGGCGGCTCCGAATACCGGCGTCAATACCCTGACGGGCGAAGGGCTTGCGGAAGTTCTGACCGGAACGCAGGTGGTCGTCGACGTGGCCAATTCGCCTTCGTTTGAAGACGATGCTGTCCTGTCTTTTTTCCAGACCGCCGGGCGTAACCTCCTGGCCGCAGAACAGGTCGCAGGGGTTCGGCATCACGTCGCGCTCTCAGTGGTCGGCGCAGACCGGCTCGAGGCGAGTGGCTATATGCGCGCCAAAGTCGCTCAGGAGGCCCTGATCAAGGCGTCCCCTGTGCCCTACACCATTCTGCGTTCGACGCAGTTCTTCCCCTTCATTGCGGGCATCATACAGTCCGGCGCGCTGGACGGTGAAGTCCATCTCTCATCGGCTCTCGTGCAGCCGATCCACGCAGATGACGTGGTCGACGCGTTGACCGACATAGTCGTTGGCCCGCCAGCCAATGGTACGATCGAGATCGCGGGACCAGAGGCGATTCAGATCAACCGGTTCGCGGAGGAATATATGAGCGCGAAGGGCGATCCGCGCCAAGTCGTGGCCGACGCTGGAGCGCTTTACTTTGGCGCGGTCCTTACCGACGGGTCGCTAACGCCTGGCGCTAATCCACGCCTGGGAAAGGTCACCGTGGAGGATTGGCTGCGCGAAGAAATGCCGGCCGACTGAGTTGGCTCTGGCGTGCCGTGTCAATCGGACCAGACGGCGATGGCGAACGCAGGATTTTTTCCGATTTCATCCTGCGGTCAACGAAACGGCAGGCGAGCGCTTCACCCGTCCGGCCGCCGGAGCTTTTGATCAACCCTTCGCGCGCCGGCTCTCCTCGCCGGCCTGCCATCCCCCGCCCAACGCTTTATAGAGGGCCGCCGTTCGATAGAGCTGCTCGGCGTGGGCAAGGATCGCCTGGCGGTCCAGAAGCGAGGCGGCGGACTGAGCCTGCAACACCGCTGTCAGGTCTTCCTCACCAGCTTCGAAGCGCCGTCGCGCCAGTTTCACCGCCTCGTCGCCGTCGCGCCGCGCGCGATTGCGTTCCACACGAACGCGAGAAGAGGCCGCGTACCGATTGATGGCGATCTCGCTCTCGCTCAACGCCGTGAGTACGGCGGTATCATAACGCGCCGCGGCGGCGTCGGCCCGGGCGTCCGCGGCGCGGATGCGGGCGCGGATTTGACCTCCAGTGAATATTGGCCAACGCAGGGATGGGCCAAACTGGAACCGCAGGCTGTCGGACGCGCCAAGATCGGCGAAATCCCGCGCTTGAACGCCGGCGAAACCGAGCAGCGAGACACGTGGGAACAGGTCCGCGGTGGCGACCCCGACATCGGCGGTCGCCGCCGCCAGTTCGCGTTCGGCCTGTCTGACGTCGGGCCGCCGCATCAGCACCTCCGAACGAAGGCCGGCTGCGACCTCTGCGGCGGGCGCGGGCATGTGAGACGGGGAGATCCAGGATGGGTCCAGGGCTTCGGGCGATCGCCCGGTCAGCAGGGCCAGCCGAATGGCCGCGGACGCGGCGTCTGCTTCGTAAGCCGCGATGCTGGCGGCGGTGCTGCGCGCCTGCGCCTCGGCGCGGACGACGTCGAAGCGTGAAGCCGTCCCAGCCCGCTCGCGTCGGGCGACAAGGTCGGCCAGATCGGCCTGGTCCCGGGCGTCGGACAGGGCGTTCGCGTTCAGTGCCTGGGCTGTCCGCAACTCAAAATACGTTCGCGCGACCTCGGCGATGACCTGGATGCTCGCGGAGCGGCGGCTTTCCGTCGCCGCGCCCAATCGAGCATCGGCCCCATCCTTGCCGCGCCGGACACCGCCCCAGAGATCGATCTCCCAGCCCGCGTCGAAGCCGACATCGTAAAGTTTGAGGTTGCGTTCAAGGCCCGGCACGCGGCCCACGGGCAGCGGGCCGTTGAGGCTGAGTCTGCTTTCCGTCGCCTGCGCGCCGAGACTAACCTGGGGCTGCTCACGACCATACAATGCGTCGCGCTGGGCTCGCGCCTCGCGCAGACGGGCGTCAGCCTCGTCGAGCGAGGTGTTCTCCGCCAGGGCGGCCTCGACCAACGCCGCCAGCGCCGGATCGCCCAGACTGCGCCACCAGACGAGGTCCACTTCGGTTTCGGTCACCGGGCTTAGCCATGTTGCGGCGACTTTCGGCTGGGGCGCCACATAGTCTGGCGTTGTCGTGCAGGCGGCCAGCAGGAGGACGGGAACGCAGAGCCCTGCGAACGCAAATTCGCGGCGGCGACGGATCATGAGGCGATCTCCAACGGAGGGGACTTCGCCGCGCGCCGCTTAGCAGCCGCCGAGAAGGCGAGCTTTGATCCGATGAGGACCGGCGCGGCGAACACGAACAGCAGGGCGAGGACCAGGAAGGCGGTGTCGAATGCGATCACCGTGGATTGCTGGGCGATAGCGCGGCCGAGCAGGCCGCGGGCGCTGGCGCCGGCGGCCTGGAAGTCCAGGCCCTTTAGGCTCAGGGCGGAGGTCTTCGTGGCCAAGCGATCAGCAGCCGTCGCGAGTCCTGGGGTGAGATTGGCGCCCAGAACCGCTTGGTTGGCGACGACCTGACGGTCGATCAGCGTCTGCAGGCCGGCGACCCCGAGCAGGCCGCCGAGCTGGCGCCCGATATTGAAGAGCGCGATACCATAGGCCAGCTGCGTCGGCGGCAGGGCGCCGAACGCCATCAGGGTCAGCGCCAGAAACAGAAATCCCAGCCCGAGGCCCCGTAGGAACAGCGGCAATCCCATATCGGCCGCGCCGCTCTCGAGGGTCGAGCCGGAGAGCATCAGGAAAGCGACCATGACCAGGCCGATTCCCACCGGCACATTAGCCATCAGAGGAAAGTTAAACCTCTGGATCAGGATGGCGGCGGCGAGCAGTCCAGCGAAGAACAAGGCCGCGCTTGGGGCCAGAAGTTGACCTGCCGCGAGCGGCGTGAAGCCGAGTACGTTGACGGCGAAGGCCGGGATCAAGAACGCGCTCCCGAACAGTGACGCGCCGGCGACGATGCTGACCATGAATGTGAAGGGATAGGGCTCGGTCCCGAATACCTCAGTTTGCACCAGGGCGTCCTTTCCGGCCCGCCTCTGATGCAGCGCCAGGATGGTCGAGGCGACGAGGGCGACAAGCACCCAGAGGGCGATGCGATCGCTTTCAAACCAGTTCCAGCGACTCCCCTGACCGAGCACGAACGTGGCGGCCACGGCGACGACGCTCAAAAGGCTTAATCCCGTGAGGTCGAACGGGCGCGGCGCGCAAGGCGAGGGCGTTTCCGGGTCGCTGATCAGCAACAGCCCGGCAGCAGCCAGTGACGTGAGGAAAGTCGCGGCAAGAACGCCGTGCCACGATTGAGCGTCGATAATCCAACCTTGCAAGGCGGGGGCGAGCGTCGCGGGGGCGACCACAGCTCCAACTGCGAAAACGGCTTGGAGGATGGGTTGGCCGGGACGGGGAAACGCCCAGAAGAGCAGCGCCTGGGCGCTGACGAGCAGGGCGCCGCCGGCAAGGCCTTGTATCGCGCGCAAAGGGATCAGGAATTCAAGTCTCGATGTGGCGGCCGCCAGCGCCGCCGCGCCCCCCAGGATCAGGGTCGCCGACACCACGACATGGGTCGGGCGAAGGCGCGTGAGCAGCCAGGGCGCCAATCCAAAGCCGGCGATCTTGGCGGCGGTGTAGGCCACATCCAGCCAGGCGAACTCATCTGGAGTGGCGGCGGTGTCGCCGATGACGTCTGCTCGGCCCAGCGCGAGCAGAGTGCCGGCCATGGCCTCCGAGAAGGTGGCCAGAACAAGCCCGGCCAGCAAAGCGACCGTCAGCGCCGATTGACTGACCCTATGCCTGAGGGGCGTAGCGGCGGACGAGCGCGCCATCAGTCCTTGCCGCGTTCAATTTCCACCCGCGCGGACAGCCCGGGCACGAGCCGATCGGCTTCCGTGTGCGGTTCGAGCCGAATTTTCACCGGCACGCGCTGCACCACCCGCACGAAGTTGCCGGTCGCGTTATCCGATGGCAGCAGGGCGAAAGCCGAGCCGCTAGCAGGGGCCAGGCTGTCGACGACGCCCTGAAACTCCCGATCATAGCCATCAATCCGGACCCGCGCTTTCTGCCCTGGATGGATGTCACGAAGCTGCGTCTCCTTGAAGTTTGCGACAATCCAGACCTTGCCGATGGGCACGATGTCGAGCAGCGAGACGCCCGACGCGACGAGCCGCCCAACTCGGACTTGGCGGTTGCCGACGACGCCTGACACGGGCGCTCGCACGACCGTGTTGTCGAGATCGATCTGTGTCAGGTCGCAGGCGGCCACCGCCTGCGCCAGCGCCGCCTCGGCCACCTTCCGCTGGGCCGCCAGTAACCCGATCTTTTGGCTCTGCGCCTGAACGGCCGCCGCGGCGCCGGCCTGACCAGCCCCCGCTCTTGAGCGAGCCGCATCGCTTTCATCGACTTGAGCTTGGCTGATCGCGTTGCTGCGAATTAGTTCGCGGCGCCGATCGCTGGTCTTAATCGCAAGTTCAAGGTCGGCGGCCGCTATGCGTTGTTGGGCCTCAGCTTGCCGAACCAGGCTTTGCTGGAGGCGGATCTCCTCCGTCGTGCTCGCAACACGCGCCTCGGCGGCGGCGACGTTGGCGTGGCCCTGGGCCAACCGTGCCCGATAGTCTCGATCGTCGATCCGGAAGAGCACATCCCCGGCCCGAACAGCCTGATTGTCCTGCACCGCGACCGAGACGACATAGCCGCCAACCTTGGGTGCCAGGGAGGTGATGTCGCCCCGAACATAGGCGTTGTCAGTCGACGCTTGGCCGGCGGCGGCCCAGTTCAGACCGCAGACGGCGGCGAGGAGCGCGGTTCCGCACAGCGCGGCTCCTAGAAGCTTTTTCTTGCTAAGGCGGGACATAGAGGCGACTTTCGGTAATGCCTGTTACCATCGGCAATTATGGTAATGTACGTTACCGGTCAAGTGGCGATATCGGCGATCTGCGAGGACATGTGAGCTCAACAGGAACTGGACGGGCCCTTGCGCGGAGGGAAGCGATCCTGAATGCCGCAGCCGAGCTGTTCTTTGAGAATGGCTACGGGGCGACGAGCATTGACGCCATTATCGAACGCGTCGGCGGCTCAAAGCGTAACATTTACAATGAGTTTGGTGGCAAGGAGGGGCTGTTTACAGCCCTCGTGGCCCAAACGGCGGAAAGGGGGCTCGCGCCATTTGAGACTCTAGGCGAGGGCGATTTGAGGGAGACGCTGTTCGCGTTCTCCGAAGGGCTCATCGGCCTCTACATGTCGCCGGCGCTGATCGGCATCTACCGAACGGCCATTGCCGAAAGTGGGCGCTTCCCAGACCTCGTCCGCCAGTTCTACGAGGAGGGACCGCGACGGGCGAGCGGCAGGCTGGCCGAATTCCTCGCGGCGGCGCAGGCGCGTGGTGAAGTCGATCAGTGTGATCCACAGGGCGCTGCCGACCTGTTCATGGGGATGATGCGCGACAACGTCCATCTTCAGGTCGTCCTCGGCCTACGGCCGCCGCTTCAAGCGCACGAAATAAAGTCCGCCGCGCGGGTAGCCGTGGACATATTCCTCGACGGAGTAAGATGCCGGGACGGTAGCTGAAGAAGGAACAGTTCCAGGTCCAGACAATCAGGCTCTTAGCCCTGGAGGCGCGAAATGCGGCTCCCCTATCGGGGGTTATCGGAAGAGGGGCTTAGGCGCCGGTCCGACAGCGGGTGGCCTGGGCTTAAGCCTCGATGGCTGTACGCGCGCGTCCGCCGATGGCGTGGGTGCGTCGCGACCAGGCGACAGCGATATCACGTCGGCTCGCAAAGGCGTTGATTTCCAACGGAGAGGCGATTTTCGCGAATTAGGGCCTGCAACTTACGGCGGCCCAAAACTCGGCGTTGTTTGTTAAAACTGGCCCATGCTGGCCTGTTGTCCGGGCAGCAACGATCGGCCTAGGGTGCCGAGCCATCGGTATCCATGCCGGAGGAGTGTTCGCGGGAGAACCTCGTTGGCGACCGCCAAGCAGAGACTAGACCCTACCGATGCGGTGCAACCGGAAGAGTTGGCGGCAGTACTCCTCGGCTTGGCGCGTACACCCGCCGAAGTCGGATCGATGGTCGACTTGCATGATAAGCTTCGCGAAGGTTTGCCCTCAGCTAAGGTCAAGCGCCTTCGAGCCCGACTTCTTGAGATACGTGACGATCCCAATTTGTTATCGGCGCTTGGTCTAGCACTGCTCGACACCAACTCGTCTAGGAAACGATTGACGCCGCTTCAGGGAAACTTTGCTTGGACTTTCGCGCGGCTATTGGTTCGAGCGAGCCATGTTCTCGGCGACCAGTCATCCGCGGAAAGGTGGATTTCCGAGCCGGTCATGGCCCTAAACCGTCGCTCGCCCCTTGAGCTCATGACTACCTCCGCCGGAGCGCAGGCGATCGATGATCAACTAACGCGGATGGAGTTAGGCGTTTACGTATGAGCGATGCCCGCTGCGGGTCGCGAGCAGTCGCCAAGGCATCGCCCGGAAGCGGACGTTTGCCATCTTGCCGACAAGCGGACTGCCCCGAGGTCTCGGAAGGGTGGACAGCCGACATTGGCCTCAGCGCCGTTTAAGCACTAGCGTGGGGCCATGGAGACGACGCTGAAGCACGCAGGTGACGTTGTATTCCCGGACGTCGATCTCCCGCTTCCGATGAAGCTGGTCGCCTTAGCCGCAGTGTGTTGGCTCTATCTCGGGCCCCTCTGGCTAGTTGTGGAAACCCGCCGAGGAAACGTCGCCAGAAGCGTGGCGATCTATTTGACCGGCGTGACCTTAGCCACGCTCATGTTCACTGCTCACAGCGGAACGATGGGTCAAAGCATCGCTGAGCGCGTGCCAGTTTGGGCAAGGTATATATGGCTGGAGACTTTCGTTTCCGCGGGGGTGCTAACGCTGGTGGCGATCATCCTCGGGCGCATTAGCCTCAGGCTCTGGGAGCGCAGGCCTAGCATCGGTTAGGGGTCGATTCCCCCCGTGGGGGTCCGGGTCGAAACTCTCCGGTCGCGGCACCGCGGCCCGGCAGGCTTGAACGGCGAGTTTCCGGCGGCGTCTCAACTTCGGCATCTGGCGCGAGCCAGTCATTCCCAATATGTCATCCGCGGACCGGTGAGCGGACGTCTGGTCGTCGCTACTGGGTCGGCTCAACCCGGCCCAGGTGCACCTTGGATTTCCTGGGAGTTGCGCGGCGATCATGCCTTAAGGTTCAGGATAAAATCGAAAGCGCCAGGCGGCATGACGTTCTGGAAGTAGGCGTCCTCCGCTTGGTGCCACTGCCGTTCCCAACGGCCGATCGTCCCTTTGCGCGCCGTGAGGCGAGCTGTCCGCACGTCGTCCGACGTCGCCACCATCACGCTCAGATCGACCAAGTCCGCCAACTCGGACGCGCGGCATAGACGCCTTCAAGGATGATGATCCGCTTCGGCGCCACCCTGGTCGACAGGTCGCGCAATCGTCCGTCGAAGACCTCCCAATCGAAGGCCCTCCAGACGGCCTCCCGCCTGGAGCGCAGGGCTTCGAGCACCGGCCGCTGTCGGGTCCAGTCGATGCAGGCGGCCGCGCGCGCTTCAGGGCTTATCGTCGCGCAGCTTGATCCCGCCCGCATAGAAATCATCACCCTCAACGACGGCTGCGTCGAATTTCTCCGCGAGCGCCTGCGCCAGCGCCGACTTGCCCGCGCCGCTGCGCCCATCGAGCGCTAAGACAAAAGGCCGAGTCAATCCGGCAGTACGTGCAACGATCAGCGCCGCGAGTTCGGTCACATCGCTTAGCACGCGTGGCATTCCGCAACTCCTTCAACCGCCTAACGCGTCAGACGCATTCGCTCACTTGCCATAGACGAAGACCGCGCGCCTTGTGGCTGGCGCAATGATCAGCAGTCCGTTACGCCCACTGGAGTAATATGCTCCTGGATGCGCGAGCGTGTGGTTCACCAGACGTACGATTTGCGGATCGACGCGAAGGCCTAAGTCCTCGGGCCCCTCGCAGATCACGTCACAGATGTCAGCGCTCCCGAGAATCCTGTTGAAGACCCGGACCGGCGGATCAATCGGGGTCGCTCGCCATTCCTGATATTGCGAGCGGCCATTTCCAGGGAGCGTCGAGAGATAAGGCGCAGCCTGTCGCGCAACGGCTTGAGCAGCATCGGCGGGGAGTTCGTAGACGATGATCCCGGCCTCGTTGCCGCCAGGGCCCAAGCCCCAGACTTTCGTCTCAGCATAGAGCACGCGGTGCACGTGGAGGCTTGCCGGTATGAAGCCCAGACGCCACCGATGTTCGTGTCCCAGCCAGCCCACGTAGAGCAGCGCGCCAGCGGCAGCGACGACGATCAGTGGGCGAATGGGTCGCTTCAGCATGCTGACCGGACTACCTAAGCGAACTATACCGTAGTGATGACACGTGAGGGTTAGGGTCTCCTAAAGCCCGACTAGGGTCGGATCCAGTCGGAGGCGATGCTCCAGCAAGCGGACCATCAGTTGTGTCCGCTTCCAGCTTGGGAGCCTGGTTGAGCCGGCTGAGCTATTAGAGTTCCTGAGCAGTGGGTCTGAAGAGGATCTCGTTGATCCCGACTTCCTCGGGTTCGTTGATGGCGAAGGCGACCAGGCGCGCCAGCGTTTCGGCAGGGACGCCGATCTGGCCGACGTAGTCCTGATTGGCTTTCTGAACGTCCGTCTCACTGATGTGGTCGAGGAGTTCGGTCTTGACCGCGCCTGGCGAGATAATCGTGGTCCGGATGTTGTGAGGCGCCATCTCCTGACGCAGTCCCTCCGAGAGGGCGCGAACCGCGAACTTGGTGGCGGAATAGACGGCGGAGCCGCCGAACAGCTTATGCCCCGCTACCGACGAGACATTGATGATGTGGCCCGACTTTTGGGCGATCATGTGCGGCAGCGCGGCGGCGACTCCGTAGAGCACGCCCTTCAGATTGACGTCGATCATCTGGTCCCACTCGTCGACCTTCACGCGCTCTAGTGGAGACAGAGGCATGACCCCGGCGTTGTTGATGATCACGTCGATGCGTCCGTAGGTGTCGATAGCCGCGTCCACGAGCCGCTGTAGATCTTCTCGGTTCGTGACGTCCGTCTCGACGGCGATGGCCTTGCCGCCTGCGGCCGTGATTTCGGCCGCGAGGCTATCGATGCGGTCGGAGCGACGGGCGCCGAGGACGACGGCGGCTCCCCTGTCAGCCAGGTGACGCGCCGCGGCGGCGCCCATGCCGCTGGATGCGCCGGTGATGACGATGGTTTTCCCAGTGATGTTGTCGGTCATTTTCGATTTGCTTCCGTTTCGGTCGCCGACGCGTCGGCGCGGTATTGTTCGTCAGTGACGTGCTCCATCCAGGTGACGGGCGATCCGTTCAGGCTTTCCTGGATGGCGATGTGCGTCATCGCTTCATGCGGCGTCGCGCCGTGCCAGTGCTTGTGCTCGGGCGGGCACCACAGAACGTCGCCGGCACGGAACTCCAGCTTCGGGCCGCCCTCGATTTGGGTCCAGCCGACGCCTTCGGTGACGATCAGGGTCTGGCCGAGCGGGTGGACATGCCAAGCCGTACGCGCGCCCGGTTCGAAATGCACGATCGCGCCGCCGACGCGTGACGGCGCCTCGCGCTGAAACTGCCCGCTGATGGTGACACGGCCGGTGAACCATTTGGCGGGACCATCGATGGTGGTCTGGTCGGCTTTGCGGGTGATTTCCATGACGGGAGCGCCCTCCTGGGTTTGCATGGGGGTTTCGCCGCCTAACAGGGCGGCAGTGGCTAAGAGCATCGAGGCGATCACGACAGGCGCTCCTCGAAGAAGCGCGTCAGCCGGTCGAACGGGATCAAGTCGACGCGGTCGTAGAGATCGACGTGGCTGGCGCCGGCGACGATCACCAGTTCCTTCGGCTCAGCCGCCGCCGCGAACGCCGTCTCGCTGAAGTAGCGAGAGTGGGCGTTCTCGCCGTGGATCAGCAGGATCGGCCGGGGCGAGATTTCTGCGATGTAGGTCATCAGCGGGAAGGTCATGAACGACAGCGGGGTCGTGACCGACCAGGCGTTGCCGGAGTTCACCGCGCGTGCGTGGTAGCCGCGCGGGGTCATGTAGTAGGCGTTGTAATCGACCAGGAACTGCGCCTCGCCGCCTTTCAGTTTATTGGAGGCCGGACCGTAGGCGAGGCTGCCCTTGCGCGCATCGACCCAGCGCTGACGGCTCATCTGCTCCAGCGATTGGGCCCGCTGTTCCGGCGTGACGATGTCGTTGTAGCCGCACGACATGACGCGGCTCATGTCATACATGGTGCTGGTTGCGACGGCCTTGACGCGCTTGTCGGTGGCGACCGCGTTCAGCGCTATGCCGCCCCAGCCGCAGATGCCGATGACGCCGATCCTCTCCTGATCGACCGAGGGATGCAGGCCGAGGAAATCCACCGCCGCCATGAAATCTTCGGTGTTGATGTCGGGCGATGCCACGTTGCGCGGCTCGCCGCCGCTCTCGCCTGTGAAGGACGGATCGAACGCCAGGGCGACGAAGCCGCGCGCCGCCATCGTCTGGGCATAGAGGCCCGATGACTGTTCCTTGACCGCGCCGAACGGACCGCCGACCGCGAGGGCCGCCAGACGCTGGCCGTCGTGACCACGGGGTCGATACAGGTCGCCCGTAAGGGTGATGCCGTAGCGGTTGGTGAAGGTGACCTTCTGGTGGTCGACGGCTTCGTTGCGGGGGAACACCTTGTCCCAGTCGCTGGTCATGGTCTGCGCCTCTGCATTGGAGGTGGAGAGGAGCGACGCGGCGGCCAGGGCGGTCACGCCGGCGCCGGTCAGTCTCATCAGGCCTCGACGGTCCATTGCGGGGGACGTCCGGGTCTGAAGATCGTGGGAAGTCGGGGTCATCTTGGCTCCGGGGTTTGGGTCCAGCGGGGTTTCAGTAGGGTGCGCCCGTCGCGGACGATGAGCACCGCCACGGCAGCTAGGGTGACGCTTGCGATCAGGACGGCGTTGATCGACATGTGATCGAGCAGGAGGCCGCCAATGACAGCGCCCAGCAGGATCGAGGCCTGGACGGCGGCGACCATCAGGCCGCCTGCGGCTTCTGGCGCGTCCTCGGCGTTCTGGGACATCCAGGTCATCCAGATCACCGACATGGCGGTGTTCATCGCGCCCCAGACGACCAGAAGAAGCCCCGCCGCGATCGGCCAGCCGCCGACGATCAGCAGCCCGGCGGTGACCGCGCCCATGACTAGGGCCGGCAGACGCAGAAGCCTCGAGACGTCACCCTTGATGAAGCGGCCCGAAGCCCAGGTGCCTACGAAGCCGGCGCAACCGAGCGCCAGCAGCAGGAGCGACAGGCCGGTGACGCCCACCCCCGTGACGTCTTCGAGGAAGGGCCGAAGATAGGTGAACAGGGTGAAGGCCGATCCCCACGACAGCATCGAGGCAATCAGGCCGACCAGGAAATACCGGCGACGCAGCAGGTCGATCATGTCGCCAATGCCCTGCCGCGTACGGGCAGGCAGGGAGGGCAGGGCGACGACGTGCCAGACAAGGTTCGCGGCCACCAATGGCGTCAGCGCCCAGAACACCTCGCGCCAGCCGAACAGGCCGCCGAAATAGCTGCCGATCGGCGCGGCGAAGGCGGCAGCGATGGCCTGCCCGCCATACATCAGCGCCAGGGCGCGTGGCACATCCGCAGCCGGAACGAGCCGCATGATGACGGATGTCGCCAGCGCCCAGAAGCCGCCGATGCAGAGGCCCAGCAGGGCGCGTCCGATCATCAGGACCTCAAAGTTCGGGGCCGCAGCGACCAGCGCCAGAGAGACGCCCATCAGGCCAGCGAGACCGACGAGAACCCATTTGCGGTTCAACCGCCCGGCGACAGTGCTCACACCCAAGCTGGCTACGACCGCGAACAGGCTGCTGATCGAGACCGCCTGACCGGTCTGCCCGACAGAGGCGTCGAGGCCCTCGGCCATGGGTGTCAGAAGACTGACCGGCATGAACTCCGACGCGATCAGCAACGCCACACACAGGGCCATCGACAGCACGGCGCCCCAAGCGGCGGTGGGCGTCGGGGCTTCGGATGTTGGTGCGGTGGGCGCGAGCATGGTCGTCTCCCTCATTCTTCGAGAGACAAACTAAGTCTTGGCCATCAAAGCGATTAGCCAGAGAGATCGGCATGAACTAATCGATGTAGGCGATTAATCGAGGAGGCCGACCATGGCCGGACCAGACCTGAACCAGTTGACCTGGTTCCAGATCGTCGCCGAGGAGCGCAGCTTCACAAAGGCCGCTGCTCGGATCGGCGTGGCGCAATCGACACTTAGCCATGCCATCCGTCAGCTTGAGGCGCGCCTGGGCATCCGGTTGCTAACCCGCACGACCCGAAGCGTCGCGCTCACGGCGGCCGGCGAGCGTTTGCTCCAGACGATCACGCCGCGCCTGGCTGAGATCGAGCAGGAGATCGAAAGCCTGACCAGCGTGCGGGACAGACCGGCAGGCTCGATCCGCCTGACCCTGTCCGACCATGCTCTGGACAGCGTCGTTTGGCCTAAGCTCAAGCCGGTGCTCGCCGCCTATCCCGAGATCAAGGTCGAACTGATCCTCGACAGCACCTTCCGCAACATCGTCGAGGAGCGCTTCGATGCGGGCGTCCGCCTTGGCGAGAGCGTCGAGAAGGACATGATCGCGGTGCGCATCGGTCCCGACTGGCGTCTCGTCGCCGTCGCCTCACCGTCCTATCTGGCCGAACACGGCAGGCCCGCCCATCCCAAGGATCTCGTCGCTCACGTGTGCATCAACATGCGTCACGAGTCAGCAGGCAGTCTCTATGCCTGGGAGTTCGAAAAGGACGGGCAGGCCATCCGCGTTCGGGTCGATGGCCAAGTCGCCTTCAACAACTCCTACGCCATGATCGACGCGGCGGTCAGTGGGCTAGGGATCGCCTATGTGCCCGAAGACATCGTGGCGTCCCGCATCTTGTCAGGGGCACTGGAGCGGATCCTAGACGACTGGTCCCCGATGTTCGACGGCTATTTCCTTTACTACCCCAGCCGTCGTCAGAACCTCGCAGCCTTCCAGATTGTCGTGGACGCTCTTCGCTACCCAAAAAGCTGAAGGTCTGCTTTCCGGCCCGTCGCCAATGTCCGCTTCTGGCGCGGTCCCGACGTCCGTTTTGGCGCGTTGCCCAACAAGTCCACTATTTCTTCTTGGGACTCTTTGCGACTCTGATCTTGTCCCCGCACCAGGGGCAGTGAGCCACTTGTACGCCGCTGCGCCTCACAAACGAGCCATCAGAATCGACGGGCATCATGTAGACGATGAAGTCGTCCCCTTCGGTCATGTTGGCAACGAAGAAGAATTTTTCCTCGAAGGCGTGCTCAAGTCGACCGCAAGAACATTGTGGCTTCTTTGCCCATTCGAATCCTCCTTCGACATGGTCAGCCGGCACTCCGGTATCGATCTTCCCTTGCATTCCGTTGTCCTTTTCTCAGCAGAAGAACCTAGCAGATCAAGACTGCCATAGCACTTGGCCTGGCGATTTACCCCCATACTGGTCAAGCGGTACTGGCAAGCATGCCATGAGGCGTGCCCACCACCCGGCAGATTGGAAGCACGGCGAATTTCTGCTTTTTGGCTCGCGCCCAATTTCCGCTTCTGGCGCTAAGCGGTCCACGCGAGCAGAGGGCGTCGGATCTAGGGACGTCGGCAGTTAAATCCCCGGGGCTTGAACTCAAGACGCTTTGGATGGTGCTCAAGGTCCGCCGGCAGATGGAAGTCGTCATAGGCCAAAAAGCCTGAAATTTCTCTGCCGGGGGGGACGTAGGTCGCACAGCCCTCGGGGCAATAGCCGGTGTTGAAGCCTCGAAGGGCGAACCTTCGACCAGCGACATGCAGAAATACGCGGTTACCGTCCTGGTCGATGGCGCCGCCTTGGTTGGGCCAATGCTCAGGCAGGACGCAAATGCCGCTTAGATCAGCGTTGCGATACGACACCACTACCCGCCTGTCGCTAGGCTGGTCCTCGAAGCTGTAGGCCAGCGGGCGGAGGTCGGTCGTGGTCGTGGCGCATCCGACTACCGCCGCCAACGCGGCGACGATCGAAATAGCCAACCCTTTTGACCCAAGCATGGACTGAAGCTTGGCCGTGAAGCAGCAAGTTCGCAATGGCGCAGATGCAGCGCGCGCCGCCCACTGAGTCCGTTTTCCCAGGAGCCGTACTCCGCTGCTGGTTCTTTTCGTCCGCGGCGGGCCCCCTTTGTCCCGTCATTGCAATTCAAGTCCGAGCGCTTGCGACCGGTTCTCAATTTGGTCAGTCTTAAGTTGCAAATGGGCCAGTCTTAAATTGCGCCGACACACGCCGACAACATTCTGGCGGCCCGGGAGGGACTCGAACCCCCGACCTTCGCTTTAGGAAAGCGCTGCTCTATCCTGCTGAGCTACCGGGCCGACCGGTGGGGGTGATAGCGCAATGCCATCCAGGTTGGAATGGCTGCGATCGGGGATAGTGGATGGCGTTCTTTCGTATTTTCCGCCTGCTGTATGTGCAGGTGCTGGTCGGCATCACCTTGGGGATCGCCGTTGGTGCGATCTGGCCTGAGGTCGGGGTGGCGCTGAAGCCGCTGGGCGACGGCTTTATCAAGCTGATCAAGATGGCCATCGCGCCGGTGATCTTCTGCACCATCGTCTCGGGCATCGCCCGGATGAGCGACATCAAGGCGTTCGGCCGGCTGGGCGCCAAGACCTTGCTGTACTTCGAAGTCGTCTCGACCTTCGCCCTGGTTCTGGGGTTGGTGGTCGGCAATCTGGTCAAGCCGGGCGCGGGGTTCAACATCGACCCGGCGACCCTCGATCCGACCATCGCCGCCGGCTACGTCGAGAAGGCGGCGCATGGGGAGAGCTTGACCGCCTACGTGCTCGGCCTGATCCCTGACGCGTTCTTCGGGGCCTTCGCCGACGGCAATCTGTTGCAGGTGCTGTTGATCGCCATCCTCACCGGCTTCGCCTGCGCGCGGCTCGGCCCCTTCGGCGACAAGGTCGCCGGGGTGCTGGAGGACGTCTCGAAGGTCTTCTTCTCGATCATCCAGATTGTCGTGAAGCTGGCCCCGATCGGGGCGTTCGGCGCCATGGGCTTCACCATCGGCAAGTACGGCCTGGCGGCCTTGCTCAAGCTTGGGGCTTTGGTCGCCACCTTCTACGCGACCTCGCTGCTGTTCGTGCTGATCGTCCTGGGCCTCATCGCCCTGGTCGCCGGCTTCTCGATCTTCAAGTTCCTGGCCTATATCCGCGAAGAGCTGCTGATCGTGCTGGGCACCTCTTCTTCGGAATCGGTGCTGCCGCAGATCATGGAGAAGATGCAGCGGCTGGGCGCGGGCAAGACCACCACCGGCCTGGTCATCCCCACTGGCTATTCGTTCAATCTGGACGGCACCAACATCTACATGACCCTGGCGACTCTGTTCCTCGCCCAGGCCACCAATATCGACCTGACCCTGACCCAGGAGCTGACCTTGCTGGGGGTCGCTATGCTCACCTCCAAGGGGGCTAGCGGGGTCACCGGGGCGGGGTTCATCACGCTGGCCGCCACCCTGGCCGTGGTGCCCGACATTCCCATCGCCTCGCTCGCCCTGCTGGTCGGGGTCGACCGGTTCATGAGCGAGTGCCGGGCGTTGACCAATCTGGTCGGCAACGGCGTGGCCACCATCGTCATCGCGCGTTGGGAGGGCGACCTCGACCGCGAGAAGCTGGCCTATGAGCTCAACAAGGGGCCGGACGCCGTGGTGGCGCCCGTCCATCCGACTATCACTGAGACGGACTGAACGACGGAACGCGCCTGTAATCTATGGTAAACAACTGCAGATTGACTTGCGCGACTTATCGCGTCTGAGGCAAGGTTTCGCGCAAGGGCTAGTATCTTGGTTCTGAAGGACCACGCCATGTTGGAGGCGGCCAATCGGGACAGCGATGAGGCGGGACGCGCGCGCGATCCCCTGATCACCCTCGTCGAACTGATCGAGGCGTTATCCTCCGCGCGAACCGTAGAACAGATCGCCGATGTGGTCCGTTCAGCCGCACGCCGCATTACGGGGGCTGACGGCGTCGCCTTCATTCTGCGCGATGGGGAAAATTGCTACTATCTGGACGAGGACGCCGTCGGCCCGCTGTGGAAGGGTCGCCGCTTCCCGATGAGCGCCTGCATTTCCGGCTGGGTGATGCTGAACCGGCAGGTGGCGGTGATCCCGGACATCTATCAGGACGACCGGATCCCCCACGACGCCTACCGCCCGACCTTCGTCAAAAGCCTGGTGATGACCCCGGTGCGGCCAAGCGATCCGATCGCGGCCATCGGCGCCTATTGGGCGCAGGCGCGCCGGCCGACCGACGATGAGGTGCGAAAGCTTGAAATCATGGCGCGGGCCACCGCCACCGCGCTCGACAGCGCACAGGTCTATGCCTCGCTCTCCGAGGCCCTGGAGCGGCGCAAATTCCTGCTGCGCGAACTGGACCATCGCTGCAAGAACACCCTGGCGGCCGTCCAGTCGATCGCCGACCAGACTCTGAGGCGGGCGCCGTCGCCTGCGCATTTCGTGGAGGCGTTCAGCGGCCGGATTGGCGCCTTGGGCCGCGCTCACGAACTGCTGACCCGGGGCGCGTGGGGGAACGCGAAGCTGTCGGAGGTGATCGGCCAGGCCTTGACCCCGTTCTGTGGGGCTCCGGGACTGACGATCGCGGTTTCGGGGCCGGACATCGCCCTCACCCCGGAGACCGCCGTGGCCATGCATCTGACCGTTCACGAGCTGGCGGTGAACGCCACCAAGTACGGCGCGCTTAGCGTCGCTGGGGGGCGGCTCGATGTTGCGTGGAGCGTGGATCATGCTGAGCGGGCGATGGACTTCCGCTGGGTCGAGCGCGGCGGTCCGCCGGTGACGACGCCCGTCAGCCGCGGCTTCGGTTCGCGCCTGATCGAGCACGGCGTGGGCAAGGAGTTGGGCGGCCGCTCGGAAATGCTGTTCGATCCAGAGGGCCTGCAGTTCCACATGCGGGCGCCGCTGTCGGCGCGGATTTCGCTGGCATGAGCCTGTTGCGGGTCATCCTGGTGGAGGACGAGCCTCTCGTCGCAATGATGATGGAGGACATGTTGGCCGACCTCGGCTGCGAGGTCGCGGCCTCTTTCGGCGCCCTGGGCGCAGCGCTGTCATGGTTGGCTGAGCAGCAGACCCCGCCCGACGGCGCGGTGCTGGACGTCAATCTGGGGGGCGGGGAGACGGTGTTCCCCCTGGCGACTGCACTGCGGGCGCGCGGCGTGCCGTTCGTGTTCGCCACCGGCTATGGCGCGCTGCCAAGCGACTGTTTTCCTGACGCTCCATTAATCCATAAGCCTGTAGATCAGCGTCAGCTTCTGCCGGTGGTCCAGGCTTTCGCCACCGCCGCGTGAGAGCTCGACGGGCGTGATTGATCGGCAGTCACGGCCCAACGGGATGCTGGATGCTGACGGCGGAACCTTCCCTGATCGCGAGCGGCGTTGCGCGCCGCAGCCTGCTCGCCGGGATCGGAAGTCTCGTGGCGTTGCCGGCCATCGCATCACCGCCGGGAATCAGGGCCGAGGCCTGGGTCGCTTACGAGGCGCGCCTGCGGGCGCGTCTGGTCGATGCCGGCGGCGGACGCTTCGATCCATTGGCCGAGCGGCGGCTTCTCGATCTGACCAATGCCGCCAGGGTGTCAAACGGCGCAGGAGCCTGTGGCTGGAGCGAGGAACTGGCCTTGACCGCTCGGGCTCATGCCGCCGACCTGGCTGATCGAAACTATATAGAGCATCTGGCGCCAGAGGGCTTTGATCCGACCCATCGGATCGGCGTTTTGGCGCGGCGGATGATCGGCTCGGCCAGCGAGAACATCGCCTATCGCCAAGCCTCATCGCCGGCCTCGGCGCAGGAGTTGATGGGCATATGGCGCGGCAGCGAGCGTCACTGGACGAACCTGCTGGCGCCGGCCCATGACCACGTCGGGTTCGGCGTCGCCATCCGTGGGGACCGCACCTACTGCGTCGGCCTCTACGCCCGTCCGGATGGAGAACTGGCTGCGCCGCTGCCGTTCAGGATCGATACGGTCGCAGCCCTCTCGAATGTCCTCGACCGAGGTTCTCCGCACATTGAGAGCTTCTCCTTCACCGACCCGCTGGACGAGGCGGCGAGGATCGCGGTCGGCCAGGATGCGGCGGCCACAGGCCTGACGCCGGGCGTCTATCAGCTGCGCCCCAGGGTGCGGGTGGACGCGCGGCGCTATCAGATCCTCTGGGGACCGATCTTCGTCCGCGTGTAGCGACCACGAAAAACGCCCGACCTTGCGGCCGGGCGTCTTGAAGTCGATTTTCGTCGCGCGCCCTTAGGCGGCGACGGCCTTGATCAGGCTCTTGTTCAGGATGCCGATGGCGGCGTCGCGGTCGATGCGCTCGATGGCGGCGACTTCGCGGGCCATGCGGTCCAGGGCCGATTCGTAGAGCTGGCGCTCCGAATAGGACTGTTCCGGTTGGTTCTCGGCGCGGTGCAGGTCGCGCACCACTTCGGCGATCGAGATCAGGTCGCCGGAATTGATCTTGGCTTCATATTCCTGGGCGCGACGCGACCACATGGTGCGCTTCACGCGAGCGCGGCCCTTCAGGGTGGTCAGCGCCTGGCTGACGACATTGCCTTCGGCCAGCGAACGCAGGCCCGCACCGCGAGCTTTCGCCGTCGGAACGCGAAGGGTCATCTTCTCATGGTCGAAGGTAATGACGTAAACTTCGAGGGAATAGCCGGCGACTTCCTGGGTTTCGATCCCCTGTACCTGGCCCACGCCGTGGGCCGGATAGACGACATGGTCGCCGACGGAGAATTCCAGACCGCTCTTGCTCATTCGCTCAAGTCCTTTCGACGCGTCCGAACCCGTTAAGAGGCGTTAATAACTTTCCAACAGAGCAAAGGTCACCATCCGCAAAAACTGCGCGGCGGCTTACCCCTGTTGGAACGGAATTGACCTCTAGGACACCCTTCGCCTTATGAAGGCGTACACTGGCCGGGGACGGCTCTTCTGCAAAAACGACGGGGCAAGCGTTCTCGCTATCACCACGTCAATGATGACATTAGCATAAAAATCAGCCGAAAGAAAGGCTTGCCCCCGGAGTGACCTGGGAGCCTTAGGAGCCGCGACCGGGCTTCTCGCTGAAGTACTTCTCGAACTTGCCTTCTTCGCGCTCGAACTCTTCGCGGTCAGCGGGCGGCTCGCCCTTCACCGTGATGTTCGGCCAGACCTTGGCGTAGTCTGTGTTGATCTTCAACCACTTGGAGTCAGCGTCGTCTTCGGTGTCGGGCTTGATGGCGTCGACAGGGCATTCAGGTTCGCAGACGCCGCAATCGATGCACTCGTCCGGATTGATCACCAGGAAGTTCTCGCCTTCGTAGAAGCAGTCGACGGGACACACCTCCACGCAGTCCATGAACTTACATTTGATGCAGGGATCCATGACGATATAGGTCATCGCGGAATTAGGCTCCGGCCACTCTGATAGGGCGGCGGTTTTTCCGGCGCTGGCCCCGCAATGTCAATGCCGCCAGACCGCAGGATATCTGGAAGCCTCGATAGAGCGTCGGCTTAAGGCGCGGGCCGCAGCTTCACCACACGCTCGGTCGCTGCTTCCACCGCCTCCCGCGAATAGCTCAACGGCACGTATTCTCCCTTGGCCCACTTCGGGAATAGGTCGCGATAGTGCGCGGTGCCGGGGCTGCCCGACTGGCCGGGCGTGTTGATGGCCAGGCTGTTGTCCCAGGCGCCGACGTCCAGGATCATGCGGAACGAGGCGCCGGCGATGACGCGATAATCGTCGGCGCGCCAGGTGGCGGCCAGCGGGGAGAGCATGGTTCCCGCCATCGGCAGGGTTCCGCTGGACATCGCCGGGCGATCGGCGACGGGCGCCAGCACGGTCAGGGCGTGGTCGAAACGCGCCTGATGCAGCTTGCCCCAGGCCCAGGTCGTTGGATCAGGGCCAAGTTTCGCGGCGACTTCGTCATAGGCGGCCAGCAGGCTGGACTTCAGGACCTCGTCGCGGGCGTCGGCGGGGTTGGCGCCGAGGCTGGCGTCCGGGTGCTCCAGCAGCCGCATCACCGCGGCCAGGTCGCCATTGCCAACGGTGGCGCGGGCGGCCTGGGGCACGGCGCGGGCGACCGTCGCTTTGCCCAGGTGCTTGGCGGTCCAGACCTCGTAGAGAGCCGCGCCGGGGCTGTCGCCGGCGGTTCTGTGGTCCCAGTCGCGCAGAAGCTTCAGCGCGGCGGCGAGCTTGGCGTCGTTGGTCTTTATCGGCGCCAGCAGGGCCATCATCCGCCGTGAGGTGATGTTGTAGGGATCGGTCTGCAGCGCCGCCGCGTCAGCTAGGGTCAGCTTATTGTTGGCCGCCAACACCTCGGCGATCCGCTGCATGCGCGCTGGGTTCGACCATTCGAACCCGACTTTGCGCTCGCCATAGGGGAAGTCGGCGGGCAGGTTCATCTGGTTGGCCGAGGCGAACCAGCCGGAGGCCGGATTGTGCGCGCTAGGCAGTTCGTCGAGCTTCAGGAAGCCCTTCCACTCATAGCGGCCATCACCCGGAACCGGCAGCAAGCCATCCCAGTTCTGGCGGCGCGGAACCTTGCCGGCCGCGACCCAGCCGATGTCGCCCTTGGTGTCGGCATAGACCTGGTTCTCCGACGGCGCGCCCCAGTCGGCCAGAGCGCCCTTGAAGCCGTCCCAGGTCTTGGCGGTCATGTAGCCCATTGAGCCGAAATAGGCCGAGGTCCCAGGCTCGGCCCAGACGCTGCGTACCGCGAAGGCGCGGGCCTTGGCGGCGTCGGCATAGATCACCGGTCCGTGGCGGGTGAAGTGCAGCTCGACCTTGCGTGGGGCTTGGCCCTTGACCTCGATCGTCTCGGTCACGCTGTCCATCGGCGCCCAGCCGCCGGCATAGCGGTAGTTCAGGGGCGATTTCGGATCGGTCTCGTAGACATAGAGGTCCTCCTGGTCAGCCGGGAAGATGGTCAGGCCGAAGGCGACCGTCCCGTTGTGGCCGATGGAAACGCCGGGCAGGGCGGGCTCGCCGGCGCCGATGACCGAGAAGCCTGGCGCTTCCATGTGGACGATGTAGCGCAGCGACGGCGCGCTGTGCTCGCGGTGCGGGTCGTTCGCCAGGATCGGGCGGCCGGTGGCGGTGCGGCTGGCGGCGACGGTCCAGTTGTTGGAGCCGATCGCGTCGGGTGGGATTTCCAGCATGGCGGTCTTGGTAGGCGGCCCGGAGAACTTCACGCCGCTAGTGGCGAGCTGGTAGTCGCCCAGCACGTTGGCCGGAATGTCGCAGGGATCGAGGCCCTGAGGGATCTTGGTCTCCCAGGCCGGTTCGATGTGGCGATAGAGCTTGGCGGCTTCGAGACCGGCGGCGCAGGCGATCTGGGCGCGGCCGACCTCGTTGGGTACGTTGCGGGTCAGGCCGTGGCTGCGGATGCGCACCACGTCGTCGGGCGTCCAGAGGTCGGGCGTCGAGCCTGCCAGCTTGAATTCCGGGGGCAGGGGCTGCTTGCCGGCGCGGATCTCGGCGACATAGGCGTTCACACCGGCGACGAAAGCCTCGGTGTTGTCCTTGGCGCCGGCGCCGTAGGCGGCCCATTCGCGGTCCATGTCGCCGCGGTAGAGGAACAATCGCGCGGCGCGGTCTTGAGCCACATAGGCGGGGCCGAAGTCCTTGGCCAGCAGGCCCAGGCCCCGCTTGCGCCACAGGTCGATCTGCCAAAGCCGATCGCTGGCGACGTTGTAGCCCTGCAGGAAGAAGGCGTCGCGTACGTCGCCGGCATAGATGTGGGCGATGCCCCAACGATCGACCCGGATCTCCGCCGGCTTTTGCAGGCCCTCCAGCGTCCGCGTTTCTTCGGGCGGGGCGGCCAGGGCCGAGGTGGAGACGAGGGCGGCGAGCAGGGCTGAGGCGACCGTTTTCATGGTCGCCAAGCTAGGCCGCTGAACGCCGGCCGACAATCGTCAGTGCTCGACCTATCTCGCCAGATAGGCGGCCAGGCTGTTCAGCAATTCCTTGGTGCCGTGCTCCCGGAACTCCGGCTTATCGTGGCCATCAAAATAGGCCCCTTGCTCGGTGTAGATCAGGCGCGTACCGGCGCCATCGGCCTTGAATTCCACCGTCGCGACCGAGATCGAGATCCGCGTTTCGTCCATATCCATCGTGTAGCTGAAGGCGATGCGTCGATCGGGGACGATCTCCTGGTAGAGGGCGTCATAGGTGTAGACCGGGCCGCCGTCCGGGCCGCCTTTGTTCAACTCCCGTCCGCCAATTCGGAAATCGAGCTGGTAGCCGGGGTCGGGCTTGGCCGTGTTGCCGAACCACTGCGCTTTCGCCTCCGGCGAGGTCCAGGCCGCGAATACTTGCCCCGGCTCTGCGGCATAGGTCCGATCGATGACGAAGGTGGCGTGGCTCACGGTACGTTCGGTCATCGGCTGTCTCCTTATCTATGAAGCGACCACTTAAGTATTTAGGCGCGAGGAGTTAGTCAAGGGAACGCTTCAGCATTGCGGCGACTTCTGGGGCGCCTTTAGGCCACCGAGGCCTTCAGGAGAGCGGCGCGCTCCTCGGGCGTCAGGTGACGCCAATGGCCTTCGGGCAGGTCGCCAATCTGCAAGGGCCCGACGCGCACGCGCATCAGATCGACGACGCGCAGGTCCACCGCCTCGGCCATGCGCCGGATCTGACGGTTGCGGCCTTCCTTCAGGATGATGTTGAGCTTCTGGTCGTGGATCTGACGCACCTTGGCAGGGCGCAGTTTGCGGCCGTCGAGCTCCAGCCCGTTGCGCAGCAAATCCAACTTCCGGGGCGTGATGACCCCGGTCAGCAGCACCATGTATTCCTTGTCGATGTTCGACTCCGGCCCGATCAGCGCTTTGGCCAGGACGCCGTCTTCCGACAGCACCAGCAGGCCACGCGAGTCGCGGTCGAGCCTGCCGAGCGGAGCCAGGTTGTTGCCGGGACCGGGAACCGCGCCGCCTTGATCCCACTGCGCCTGCGCAGTCAGCAGGCTGGCCGCCTCGACCTGATCGTCCTGCGGCAGGGAAGAGACGATGCCGATCGGCTTGTGGAACACCACGCTCAACATGGTGTCCAGGATCGCCTGGGCGCTGTCGTTGAGGACCAGGGTCTGGCCGTTCTCGATCTTGCGCCCGGCGTCGTCGACCCGCTGGCCGTCAATGAAGACCAGACCCTTGCCGATCAGGGCTTCAGCCTCGCGCCGCGAGCAGACGCCGCTCTGCGCCAGCCATTTGTTCACGCGCTGCGGTTCGGGTTCGTTGTAGGTGCGGGTCCAGGCCATGGCCCTGCATAGGGCCCGCGCCGACGCTCGCCAAGCACTTGCCGTCCGGCGAACATGATGATAGTTTAGTTTATGCTAAACAATAGTCAAAAGCTCGATCTCCTGTTCCACGCCCTCTCCGATCCCGGCCGGCGGGGAATGGTCGAGACTCTGAGCCAAGGACCTGCGTCGGTGAGCGAGCTCGCCGCCCCGCTGGACATGACGCTGTCGGCGGTGGTCCAGCACCTGGCGGTGCTGGAAGCCAGCGGCATCGTGCGGTCGGAAAAGCAGGGCCGGGTGCGAACCTGCCGCATCGAGCCTGAGGCCCTGAGCCTGGTCGAACTGTGGGTCAACGAGCGGCGGACGAGTTGGGAGCGAAAGCTTGACCGGCTGGGCGAGTTCCTGGCCGCCAAGCCCGACACGGGCGGGAGCAAGCCATGATCCCGCAAGCGCAGCGCAAATCCCGCTAAGCGATCAGCCGGCTTCCAGCGTCGAATAGAGCTCGCGCGCCTCGGCCGGAGGGCCGCGCCGCTCACCCAGGTTCTCGACCGCCACGGCGATCAGGCGCCCTCCGACCGCGAACACCAGGCGGTCGCCGACCTTTACCGGCCGGGCGCACTTGTCGATCCGGGTTTCCGATCCGCCGCGGGTGAGGCGGACCTTGCCTTCGTCCAGATATTTTGCGGCCAGCGACCGGGTCTTGAAGAACCGCGCACGCCACATCCAGACGTCGGCCCGGCAGGCGTCGTCGCTCATGCGCGCACGGCCTTGGTCTTGCGGCGGCGGCGCGGGCGACGCGCGGCGGGAGCCGGCTGTTCCTTCAGGGCCGCCAGGGCGGCGAACGGCGAGTTGGGGGCGGGGGCGCTCACGGCGTGCGGCTTAGGCTTTTCGCTGCGGCGCCGCCAGACCAGCGGTTCGCCCTGCTTGGGTTTCGTCGTCGGCGCGAAGTTGAGGGCGCGCAGGATGTCGTTGGCCTCGTTGGCGGTCCAGCCAAGCTCCTCGCGCGCCAGGTCGGATAGCTGGCCTTGCTTGGGCGCGGCGCGCAGCAGAGCGTCCAGGCGCTCCAGCGCCTCGACGGGAACGGCGTGGCGGCCCACCGCCCGCAGACCAAAGGCGGCCAGGCTTGGCGCTGCAGGGGCCGGGTCGGGAAGTCGGCTGACGCTGTCGGTCGCAGGGCGCCAATCGCGGCCGGCGAACCCTTGAACGAAGGCCAGGGCCTGAGGCTTCAGCAGGGCCGGAAGATAGAGGCTGAATGCGCCGAGCCGGACGCCCAGCGCCTTCAGGCCGCGCCGCTCCACCTGGCTCAAGCTCTTGGCCTCGGCGCGAACCAGGTCGCGGTCGAGAATTCCGCCCGCCTCGATCAGTCGGTAGGCGAGGCCGCGCGCCAAGCCCTTGACCTTGCCGCTGGAGAGCGCCGCTTCAAGACGGCGCAGGACGCCCAGTCGTTTGACGGCCTCGGCTGCGAGGAAGGCTTCCAGTCGCCGCGCCGCGCGCTCGCGTGCGGGCAGCGGGCCAAGTTCGCCATAGAGCCGGACTTTGGGTGAAAACGGCGTGCCGCCGGCGACCGCGCCCGCCGCTTCGCCGCGCCAATGCACCACCCCGTCAGGCGTGAAGGAAAAGGCGTCATCGGGCTCGGCGGCCAGCTTGCCCAGCCGCTTGGAGATTTCGGGCCCGACCGCGGCGACCGCGGCCGCGCGCAGCGCTTTTTCTTCCAGCACAGAGGAGCCTTGGGCCGGCTCGAAGCTGACGCCGAGCAGCTTGCCGACATACTGCCCCTCGACCGTAACCGACCCGTCGCCGGCGACGCCCGCCAGCATCTCACTGCGCACATTCAGCGCTCGCATCAGGGCGCTGGTCCGGCGGTCGACAAACCGGGCCATCAGCTTTTCGTGCAGGGTGTCGGACAGCCGATCTTCCAGCAGGCGCGTTCGGCCTTGCCAGCCGCCGGCGTCGGCCAGCCAGTCAGGCCGGTTGGCGACATAGGCCAGGGTGCGTACGCCGGCGAGGCGCGCGGCCAGGGTGTCGATCTCTCCGTCTGTGCGGTCGAGATGACGGTACTGACCGGCGATCCAATCCTCGGGAACCTTGCGGTTGCGGCTGGTCAGCCAGCCGAAGAATTCCCGGACCAGGCGGATGTGTTCCTCCCCGGAGGTCTTGCGGAAGTCTGGCGTCTGGCAGACGTCCCACAGCTTGATCAGCGCCTGCCGGTCGCGGATGCAACGGTCGATGACCTCCGGCTCGCCGGATACCGCGCGCAGGGTCTTTTCGTCCAACGCCTCGGCCGAGAGCTTCAGCCCCTGCCGCGAGGGCGGCGCCGCGAGCGAGCGCACCAGGTTCGGCAGCGAGGTGAAGTCCAGCTTGGCGTTACGCCATTCAGCGGCGGCGATGGCGTCGAAGCGGTGTTCCTCCACCGCCTCGATCAGGTCGGCGTCCATGTCCTCGCACTCGCCGGTGACGCCGAATGTCCCATCGCGGGTGAAGCGTCCGGCGCGGCCGGCGATCTGGCCGACCTCTTGCGGGTGGAGGAAACGCGTGCGCTTGCCGTCGAACTTTCGCAGGCCGGCGAAGGCTACATGGTCGACGTCCATGTTCAGGCCCATGCCGATGGCGTCGGTGGCGACCAAGAAGTCGACCTCACCCGACTGGTAGAGCGCGACCTGGGCGTTGCGGGTGCGGGGGCTTAACGATCCCATGACCACGGCCGCGCCGCCGCGCTGGCGGCGGATCAGTTCGGCGATGGCGTAGACCTGGTCGGCCGAGAAGGCGACGACGGCCGAGCGCCGGGGCAGGCGGGTCAGCTTCTTGGGGCCGGAATAGGTCAGCCGCGACAGCCGCTCGCGGGTGACGATCTCAGCATCTGGCAGCAGCCGGCGGATCAGCGGCGCCATGGTTCCGGCGCCCATCAGCATGGTCTCGAACTTGCCGCGGGCGTGCAGCAGCCGGTGGGTGAAGACGTGGCCGCGTTCAGGGTCGGCGCAAAGCTGGATCTCGTCGACCGCCAGGAACTCGACCTCGCGGCTCAGCGGCATGGCCTCGACTGTGCAGACGAAATACTGAGCGCGGGCGGGGACGATTTTCTCTTCGCCGGTGATCAAGGCGACGGACGACGGCCCTCGAAGCTTGACGATGCGGTCGTAGATTTCCCGCGCCAGCAACCGCAGCGGCAGGCCGATCATGCCGCTGGCATGGCCCAGCATCCGCTCGACGGCGAGATGGGTCTTGCCGGTATTGGTCGGGCCGAGCACCGCCACCAGTCTCGGCGGCCCCACACCCGAGGAACGAGCACTCATGCCAAGGAAAATGGGGCGGGAATCGCTCTGCGGCAAGCGGGGCTGATGCGATGGCTAGTCCAGGGTGCGGCGATAGCGGGCCATGGCCAGGGCTGTGACGACGCAGACGAAGGCGACTAGAGCCAGCAGTTCGCGCCACATGTCCTCAAGGCCTTGGCCCTTCAGCAGGGCGCCGCGAACGATGCGCAGGAAGTGAGTGACGGGCACGACCTCGCCCAACGCTTGGGCCCAGGCTGGCATGCCGCGAAATGGGAACATGAAGCCTGAGAGCAGGATCGAGGGCAGGATATAGAAGACGCTCATCTGCATCGCCTGAAGCTGGGTCTTGGCGACCGTCGACATCAGGAAACCCAGCGCCAGCGAGCCGACGATGAAAAGGCCCACGCCGAGCGACAGCCCCAGCCAGCCGCCCTGCATCGGTACGTCGAACAGCAGGCGCGCCAGCACAAGGATGATCGCCGTCTGGATCAGCCCGACCGCGACATAGGGCGCGAGCTTGCCGACCATCACCTCAATGGGCTCGACTGGGGTGGCGAGCAGGCTCTCCATCGTGCCGCGTTCGGCTTCGCGCGTGACCGACAGCGCCGTCATCATCACCAGCGTCATCGACAGGATGACGCCCAGTAGACCGGGCACGATATTGTAGGCGGTGATCGCTTCGGGATTATAGCGGCGGTGTACGACCACCTCGAACAACGGCTCGCCGGTTGGTCGGGCCAGGGCGCCCTTCAAGTCTGCCCCGAGCGCTTGGGTCGGCAGGGCCGCCAGGGCCGCGACAGCCGCGCCGGTGGCCGACGGGTCGGTGGCGTCCACTTCCACCAGCATCTGCGCTTGATCGCCGCGAACCACTCTCCGCGTGAAGTCGCCGGGAATGGTGACGGCGAACTGCACCTCGCCGCGCCGGATCATGTCGTCCAGTTCGGCCGGCGTACGGGCCTGGGCCACCAGGTCGAAATAGGCGCTGTTCCGCAGGGCCGAGGTGATGGAGCGGGCAAAGACCGTGTCTTCCTGCACCAGCAGGGCGGTCGGCAGGTGGCGCGGCTCCGAGTTGATCGCATAGCCGAACAGCAAGAGCTGCAAGACCGGGAGAGCCAGCATCATGGCGTAGGTCAGGCGGTCGCGGGTGAGCTGCTTGAACTCCTTGATCATCACGGCCAGGACGCGGGTCGCCGAAAAGCCGCTCATCCGAAATTGTCCTGCGAGGTCTCCGTCAGCCGGATGAACACGTCTTCCAGGCTGGGCTCGACCTCGGCCCAGCGATACGGCTCGCGCCGATAGGGGGCGATGGCCGCCTCGAGTGCGGCCCGGTTCGTGCCGGAGACGTGCAGCGATTGGCCGAACGCCGCGGCCATATCGACGCCGGGCAGTTTGCCGATCACGCCGGACAGCCGGTCGATGCCGGGGCCTTCGCCATTGAAGGTGACGAGCTTGGTGTCGGCGATGACCTGCTGCGCCGTGCCCCGCGCGATCAGCCGGCCATAGCTGATGTACGCGATCTCATGGCAGCGCTCGGCCTCGTCCATATAGTGAGTGGAGACCAGGACGGTCAGGCCCTCCGCCGCCAGGGCGTGGATCTCGTCCCAGAAAGTGCGCCGCGCCTTTGGATCGACGCCGGCGGTGGGTTCGTCCAGCAACAGCAGGCGGGGTTCGTGCAAGGTGGCGGTGGCCAGGGCCAGCCGCTGCTTCCAGCCGCCCGAGAGCGAACCGGCCAGTTGCGCCCGGCGCTCGATCAGACCCAGGCGCTCCAGCGCCTGATCGACCCGCTCCTTGCGCCGGTCCAGGCTGTGGACGCGGGCGGAGAATTGCAGGTTCTCCTCAATGGTTAGGTCCTCGTAGAGCGAGAACTTCTGGGTCATGTACCCGGCCCGCCGCTTGATGGCGCCTGCCTGCGTGATGATGTCGAGCCCCAGGCACGTGCCTTCGCCGCTGTCTGGCGTCAGCAGGCCGCAGAGCATCCGCAAGGTGGTGGTCTTGCCCGAGCCGTTGGGGCCCAGGAACCCGCAGATCTTGCCTTCCTCGACCTGCAGCGAGACGTCCTGGACGACATGCTTGTCGCCGAAGCTCTTGTTCAGCCCGCGGACGTCGATGGCGAGGGTCACCCGGCCGGCCCGATCGGCTGGACGTCGACCGGCTGGCCGGGGTTCAGGAGGACCGAGGGCTTGGCCTCGACCAGATAGACCAGCCGGTCGCGGACCTCTCGGCTGTAGATCACCGGCGGGGTGAATTCCGGACGCGGACTGATGTAAGTGACTATCGCCGTCATCCCAGCCTGACATCCGTCGCAGCTGAACTTGACCTCGGCGCCCGGCCGGTAGCCGTTGATCTGCCGCTCGGGCACGAAGAACCGCAGCTTGATCTTGTCGTTCGGCAGCAGCGCCACGACCGCCTGGTTCGCGGTCGCCCACTCGCCGTTCTGGAAGAAGACGTCCTCTACCCTGGCGGCGGTTGGAGCCACCGGCGCGCCGTCCGATAGCCGCGCACTGGCCGCGACCAGGGCGGCGTTGGTCTGTTGGACCCGGCTGTCGGCGGCGCGAATCTGGTCCTCGCGTGCGCCGAGTGCGGCCGCTTCCCGCTGGCGCTTGGCGGCCTTCACTTGCGCCTGGGCTGCGTCATAGGTCGATTGCGCGTCGTCGAGCCGCGCCTTGGCGAAGATGCCCTTCTCAACCAGAGGGCGGACCCGGCGTAGATTGGCGGAGGCGTCGCGGGCGGTGGCCTCGGCGGCTGCGACATTGGCGTCGAAGATCGCCAGCTCGACGGGCCGTTGGCCTTGGCGTGCGTCGGACGCCTGGGCCTTGGCCGCACTCACCTCGGCGCCGGCCTGGTCGCGTTGAGCCTCAAGCTGGACCGGATCGACGACGAAAAGGCGCTGGCCCGCCTTCACCTGATCGCCGCGCTGGACCAGCACCTTGTCGATCCGGCCGGCGACGGGGGTCGCCAGATAGAGAGCCTCGCCCTCGACATAGCCGGTGAGAATCGGTGTTCGCGATAGGCGCGGCACGAACCAGAGCACTGCCACGGCTGTCAGGGCGGCCAACAGCAGGCCGACCACCAAAAGACGTTGTGGCTTCATGCCGCAGCTCCAGCTTGGCTCAGCACCCCGCGCAGCCACAGTTCCACGTGCTGCTCAGCCAATGCCGCAATGTCGATGGGCTCTGCCCCGACGGGCGTGAAGGTTTCCCGCCAAATGACGCCGACCAGCATCGGCGCGACCAGCGAGATCGCATAGAGGCGAGGGTCGCCCGCCCGCAGTTCGCCTCGGGCCTGGGCCGCTGCGATCGCGCCGGTCATGGCGCCCAGCGCCGGTTGGACCAGCTTGTCGTGCCAGGCCTGGGCCAGCTCGGGGAAGTTTCTCGATTCTCCGATCACCATCTTCACGATCCCTCCGGTGGAGGTCGTGGCGATCACGCTCGGCAGAGCTTTCATCAAGCCGCGCAATAGGTTGGCGAAATCGTCGGTGGCCGCGGCGAGACCCGCGCGGACGATGTCCAGGTTGGGAGCCACTCCCTGCTCTACGACCGCGCGGAAGATGTCCTGCTTGGTTGGGAAGTAGAGATAGAGAGCGCCTTTCGAGACGCCGGCCCGGGCCGCGATGTCGTCTAGCCGTGCGGCTGCGAATCCCTTTTCCGCGAAAATCTCCAGAGCGGCCGCGACGATTTCATCGGGACGATCAGCCTTGCGGCGCTGGAATTTTGGCGGACGCGGAGAGGGCATTACAAATGATCCTAATAACTGACTGGCTGGTTATTAGTGTCTGCAAAACGCGCAAGAAGCCAATAGGTTTCAAGGGAAAATGCGAAAACGCACAAGGTGAAGCTTGGTCGTTTCCCCGCCCAAAGCGCGCCACTAAACGGCCGTTTTGCCCGACGAAGCCTGAAACTGAACTGCGCGGAAGCCCTGCGACTACGGGGTGAGAGCGCGGATCCATTTGTTGAATTTTGACGACGGGAGAGGTCGCGAAAATGATTGGTACGAAAACTCGGGGGATTTTGTTGAGCGCGTTGGCCCTGGGGGCGCTCGGCCTTGGGGGCTGCGCCACCAAGAAATACGTCAACGAACAGGTGGGCGTGGTCGATACCAGGGTCTCGGCTCACGAAACCAAGCTGGGTGAACTCGACCAGACCTCGCGTGAGGCCCTGGAGCGGGCGACCGCGGCTGGCAAGCTGGCCGAAGGCAAGTTCATGTACTCGGTCGTCATGTCCGATGACGCGCTGAAGTTCCCCTTCGCCAAGGCGACGCTGTCACCCGAGGGCGAAGAGCGCCTGACCGCGGTGGCCGAGCGCCTGAAGGGCGAAAACAAGAATGTCTATGTGGAAATCCAGGGGCACACCGACGCCACCGGCTCGCCGCAGGGCAACGAGCGCCTGGGCGCCGAGCGCGCGGAATCGGTCCGTCGCTTCCTGAACAAGCAGGGCGTGGCCCTGAACCGAATGGCGACCATCTCCTACGGTGAAGATGAGCCCGTCGCCGCCAACAACACCCGCGACGGCCGGATGGCCAATCGCCGCGTGGTGCTGGTGGTGCTTTCCTAGCGCTAGGGAATCGCAAAGCCCCGCGGCAGCGCCGTGGGGCTTTTGTGCGCGTTCATCGAACCGCGTTTTGAGATTAATGGGGTGGTGGCGTTTCGAGAACACGGACGAAACGAATCAGGACCGAATCAGCGACTCCGCTCGATTCAGTGTTTGTTCCCTACAATCTATTGTATCTCAAAGGCTTCGGAGCACAATTCAGTTCCGGCCGCACAGGGCGCCTCCCGAGCACTTTCTCACCCCGCGGCGGCATGAATAGCGCCGCCGCCTTGACGCCGGACCGGGCTTTCGACTATATCGCCCGCTCTCTCACGGGTCCTGCCCGTGGCACATCCATTTCTCGCGTAGGTCAGAAGCCATGTCGCGTCGTTGCGAACTCACCGGTGTCGGTCCCATGGTCGGCCACAACGTTAGCCACTCGAATATCAAGACCAAGCGCCGGTTCCTGCCGGCCCTCTCGCCCGCCACGCTCCAATCGGACGCGCTGGGCCAGAGCTTCCGTCTGCGCATCAGCAACGCGGCTCTGCGCACGCTCGACTTCCGCGGCGGCCTGGACGTGTTCCTGGTCGGCGCCCGCGACGAGCAACTCTCGCCGCGCGCCCTGAAGATCAAGCGCCAACTGAAGGCCAAGCTCGCGACGCAAGCCGCCGCAGCCGCCTAAGCGCAGCTACAGAATTTCGGAAAAGGCCGGTGGAAACGCCGGCCTTTTTCTTTGGCGGAAACCTAGCTCAGGGTCTGTGCGAACAGCGCGGTCATCTCGCGCCAGTGGCGCTCGGACGCCTCGCGGTCATAGGCGGCCATGTCCGGCGGGGCGTAGCCGTGCTTGGCGCCGCGATAGATGACCACCTCTGCGTCCAACTTGGCGTCCTGTAGCGCCTTCCCTAGCCGTTCGGCCTGGGCCTCGTCGAAGCTGCGATCTTCATCGGCGCCGGCCACCAGGACCTTGGCCTTGATCTTCGGCGCCAGCAGATGCGGGCTGGTCTCTGCGTCGGTGGCCAAATTGCCGCCGTGGAACGAGGCGCAGGCGACGATTCGCTCCGGGAAGGTCCCAGCGGCGCGCAGCGCCATGCCCCCGCCCATGCAGTAACCGGTCACGCCGACCTTCTGGCCGCGCACCTCGGGCTGGGCCGATAGGAAATCGAGGAAGGCGGCGGTGTCCCGCATCGACTTTTCCGGATCGGTGGAGGCCATCAGCGGACCAAACACCTCACGGCGCTGGGCGTCGTCGCGAATGGATTTCAGGTTGATGGGTTCATAGGGCCCGACCCGCCAGAACATGTCGGGCAGAAGCACATAGTACCCATAGCCGGCCAGCCGCTCGGCCATCTCAAACAGGGCGGGGCGAATGGCCGGGGCGTCCATGTAGAAGATAACCGCGGGCCAGGGACCCTCGCCCTCATTCGGCATGAAGACGAAAGCGCGGGCCGCGCCGTCTGGCGTTGGGATGTCGACCTGGGTCTGGCTCATCGGCGTCGTCCCTCTGATTTTTTTGGGTCTATCTGGCGGGCTTCCAGTCGAAGGCCAGGAGCAAGGTCCGCTGGGAGCTTTGGAAATTGTCGTCGGACAGCAGGTAGAATCGGACCGAGCCATCCTTGGCCGGGATCGCCGAAAGACCTTCATAATTGTCGACGGTCAGCGGACGGGCCATCTCCATGCGGGCGATCTCGCCGCTGGCGTCATGGACTACTAAGGCGTTGCGACTGCCGCGCACCGGATCCCAGGCCCTCAGCAGCCAAGCCATGCGCCCGCCTGGCAACGGACGGGCCGCGACCACCCCAAATTCGGCGGGCTTTGCGATCGTCGCGCCTTGGACGCAGCCGCCTGACAGCCTGCAGGTCCAGGTTTCTCCGGAGTCTTCGCCGGCTGTGACGTAGACGCCGGGGCCGGCGGCAGGCGTCGCGGCCAGCGCCTCCATGCCTCCGTTGTCAGGGAAGCTTGCGGTGGGCGAGGCGGCGATGCGCGGCGCGCCGCCCTTGGCCGGATAGAGCAGGATGCGATTGTTGCGCTCGAAGCTGACCAGCAGGTCGCCGTTCGGCAGCAGGGCCATCCCCTCAGCGTCGGCTTCCAGCTTGCCTTGCAGCGGCTTGCCGTCAGGCCCGGTCAGCACCGTCAGTGTCGCCTGATCCAGTCCGGTTGGCCGGCCATTCGCATCGGAGATCAGGCGCGCGGAAAGCAGGTCGCCTTCGTCGCTGATCGCGAGCAGCTTGCCGTCGGCGGAAATCTCCATGTCGGAGAGGCCATGCAGGCGAGCGGTGTCCGTCGAGGTGAGCACCAGGCCGCCGAGATAGTGGAAGTCGCCGAGCTGATTCTGCCCCAGGTCCTGAGCGTTGAGCGGCACAGGGGGCGCCGACACCGTAATGCGGGCGCCCGCGGTGACCGGCGCGGTCGGCGGTGATGCATGGATTGGCGCGCAGGCGGCGAGCGCCAGCAGCCCGGCGGCTAGTCCAGCATGCGCCAGTCTCAAGCCACTGCTCTCCGCACTTCCTTGAAGGTAGATCGCCGAGCCGGGCCTTGCGGGCCCTGGGTGCTGGGCGGCGGGGCCAGGATGTTGGCGTTCTTGCGGGTGACCTTGCGGACGTCCTCGTCGAACAGTTCGGCGAGCTGGTCCACGATCACGCCGGCCAATTGCTCCACATCGACGATGGTCACCGCGCGGCGATAGTAGCGGGTGACGTCGTGGCCGATGCCGATGGCGATCAACTGCACCGGGCTCTTGCCCTCGATCTCGGTGATCACGTCGCGCAGGTGGCGCTCAAGATAGTGGCCCGAGTTCACCGACAGGGTCGAATCGTCGACCGGCGCGCCGTCGGAGATCACCATCAGGATGCGGCGGGCCTCGGGCCGGCCGATCAGGCGCTGGTGGGCCCACATCAGGGCTTCGCCGTCGATGTTCTCCTTCAGCAAGCCTTCGCGCATCATCAGGCCAAGGTTGCGGCGGGCGCGGCGCCAGGGCGAGTCGGCGGATTTGTAGATGATGTGGCGCAGGTCGTTCAGGCGGCCGGGCTGGGCCGGTTTGCCAGCTTTCAGCCAGTCCTCGCGAGACGAGCCGCCCTTCCAGGCGCGGGTGGTGAAGCCGAGGATTTCGGTCTTTACGCCGCAGCGCTCGAGGGTCCGAGCCAGGATGTCGGCGCAGACAGCGGCCACCATGATCGGCCGGCCGCGCATCGAGCCCGAATTGTCGATCAGGATGGTGACGACGGTGTCGCGGAACTCGGTGTCTTCCTCTTCCTTGAAGGCGAGGGAGGCGGTCGGATCGGTGATGACCCGCGTCAGGCGCGCGACATCGAGGATCCCTTCCTCAAGATCGAAGGTCCAGGAGCGGTTCTGCTGGGCCATCAGCTTGCGTTGCAGCTTGTTGGCCAGGCGCGAGACCACGCTGGAGAGGCTGGCGAGTTGCTGGTCGAGATAGGCGCGCAGCCGCGTCAGTTCCTCGGCGTCGCACAGCTCCTCGGCCGCCACGACCTCATCGTGGGCGGTGGTGAAGACCCGGTAGGTTGCCTGCTTGGCGTCGCCCTTCGGGTCCGGGCGCGCAGGCTGTTCGCCCTCGCCCATTTCCGGGGGTTCCTCAGTGTCGTCGGCGTTGGGATCGTCCTGCGCCTCGGTCATCTGGCTGTCGGCGTCCTCGCTTTCGCGATGGCTCGCCTCGTTCTCGTCCATCGAGGCCTGTTGCGGGGATTGGCCTTCGCCTTCGCCCTCGTCGCCGTCTTCCTGGCTCTCGGCCTCGCCGTCTTCGCTGTCGCCATCCTCGTCGTCGGCCTGGTCGGGCGCATCGGACAGGTCATCGCCCATCGACAGAT
>JAVBXP010000065.1 GCA_030824495.1 bacterium
CCCTCCCCCGCTGCGCAGGGGAGGAAAGAAGGTCTGCGGCATTACCCGGCAGGTAATCGCGCGGCCTCGCGGTGGGGGCGATGGTGGCTCATCAACACGGAGCAGCCGACATGACCCAAGCAGCCGACATCGCTGAAATCTACATTGCCGCCTGGAACGAGACCGACGCCCGCGCTCGCCGGGCGATGATCGCCGACACCTGGACGGCCGATGCGATCTATGTGGACCCGATGGCCGCCGTCGAAGGCCATGACGGCCTCGACGCCCTGATCGCCGGCGTGCAGGAGCGCTTTCCGGACTTCCGTTTCGAACTGATCGGGCAGGCCGATGGTCATGGCGAGAACGTGCGGTTCTCCTGGGGGCTGGGGCCTGTGGGCGCCGACGCGCCGATCAAGGGCACCGACTTTGTCCGGGTCGAGGATGGGCGGCTGAAGGTCGTCACCGGGTTCCTGGATCAGGTCCCGGGTTAGACGCCGGCATCGCCTGGCGCCGGACGTCGAGCTCCCCCCTCGGCGTCCGGCAACCTCGCGGTGGGTGGCTCGTTCATCCTTGCGATAACGAACCCAAGGGAGGCCCTCATGTCCGCGGACAATGTCTACAAGCTTATCGAGCTCACCGGCTCCTCGACCACCAGCATCGAGGACGCCATCCAGACCGCCATCACCAAGGCCAGCGCGACTGTGCGCGGCATCGGCTGGTTCGAGGTGTTGAACACCCGAGGCCATGTCGAAAACGGGAAGGTCGCCCATTTCCAAGTGACCCTGAAGGTCGGCTTCACCCTGGAATAGGGCGCCTTTAGCGGGCGATGATCTCGCGACCCGCGCGCCAGACCCGGTGGCGCACCTCGACGTCGCGGGGCGCGAAGATCACCAGCGGCAGACGGCTATTGTAGCGCAGCAGCGGTTCGTCGGAGCTGCGTACGAATTGCCGTGTGCGGGCGTTGGTCGGGCAAGCCATCATCGTGCTGGCTGGCGGTCCGACGTTCGTGACCACGAAATAGGTGTATCCCCAGCCCTCGACGGTGCGTTCCTCAAGCCGGGAACTGAAGACCTGGCGGTTGCAGTCGACCATCATGGTCCGGCCGACGATCACGCCGACCCTCAAGGCGTTTTCATCGCGCTCAGCGGGCAGGAAGATGACGCGGCGGACCTGGCCGGCGGGCGCCGGAGGGAAGGCGGCCAACTCGTCTTGAGCCGTGCGGGGCGGGGCCGATTGCGCGCCGAGCGGGCTAGCCAGCACGGCGGCGGCCAAGCAGAGCGAGAGCGACGCGCGGCGGCTAGGCGTGGGGATGGAAAGGGCCATTTTCACAACTCCGCCAGGGGAGCCTTGAGCTTGCAGGCGCGCTGTGATGTTGGCAACGAACAATCGTCTTGGTTGAGCATTTGCTGGCAACACTCTGCGGGCCTGCGAAATGGACCCAAATTCATCGATCGCTCTGCGTCATCCGCTGGATGCGGCGATGAAGACCGCGAGCTGTGCATCGAAAGCGCGCTGGTAGGCCGGCCGGGCCTTGGCGCGCGTTATGTAGGCCGAGATGTTGGGATACTCCTGCAGGATGCCCGAGGAGCCCAGCCTTAGCAGGACCGACGCCATCATCAGGTCGCCGGCGCTGAACTCGCCGTCCAGCCAGTCGGCGTCGGCGAGGCGATTGGAAAGCTGGCCGAGGCGCTCCCGGATCCGGTCTTCGACCAGGGGCAGGCGTTGCTCGGCCCAGGGCTTGTCGTGCTCAAGCAGCTTGGCGACCTGGAGGTCGATGATCGGCGGCTCCACCGTGCTGAGCGCGGCGAACATCCAGCCGATGGCGCGCGCCCGGGCGTCGGCGTCGCCCGGCAGCAGGCCGGGATGGCGCTCGGCGATGTGGAGCACGATGGCCCCGGACTCAAACAGCGCCAGGTCGCCGTCTTCATAGGTCGGGATCTGGCCGAAGGGATGCAGCGCCAGATGCGGGGCCTCCTTCATTTCGGCGAAGGAAACGAGGCGCACCTCATAGGGCTGGCCGACTTCCTCGAACGCCCAGCGGACGCGCATGTCGCGCGCAAGGCCCCGGCCGCGGTCTGGCGAGCTTTTGAAGGCGGTGATGGTTGGGGGCATATGGGAGCTCCGGTAGGGGGCGACCTTGCTTCGGGTCTTCGCACCCTAGGACGAACAACGGGCGCGCTCGACGACACCGGCTCGAATTTTTCTGACGCGCAGCCCCGCTGGCGGCGCCGGGGAGGGAGTGGCAACCGAACGTTGCGCCTCGCGTTCCATGTGCACAAGCGGGCAGAAGGGGCTTCAAATTGCCGACAAGTATTCGAGAGCCTGCGAGCGGTCGCCGGATGGTTTCGCGCCGCCTGGCGCTGGCCAGTTCCGCCTCACTGCCTGTCGTCATCGCGATGATGGCGGCGTCGGCGGCGCAGGCGCAGGAGGCGATTGCCGCCCCGACCATCCTCGGGTGGACGCTGGACAGCGTCCGGGCCGGGGTGCGGTACTCGCCCGACTACCTGGGATCGGACGACTATGGCGCCGGGTTCACCGGGGCCGTGGTGTTGTCGCGGAAGGATGCGACGCCTCAACCTTCCGGTGCCCCTGATGACGGGGTCAGCCTTGGCTTGATCGGGACGGGGCCGCTGACCGCCGGCGTTGTCGGCCGCTGGCGCTCATCTCGCGACAACGACGATGATCTTCGCGGCTTCGACAAGATTGACGGTGCGGTCGAGGGCGGTGTGTTCGTCAACTGGTGGGCGGCCGATTGGATGCGCCTGCGCGCCGAGGCGCGGCATGGCTTTGGCGGCCATGAAAGCTGGGTGGGCGACTTCGGCGCCGACGCCATCGTCCGCTCTGATCGCTGGGTGTTGACCGCCGGGCCGCGCCTGGGATGGGGAGACGCCTCGTTCACCCGCAAGTATTTCGAAGTCACTCCGCTGGAGGCGTCGCGCAGCCCGCTCGGCATTCAGGCCTTTTCTCCGAGCGGCGCCTCATGGTCGCCCGGCGCGATTGTCAGCGCCGAGTACCGGGTGAACCCGCGCTGGAGTCTGGAGAGCGTCGGCTCCTACCGGCGCGTGACGGGCGACGCCGCCGACAGCCCGATCGTCGCGGATCTGGGCTCTCGGGACCAGTTCAGCGTCAGCCTCAGCGTTCGCTATTCGCTGGGGCAATGACAGTGACCGGGGACGCTCGCTAAAAGCGGGACGGACTGGGCTGAGCCATTCGTCTGGTCCCGACGGTGGCCGCCACGGCAAGGCCGACCAGTAAGGGCAGCAGTATGCCCGCCACCTGCATCCAGAGGGGCTGGCGGGCTATTGTGAGCGTCGCGAAGAAGGCGCCCACGGTCATGACGGCGATCATGACCGCCGGCCAGCGGGCGTCGGCGATCCAGTTTCCGAGCAGGCCGCCGACCGCAACGCCGACCGCATAGCCGCCAATAACCCAGGCCTGGGCGGCGAACGACATGTGCGCCAGCATCTCGCGCTTGTTGGGATCCAGGGGGTCCATGTTGGGGAATGGGAAGATCATATGGCCGAGCAGTTGCCAGGCGTAGATCGCGCCAAGGCTGACAATCGCGCCCACGGCCAAGCCAACTAGAGTCCTGAGCATGCCAACTCCCGAACCAGCGACGCCAGTCAGGTCTCCGGACCAGCTTTGGACACTCTATCGGCGACCAAAGCGGGGCCATATCGGGTGAACCCCTGGGGTGCGGCGGGGCTGTTGAGCAAGGCAGCTTCCGGCGTTCCAGCGACCCTGCCGGCCGAATAGGCCGAACGCCAAGCGGGCAGATGTCCGATTCCTCCGATGCGGGGAGGGGAGGCGATCCTAGAACGCGGGTCTCTCGTCATCTCGGTCAGGAGCGCTTGGCGGCCACGACGGCTTAGGCCGGGCGCCAAAGCCGTCTTGCGGCTGGGGCCGTGCGAACTCGCCCATAGGGGTTTTTCCCGATAGCCTGACCCCGGCGGCCGCGCCACGTTTGGCCGGCCGAGTGGAGCAGTGGCGTCAATGGGTCGAGTGCGGTCGAGATCGGCACAAATGCGCCCCGGGTGGCAGGTCGCGATTACGGCCTGTCTGCTGATCGGGCTGCAGGCCTGCTCCAGCGGTCCGACCGCGTTCATGGCGCCGACGGCGAACGCGCCCGAAGGGGCCAGCCGGGTCGACATGCTGGTGGTGACGACCCGCAAGCCGTCCGACGATCCCAATGTGCTGTTCACCGGCGAGCGCGGCTTCGACTATTTGATCGACGAGGTGGCGGTGTCGCTGCCGCCGGCCAGCGCGCGTACGCCGGGTCAGGTCCAGTGGCCGAAAACCTCGACGCCCGATCCCGCCACGGAGTTCGCTGTGCTGTCGGTGCAGCGCAGGACCTTGGATGAGATCGACCCGTGGATCGAGAAGCAGGCCGGCGCGGACGGCCGCCTGATGATCTTCGTCCACGGCTTCAACACCCGGTTCGGGGTGGCGGTGTTCCGCTACGCCCAGATCATCAAGGACAGCGGCGCGCCCGTCGCGCCGGTGCTGTTCACCTGGCCCTCGCGCGGCGGGATTTACGCCTACAACTATGATCGCGAGAGCACGAACTTCTCGCGCGACGCCCTCGAGGCCGGGCTGCTGCGGGCCGCGCATAACGACAAGGTCAAGGAAATCACCGTCCTGGCCCATTCGATGGGCGCCTGGCTGGCCATGGAGGCGTTGCGGCAGTCGGCGATCCGGGAGGGGCGCGTGCCGGCCAAGGTCACGAATGTCATCCTGGCGTCGCCCGATCTCGATATCGACGTCTTCGTCCGGCAGTTCCAGGTGCTGGGGCCGGAGCGGCCCAAGTTCACGATCTTTGTCTCCAATGACGACCGGGCGCTGCGGCTGTCGCGGCTGATCGCCGGGAATGTCGGACGGCTGGGCGCGATCAATCCGAGCCAGGAGCCCTACCTTTCCCTGCTTGAGAACTCTGGCATCACGGTGATCGACATGTCCAAGTTGCGGACCGGCGACCGCCTGAACCATTCGAAGTTCGCCGAGAGCCCTGATGTGGTGAAGTTGATCGGCCAGCGGCTGATCGAGGGCCAGCCCCTGACCGATTCCCGCGCGGGGATTGGCGATCACGTCAGCGCCTTGGCGATCGGGGCGACCAAGTTTGTCGGCTCGGCCGCCGGGGTCATCATCAGCACGCCGATCGCCGTGGTCGATCCCGCGACGCGCGAGAACCTGAACAGCCAGATCGAAAGCATGACAGGAACCACCGGCGCCCCCAGCGTAGCGACGCCGCGCCAAGCACCCCGGTAAGACTTGCGGGCGATTCCATTCGGCGCGAGCTTGCCGGCGGGCAGGGAGAATGGCGCATGATCTTCGAGCAGATCGTCACGGGCGGTTGCCAGTCATATCTGGTGGGATGCGAGGCGACGCGGTCGGCGGTGTTGATCGATCCGGAGTTCAGCCAGATCGACCGATATCTCGGCCTGGTCAGCCAGCTTGGTTTGCACGTCCGCTATGTCATCGACACCCACACCCATGCCGACCACTTCTCGGGCAGCCGTGAACTGAGCAAGGCGCTCGGCGCGCCGGTGGTCATGAACCGCTTGAGCCCGGCGCCGTTCGCCGACATCCGGCTGGACGATGGCGACATGCTGATCGTCGGCGAGATGCGGCTCCAGGCCCTGCACACGCCGGGGCACACGCGCGATTCCATGTGCCTGGTGATGGCCGACCGTGTGTTTACGGGCGACACCCTGCTGATCGGAGGCACGGGTCGGACCGACCTGCCGAGCGGCGATCCGCATCAACTGCATGAGAGTCTGTTCGACAAGTTGCTGAAGCTGCCGGCGGAGCTGCTGGTGTTTCCGGCCCATGACTACAAAGGCCGCTCGCATTCGACGCTCGCTGTGGAGATCGCAGAGAACCCCCGGCTGCAGAAGACCGATCGCGCGGACTTTGTGGAGATGATGCAGAGCCTGGACCTGTCGGCGCCGACCCACCTGACCGAGGCGCTGCGGACAAATATGAGCGGGGGCAAGACGGTGGCCCAGCTGCTGGCCGAGGCGGCGGCCAAGGCGCCCTTCATGTCGATGGCCGAACTGCAGGCCCGGATCGGCGGCAACAGCCGCGACCTGGTGGTGCTGGACGTGCGCGAGAAGGACGCCTTCGAGGCCGGCCATGTTCCCGGGGCGGTGAACTTGCCGCGCGGGCAACTGGAACTGCGGGTCAACACCGAACTGCCCGACCCGACGGTGCGGATCGTCACCTGCTGTGAGTTCGGCAAGATCTCGACGCTGGCGGCGGCGACACTGCGCGATCTCGGCTTTGGCCGGGCGGTGGCGCTGGACGGCGGCATCAAGGCCTGGCGCGAGGCCGGATACGAGACCGACAGCTAAGCCGCGCTGCTCAGGCGTCTGTGCCCAGCCACTGGTGCAGGACGGCCAGAACCTGATCGCCCGGCTGGAAGCCGCGATTGACGACGCCGTATGCGCCTTCCTCGTTCGGACCCCCGACCAGGGTGGGGAAGCCGGTGACGCCGGCGCGCTGGGCGGTGGCGTAGTCGTTCCAGGTCTCGTGCTTCAAGTCGTCGGTGTCGAAGTCGGCGAGGAAAGCTTCGCGCTCGACGCCGAACTCGGCGGCCAGGGTGGCGAGCACCTGCGGATCGGTGACGTTCTGGTTCTCGGCATAGAAGGCGTGGTGCAGTCGGCGCAGGAAGGTGACGGCCTTCTCGCCGTCCTCGCGGCGCACGCGCACCACGGCGCGAGCGGCCGGATCGGTGTCGTAGAGAAAGCCCTCGCGGTCGAGCACGGCGCCGTCAAAGGGCAGGCCGGTCGCTTCGTGGACATGGCCCCAGTGGGTCTTCAGCTCGGCCTTGGCCGTATCGGTGCTGGGCGTGTCGGTTCCGGGGCGCAGGCCGCCCATGACGACCTGGATCGGCAGGGCGCGGCCGAAGGTCTCGCGGATCTGCTGGATCACCGGCGAGAAGCCGTAGCACCACGAGCACATGGGATCGGCGAAATAGATCAGGCGGGGGGTGTCCATCGGGGCGATCCTGGCTGCTTGGCGCGAGGTTGTTTGCGGGACTATGTAGGTGCAGCCGACAATTTCGGCGAGCCTTCCGGAGTTCACGATCCTTGAGAGCCTGATCGCGACCACGCGAGCGCTTTGAACGGGCGGCGATGCGACGCCCAAGGGATCCATTCCAGTTCCGGATATGTCCGATGACCGACGAGATGCGCCTGCGGGCGGCGACGACCTTTGAAATCGAACGGGTGCGCCAGATCGAGCGCGCCTCCGCCAGCCGGTTCGTCGGCACGGCGCGGGCAGGGCTGGCCGATGACGAGCCGACCGACGCGGCGACCCTGGCGCAGCGGATCGCGGCCAGCGGCTTGCTGGTCGCCGAGCAGGGCGGGGATCTCGTGGCCTTCGTGATGTTTCGGCAGGTCGAGGGCTGCGGCTATATCGAGCAGATCGACGTCCTGCCCTCGCATGAGCGGCGCGGGATCGGGGCGCGGCTGATCGAGGCGGTCGGAGAGGTCGCGCGAGGTCGCGGCTGGCCGGCCCTGACGCTCTCGACCTTCAAGGATGTGCCGTTCAACGCGCCGTACTACCGGCGGCTGGGGTTCGCCGATGTCGAGGTCTTGACGCCGGGCATGGCGGAGATCCGGGCCGAGCATGAGGCGCGCGGTCTGGACGAGGCCTCGCGGGTGTTTATGCGGCGGGAGGTCTAGCGCGTTCCTCTCCTCCGGCTCGTCATCCCCGGGACAAGAGCCCGGGGATGACGATCTGGAAGGGGGAACGGCGGCGCCCTTACGCCGGCAGCTTGGCGAGTTCGGCGCGGCTGTCGGCCAGGGCCTGATCGCGGGCGTCGGGGCCGTAGCCGATCTTTTCGGCGCGGATGAAGGTCAAGTCGTCGGCCAGGCCGATGAAGCCCAGGAGCTGGCGCAGATAGGGCTCCTGGAAGTCAGTCGCCTGGGCCGGACCCTCGCTGTAGAGGCCGCCGCGGGACTCGACCACGATCACCTTCTTGCCCGAGAGCAGGCCCTTAGGACCGGCTTCGGAATAGCTGAAGGTCTCGCCGGCGCGCAGGACGTGGTCGAACCAGCTGCGCAGGGTGGTCGGGATACTGAAATTGTACATCGGGGCGCCGATGACGATGGTGTCGGCGGCGCGCAGTTCGGCGATCAGTTCGTCCGACAGGGCGCGTGCGACCTGTTCGGCCGGCGTGGTGGCCTGCGAGCGTACGCCGGCGACGGTTTCGGGCGACAGGTGCGGCACAGGATTGGCGGCCAGATCGCGGAAGACCAGCTTGGCGGACGGATCGCGCTGGGTCAGTTCAGTGACGGCGTCGGCGACCAGGAGGCGCGAGACCGAGGCTTCGCCGCTGACGCTGCTGTTGAGAACGAGAATGTTGGACATGACACCCCTCCAGGGGTCGCTGTTGAATGACAGCTGGAAGGTGAGGGTTCCAAACCTGCAACAGTAGCCCCATATTCGGCACCAGATTGTTGCAGTATGAGGAACGCCGCTGTGGAGCTGGACGACATCAGGGCCTTTGTCGAAGTGGCTGAGGCGGGCGGGTTCGGCCGGGCCGGGACGCGGCTGGGCCTGTCGAAGTCGATGGTCAGCCGGCGGGTCGCGCGGCTGGAAGCCGAGCTGGGCGCGCAGCTGCTCAGCCGCACGACGCGGGGCGTGGCGGTCACCGAGGCCGGGGTGGAGTTCAAGGAGCACGCCGAGCGGGTGCTGGCCGAGCTGGACGCCGCGCGGGACGCCCTGGCCCAGCGGGGCGATGAGATTGTCGGCAGCCTGCGTGTGGCCGCGCCGTTGTCGTTCGGCATGAGCCACCTGGCGCCGGTGCTGGCCGAACTGGCGGTGCGCCATCCCAAGCTGCAGATCGACGCCTCGTACAGCGACCGCTACGTGGACCTGATCGGCGAGCGATACGACGTGGCGGTGCGGCTGGGGACGCTGGAGGATTCCAGCCTGGTCGCCCGCAGGATCGCGCCGATCAAGGTCGCGGTGGTGGCCAGCCCCGCCTATCTGGCCGCCCACGGGACGCCCCAGCGGCCGGAGGACCTGACAGGGTGCGAGGCCCTGATGCAGGGCTCGGAGGTCTGGCGGTTCCAGGATGGGCGCAAGACCTTCACCTTGCGTCCTGAGGGCCGGTTCAAGGCGGATAACGGCCAGGCGCTGTTGGCCGCGGCGGTCGCTGGATTGGGGGTGGCGATGCTGCCGACCTTCCTGGTGGGACCGGCGATCGAGCGCGGTGAACTGGTCCCGCTGCTGCTGGACTTTCCGCTGCCCGAGGCCGGGCTCTACGTGGTGCGCCCGCCGCCGGCCGGGCACATGCCGGGCAAGGTCCGGGCCCTGACCGAACTGCTGATCGAACGGTTCGGGGGCGAGCCCTATTGGGACGTCTGCTACGCGCACATGGACGCGCGCGAACAAAAAAAGGGCGGCCCCCGAGGGAGCCGCCCAGCTTCTGTCGTTCTGGAGGAGGAAGGCCTCTAGAACTTCTTGGTGATGCCCAGCTTGTAGTAACGGCCCAGCGGATTGGCCGTGAAGGGGTCGTAGCTGAGGTCCAGACGGGCGAAGCCCGGGTCTTGGTCGAACACGTTGATCACTGCGGCGGTCAGCGTCGTTTCCCAAGGCAGGAACACGCGATAGCTGAGGTCGTTGGTGATGAAGGCGTCGATCTTGCGGCCGTTCTGGTTGGTCGCGAAGGTCGCAGTGCCGCCACGGGTGTCGATCATGTTGTCGACGTAGCGGACCGTCCAGCGGACGTTGTGCTCACCGCGGTTGAATTCGGCGAAGGCGCTGCCCTTCCACTGCGGCTGCGAGCCGTAGCCGAGGTAGTCCATCTTGCCGACATAGTCGGTTTCGCCGGCGGTCTTGACGCCTTCGATGGTGGTTTCGGCGACCACGTATTCGAGCACGTAGGTCAGATCGACGCCGAAGTTCATGTCGCCGCCGAAGACGTCACGCTGCTTGTAGTTGGCCGAGAAGTCGAGACCGCTGGTCTTGACGTCCGGACCGTTCACGAAGTTGTGGCGGATGCGGTTGATGTTGGCCGCGGTGCAGGAGCCGTCGCCGCCGAAGCTGATCCGCGATTGCAGGGCCGCATAGGCCGCGACGCCGCAGTTGTTGGCGCCGGTCGGGCCGTTCGGGAAGATCGTGTTGAGGATCTGCGAGCCGCTTTCGCTCTTGATCGGACCTTCGAAGTCGAACGCCCAGTAGTCGAGCGAGGCGCGGAAGTCGCCTTGTTCGAACAGAACGCCGAGGTTCAGGGTCTTGGCCTTTTCGGGATCCAGGTCCGGGTTGCCCCACAGGTCGAAGGCGCGATAGCCGCCGGCCGCCGTCGTATAGGACAGGTTGGTGGTGACGGTGTTGGCGACTTGGGTCGTCGGCGGCGCGCGGAAGGTCGAACCGGCCGAAGCGCGGAACGCCAGCCAGTCGGTCGCTTGCCACTTCAGGGCCACCTTCGGATTGGTGGTCGAACCGATGTTCCCGCCATAGTCCTCGTAGCGGATCGCGAAGGTGCCGGTCAGGGTGTCGGTGAACGGCATTTGGAATTCGGCGAAGGCCGCGCCGACCGATTGGTCGAGGTCGTAGTCAGCCAGGGCGCCGAAGAAGCTGAACGGACCGTTCTGAGCCACGCAGGTCGCCGCCGGGTTGATCGACGAGTCCGGGCAGGGGCTGACCGCGATGTTGGTCTGGTCGTTGTTCTGACGCTCGACGCCGTTCCAGCGGTATTGCGCGCCGGCGGCCCAGGCCAGTTGGCCCGCGCCGAAGTCGACGGGCAGTTCGCCATTGAACACCAGGTCGGCCGTGAACATCCGCGAGCGCAGCTTGTAGCCATAGTCGCCGTAGATGTAGTCGAGGACTTCACGGCTGTTGGCGGTGGCGGCGTTGTAGTTCGGGTTCACGCGGCCATCGATGACGTTCTGTTGGACGCCCGAGGAGAACGGGTTGAACCACAGGCAGCCGTTCTGGCCAGGCGTGTTGCCGGTGCAGCTGTTGCCGCCCAGGCCGCGCAGAGCCATCTGGAGCTTGCCGACCAGGATGTCCGGGGTGGCGATGTCGGCGTTGGAGTCCATGTAGGTGACAGCGGCGTCCCAGCCGATGCCGCCCGCGAAGTCGAACTCGCCTTTCAGGCCAGCCGACACGCGATAGGTGTCGAAGTAACGACGGTCATGCTTGGCGCCGCCGCCGAACAGGTCGTTGCCGCCCACGCCGATCGGACGCCAGGCGATGGTGGTCAGCAGGCCGTTGGCCGCGGCGTTGGCCGCTTGGGTTCCGCCGAGTTGACCCGAAGAGATCAGCGCCTGCAGGCCGGGGTTGGAGCCGGGGATGTAGAAGCCGCTCTGGCCCTTGGTGGTCAGCGCCGAGGTCGGGATGTTGTTCGGCGGATAGGACGGCGAGGAGTGCTCGTTGGCGACTTCGTGGGCCGCGTAGAGGACTTCGGCGTGGAACTTGGTCTTCTCGGTCAGGTCGACATTGATCTCACCGTAGATTTGGTAGTGATCTTCGTCTTCGATCAGGTTGTTGAAGCCGATGAACTGCATCTGGCAGCCACCGCTCGTCAGCGGGCCGGAGATGGCCGCACAGCCCGGATCGACCAGGGCTGACGTGAAGCTGGCGCCGCCATTGGCGCTGGTCAGGTAGGTGCCGGGGTTGCCGAAGCCGGACCAGCCGCCCTGCGGGTTTTCGGCGAACGAACGGATCGCGAAGTCACGCTCGGTGACCGGCAGCTGGGTGCGCTTGCGGTAGCCGGCGGTCAGCAGGATGTCGGCGTTGTCGCCTTGCCAGCCATAGGCGGCGCTGACGCCGTATTCGCCGTCCGAACCGGGGATCGCCGAGTAGTTGCCGGAGACTTCGAGGCCCGAGAGGTTCTTGCGGGTGATGAAGTTAACGACGCCGCCGACGGCGTCCGAGCCGTAGGTGGCGGCCGCGCCATCCTTCAGCACTTCCACGCGGCCGATGGCGGCCGTGGGGATCATGTTGGTGTCGACATAGATCGCGCCGGGCGAGATCGTCATCCGACGGCCGTTCATCAGCACCAAGGTGCGCTCGGCGCCCAGGCCGCGCAGGTTCACGTTGCCGGAACCGGTCGATTGGGCGGCCGCGTACTGGTTAGCTTCACCCAGGACGCCGGACACGGCCGGGATCGCCTTGAGCAGATCAACAGTGCTGGGCGAGCCCTGCTTTTGCATTTCATCTGCGCCGATCACGTTGATCGGCATGGCCGCGTCTTCCGGCGAACCGGCGATGAAGGAGCCGGTCACGATGACTTCGGCGACTTCGGCAGTGTCGTCTTGAGCATTGGCCGGAGCCGCGAAGCCCATAGCCGCCAGGAGCGCGAGGGAGGAGGCTCCGGCAAGGTGTCTACAATGCAGCATTCGTTTCCCCTAATATTACTGCGTTATCTATCGAAATTGCGACAGAAGGCGGCCGGCACATTGAGGTCAAAGCCTAGCAACGCAAGCCTATTTTCCAGGCATCACTGAAAAACGCAGATATTTGACCTTCGTTATCGGTCAATTAGGGGAATCTATTTTCTTACAGAGCGTGGAAAATGGCGAAAAACGACCCATAGGCCGAAAATGTGCTCATTTTATCTATAGATTTCAGTCCGCTATTTTAGCAGTACCGGCAATATTCGGACATTGTTCAGGGGTGTCGCGTTTACGTCACGGACAGCAGAAATGTGCCCGCCGGCGTGTGGCCGTGGCTGTTTCGCGCCGGAAATGGGGCGAGCAGCACGCGCCAATGCCCTTTTGAGTGGATTTTGAGCACGGCTTCGCGGAGCGCGGGTCGGTCAGACGCGCAATTTGTCCGTCGCGCGGACAAAAAAAGGGGCGGCCCCCGAGGGGAGCCGCCCAGTCGTCGTTCTGCGAGGGGGAAGAACCTCTAGAACTTCTTGGTGATGCCCAGCTTGTAGTAGCGACCCAGCGGATTGGCCGTGAAGGGGTCGTAGCTGAGATCGAGTCGGGCGAACGGCGGGTCCTGGTCGAACACGTTGATCACCGCGGCGGTGAGCGTGGTGTCCCAGGGAAGCAGCGCGCGATAGGTCAGATCGTGCGTGATGAAGGCGTCGATCTTGCGGCCGTTCTGGTTGGTCGCGAAGGTCGAGGAGCCGCCGCGGGTGTCGATCATGTTGTCGACGTAGCGAACGGTCCAACGCAGGTTGTGGTTGTCGCGGGTGTATTCGGCGAAGGCGGTGGCCTTCCACTGCGGCTGCGACTGGTAGCCGAGGTAGTCCATCGTGCCGACATAGTCGGTCTTCGGAGCCACCACGACGCCTTCGATGGTGGTTTCGTCCACCATGTATTCCAGCACGTAGGTCAGATCGACGCCGAAGCTCAGGTCGCCGCCGTAGACGTCACGCTGCTTGTAGCTGGCCGCGAAGTCGAGACCGCTGGTGTCGATGTCCGGGCTGTTCACATAGTTGATGCGGATGCGGTTGATCGCGCTGGCCGAGCAGGGGCCGGTGAAGCTGATGCGGGCCAGGAGGCTTGCATAGGCCGGGTTGTTACAATTGTTCGGGCCAGCCGATCCGGTCGGGAAGATCGTGTTGACGATGTCCGAGCCGCCTTCGTTGTCGATCGGACCCTTGAAGTTGAAGCGCCAGTAGTCGAGCGAGGCGCGGAAGTCGCCTTGTTCGAACAGAACGCCGAGGTTCAGGGTGTCGGCCTTCTCAGGCTTCAGGTTCGGGTTGCCCCACAGATCGTAGGCGCGATAGCCGCCGGCCGCCGTGGTGTAGGCCAGGCTGGTGGTGGCGGTGTTGGCGACTTGGGTCTGCGGCGGCGCGCGGAAGGTCGAGCCGGCCGAGGCGCGGAACGCCAGCCAGTCGGTCGCTTGCCACTTCAGGGCAACCTTAGGATTGGTGGTCGAGCCGATGTTCCCGCCGTAATCCTCATAGCGGATCGCGAAGGTGCCGGTCAGGGTGTCGGTGAACGGCATCTGGAATTCGGCGAAGGCCGCGCCGACGGATTGGTCGAGGTCGTAGTCAGCCAGAGCGCCGAAGAAGCTGAACGGACCGTTTTGGGCCGTGCAGGTCGCCGCCGGATTGACCGACGAGTCCGGGCAGGGGCTGACAGCGATATTGGTGTTGTCGTTGTTCTGACGCTCGATGCCGCTCCAGCGGTATTGCGCGCCGGCGGCCCAGGCCAGTTGGCCGGCGCCGAAGTCGATCGGCAGCTCGCCGTTGAACACCAGGTCGGCGGTGAACATCTGCGAGCGGATTTTGTAGGCGTAGTCCGCGAACATGTATTCGAGGACTTCACGGCTGTTGGCTGTGGCGGCGTTGTAGTTCGGGTTCACGCGGCCATCGACGACGTTCTGCTCAACGCCAGAGGAGAACGGGTTGAACCACAGGCAGCCGTTCTGGCCAGGCGTGTTGCCGGTGCAGCTGTTGCCGCCCAGGCCGCGCAGGGCCAGCTGCATCTTGCCGACCAGGATGTCCGGCGTGGCGATGTCGCTGTTGTTGTCCATATAGGTGACGGCGGCGTCCCAGCCGATGCCGTCGCCGATGTCCAGCGAGCCCTTGAAGCCGGCGGACACGCGGTAGGCCTGGAAGGAGCGCTTGTCTTCCTTGCCGCCGCCGCCGAACAGATCGTTGCCGCCGACGCCGAGCGGGCGCCAGGCCACCGAGGTGAAGACGCCGTTGGCGGCCGCGGAAGCGGCTTGGGTGGGGTTGATGCCGCCCGAGGCCAGCAGCGCCTGCAGACCGGGGTTGCGCGGGTCGATGAAGAAGCCGTTGCCTTGACCCTTGGTGGTCAGGGCCGAGGTGGGGAAGTTGTTCGGCGAATAGGACGGCGAGGAGTTTTCCGCCGCCACGTCGTGGCCGGCGAACAGCACTTCGGCGTGGAACTTGGTCTTCTCGGTCAGGTCGACGTTGATCTCACCGTAGATCTGATAGTGATCCTCGTCCTCGATCAGGTTGTCGAAGCCGATGTACTGGAACTGGCAGCCGGTCGACGTGATCGGGCCGGAAATCGCGCCGCAGGCCGGATCGACGAGGGGCGACGTGAAGCTGGCGCCGGCATTGGCACTGGTCAGGTAGAGACCCGGATTGCCGAAGGTGGACCAGCCGCCCTGCGGGTTCTCCGCGAACGGACGGACGGCGAAGTCACGCTCGGTCGTCGACAGTTCCGAACGGTGGCGATAGCCGGCGGTCAGCAGGACATCGGCGTTCTCACCCTGCCAGCCATAGGCGGCGCTGACATTATAGTCGCCGTTCGAGCCGTCGATCAGCGAGTAGCCGGCGCTGACTTCCAGGCCAGACAGGTTCTTGCGGGTGATGAAGTTGACGACGCCGGCGACGGCGTCCGAGCCGTAGGTGGCGGCCGCGCCGTCCTTCAGCACCTCGACCCGGCCGATCGCGGCCGTCGGAATGAGGTTGGTGTCGACGAAGATCGAGCCGGGCGAGATGGTCATCCGGCGGCCGTTCATCAGCACCAGGGTGCGTTCCGAACCCAGGCCGCGCAGGTTGGCGCTGCCGGCGCCCGTGACTTGGCCGGCGCCGAATTGGTTGGTTTCGCCGACCGCGCCTTGAATGGCGGGGATGGACTTGATGAGGTCGACGGTCGAGGGCGAGCCTTGCTTCTGCAGCTCGTCGGCGCCGATCACGTTGACCGGGAGGGCGGCGTTTTCAGGAGTGCCGGCGATGAAGGAGCCGGTGACGACGACTTCGGAGACTTCCGCGGCGTCTTGCGCGTTGGCCGGGGCGGCGAAGCCCAGAACCGCCAGGAGCGCCAAAGGTGAGGCTCCGGCAAGGTATCTACAATGCAGCATACGTTCTCCTAATGTATAACCATGTTATCAATTGCGGTCGTCATGGAATATGCGCGGGAAAATGCAGGCTGACGTCGCGTACACAAGGGCATTTTTTTCGACCTCCCCAAAAATCGGTGATGTTTGAAGTCGCATTTGCCGATGTGATCAATTGTTGTTGAAGAAATCCAAGTCGGTGGCCCGAAAACACACCCGATTTTCGAAAACCAGCGGAATTTATCCTTAGTTTTCAGGGGGCGATTTTGGCATTGCTGTCAAATTGACTTAGGTCGCAAAAGTGTAGCTTTCGCGCCACAAGGCGCGGAAATGAATTTCAAGGACGGAGTACGGCGACGCTGTGAGCGTCAGAAGGCGCTTTGGCGCGAATCCTAGTGCCGACCCGGGAAAGGTTCCCTGGCGGAAATCTAGGTCTCGGTCGGCTTCCGAAGCAGTTCGAGGATCGCCTGGACATAGGCGTCGGCGTTGGCCTTGGCGGCGGGCACGCCGCTGACCCCGCTACGAGCCAGTTGATCGAAGCCGCCGCCCACCGCGAACAAAGTGCGGAAGGCTTCCTTCTCGATCAGCGGGGTCGATAGGATTTCGATGTCGCTGGTGCGCAGTTGCTCGACGACTTCTTTCAGCGAGCGGGGACGCAGAGCGGCCGGAACGCGGGTGAGCAGCGCCCGGTGCGGTAAGGGCCGGCCGGCGCGCCGACCGAACTGCAGCACCATCTCGGCGGCCTTGATCGCCTGGATCGCTTCGAGCTGAGAGGCCGCCAGCGGCGTGACCACCAGGTCCAGCCGCAGGGTGGTGAAGGCCATGGCGCCGCGGATCGAACCCTCGGTGTCCAGGATGAGCCAATCGGGCTGCTTGCGCTGGGCCTCGCGAAGGGCGTCGCGCATGTCCTCCAGCATCGGGGCCGGGTGGACGGAGATCTTTTCCGGTCGGCCGGGCAGGGAGGCCCAGTGGACCAGCGGCTTGTTGGGGTCGGAGTCGATCATGGCGACCCGCAGGCCCATCTCGCTCAAACCCAGCGCGAGCAGAAGCGCAGCGGTGGTCTTGCCCGCACCACCCTTAGGGTTAACAAACGCGACGGTTGGCAATCAGGTCTCTTTTCAAGCCGCGGCGGCGGGCGGGCATAAACCATACCCGCCGGCGACCGGACTATCGAGACGGTCTGGCGGCTCTATGGCCGAAAGGCGTCCGATCAGGGATTGGCGGGCGCGTCGCTCGACACGGCCGTGACCGACATGGGATCGGCCGGGGCCACTTCGGCGCCAGGATCGAACGCCGCGCCGAGCAGCTTGGCGTTCTT
>JAVBXP010000070.1 GCA_030824495.1 bacterium
CGCCATTCGTGAAGGCGGCCGCACCGTCGGCGCCGGCGTCGTGGCCAAGATCGTCGAATAGTCGATCTTACCCACACCTAACAATCAGGCCGCCGGAGAAATCCGGCGGCCTTTTTGTTTGGCTCAGTACGGACGACCGCCGACCGGGCGCATGGACGAGACGGCTTCGCCAAGTCCGTATTGGCGCAGGTCGCGGACATCGCGGTCGAAGATCTGGCAACGGCCCCGGAAGTCGCTGTCGCTGCAGATCTGCCATGAACCGCGACCTTCGATCCGCAGGCTCATGGCGCGGTCATTGAACTGACGCGGGAGATTGGTGACCTCGCGGCTGGTCTGGAAGGCCTGACCACCGAAGTCCGGGGCGCTGTAGAGCGTGACGCCGCCCTGACCTTGCCAGGGGGGCGGACGTCCGCCGCCGCCGCCACCGCCGCCGTTGCTCCAGCCGCAGACCAGGCGGCCATTGTTGTTGGTGATGTCGTCACGGCAGTCCTGGATGCGGATGGAGCTGTAGTTCCATCGACCTCGAGCATCCTGGCAGCTGGCCGTCAGGGTCGCGTTGCGGCCCTTGCCTCGAACGCTCGCGCTGCGGCAGCTCTGCTGGTAGCTCCCTTGCGGCAGCCAGCCCTGGCCGCCCGATGGGCCGCCATGTTGGCCGCCCCAGTTCCCACCCTGCTGACCACCTGCGCCGCCGGGACCCCAACGTTCGGTGGGTTGCGGCTGGGGCTGGGCTTGGCTCTGGGCGGGGGCGGCGAGAAACGTCGCTGCGACCGCCAGAACGGCGAATGATGCCTTCATCTTGGATGGTTCCTACCGGTTCAAATCACGTGCTGCGCCGTGCAAGGACGCTGTGACCATAAGACACCAAGCCCAAGCTCCAGCAAGGCGGGGACGTCACCATTACCAATTACACATCTGCCTGACGCATCCCCATCAGCCAGCCGTGGGCCGGGACCGAAAGCAGCAAAATAGAATCAAGAAGTTAGCCGGCGATTCTGGAATTGACGCACGCGTCAATTTCCGTTGCCGGGGCGGGTCCTGCAGCGCACAGTCAGGCTAGTCCGGCAAAGGACGTGACGTATGCGAGAAGGACAAAATAGCATGCGCGTAAGATTAGGGAGTGCGTCGGCGATCGTCTTGGCGATCGCCTTATGCGGAGCGTGCAGTGAAAAGGGAGCGGTGAAGGCTCAAGCGGCCGCCGCGCCCCAGGCGGAAAAGATCACGGCGGTGGGATGCCCTGTCGCTGGTCCGGCGACGGGTTGTCTGACGATCATGGCCAACGGAAAGGCCTATGATCTGGCTGGTGCGAGCCCGGCGGTGGACATGTCGCGCAATGTGGGAGTCTCGGTGACCGGTCGTTCGGCCGGCGAAACCTCCGCCTGCGGGGTCAAACTGACGGACGTGAAGGTCGACTATCTCGGCATCGCCTGCGAAGCGCCGACCTAGCTGGGTTTCGGCGCGCTGGGCTGGGGGACTCCGGTCGCTGGATCGGTCTGGGTCTTGGTGTTGCGCGCCGAACCTTCCGACCCGTTGGGTTCGGTTGCGGGGCGGGGAGGACTACCGGGCTTCATATCTTCGTCGCGCGTCTTGGCTTGATCGTCGCGACGGTCGGCGGGATTGGGCATGGGAATCCTCAATGACGTTGGTCACCTCAACGCGTTGTGTCGCCGCTTCGATCCGAAAGCTGTCATTTGAAGTCGTGATGGCTGATCGCGGCCTTGCGACTGCGGGAGTCGGCTGCTAAACGACCCGGCTTCGGCGATGAGCCTCTCGCGCCGGTGGGCAAGCAGTCCCCCGGCGTATTGTTCATTGCTCGAAGTCCGGCCCGCGAGGGCAGGGCAGTAGGAGTGTAGCTCAGCTGGTAGAGCATCGGTCTCCAAAACCGAGGGCCGGGGGTTCGAATCCCTCCACTCCTGCCACCCTATATGAGTACGCCGGGCGCGGAGGTCCGCCGCCCACATGAAGAGAGTCGTAAGAGCCTGATGGCTAGGAAACCGGGTTCGTCCCCGCAAGCGATGAAGAACCGCGCCGCCAAAACGGCAGCGGCGATCGCCCCTGCGTCGGCTCTGGCGCAGGCTGCGCCTGCGAAGAAGAAGCGCACGAGCCCAGCTCAGTTTTTCCGCGAAGTTCGCGCTGAAGCCCGCAAGATCACCTGGACCACGCGTAAAGAGACCTGGATCACCTCGGTGATGGTCGGGATCATGGTGGTCTTGGCTTCGCTGTTCTTCCTGGTGGTCGACTGGGTGCTGGGTTCGGGAATGAACCTGCTGCTCAAGCTCGCTAACGGGGGTTAAGAGAGACATGAACGCCGAGACCCCCACCGCTCCCAATCCGCGCCACAAGTGGTACATCGTCCACGCCTACTCGAACTTCGAGAAAAAGGTGGCCGAATCGATCCGCGAACAGGCCAAGAGCCAGGGCCTGGAGGAGACCTTCTCCGACATCCTGGTCCCGACCGAGGACGTGGTCGAAATCCGTCGCGGCCGTAAGGTCAACGCCGAGCGCAAGTTCTTCCCAGGCTACGTCCTGGTGAAGATGGAGCTCACCGACGAGGCCTACCACCTCATTAAGAACACTCCGAAGGTGACGGGCTTCCTCGGTTCGGGCTCCAAGCCCATGCCGGTTTCCGACAAGGAAGTCGCCCGCATCATCGGCGCCATCGAAGAAGGCGTGGAGCGGCCGAAGCCCACCATCTCCTTCGAGATCGGCGAACAAGTCCGTGTCACCGACGGCCCCTTCGCGAGCTTCAACGGCTCGGTGGAGCAGGTCGACGAGGAACGCACTCGCCTGCGTGTGACCGTGTCGATCTTCGGACGCGCCACCCCGGTCGAGCTCGAATACGGTCAGGTCGAGAAGATCGCCTGATCGAACTGCCCCGGCCCGCTATTGGGCCGGGTTTCAAATCCGTGGGAGGGGAGGGTCACCTAGCCCCGCACCACGGCTCAACAGACCGGGCGTCCGGTCAAAGAGGAGAAAATGGCCAAAAAGATTTTGGGCTATATCAAGCTGCAGGTGCCCGCGGGCTCCGCCACCCCTTCGCCGCCCATCGGGCCGGCGCTCGGTCAGCGCGGCGTGAACATCATGGGCTTCTGCAAGGAGTTCAACGCGCGCACCGAGAAGGAAGCCAAGGGCACCCCCCTGCCGACGGTGATCACCGTCTATCAGGATAAGTCCTTCACCTTCATCACGAAGACCCCGCCCGCGACCCACTACATCAAGCAAGCGCTTGGTCTGAAGTCGGGCTCCAAGGAGCCGGGCCGCGCCGTCGCCGGTTCGATCTCGCGCGCTCAGCTGATCGAGATCGCCGAAAAGAAGATGAAAGACCTCAACGCCAACGACGTTGACGCCGCCGCCAAGATCATCGAGGGCTCCGCGCGCTCGATGGGCCTCGAAATCGTGGAGGCCTAAGCGATGAGCAAGCAAGCCAAGCGCATTCAAGCCTGGACCGGTGACCGCAGCGTCGCCCATCCCGTCGAAGCCGCCGTGAAGCTGGTGCGTGAAAACGCCAAGGCGAAGTTCGACGAAAGCATCGAGATCGCCGTCAACCTGGGCGTCGACCCGCGTCACGCCGACCAACAGGTCCGCGGCGTGGTCTCGCTGCCCTCGGGCACCGGCCGCGACGTTCGCGTCGCCGTCATCGCCAAGGACGCCAAGGCGGCCGAAGCCGAAGCCGCCGGCGCCGACATCGTCGGTGGCGAAGAGCTGGTGGAGCGCATCCAAGGCGGCTTCATGGAATTCGACCGCGTGATCGCCACGCCGGACATGATGGCCCTCGTCGGCCGTCTGGGTAAGGTGCTGGGCCCGCGCGGCCTGATGCCGAACCCGCGCGTCGGCACGGTGACCCCGAACGTCGGTCAAGCCGTGAAGGACGCCAAGGGCGGCGCCATCGAGTTCCGCACTGAAAAGACCGGCATCATCCACGCCGGTATCGGCAAGGCCAGCTTCACTGAAGAAGCCTTGCTGATCAACGTGCGGGCTCTGGTTGACGCGCTCAACAAGGCCAAGCCGTCGGGCGCCAAGGGCACCTACATCAAGAAGATCAGCCTGTCCTCGACGATGGGCCCGGGCTTCAAGGTGGAAACCGGTTCGGTCGGCGTCTAAGCCACCTAACTCTTCCAAGACTTTCGATCAGGGGCGCAGCGGAAACGCTGCGCCCCTTTTCTTTGCCTCCACCAAGGCTAAGCTCGCCCAACCCGACGACAAGGAGGGGGTGAAGGCTTGGAACGGGAAGAGGAAAGCCAATTGGGTCGGCTCGCGCGTTCACTGCCTCTGGTGGGAGAGGGCGCCTCGCCGCTGGCGCTCTATCTGTGGTTCGCGGCGCGGGGTTCGTTCGTCTGGGCGGTCTCGACGCTGATTCTACGGCTGCTGCCCTCGGCCTGGGTGGACCGACCCGCCTGGACGTTGTTGATCAGCGGGGCGGTGTCCGGCGCGGGCCTGGTGATCGCCACGCTGTTCTTCGTTCGCAAGGTCACGCCGACGCATCGGCTAGGAACCCTGGTCGCCTTCGTGGCCCCGCAAATGCTGCTGGATGCAGGCGTTACGGCCTTGTTCGGCCACGTCCTGCCGAACTTCCCGGTCAGCCACGCGCCGCTGTTCGGGGCGTTCGTGCTGTGGTGTTACGCGGTGATGTTGACGACCGCGGTGATCGCCACCAGGCCCCGGCGCTGACAGCGCGGTTGTGTTATCGCCCATGAGCGTGTAAAGGCCGCGCCTTCAAGAGTTTCGTCTCTCCGCAAGGGGAGGCGTGGACGGGGGGCTTGCTCCCCGATCCTGTCCAAGAACTGTGGGGAACCGGGGGCCGCCCGGATCCGTGACGCGAGGAAGAGCCCTTCCTCAAGCACAGGGAGACGGGAAGATGAAGTTCCGCCGACCATCGGCTTCGATGGGCGCGTGAACTGCGGCTTCTCTCAAAGGACAGGCTTAAACGATCCGCGTGGGGGTTCGCCTTCGCATGGGTCGTCTGCTGCGGTCGTCGGAATCGTCCGGCGGCCAACCTGAGTATGGAGACCGCAATGGACCGCGCTCAAAAGCAGGAGTCGATCGAGACGCTTAAGGGCGTCTTCGCCGACGCCGGCGCCGTGGTCGTGACCCACAACCTGGGTCTGACCGTTGCGGAAATGACTGATCTTCGTGGCCGCCTCCGCAAGGAAGGCGCCCAGCTGAAGGTGGTGAAGAACACCCTGGCTCAAAAGGCTCTGGACGGTTCGATCGGCGAAGCGGGCGACGCCCTCTTCACCGGCCCTGTCGCCATCGCCTATGCGCCGGACCCTGTCTCCGCCGCCAAGATCACTGCTGAATTCGCCAAGGGGAACGAGAAGTTCACCATCATCGGCGGGTTCATGGGCACCGAGGTCCTGGACCAAAAGGCCGTCAGCGCGCTTGCGACGCTGCCGTCCCTCGACCAGCTCCGCGGCAAGATCATCGGCCTTCTGCAAGCCCCGGCCACCAAGGTCGCTGGCGTTCTGCAGGCTCCGGCCGGCCAGCTCGCTCGTGTCTTCGGCGCTTATGCCGCCAAAGACGCCGCCTGATCGTCATTCCCGAACACACACTTCAATTCCCTAAGGACACACACACATGTCGAAGCTCGAAAAGCTGGTCGAAGAACTCTCCACCCTGACCGTCCTCGAAGCCGCTGATCTCTCCAAGCTGCTCGAAGAAAAGTGGGGCGTCTCCGCCGCCGCTCCGGTCGCCGTCGCCGCTGCTGGCGCCGCTGCTCCGGCCGAAGCCGTCGAAGAGCAAACCGAGTTCACCGTTGTTCTGACCGCCGGTGGCGACAAGAAGATCAACGTGATTAAGGAAGTCCGCGGCGTCCGTCCGGACCTCGGCCTGAAGGAAGCCAAGGACCTGGTCGAAGGCGCTCCGCAGAACGTCGTCGAAAACGTTTCGAAGCAAGTTGCCGACGAAGTCGCCAAGAAGCTGACCGAAGCCGGCGCGACCGTCCAAGTGAAGTAAGAACGACCTCGCGAGTTTCTCGCGTTGTCGAACGGGCCCGGAGGGAAACCTCCGGGCCCGTTTTCGTTGGGACCGCCGCCATCGATGCGCAGGTATCAGGCGCCCCTGGCCAGTATGATGCTTTCCTGTGGACGGCGCTCCTGCGGCCACGCGTCAAGCGACTTCCTCGGTTGACGAGAAGGTCCCGACGCGAGATCGATAGCGACGATCCGGGCTTGTCCCCGGACGGGACAGATAGGGGCGGCGCAGGGCCGCCGGCGGCGCCATCCCACTTTCTTTGGAAAGGGGGCTTCCCTATTCCGTGCAAAAAGCCTAATTAGCCCTCTTCGCGAAATTTACGATTCGTCGCAGTGGCGACTTTTCGCGCGCGTACGCTCCGAGGCATGGCCCGTCGCCCTCCGGCCATGCGAGGGAGCGCCCCTGGCGAAACAGGGGCTTCCAGCGTCCGGCGCCCGCAAGGGCGTTCGAGGGTGGACGCAGGACAACACGACCTGACGCGCGGAAACCGTTCTGCGCGTCGCTCAAGGGAACAAAATGGCGCAATCCTTCACCGGAAAAAAGCGGATCCGTAAGTCTTTCGGCCGCATCCCCGAAGCCGTGCAAATGCCGAACCTCATCGAGGTTCAGCGCTCTTCCTACGAACAATTCCTGCAACGCGAGACCCGCGCTGGCGATCGCCGCGAAGAGGGTATCGAGGCGGTCTTCCGGTCGGTCTTCCCGATCAAGGACTTCAACGAACGCGCCGTGCTGGAATACGTTTCGTACGAGTTCGAAGAGCCGAAGTACGACGTCGAGGAATGCGTCCAGCGGGACATGACCTATGCCGCGCCGCTGAAGGTCAAGCTGCGCCTCATCGTGTTCGAAACCGATGAAGAGACCGGCGCCCGCTCCGTGAAGGACATCAAGGAGCAGGACGTCTACATGGGCGATATCCCGCTCATGACCGAGAAGGGCACCTTCATCGTCAACGGTACGCAGCGGGTCATCGTCTCGCAGATGCACCGTTCGCCGGGCGTGTTCTTCGACCACGACAAGGGCAAGACCCACGCGTCGGGCAAGCTGCTCTTCGCCGCTCGCGTCATCCCGTACCGCGGCTCGTGGCTCGACTTCGAGTTCGACGCCAAGGACGTGGTCTACGTCCGTATCGACCGTCGCCGTAAGCTGCCCGCCACCACGTTCCTGATGAGCCTGGGCATGGACGGGGAGGAGATCCTCTCCACCTTCTACGAGACCGTCACCTACGAAAAGCGCACCGACCCGAAGAAGGGCGCCGCCGGCTGGACCGCGCCCTACAAGGCCGAGCGCTGGCGTGGAGCCAAGCCGGACTATCCGCTGATCGACGCCGAGACCGGCGAAGAGATCGCCCCGGCCGGCCAGAAGATTTCCGCGCGTAACGCCAAGAAGTTCGCCGACGCGGGTCTGAAGACCCTGCTGCTGGCTCCCGAAGCGCTCAACGGCCGCTATCTGGCTCGCGACCTCGTGAACTTCGAAACCGGCGAAATCTACGCCGAAGCCGGCGACGAGCTGGACGCCACCGTCCTGCAGGGCCTGGAAGACCAAGGCTTCACCGACCTCGACATCCTCGACGTCGATGAAACGACCATGGGCGCCTACATCCGCAACACCCTGCGGATCGACAAGAACAACGCCCGCGAAGACGCGCTGTTCGACATCTATCGCGTCATGCGTCCGGGCGAGCCGCCGACGGTGGAAGCCGCCGAGGCGATGTTCAAGTCGCTGTTCTTCGACGGCGAGCGCTACGACCTCTCGTCGGTCGGCCGCGTGAAGATGAACATGCGTCTGGAGCTGGATTGCCCCGACGACGTGCGCATCCTGCGTAAGGAAGACGTGCTGGCGGTTCTGCAGACCCTGGTGGGCCTGCGCGACGGCAAGGGCGAAATCGACGACATCGACAACCTCGGCAACCGCCGGGTCCGTTCGGTCGGCGAGCTGCTGGAAAACCAATACCGCGTCGGCCTGCTCCGCATGGAGCGCGCCATCAAGGAACGCATGAGCTCGGTCGATATCGACACGGTCATGCCGCACGACCTGATCAATGCGAAGCCGGCGGCCGCCGCCGTGCGCGAGTTCTTCGGATCCTCGCAGCTCTCGCAGTTCATGGACCAGACCAACCCGCTCTCGGAAATCACCCACAAGCGCCGTCTCTCGGCGCTTGGCCCGGGCGGTCTGACCCGTGAGCGCGCCGGCTTCGAAGTTCGCGACGTGCACCCGACCCACTACGGCCGGATCTGCCCGATTGAAACGCCGGAAGGCCCGAACATCGGCCTGATCAACTCGCTCGCCACCCACGCCGTGGTGAACAAATACGGCTTCATCGAGAGCCCCTACCGTCGGATCAAGGACGGCAAGACGACCGAAGAGGTCGTCTACATGTCGGCCATGGAAGAGGCCAAGCACGTCATCGCCCAGGCCAACATCAAGTTGGAAAACGGCGAGATCGTCGAGGACCTGGTCCCCGGCCGGATCAACGGCGAACCTTCGCTGCTGCCGAAGGCCGACGTCGATCTGATGGACGTGTCGCCCAAGCAGGTCGTTTCGGTCGCCGCGTCGCTGATCCCCTTCCTCGAAAACGATGACGCCAACCGCGCCCTCATGGGCTCGAACATGCAGAAGCAGGCCGTGCCGCTCATCCAATCGGATGCGCCGCTGGTCGGCACCGGCATGGAAGCCATCGTGGCCGTGGACTCCGGCGCCGTCGTCGTCGCTCGCCGCGCCGGCGTGGTCGAGCAGATCGACGGTACTCGCGTCGTTATCCGCGCCACCGGCGAAACCGACCCGACCAAGGCCGGCGTCGACATCTATCGCCTGCAGAAGTTCCAGCGTTCGAACACCTCGACCTGCATCAACCAGCGTCCGCTGGTGCGCGTGGGCGACAAGGTGGCGACCGGCGACGTGATCGCCGACGGTCCGTCGACCGACCTGGGTGAACTGGCTCTGGGTCGCAACACCCTCGTCGCGTTCATGCCGTGGAACGGCTACAACTTCGAGGACTCGATCCTGATCTCCGAGCGCATCGTGCGCGACGACATCTTCACCTCGATCCACCTAGAGGAATTCGAGGTCATGGCCCGCGACACCAAGCTGGGTCCGGAAGAGATCACCCGCGACATCCCGAACGTCGGCGAGGAAGCCCTGCGCAACCTCGACGAAGCGGGCATCGTGGCGATCGGCGCCGAAGTCCTGCCGGGCGATATTCTGGTCGGCAAAGTGACCCCGAAGGGCGAAAGCCCGATGACGCCGGAAGAAAAGCTCCTGCGCGCCATCTTCGGTGAAAAGGCTTCGGACGTTCGCGACACCTCGCTGCGCCTGCCGCCTGGCGTGGCCGGCACCATCGTCGAAGTTCGTGTGTTCAACCGTCACGGCGTCGACAAGGACGAACGCGCCATGGCGATCGAGCGCGCCGAGATCGACCGCCTGGGCAAGGACCGCGACGACGAGTTCGCGATCCTGAACCGCAACATGACCTCGCGTCTTCGCGACCTGATCGTCGGCAAGACCGCCGTCTCCGGCCCCAAGGGCCTGGGCCGCGGCGAAGTCACCGCCGAGAAGCTGGAAGAGATCGCGCCGGGTCTGTGGTGGCAGATCGCCATGGACGACGAAAAGGCCATGGGCGAGCTGGAGGCCATGCGCCGTCAGTTCGACGAGGCCCGCAAGCGTCTGGACCGTCGCTTCGAGGACAAGGTCGACAAGCTGCAGCGCGGTGACGAACTGCCGCCTGGCGTGATGAAGATGGTCAAGGTCTTCGTGGCCGTGAAGCGCAAGCTTCAGCCCGGGGACAAGATGGCCGGCCGTCACGGCAACAAGGGTGTCATCTCCAAGATCCTTCCGATCGAGGACATGCCGTACCTGGAAAGCGGCCAGCACGTTGACATCGTTCTGAACCCGCTGGGCGTGCCTTCGCGGATGAACGTTGGTCAGATCTTCGAAACCCACCTCGGATGGGCGGCTGCCGGCCTCGGCAAGCAGATCGCCGATCTTCTCGAAGCTTGGCAGAATGGCGGTCAGAAGCAGGCTCTGCTTGATCACCTGCGCGACATCTACGGCCCCGACCAGGAGCTTCCCGATACGACGGAAGAGCTGATCGAACTGGCCAAGAACCTGTCGAAGGGCGTGCCGTTCGCGACCCCGGTCTTCGACGGCGCCCACATCGACGACATCGAGAACCTGTTGGAGAAGGCCGGCCTGGCGCGTTCGGGCCAGTCGATCCTGTACGATGGCCAGACTGGCGAGCAGTTCAAGCGTCCGGTCACGGTCGGCTACATCTACATGCTGAAGCTGCACCACCTGGTCGACGACAAGATCCACGCCCGTTCGATCGGTCCGTACTCGCTCGTCACCCAGCAGCCGCTGGGCGGTAAGGCGCAGTTCGGCGGTCAGCGCTTCGGGGAAATGGAAGTGTGGGCTCTGGAAGCTTACGGCGCGGCCTACACCCTGCAGGAAATGCTGACGGTGAAGTCCGACGACGTGGCTGGTCGTACCAAGGTCTACGAGTCCATCGTCCGCGGCGACGATACCTTCGAAGCCGGCATTCCGGAGAGCTTCAACGTTCTCGTGAAGGAAATGCGTTCGCTGGGCCTGAATGTGGAGCTGGAGAACGGCTAACGCCGGCTCCGACTTCTACCGAATGTGCGAGGGGAGGGGCCGTCAGCTCCTCCTCACCGCCTCTGGAAATGCTGACGAACTGGAAAATCGATGAACCAGGAAGTCCTGAATATCTTCAATCCGGTCCAGGCCGCTCCGACCTTCGACCGTATCCGTATCGCTCTGGCTTCGCCTGAAAAGATCCGTTCGTGGTCGTTCGGCGAGATCAAGAAGCCGGAAACCATCAACTACCGGACGTTCAAGCCGGAACGCGATGGCCTGTTCTGCGCGCGCATCTTTGGCCCGACCAAGGACTACGAGTGCCTGTGCGGCAAGTACAAGCGCATGAAGTACAAGGGCATCATCTGCGAGAAGTGCGGCGTCGAGGTCACCCTCGCGCGCGTTCGCCGCGAGCGGATGGGCCACATCGAACTGGCTTCGCCGGTCGCCCACATCTGGTTCCTGAAGTCCCTGCCGAGCCGCATCTCGATGATGCTAGACATGGCCCTGAAGGACATCGAGCGGGTCCTCTACTTCGAATACTACATCGTTACCGAGCCGGGCCTGACGCCGCTGAAGCTGCATCAGCTGCTCTCGGAAGACGACTACATGCGCTACCAGGAGGAGTTCGGGGACGACAGCTTCACCGCCGAGATTGGCGCCGAAGCAGTCCAGGGCCTGCTGAAGGCCATCGACCTGCCGAAGGAAGCCGACCGTCTGCGTGAGGAACTCCTCACCATCACGTCGGAAATGAAGCTGAAGAAGACGTCCAAGCGTCTGAAGCTGATCGAGAGCTTCATCGAAAGCGGCAACAAGGCCGAATGGATGATCCTCTCCGTGGTCCCGGTGATCCCGCCGGAACTGCGCCCGCTGGTCCCGCTGGACGGCGGCCGCTTCGCCACGTCCGACCTGAACGACCTCTACCGCCGGGTGATCAACCGGAACAACCGCCTGAAGCGCCTGATCGAACTGCGCGCGCCTGACATCATCATCCGCAACGAAAAGCGGATGCTGCAGGAAGCCGTCGACGCCCTGTTCGACAACGGCCGTCGCGGTCGCGTCATCACCGGCGCCAACAAGCGTCCGCTGAAGTCGCTGGCCGACATGCTGAAGGGTAAGCAAGGCCGGTTCCGTCAGAACCTGCTCGGCAAGCGCGTCGACTATTCGGGCCGTTCGGTCATCGTCGTCGGTCCGGAACTGAAGCTGCACGAGTGCGGCCTGCCAAAGAAGATGGCGCTCGAGCTGTTCAAGCCGTTCATCTATGCGCGTCTGGACGCCAAGGGCCTGTCGGGCACCGTCAAGCAGTCCAAGCGGATGGTGGAACGCGAGCAGCCGGCGGTCTGGGATATCCTCGACGAGGTTATCCGCGAGCACCCGGTCCTGCTGAACCGCGCGCCGACGCTTCACCGTCTGGGCATCCAGGCGTTCGAGCCGAAGCTGATCGAAGGTAAGGCCATCCAGCTTCACCCGCTGGTCTGCGCCGCCTTCAACGCCGACTTCGACGGCGACCAGATGGCCGTCCACGTCCCGCTCTCGCTGGAAGCCCAGCTTGAAGCGCGCGTGCTGATGATGTCGACGAACAACATCCTGTCGCCCGCCAATGGTCGCCCGATCATCGTGCCGTCGCAGGATATCGTTCTGGGTCTCTACTACCTGTCGCTGGCCAAGGATAATGAGCCTGGCCAAGGCAAGCTGTTCGCGGACCTGGGCGAAATCGACGCGGCGCTCGACGCCAAGGTCGTGACGCTCCACACCAAGATCAAAGCCCGCCACTCGGAAATGAACGCCGAGGGTGAGCTGGTCCGCAAGGTGATCGATACGACGCCTGGCCGGATGAAGATCGTGGCGCTGTTCCCGCACCACCCGGCGATCGGCCACCGCCTTCTTGAGAAGAACCTGACCAAGAAGGAAATCGGCAACCTGATCGACGCCGTCTATCGCCACTGCGGTCAGAAGGCGACGGTCATCTTCGCCGACCAGATGATGGCGCTGGGCTTCAAGGAAGCGGCCAAGGCCGGCATTTCCTTCGGCAAGGATGACATCATCATCCCTGAGCGGAAGAAGCCGATCGTGGCTCAGACCCGCGCGCTGGTTGAAGAGTACGAGCAACAGTACGCCGACGGCCTGATCACCAAGGGCGAGAAGTACAACAAGGTCGTTGACGCGTGGGCCAAGGCCACCGACCGCGTCGCGGACGAAATGATGTTGGAAATCTCGACCGCCGAGAAGGACGAGAACGGCCGTGAAAAGGAGATCAACTCGATCTTCATGATGGCCAACTCCGGCGCTCGTGGCTCGCAAGCCCAGATGAAGCAGCTCGGCGGGATGCGCGGCCTGATGGCCAAGCCGTCGGGTGAAATCATCGAAACGCCGATCATCTCGAACTTTAAGGAAGGCCTGTCCGTCCAGGAGTACTTCAACTCCACCCACGGCGCTCGTAAGGGCCTGGCCGACACCGCGCTGAAGACCGCCAACTCCGGCTATCTGACGCGTCGTCTGGTCGACGTGGCGCAGGACTGCATCATCAACGAGGAAGACTGCGGCACCACCCGGGGCATCACCCTGCGGGCGGTGGTGGAGGGCGGCGACGTCCTCGTCTCGCTGGGCCTGCGGGTCCTCGGCCGCTTCTCGGCCGAAGACGTGAAGGATCCGGGCACCGGTGAAGTCATCGCTCCGGCCGACACCTATTTCGACGAGAACATGTGCGATCTCGTCGACAAGGTTGGCGTCCAGTCGATCAAGGTGCGTTCGGTACTGACCTGCGAAGCCAAGGTCGGCGTCTGCGGCGCCTGCTACGGCCGCGACCTGGCCCGCGGTACTCCGGTCAACATCGGTGAAGCGGTCGGCGTCATCGCCGCCCAATCCATCGGCGAGCCGGGCACCCAGCTGACCATGCGGACCTTCCACATCGGCGGTACGGCCCAGGTGGCCGAGCAGTCGTTCTTCGAAACCGGCAACGAGGGTGTCGCTCGGATCGTGGGCGGCATGACCGTCCAGGCTCCTGACGGCGACTTCGTGGTCCTGAGCCGCAACCTGCAAATCATCGTGCAGGTCGATGGCAAGGACCGTGAAACCTACAAGCCGCCTTACGGCGCTCGCCTGCGGGTTAAGGAAGGCGACAAGGTCAAGCGCGGCCAACGCCTCGCCGAATGGGACCCCTACTCGAACCCGATCATCTCCGAAGTGGGCGGCAAGGTCCGCTTCGAGGACCTGGTCGAGAACGTCTCGGTCCGTGAAGAAGCCGATGAAGCCACCGGCATTTCCAACCGCGTGGTCATCGACTGGCGCGCATCGACCAAGGGCTCGGACCTGCGTCCGGCCATGTCGGTGATCGGGAACGACGGCGCCTACATGCGCATTTCCAACGGCGGTGAGGCTCGTTACCTCCTGCCGGTCGGCGCCATTCTTTCGGTTGGCGACGGCGACGAGATCAAGCCAGGTGAAGTTCTGGCCCGCGTCTCCACGGAAAGCGCCAAGACCCGGGACATCACCGGTGGTCTGCCGCGCGTCGCCGAACTCTTCGAAGCCCGCCGTCCGAAGGACTGCGCGGTCATCGCCGAGATGGACGGCCGCGTCGAATTCGGTCGGGACTACAAGAACAAGCGCCGGATCAAGATCACCCCCGAGGATGGTGGCGAACCGGTCGAGTTCCTGATCCCGAAAGGCAAGCACATCGCCGTCCATGACGGGGACATCATCCGCAAGGGCGAGTACCTGATCGACGGCAACCCGGATCCGCACGACATCCTGCGCATCCTGGGCATCGAGGCGCTGGCCGAGTTCCTGGTCGACGAGATCCAGGAGGTCTATCGCCTCCAGGGCGTGCCGATTAACGACAAGCACATCGAAACGATCGTTCGTCAGATGCTGCAGAAGGGTGAAATCCTCGAGCCGGGCGACACCGGCCTGCTCAAGGGCGACCACCTGGACATGACGGAGATCAACGAGGAGAACGCCAAGGCTGAAGCCCGCGGCGGTCGCCCGGCGATCACTCAACCCGTCCTGCTCGGCATCACCAAGGCGTCGTTGCAGACCCGCAGCTTCATCTCGGCCGCGTCGTTCCAGGAAACCACTCGCGTGCTCACCGAGGCTTCGGTGCAGGGCAAGAGCGACACCCTGGAAGGCCTGAAGGAAAACGTCATCGTCGGCCGTCTGATCCCGGCCGGTACGGGTTCGTACCTCCGGAACCTGCAGCGCATCGCCGCCAAGCGCGACGAAGCCCTGTCGGCCAGCCGCGAAGAGGCCATGGAGCCGCTTCCGGACATCATCGCCGTCGATGCCGAGGCGGAGAAGGTCTAGAGCTAAGACCTCTTCCAATCGGAAGTCCTACGGAACGGCCCGGGAGCGATCCCGGGCCGTTTTCGTATGCGCACCGATGCACTGTGAGCAACCAACGGTTGCCGAACTGTCGCCAGGGTGTAGCGAGGCGATCGAGGATTTCCTCGCCAAGCATCTGCCGGTCGGAGGCTAGGCGAGGGGACGTGGCCGGCCATTGGCCACGTCCCGCATTCGTTATCTCAAGGGAATGATGAGCGCGCCGGAGTCGTCGCCCAGCCCGGAGCCGACCGTGCCTGGCGGGATGTTCTGACCCTTGTAGCGTCGATAGGCCTGCTTCTTCGCCGCCGCCTCGTCGAAGGCTGCGCGCTTCTCCCGTGACATCGGCGGCTCGATGAACGGGGCGTCCTTGGCGCCGGCCCCGAGTTTCTCCAGGCAGGCCTCGCGCTCCGCCTTACTGAGCAAGGTTGGATTGGCGCATCCGACCGCGCCGCGTCTTAAGGCGTTGCGCAGCAGATCGGCCGAGGGCTCGGCTGTTGGACCGGCCTCGGGCGCCAATGACGAGGCCGTGGCGTCACCTCGGGGCGTCGACGCCGGCGCGTTGCGCGTGATCAGCGGGGCCACCTCGGAGGTCTCGTCCGGCCTCAGGGCGCGGCGCGGCCGTAGCGGGCGGTTGGCCGCCGTCTCCCGGGGAGCGGGGCGATCCTCGGCCGTCGTCAGGAACCGCGGCGCAACCGTCACCTCGAAGACCGGCGGGCTCTCGACCTGGCGTAATTGCGGTTGGGCCGTGGCCAGGATGGCGAGCACGACGGCGTGGCCCGCGATCGACAGGCCGACCCACAAGCCTCTTGGAACGCGTCGCCTCATCTGGCCGCCCTCAGGGCTTCCCGCATGCCGGGATAGATGTTGGTTCGTCGGTATATCCGCATCTGCTCCTGTGCGGCGACCTTCTCGTCGAAGCCCCGAAGTCTGTCCTTGGCCAGCGGCGGCGGGATGAAGGACGTATCCTTCGCGTAGGCGCACAGTTTCTCCAGGCATGCTTGTCGTTCAGCGGGGGCTAGCAAATCTGGGTTGGCGCAGCCGACACCGCTGCTCCTCAGCGCTTTGCGCAGCGCCACCGAACCGTCAGCGGGAGCCGGGGAGGGCAGGAGCGCAGAGCTTGGGTCATCCGCTCCTGCAGGCGCATGGGGCGTCACCAGGGGCGCCACCGTCGTGGTTTCATCGACTCGGATCGCTCGCCGGGACTGAAGCGGGCGGCTGGAGAGATCTGGATGGGCCCTCACGCGCGGCGGCAGGACGAAGGGGACAACCTCGACCACGAAGATCGGGGGAGCATCACCCTGTCGCAGTCGCGGAGGATCGGAGGCTAGAAGGGCGAAGATCCCGAGGTGAGCGATTCCCGCGCCCACCAGGATGGTCGTCACCCGTCGCCGGTCCGCTGACCGCATCACACGCCCTCGGGTTGCAACCTTGAGCTTGAGTTTCGCGTCTCACGGGGCGAATTGATGGCTGAAACCGAGCGAGAGCGGCCGGAAAAGGCGTTTCTTTCGCAAGCGTTGACGAGAAGGGCCTTCGCGAGTATGAACCGCGCTCCTTTCGCGACCGAGGATTCTTCCTTTGTCCCGATGAACGGTCTTCCCGCAACGGATGACCAGGACCGCCGGAACGCACGAGATCGCGCGCCGGCGAGTTTTTGCGTTCAACGGGCGGTCTCGAGACCAGACACGAACTGAACCCTTTTTCGAGGCGCCACGGCCAAACGGCACACGCCTCCAGAGCAGAGATTAGATGCCAACAGTCAACCAGCTCATTCGCAAGCCCCGGCAGGACAAGCCGTCGCGCAACAAGGTTCCGGCCCTTAAGGGCTGCCCTCAGCGCCGTGGCGTCTGCACCCGCGTCTACACGACCACCCCGAAGAAGCCGAACTCCGCTCTTCGTAAGGTCGCCAAGGTGCGTCTGACCACCGGGATCGAAGCGGTGTGCTACATCCCCGGCGAAGGCCATAACCTTCAAGAGCACTCGGTCGTGCTCATCCGTGGGGGCCGCGTGAAGGACCTTCCCGGCGTTCGCTATCACATCCTGCGCGGCGTGCTCGACACCCAAGGGGTCAAGGACCGCAAGCAGCGTCGTTCGCTCTACGGCGCCAAGCGTCCTAAGTAAGGAATAAGAAGAATGTCCCGCCGCCGTCGCGC
>JAVBXP010000015.1 GCA_030824495.1 bacterium
CAGGTCGCAAGCCTGGACGTCACATGGTCCAGGATCAGACGGCCGGCGGGCGTGGCGCGCAAGCGGTCCGGATCGGGTGCCAGCAGGCCCGCGGCGATCAACTCTCCGACCTCGGGATGGACGGGTGAAAGGCCCAGAACGCTGACGTCCTCGAAGCTCACGCCCTGTTCGATCCGCAGGCCCGCCAGCAGCCGCTCCTCGGCGACTTCGGTCGGGGTAAGTCGCTCCTGGGTGGCGAAACCGGTCCCCTCTTCGCGCACGCCGGCGATGTAGTCGGCAGGCTTGGCGTGAGCGTGGGTGGCGATACGAACGCCCTGGCGGGTCAGCCGGCCATGTGCGCCGGGGCCGACGCCGACATAGTCCGCGCCGGTCCAGTAGACGAGATTATGACGCGATCTGGCGGCCACGCCGCGTGCGTGGTTCGATACCTCGTAGGCCGTGAAGCCAGCGCTTTCCAACACCGATTGGGTCGTCTCGAACAGGTCGGCGGCCAGGTCCTCGCCCGGCGGGATGAGCTGGCCGCGCCGCACCGCGCGCTCAAAGGCGGTGCCGGCTTCGATGGTGAGTTGGTAGGGCGACAGGTGCTCGGCGCCCAGGTCGATCGCCTCGGTCAGCTCCTCGCGCCAGGCCTGCGGCGTCTGGTTCGGCCGGGCGTAGATCAGGTCCAGCGACAGGCGCGGAAAGGTCTTTGCGGCCAGGGTCGCGGCGCGGCGCGCCGAGGCGGCGTCATGGTTGCGGCCGAGCAGGGTCAGCGAGGCGTCGTCCAATGCCTGCAGGCCGAGCGACAGGCGATCGACGCCGGCCTGGGCGAAGGCGGCGAAGTGACCGGCCTCGGCGTCGGTGGGATTGGCCTCCAACGTCACCTCGACGGGGTCGTCGGGCGACCATAGGGACCGGGCGAGCGTGATCAATTCGGCCGCCCAGGTGGGATCCATCAGCGAGGGGGTGCCGCCGCCCAGGAAGATCGACACCAGCCGCCGATCGCCGGTCAGCTCGCGTTGCGCGCGCAGATCTTCGGCGATGGCGGCGAACAGAGCGGCCTGTTCGTCCTTGCGCCCCCGATCGCGGAAGACGTTGAAGTCGCAATAGGGGCAGATCTTCGCGCAGTAGGGCCAGTGGACATAGAGCCCCAGCGGCGCCTTGGCCTGCGCGACTTCGCTCACAGCAGGGCGGCCTTGAGCTTGGCGAAGGCCTGCGCTCGGTGGCTGATAGCGTCCTTCTTATCGGGGTCCATCTCCCCGAAGGTGATGTCGTGGCCAAGCGCCTGGAAGATCGGGTCATAGCCGTGGCCGCGATCACCGCGGCCCGGGAAGACCAGGGTCCCGTCGACACGTCCCTCGACCACGACAGCCGGGCCGCCGGGCCAGGCGACGGCCAGGGCGCAGGTGAACCAGGCCGAGTAGTCGTCGGCGCCGGCTTCTTCCAACCGCGCCTCGACCTTCTTCATCGCGCCGACAAAGTCCTTTTCCGGCCCGCCCCAGCGCGCCGAGAAAATCCCCGGTTGGCCATCGAGGGCGGTGACGGAGAGGCCGGAGTCGTCGGCCAGGGCGATCAGGCCCGAGGCCTCGGCGGCGGCGCGGGCCTTGAGCAGGGCGTTGCCGGTGAAGGTCGCTTCGGTCTCTTCGGGCTCGCCAAGGCCCAGGCTGCCGGCCGTCACCAGTTCAAAGCGATTGTCCAGGATCGCCGCCAGTTCTCGGGCCTTGCCCGGATTGTGGGTGGCGACCACCAGTTTCGCACCGGGTTCGAGCTTCAGAGCCATTGGAAAACCTTCTGAAATGCGGGGGCGGCGGACCATATGCCGACCAGGGCCTTGTTGCATTGCAAAAGTTTAATATCGTTTTTCGATAATGAACTTGATCGAAAAGCGATGCGCCAGTATCGAGGATCAACGCCCCGCCAGGTGTCACGGATCCCGGTCGGCGAGTGGAGACCGCTATGCTCATCACCTCAATGACCTTTCCCGAGCGCGCCCTGACGGCCTTGGTCACTGACGGCGTGATCGCCTAGTCTGAGCCGATGTTTCTTGGACGGAGGGCCGCGATGCGCGCCTTGGGGCCGGGCTCGGTGTCGAGCTTCCTGAAGATCATCTTGGACGTGGTCTTCGTCGCACTCTGGATCGGCCTTGGGGCTGTGGCGCTGATGATGCTTGCCGCCCTGTTGTTCAGCTTCAACCCCGATTTGATCGACAACTTCTCAATTCGCGCCGGTGACGCGGAGATCATCTCGCGCGGGCCGGTGCTGCTGGGCGGCCTGGCCGCCGCGGGCCTCTATCTGGCTGGCGTGCTGGTGATCGTCGAGCGGCTGCGCAGGATCTTCGCGACCCTGACGGCCGGGGACCCCTTTCATCCGGAAAACGTGCGCCGCCTGCGGGTGATCGGCCTCGTCCTCGCCGGTCTGGAGATCGGGCGCTATGTCATCTACGGCCTTGGCATGTGGGCGCTGCCGGGCGCCGACATTCAACGCCCGGAATTCAGCCCGACCGCCTGGTTCTCGGTGCTGGTTGTGTTCGTGCTGGCCGAGGTGTTCCGCGAAGGCGCCCGCCTGCGTCGTGAAGCGGAGCTGACGATCTAGCCATGCCGATCCGTGTGAATCTCGACCGCGTGCTGCTTGAGCGGCGCATGTCCCTGACTGAACTGGCCGACCGGGTCGGCGTCACCATCGCCAACCTTTCGATCCTCAAGACCGGCAAGGCGCGCGCCGTGCGGTTCTCGACCCTGGCGGCGCTGTGCCGCGAACTCGATTGCCAGCCGGGCGACCTGCTCATTTATGAGCCAGGCCCTGATGATGAGCCCATGGACGATGATCTGGACTGACCCCGCCCGGCAAGGCGGTCGCCAAGCGTGACTTTTATGCCGCGCTGCAGCGAAGCTCGCTAAAAAATTGCAGCGCACCCGTCAAAAATGCGGGTCTAACCGTTGATAACCTAGCGTCATCCCCCTATATGCGCTGCAACAATTGCTGCAACGCACACAAGGAGATGGACATGGCCCAAGCCGTTGAAAGCTTCATCGATCGTCTGATGGGACCGTTCGCTCGCGAACTGGCCCGCATGCCGGCTTCGTCGTTCCGCTATCTGCTGAACGCCTTCTAAGAACGACATCCGGCGGCGCTCGCCGCCGGCCGTACTGATTGATGATGAAAACGCCGCCCCCGCCCCCGGGGCGGCGTTTTTTGATTCCGGGATTAGCCGCCGGTAGCTTGCCGCTGCAGGATGCACAGCTCGCTGATGCCCTTGCGCGCCAGCGAGAACAGGCCGTCGAACTCGTCCTGGCTGAAGCCGCGCTTTTCGCCGGTGGCCTGGACCTCGACGATCGAGCCCTTGCCGGTCAGCACGAAGTTGGCGTCAGCCTCGGCGTTGGAATCCTCTTCATATTCCAGGTCCAGCACCGGCGCGCCCTTGAAGATGCCGCACGAAATGGCGGCCACTTGGTCGAGGATCGGGTCGGTGGTGATCAGGCCTTCTTCCATCAGGTACTTGGTCGCCATGCGCAGGGCGACCCAGGCGCCGGTGATGGCGGCGGTGCGGGTGCCGCCGTCGGCCTGGATGACGTCGCAGTCGAGCGAGATCTGGCGTTCGCCCAGCGCCACCGGATCGACCACGGCGCGCAGCGAGCGGCCGATCAGTCGCTGGATTTCCTGCGTGCGCCCCGATTGCTTGCCTTCGGAGGCCTCGCGGCGCCCGCGGGTGTGAGTCGCGCGCGGCAGCATGCCGTACTCGGCCGTCACCCAGCCTTGGCCGCGACCGCGCATGAAGCCGGGCACCCGGTCCTCGACGCTCGCGGTGATCAGCACCTTGGTGTGGCCGAACGTCGCCAGGCAGGAGCCTTCCGCATAGCGATTGACGCCGGTTTCGAGGGTCACGAGGCGGAGCTGGTCGGCGGTACGTTCTGAGGGGCGCATTGGAAACCTTGGCGTTGGGTCTGGCGTCTTGCGCCGGCGGGCTTATCCTAGATCAAAGAGGTTCAGTCCATGGCTCTGACCGAGCGCCGTACCCCGTCGTGACCACCCCGCTGCTTTTCCCCGGCCCATCGCTGGCCGAGCTCGATGAACGCGCTCGCGAAATCTTCCGCCGCGTGGTCGAAGGCTATCTCGAAACCGGAGAGCCGGTGGGCTCGCGCACCCTGTCCAAGGGCGGCGTCCATCTGTCCTCCGCCTCGATCCGCAACACCATGCAGGATCTGACTCAGCTCGGCCTGCTGGGCGCGCCGCATGTGAGCGCCGGGCGCATTCCGACTCATGCGGGGCTGCGGCTGTTCGTCGATGGTCTGCTGGAGGTCGGCGACATCGCCGAGGACGACCGCCGCGCCATTGAGACCCGGCTGTCGGCCAAGGGGCGCAATTTCGAAGAGGCCCTGAACGAGGCGACGGCGATCCTTTCGGGGCTCGCCGGCGGCGCGGGCGTGGTGGTCAGTCCGGTGCGGGACGCCGGGGTCAAGCATGTGGAATTCGTCGCTCTGTCGGCGGACCAGGCGCTGGCGGTGATGGTCTTCGAGGACGGCGTGGTCGAGAACCGGCTGATGAAGCTGGCGGCCGGCGTGACGCCGTCTTCGCTGCAGGAAGCCTCCAACTTCATGAACGCCCGGCTGCGCGGCCGCACCCTGGGCGAGGCCGGCGCCGAAATCCGCACCGAGCTCGACGACGCCCGTCGGCAGTTGAACGAGGCCGCCGCGCGTCTGGTCGAGGACGGCATGGCCGCCTGGGGCGGCGGCGAGGACGCCCAGCGCGCCCTCATCGTCCGCGGCCGCGCCAACCTGCTGCATGATCGCGAGACGCTCGACGACCTTGAGCGGGTGCGGATGCTGTTCGACGATCTTGAACAAAAGGAACAGCTTATCGGTTTGCTCGACGACGTCCGCGAGGCCCAGGGCGTGCGGATTTTCATCGGCGCCGAAACGCGACTCTTTTCCCTTTCGGGTTCCGCAGTGATCGCCGCGCCCTATATGACGGGCCGGCAGAAGGTGCTGGGCGCGATCGGCGTAATCGGTCCCGCCCGCCTAAACTATGCCCGGGTCATACCGCTGGTGGACTATACCGCCCGCGTCCTGTCCCAGGTGACGAACACGTAGAGGATTAGAAGATGTCCGACGATCAAACGCCGGCCGAAGAGTTCAACGAAGTCGCGGACGCCGCGGCCGAAGAACTGCTGGCCCTGCGCGCCGAGAACCAGGCGCTGAAGGATCAGGTCCTGCGGGTGGCCGCCGAAGCGGAGAACACCAAGCGCCGCGCCGAGCGCGAGGCCAATGACGCGCGCGCCTACGCCATCCAGAAGTTCGGTCGCGATCTGCTGACCGTCGCCGACACCCTGGCCCGCGCCCTGGCCAGCCCGCACGAAAGCGCCGATCCGGTGCTGAAGAACTTCGTGGTCGGCATGGAGATGACCGAGAAGGCGCTGCAGGCCGCTTTCGAGAACAACGGCCTCAAGAAGATCGACCCCGCCAAGGGCGAGAAGTTCGATCCGCATCAACACCAGGCGATGATGGAGCAGCCCTCCACCGAGGTCGCGGCCGGCGGCGTCATCCAGGTGCTGCAGCCCGGCTACGATCTGCTCGGTCGCCTGATCCGTCCGGCCATGGTGGTCGTCGCGGCCAAGGGGTCGACCGGCGAAGGTTCGGGCGGCGACGGCTCTTCGGGCGCCAATCCCTATGCGGCCAACGACGGCGACGGCTCCGGCGGCTCCGTCGATACGCGCGCTTAGAGCGGTGGTCGATCTCGAGACCACCACAGTCACCGTCCGCGAGGTCGCCGACGTGGTGGCCCTCGTCGCCATCGAACTGGTCGGCTCGGTGTCCAAGGACACCCAGGAAGCCGACGTCCGGCTGGAGGAGTTGGCCGGGCGGCTGATGGACTATGTCGACGCCCTGCCGGAGGGCAATCAGCGCCTGCTGATGGGCGCCATCGCCGAAACCCTGATGGCGACGGAAGAAGGCTCTTCGCCGCCCGAATAGGTTTGCGCCGCCCGCCCCGTCGAGACAACGGCGCGGGCGAGACGCGCCGGGCTAACGCATTAGAAAAATTGACCGATTTCAAGCAGAGGCGTAGGCTTCGTCCCAGGTCATAAGGGATGGAAAACGTGCTGGTCGGGTCACAGACTCGCCGACGTGCTCTTGGGCAGTTCGCCGCGGCTGGCGGCGTGCTGTTAGCGGGTCCCGCTGTCGCCTCCGTTCAGGATCCGATCCCCGCCAACTCTCCTGCGCCGCCACCGCCTCCAACCGCGCCGGCGCTCGCCGTCGATCCTGACGAGACCCCGACCCAGATCGCGGTCACCCGCGAACTCTTCGAACAGGTCACCGCCCCGGTGATGATCAACGGCAAGGGGCCGTTCCGCTTCATGGTGGACACCGGCGCCAATGTCTCCTGCGTGTCCGAGAAGCTGGCGGCGTCGCAGGCCTTGCCGCGCGGGCGCGAACTGATGGTCAACACCATCGTCGGGCGGCGCGCCCGGCCCAGCGTAATGATCGATCAGCTCGATATCGGCACGCGTATCCGCAAGAAGGTCGAGGCGCCGGTGCTGCCGATGGGCGGCTTCGACATCGACGGCGTGCTCGGCATCGACTGGCTGAAGGGGCAGCGGCTGGTCTTCGGTTTCTCCGGCAACACGCTCGAGATCACAAAATCGCGCGCCGAGAACAGCGGCCGGAACCGGGTGGTGGTGCCGGCGCGGCGCAAGTCAGGACAACTGACCATCGTCGACGCCGATATCAGCGGGCGGAAGATCAGCGCGATGATCGATTCCGGCTCGCAGTTCTCGCTGGGCAATACCTCGCTGCGCAACCTGATCGAGCGCCTCGACCCCAGCTCACGTCAGAACGCCGTGAACGTCCGGATGATCTCCATTGCCGGCGAATCGTTCTCTGGACAGCAACTGGCCTTGCCGTTCATCCGGCTTGGAGGCCTGACGCTCGGCAATGTCCCGGTGGTCTTCACTGACATGCCGATCTTCAAGCTCTGGGATCTACATGACACCCCGACCATCATGCTGGGCATTGATCTGCTGACCCAGTTCACCACCGTCGCCGTCGACTTCGGCCGCTCATCGGTGCGCTTCGACATAGCATCCGCCTGATCATCCCCTATCACTTGCCGACAGCCCCTTTCCCGCGCCGGGATTTTGGCTAATGTCGCAAGTCCCTCCAGCGTTGGGGGCGACGACGCATAGATGCGTCGGCGCATGGAGATTCGGACGAGACCATGAAGCTTACGATCGAACGGGCGGCGCTGATGAAGGCGCTGGGGCATGTGCAGAGCGCCGTCGAACGCCGCAACACCATCCCGATCCTGTCCAATGTGCTGCTGTCGGCCGAGCGCGACCGGCTGACCTTCTCAGCCACCGATCTCGACATGGAGATCATCGACCAGGCCTTCGCCCAGGTCGATCAGCCCGGTCAGATCACCGCGCCCGCCCACACCCTCTATGAAATCGTGCGCAAGCTGCCCGAGGGGGCCGATGTCTCCCTCAGCTTCACCGGCGAGGATCCGCGCCTGACGGTGGCGGCTGGCCGTTCGCGCTTCAACCTGCCGGTGCTGCCGGCCGGCGACTTCCCGGTGATGTCGTCTGATGGCCTGTCGGCGCCGATCGCCGTCGATGTCGGCGACCTGATCCGCCTGATCGACAAGACCCGCTTTGCGATCTCCACCGAGGAGACCCGCTACTATCTGAACGGCCTCTATCTCCACACGGTGGTGGACAATGGCGTGCAGAAGCTGCGCGCCGTGGCCACCGACGGTCACCGTCTGGCCCTGGCCGAGATGGCGGCGCCGGAGGGTTCGGCCGGGACGCCCGGTGTCATCGTGCCCCGCAAGACCATCAGCGAAGCTCGACGCCTGCTGGAGGACGCCGGTGAGAGCGTCGATCTGCAGGTCAGCCCACAAAAGCTGCGTCTCGACTTCTCGGGCGCCGCCCTGACCTCGAAGGTCATCGACGGCAACTTCCCCGACTACAGCCGCGTCATCCCCAAGGACAACAACCGGGTGATGATGGTCGACAACAAGCTGTTCGCCCAGGCGGTGGACCGCGTCGCCACCATCTCGGCCGAGAAGAGCCGCTCGGTGCGCATGGCGATTGAGCCGGGCCGGGTGATCCTGACGGTCCGCAACATGGAAGCTGGCCAGGCGGTCGAAGAGGTCGAGGTCGATTACGACGGCGAGGCCTTCGAGCTGTCGTTTAACGCCCGCTACCTGCTCGACGTCACCGACCAGATCGGCGCCGAACAGGCCGAGTTCCGCTTCGGGGGTCCCAACGACCCGGCCCTGGTCCTCGACCCGACCGACGCCAACGTCCAGTACGTATTGATGCCGCTGCGGGTCTAGGACGCTGCGGCCTTGGCGGCTGCGGCTGCGGGTGCGCATTCGCGATCAGCGCAGAAGCGCCGCCGTGCTTCCGCCGACGCCTGGGCGCCATAGAAGCGCTCAATGGCTGCAAGCAGGTTGGGGTCGAGGCGTTTCATCGCCTGACCGCCGGGCCCGACCCTGAAGTCGAGGATCCGCCGCAGTTCGGCTGGCGTATATTCGACGGCGTAGGTCTTCGCCATCTGCTCCGCGAGCGCATTCCGGCTTTCCTGGATGGCCTCGACCAGGGCTTGGGCGCCCAGGAGTTCTGGGTTGTTTGCGCCTGGGACGCTGGTCGGAATTCTAAGTTGGTCCGCCAGGTCGTCGATCGGCTGCATCGTCGTGTCGGCTTCGACGATGCGACGGGCCAAGCTCATCGCTTCCTCCGAGGGGGCCTTGCCCTGTCTCTCGCTGCGCGGACGTGAGTCTGGAGTGTGCGACGAAAAGCTGTTCGGGTTGAAGTTGACCAAAACGGCGACGATCTCGCCAGAGACGGCCCTATCGACCTTTGCTGAGTCTATCTCGTAGGCCTCTGACAACTGTAGCGCGGCGGCTCCGAAGTGCAGCCCCGTAGGCGATTCGCGAACGGCGACGCAGGAGTCCAACCCGCCTGAAGGCTGGACGATGCAGTTGATTTGCGCCCATCCCGATAGCCCCAGAAGGTTGGTGATCGGGGGCGCCATGCTCTGGACGTCGATTTCCGTTGGCTGCCGGCTCCATGGCGGATTGACCAGGGCCACGTCTTCCGGTGGCCGCCAGCGATCAAATCGGCATTCGGCTTGAGCACAGAACTTGGCCCGCGCCAGAGCGGCGATGGTCCATATAAACTGGTCTTGGATGGGTAGTTGCGCTGCGAGGACCCGCCCGCGCCGAGTTTCAAGGCCGTTTCCTGTCTGACTGGACACGAAATCCAGCATGGCCTGGAGTTCCGTCTCAGTCATGGTTGCAGCATAGGCGTCGGCCAGGGCCACGCCCCAAGCTGGCGCCACCGCTTTTGTTCCGTCGTTGACGGCTTGTCGCGCAGCGCCGCTTTGTTGATCACCGCCTCCAGCCGCTTCGAGCCCGATCTCGGCGGCGATGTCCTGAAGCGCGATCATGTCGCGGGTCAGGAGCGGCGCGAGACGCGCCGCCAACTTGGCCGCAGCCGGCGAGGTGGGTGCGCCGATGACGGGCGGCGCGCCGGCGTCGCCCTGACCGTCCTTGGGGAGAACGAAGCGGATGGGAATTCTCACGGTCCCGCTCGGCTTGGGGCGACCGTCCTCCATTTTAGGCGTCATGCGAAAGCTCTCGGAGAGTTTGAGAGCGCCGCTATCAAAGCCCAAACCGGTCGGGGTGGTCGCCATGGCGACGCAGTTGCGGAGTCGCCCTTCGGTGGACACGGTGCAGGAGAGCGTCGATCGGCCCTCGATGCGCATCTGCATCGCCAGGGGCGGATAGGCCTCGGCGACCTGCCGCCCGTCGGGCCGCGATGCCCAGTCGGGATTGGTGATCTTTTGGGCCTGGGCCATGCCGCCGCTCGCAATCAGGACGCAGACCCCGCCGATCAAAACGCGCTTCAACTTCATCGGTACCCCCACAACCCCTGGCTGCGAGCCTAGCCATATCGAGGATGAGCTCAAGCCTTCGCTTGCGCGTGCGAAACCCGCTATGACCGGCGCGTGACGGCCTTCACCCATCTGACCCTGACGGATTTCCGCTCCTACCAGCGGGCCGAGCTGCCTCTGGACGGGCGGCCGGTGTTTCTGGTCGGACCCAATGGGGCGGGAAAGACCAACCTGCTGGAGGCGGTCAGCCTGTTCACGCCTGGGCGCGGCCTTCGCAACGCCACCGGCGCGGAGCTTGGTCGGCGGATGCCGGGCGAGACGCAGGGGCGGGCCTGGGCGGTCGCCGCGGTGATCGAGGAGGGCGGCGAGCCGACCCGGATCGGAACGGGCATCGAAAGCGCCGGCGCTGCGCGGCGCACCGTTCGGCTGGAGGGCGAGCCCGTGCCGCCCGGCCGGTTGGCGGATCATCAACGCCAGGTCTGGCTGACCCCGGCGCAGGACCGTCTTTTCCTGGAAGGGGCAGGAGATCGGCGCCGGTTCTTCGACCGGCTGGTGTTCGCCGCCGAGCCCAGCCACGCGGCCCACGCCTCGGCCTATGAGAAATCCCAGCGCGAACGGATGCGGTTGTTGACCGACGGTCCCGCCGATCCGGCCTGGCTGACGGCTTTGGAAGCCCGGATGGCCGAAGCCGGCGCCCTGATGGCGGCTGCGCGCGCGCACACCCTGTCGGCGCTGCAGGCCGAGATCGACAGCCGGGGTGATCGTCCATTCCCGCAGGCTCGGCTGACCCTGACAGGCGATTGGGAGAAGATGGCCGGCGAGGGCGTCGATCTGGCCGAAATCGAGGCGCGTCTGATCCGCGCACTTGCCGGCGCGCGCGAGCGCGACGCCTCGGCTGGGAGGGCCTTGACGGGCCCCCATCGCGGCGATCTGGCCGTGATCCACGCCGAAAAGGACAGGCCGGCGGCGGAATGCTCGACGGGTGAGCAGAAAGCCCTGATTTTGAACCTTGTTTTGGGCCAGGCAGCGCGTCTTTCGCGTGCAGAATCGGCTCCAAACCCTATATTGTTGCTAGACGAGGTCGCTGCGCATCTGGATCGCCGAAGGCGAGCTGCGCTATTCGACGAAATCGAGGCGCTCAAGCTGCAGGCGTTCCTGACCGGCACGGATGAGCATCTCTTCGAGGATTTGAAGGGCCGGGCCCAGGGCGTCCATGTGGACGGCTCCAGCCTGGCGATTCTGGATACCGAATGACCGACGAGACGCAGATTCCCGACAACACGCCCGAAAACAACGGACAGGCCGAGTACGGCGCCGAGTCCATCAAGGTCCTGAAGGGCCTGGATGCGGTGCGTAAGCGCCCGGGCATGTACATCGGCGACACCGATGACGGCTCTGGCCTGCACCACATGGTCTACGAGGTGGTCGACAACGCCATCGACGAGACCCTGGCCGGCTGGGCGACGCGCGTCGAGGTGATCCTCAACGCCGACGGATCGGTGACGGTCACCGACGACGGCCGCGGCATCCCGACCGATATCCACGAGGGCGAAGGCGTCTCCGCGGCCGAGGTCATCATGACCCAACTGCACGCCGGCGGTAAGTTCGACCAGAACTCCTACAAGGTGTCCGGCGGCCTGCACGGCGTCGGCGTTTCCGTGGTTAATGCGCTGTCGGACTGGCTGCGCCTGAAGATCTATCGTGGCGGCAAGGCCTACGAGATGGAGTTCCGCCGCGGCGACGCGGTTTCGCCCCTGATCATCACCGGCGATGCGCCGCTGCGTGAGAACGGCGAGTTCCTGTCAGGCACCGAGGTCACCTTCATGGCCTCGACCGAAACCTTCGCGTTCGTGGAATACGACCGCAAGACGCTCGAGCATCGCCTGCGCGAACTGGCCTTCCTGAACTCCGGGGTGACGATTTGGTTGAAGGACAACCGCGAGGCCGAGCCCTTCGTCGAGTTGCTGCACTATGAGGGCGGCATCGAGGCGTTCGTGCGCCACCTCGACAAGGCCAAGACGCCGCTGCTGAAGACCCCGATCGTGGTGCGCGGCAAGAAGGACAATGTCGAGCTCGACCTGTCGCTCTGGTGGAACGACGGCTATCACGAGAACGTCCTCTGCTTCACCAACAACATCCCGCAGAAGGACGGCGGCACCCACCTTGCGGCCTTCCGCTCGGCCCTGACCCGCATCATCACCGGCTATGCCGAGAGCTCGGGCGCGACCAAGCGCGAGAAGGTTTCGCTGTCGGGCGAGGACGCGCGCGAAGGCTTGACCTGCGTGCTGTCGGTCAAGGTTCCGGACCCTAAGTTCTCCTCCCAGACCAAGGACAAGCTGGTCTCGTCCGAGGTGCGCCCGGCGGTGGAAAGCCTGGTCTCCGAGGGCATCTCGACCTGGTTCGAGGAGCATCCGAACGAAGCCAAGCTGATCGTCCAGAAGATCGCCGAGGCGGCCGCCGCGCGCGAAGCGGCGCGCAAGGCTCGTGAACTGACCCGACGCAAGTCGGCGCTCGACATCACCTCGCTGCCCGGCAAGCTCGCCGACTGCTCGGAGAAGGACCCGGCCAAGTCGGAAGTCTTCCTGGTCGAGGGCGACTCCGCCGGTGGTTCGGCCAAGCAGGCGCGTAATCGCGAGAACCAGGCGATCCTGCCGTTGCGCGGCAAGATCCTGAACGTCGAGCGGGCGCGCTTCGACAAGATGCTGTCGTCAGACCAGATCGGCACCTTGATCACGGCGCTGGGCGCCGGCATCGGCCGCGACGACTTCAACATCGAAAAGCTGCGCTACCACAAGATCGTCATCATGACCGACGCCGACGTCGACGGCGCCCACATCCGGACCCTGCTGCTGACCTTCTTCTATCGGCAGATGCCGGAGGTGATCGAGCGCGGCTATCTCTATATCGCCCAGCCGCCGCTCTATAAGGCGACCAAGAGCCGCCAGTCGCGATATCTGAAGGACGACGCCGAGCTCGAGAACTATCTGATCGACGAGGGCGTCGAGGGCGCGACCCTGGACCTGTCCTCAGGCGAACGTCTGGTCGGCGCCGACTTGCTGGCTCTGGTGCAGAGCGCCCGCGGCGCCAAGGCCAATGTCGAGCGGCTGTCCTCGCGCGCTCCGGCCTTTGCCATCGAGCAGGCGGCGATCGCGGGCCTGCTGACCGAAGACGGCGGCGACGTGGCCAAGGCGGCCAAGCGTCTGGACCTCTACGCCGAGGAGGGCGACGGCGCCTGGACCGGCGAGAAGGCCGCCACCGGCGGCTACGTCTTCTCGCGGATCAAGCGCGGCGTGTCCGAGCGGATCGTGCTGGACGAACTGCTGCTCGGCGCCGCCGATGCGCGCCGCCTGTCGGAACGTGCGGCGGGTATGGTCGAGACCTTCGAGGGCGTCGCCACCTTCACCCGCAAGGACAAGACCGCCACCGTGCGCGGGCCGCTCGACCTGTTCAATGCGGTGATGGAAGCTGGCCGTCGCGGCCTGTCGGTCCAGCGCTACAAGGGCCTGGGCGAGATGAACCCCGACCAGCTCTGGGAAACCACCCTGGACGCCGACGCCCGCACCCTGTTGCAGGTGAAGGTCAACCACGCCGACGACGCCGACGACATGTTCACCCGCCTGATGGGCGACCTTGTCGAGCCGCGCCGCGAGTTCATCCAGGAAAACGCCCTGGACGCCGAAGTCGACGTCTAGAGCAGTCTCCACGGCTGCTTCCAAAAAGCTGGCGGCAGGAACCGCTTCCTGTCGCACTTTTTGGTGCTGACAAGGCTTCAGGCTTGACCAGACACACCGCCCCCCTATCCGAGGGGCGGTGTGGTGAAGCCGGAGCAATACCGTCATGAGCGATGAACGCAGACCCGACCGACAGCGCGGCTTCCTGGGGGCGATCGAACGCGCGGGCAATTTGCTCCCCGACCCAACGATCATTTTCCTCTATCTGATCTTCGCATTGATGCTGCTTTCGTGGCTCGGTGCTGCGCTGGGCTGGCAGGCGACCTTGCCCTATTCAGGCGTGAAGGCCCCCGAGCATGCCGAACTGGCGAACGGGATCCTGACCTATCGGGCCTCAAGCCTGTTCTCCGCAGACAACGTCGCGCGGCTTTTCATCGAGATGCCGCGCACCTTCGCCGGCTTCGCGCCGCTGGGCCTAGTGCTCACCATCATGCTTGGCGCAGCGGTGGCCGAGCGGTCGGGACTATTTTCCGCGTTGATCCGGGCCTCGCTGGGCAACGCCAACAAGGCTTTGCTGACGCCGATCGTGGCGCTGATCGGCATGGTGTCTCACCATGCCTCTGATGCGGCCTATGTCGTCTTCATCCCCCTGGCCGCCATCACCTTTGCGGTCGCCGGGCGCCACCCGCTGGCCGGGCTGGCGGCGGCCTTTGCAGCGGTGTCGGGAGGCTATGCCGGCAATCTCCTTCCCGGGCAGATCGACGTTCTGTTGCTGAGCTTCACCCAGGAAGCTGCGCGGATCGTGCAGCCGGACTGGACGATGAATCCGCTCGGCAACTGGTACTATATCTGCGCCATCGTCGTGCTGTTCACGCCGATCATCTGGTACGTCACAGATCGGATCATTGAGCCGCGCCTGGGTTCTTGGAACGGCGTCGTCGATGACGACCTGCGCGCGGATCTGGAGAAGTCCGACCTTACCGCAGGCGAGCGCAAAGGACTGCGCCGCGCCGGCCTGGTCGCCCTGCTCGTCATCGGCGCCTTTGCGGCGCTCGCCCTGTGGCCGGGGTACACCCCGCTCATCAATCAGGAGGCCGAGGGGCCCGCTCGCCTGCAGCCGCTCTACGGCGCCCTGATTGCGGGCTTCTTCCTGCTGTTTCTGCTGACCGGCGTCGCCTTTGGTCGAGCCACCGGCGCAGTGAAGTCGGCGAACGACATCGTGGAGATGATGCAGCATGGGGTGCGAACGATGGCGCCTTATCTGGTCTTCGTGTTCTTCGCCGCCCACTTCGTCGCCATGTTCAATTGGTCGCGGATCGGCCCGATCATCGCGATCAATGGCGCAGACGCGCTGCAAGCGATGGCCCTGCCGCCGGCGCTGCTGTTGGTCTGCGTCCTGCTGCTCTCATCGTTTCTGGATCTCTTCATCGGATCCGCATCGGCGAAGTGGAGCGCGCTCTCACCCGTGGTCGTCCCGATGTTCATGCTCCTGGGCATCAGTCCTGAGATGACCACGGCGGCCTACCGCATGGGCGACAGCTACACGAACATCATGACCCCCCTGATGAGCTACTTCCCGCTCATCCTGGCCTTCGGTCAACGATGGGACCGCGGGATGGGCGTGGGGTCGCTGCTGGCGCTGATGCTGCCCTATGCCCTGTCCTTCATGGTCGTCGGGATCGGCATGACGGTGGGCTGGGTGTTGCTGGATCTGCCGCTCGGACCGGGCGCGCAGGTGCACTACACTGTGAGTACAGCTACGCCCTGACCGGCTGCGCCTTTGTCCGGTTTAAACAGCGAGTTCGCCCATGATGCGCGATGATGTCGGCGACCTTGCATTCCGCTCGCTGGATTCGCTGGAAGGCGCGCCCGATCGGTTGGGCGGCGATCCAGGTCCACGCGAGGGACTGATCGCCAAGGCGCGCCGGTATGCGCCCGGCGTGATCATCGCCGGCCTCGTCGCCCTGGCCGCCCAATGGCTCTCCGAGCACTACAAGGCGCCGGTCATGCTGTTCGCGCTGCTGCTGGGCATGGCGGTGAACTTCACCGGTGATGATCCTCGCTGCCGGCCGGGCATCGACTTCGCCGCGCGCCAAATCCTGCGGATCGGCGTGGCCCTGCTGGGCATGCGCATTACCTTCGATCAGGTCCGGTCGGTGGGCGCCGGCGTCCTGACGCTGACGGCGGTCGCGGTCGTCCTGACCATCCTGGTCGGCTGGCTGATGGCGCGATCGATGAAGCTGAGAGGGCCGCTCGGGGTCCTGATGGGCGGCGCGGTGGCGATCTGCGGCGCCTCGGCGGCGCTGGCGATCGCTTCGGTCTTGCCGCGCAGCGAGACGCACGAGCGCGACGTTGTGCTGACCGTGGTGGGCGTCACCACCCTGTCGACCCTGGCGATGATCCTCTATCCGACGCTGGCGGCGATGCTGCATTTCAGCGACGTTGCTGCCGGCACCTTCTTTGGCGCCACCATCCACGATGTCGCCCAAGTGGTGGGCGCGGGTTACAGCGTTTCGCCGGAAGCTGGCGACACCGCCACGATCGTCAAGCTGTTCCGGGTCGCCCTGCTGTTGCCGGCGGTGGTGATCATCTCGCTGATCTATCGCCGCTCAGCTGAGGCCAACGCCAAGCGGCCGCCGCTGATTCCGATGTTCCTGATCGCCTTCGCCGTGCTGGTGGCGATCAATTCCACCGGCGTGGTCGGCGATTGGATTCGCGATCCGCTGCAGGACGCCTCGCGCTGGTGCCTCGTCGCCGCGATCGCCGCCCTCGGCGCGAAGACCGCGCTTGGGGACCTGGCCAAGGTGGGCTGGCGGCCGATCCTGGTGCTGGTCGGCACGACCCTGTTCGTCGCGCTCTTCGTGCTTGGCGGCATGGCGCTGATGGGTGGGTGGCCGCCCTGATCACAGGGTCGCATCGGTCGTTGCCTTCCCCAAGGTGATCGGAGGTTCGATGAGGCCAGATGTTCTCGGGAGGAACGCATGGCCGATTCAGCTGACACGATCCAGGCGGAGAGCGGGCTCGGTTTCGATCCCGACAAGCTGCGCGAAAAGTACCGCGCCGAACGCGACAAGCGCCTGCGGACCGAGGGCAATTCCCAGTACCAGGAAATCGCCGGCGACTTCGCTCACTACCTCGACGATCCCTATGTCGCGCCTGGCTTCGCCCGCGCGCCCCTGACCGATGAGGTCGAGGTGGTGGTGATCGGCGGCGGCTTCGGCGGCCTGCTGGCCGCCGCGCGGCTGCGCGAAGCCGGGGTGAAGGACATTCGCGTCATCGAGAAGGGCGGCGACTTCGGCGGCACCTGGTACTGGAACCGTTATCCGGGCGCGGCCTGCGACGTCGAATCCTACGTCTATCTGCCGCTGCTCGAAGAGGTCGGCTACATGCCGGTCGAGAAGTATTCCCGCGCGCCGGAGATCCTGGCCCACAGCCGGGCCATCGGCGAGAAGTACGATCTCTATTCCAACGCCTGCTTCCAGACTGAGGTCACCGGCATGGCCTGGGACGAGGCCGCTGGGCGCTGGATTATCTCGACCAACCGCGGCGACGCCATGAAGGCGCGCTTCGTCTGCATGGCCAACGGCCCGCTGCATCGGCCCAAGCTGCCCGGCATTCCAGGCGTCGAGACCTTCAAAGGGCATTCCTTCCACACCAGCCGTTGGGACTACGACTATACTGGCGGGACCTCGAACGGCGGGCTGACCGGCCTGGCCGGCAAGCGGGTCGGGATCATCGGCACCGGCGCGACGGCGGTTCAATGCGTGCCGCATGTCGGGGCGGCGGCGGCTCAGCTCTTCGTCTTCCAGCGCACTCCGTCCTCCATCGACGTCCGCAACAACCGGCCGACCGACCCCGAATGGGCCGGCGAGCTGACGCCGGGCTGGCAGCAGGCGCGGATGGACAATTTCAACACCCTGGTCTCCGGCGGCTTCGCCAAGGAGGACCTGGTCAATGACGGGTGGACCGACATCATCCGCAACCTGGGCATGATCGCCCGGACCAAGGCGGCCGGGGCGGGGGCGCAGGATCCCGACACCCTGGTGCAACTCGCCGACTTCCAGAAGATGGAGCAGATCCGCGGCCGGGTGGACCAGGTGGTCCGCGACGAGGCCACGGCCGAGGCGCTGAAGCCCTACTACAACCAGTTCTGTAAGCGGCCCTGCTTCCACGACGAATATCTGGACACCTTCAATCGGCCGACCGTCTGCCTGGTCGATACCCAAGGGCGCGGCGTCGAGCGCATCACCGAGACGGGCGTCGTGGTGGACGGGGTCGAATACGAGATCGATTGCCTGATCTACGCGACCGGTTTTGAGGTGGGCACCGAGTACGCGCGCCGCGCCGGCTACGAAATCCACGGGCGGGGCGGCAAGACTCTGACGCAAAAGTGGAGCGAAGGCGTTTCAACCTTCCACGGGATTCACGTCCGCGATTTCCCGAACTGTTTCGTGATGAGCAACAGCCAGTCGGGGTTCACGGTGAACTACCCGCACATGCTGAACGAGCAGGGCAAGCACATCGCCTATATCGTGACCCATGCGCAGGAGAACGGGGTGACCCTGGTCGAGACCTCGCCGGAGGCAGAAGCCGAGTGGGTCGAGACCATTGTCGCCTCGGCCCTTCAACGCGCGAAGTTCGCGGAGGAATGCACCCCCGGCTACTACAACAACGAGGGTCAGCCGTCAGACTTGGCGGCGCGCAACGGCTCCTATGGCAAGGGCTCCATCGCCTTCATCCGACTGCTGGAAGATTGGCGGGCCGAGGGCAGCTTGCAGGGGCTGGAGCTCAAGACGGCCTGAACGGCGCCCGATTGCGGCGACTACACCGTCCCTTAACCACGACCGGGGGCAGATACGGCGGGCGGTCGAAAGACCGGCCCGGCGCCTCGTTGCGGGCGCCGACTGGGGGGCCAAGCGCATGCCAGGCCTGTTACTCTGAGGCGTAGAATGTCTCAGGGCCGCCGGGTTGCGGCGGCTTGAGTCTGGAGGTGCGGCGTGAGCCAGCCCATCGTCACCATCGCCGGCCGCAAGATCGGCCCCGGTCATCCGCCCTATATCGTCGCCGAGATGTCGGGGAACCACAACGGCGACATCGGCCGGGCCTTGGCCCTGATCGACGCGGCCAAGGCGGCCGGCGCGGACGCCGTGAAGCTGCAGACCTATACCGCCGACACCATCACCATCGACCATGACGGCCCGGGCTTCACCGTGCATGGCGGCCTTTGGGACGGGCGGCGGCTGCACGAACTCTATGACGAGGCCCACACCCCCTGGGCCTGGCATCAGCAACTGTTCGATCACGCCAAGGCGATTGGGATCACGATCTTTTCCTCGCCGTTCGACGCGACCGCGGTGGAGCTGCTGACCGCCCTGGACGCGCCGGCCTTCAAGATCGCGTCGTTCGAGCTGGTCGACCTGCCGCTGATCGAACTGTGCGCGCGAACCGGCAAGCCGTTGATCATGTCCACGGGTCTTGCCTCACCCCAGGAGATCGCCGAGGCGATGGCCGCTGCGCGCGGCGCGGGGGCCAACGAGATCATCCTGCTGCATTGCACCAGCGGTTACCCGGCGCCCCCATCGGACATGAACCTGCTGACCCTGCCGCATCTGGCCGCCGAGCATGGCGCGGTGGCGGGCTTGTCGGACCACACCATGGGCGTGACGGTTTCGGTGGCGGCGGTGGCGCTGGGCGCCTGCTTCATCGAAAAGCACTTCACCCTCGACCGGGCCGAGGGCGGGGTCGATAGCGACTTCTCGCTGGAGCCCGCCGAACTTGCGCGGCTGGTGGCCGAGTGCCGGGACGCCTGGCTGGCCTTAGGCTCGGTGCGTTATGACGAGGTGGCCTCGGAGGCCTCCAACCGCGACTTCCGCCGTTCGCTTTACGTTGTGGCCGACGTCGCGGAGGGTGAAGCCCTGACGCCGGAGAACGTGCGGTCGATCCGGCCCGGATTTGGCTTGCCGCCCAAGCACTTGCCGCAGGTGCTGGGCCGCAAGGCCAGCCGCGCTCTCAAGCGTGGGGCGCCGCTGGACTGGACGATGGTCGGCTAGGCCTTGCGGAACAGCCACCAGGTCAGGTCGTCCAGGCCGGTCGCGCGTTTCCAGAAGAACCCGTAATCGACGAGCTGCAGGTCGGGGAACCGGTCCATGTAGAGGCCGCCGAAGTCGTTCTTGAACAGCAGACCTTCTTGGCCGCGATAGCGCAGGGTCTCGGCGCGCGGCGAGAAGTACTCGGTGCAGAGGATGTACTTCGAGGAGACGCGGTGGATCTCGTCCAGGGTGGCGGGCAGGCGTTCCGGATCGACGTGGATCAGCACCCCGGAGGTGAAGGCCAACTCCACCGCGCCATCGGGCAGCGGGATGTTGTCGCCGAAGCCGGCGTGCAGCCGTTCAGGCGGCAGGATCTTGTCGGCCAGCACCCGCTCGCGCGCCGCCGGGTTCGGTTCGATCGCCGAAAGCTCGGCGTCGAGCAACTGGGGGATGACCCGCAGGTTGAGGCCGAGGTTGCAGCCGACCTCCAGGACCGACTTGGGCGGATCGCCCGCGAAGGCTTGGGCGATGCGGCCCCACATCAGGGTTCGGGCGCGCAGGGCCTCGTCAGAGGCGACATTCCGCGCGGTGTATTCAGCGCCGAAGTCTCCCGCCCAGGCGGTTTTGGGGTCGGCCGGCGTGCCGGTCATGGGAGGCTCCTAGAGATCAGGTTCGAAATGGGAGAAGGGCAGGGCGCGGATGTCAGCGGAGCTGAAGGCCGGCTTGGTGGGATAGAGGGCGGCATAGACGCGCTCGACGAACGCGAAGTCTTCCGGGGTATCGACCGTCCAGCGCAGCGCGCTTTCGTTTCGGTCCTGCACCAGATCGCCTTGGGTGAACCGCTCGGGGTTCCGATAGAGGAAGGGCGTCACGTGCTCGCGGTCATAGGGGTCGCTCGCCTCGCGACCGGCGGCGAGCAGGGCGTCCAGGCTGAAGCACTCGACGTCCAGTCCGCGTGGATAGGTTCGGCGCAGCGCGTTCGAGGCGTAGTCGACGCCAAGCCCGGCCTGCAGCCGCACGCAGGCATCCACGACTTCGGGATCGGCCAGCGGGCAATCGGCGGTCAGCCGCACGACCGGGCCATCTACGTCCAGAGCCTCGACCGCGCCGATATAGCGGCCGAGCACGTCATGCAGCGAGCCGCGAAACGTCTCGACGCCGATGGTCTGGAGGAACTGGGCGAGGGGATCGTCCGACACGTCATCGCTGGTCGCCACGATCAGCCGGTCCAGGGTCGAGCACCGGCGCAGGCGTTCGATCTGGCGCTCCAGCATCGCCCGCCCCGCCACCGATTTCATGACCTTGCCCGGCAGCCGCGTCGAACTCATGCGCGCCTGCAGGATCGCGACCGCCATCGCCTGTCCCCTCGAATGGGGCGACCATAGGCGAAAGAGCATTGCGTCGATATTAACCGCGTTGGGGCGGTCCCGCGCCTAGACCGTGGCGGCGTTCAGCACTTCCAGCACCGCCTCGCCGTAGCGTTCCAGCTTGCCCTCGCCGACGCCGGAAATCGCCGCGAGCGACGGCAGCGCCTTGGGCTTCTTGGCGGCGATCTCGGCCAGGGTGCGGTCGTGGAAGATCACATAGGGCGGCAGGTGCTGGCGCGCGGCCTCGTCGCGCCGCCAGGCGCGCAGGGCGTCGAACAGCGGCTGGTCGTGCGGCGCGATAACCGTCGTCGCGCTTGAACCGCTGGTCTTCTTGCGGGCGCGGCTGGAGCGGGCGCCCGGCTCGGGGTCGTCCATCCCCTTGCGCAGGGCGACCCGTCGCTCGCCGCGATAGACCGCCTTCACGCCCTCGATCTCGCCGAGGCCGATCAGCGGGTAGCCGTCCTCGTGGTTCTCGCGCAGCAGACCATCGAACAGCAGCTGATCGAACAGGTCGCGCCAACCGGCGGCGCTCAGCTCCTGGCCCACGCCGAAGGTCGATAGGCCGGCCTCGAACGCGGACGGCGTTTTCGTCTTGCCCAGCAGGTGATCGACCAGCCGCACCCGGCCGAACCGGCCGCCCATGCGATGCACGGCCGACAACGCCTTTTGGGCGGCCTCGGTGGCGTCTACGGTCTCGACGGTTCCGAGGCAGAGGTCGCATTGTCCGCAAGCATCGACCCCCTCCTCGCCGAAGTAGCGGCGCACCGCGGCGGCGCGGCAGGAGCCGCCATCCAGCATGGCGTAGAGTTGGCGGACCTTGCGGCCCTGGACCTGTTTGACGCTCTCATCGACGTCGCGGCCGTCCAGGCGCCGGTACGCCCAAGCCATGTCGGAGGCGCCGTAGAGGGTGATGCCTTCGGCCGGATCGCCGTCACGCCCCGCGCGTCCGATTTCCTGCCAATAGGCTTCGATGGACGCCGGCGGATCGGCATGGATCACATAGCGGACATCGGGTTTATCGACGCCCATGCCGAAGGCGATGGTCGCCACCATCACCGCAGCATCGGCTTCCAGGAACTTTTCCAGACGCTCGGCGCGCAGGTTCTTGTCGAGGCCGGCGTGATAGGCGAGCGCCGGAACGCCCTCGCCGCGCAAGGTCTCGGCCAGCTTGTCGACCCCGTCGCGCGAGCCAGCATAGATCACGCCCGAGCGGTCTGGCCGGGCCGCGACCAGTTCCAGCACCCGCTTGTGGCCGGCGCCGCGCTTGCGCTCAGCCGAGAGGGCGAGCTCGGGCCGGGCGAAGCTGGCGACGAACTCAGCGGAATCCTGCAGCCGCAGTTCGGTGCGGATGTCTTCGCGGGTCCGGGTGTCGGCGGTGGCGGTCACCGCCAGCCTTGGCACATTGGGGAAGATGTCGGCCAGGCGGCCCATCATCCGGTATTCCGGCCGGAAATCGTGGCCCCATTGGCTGACGCAGTGAGCCTCGTCGATGGCGATCAGGGCCAGCGGCGTGCGCGACAGCCGCTCCAGCATCGAGGGCTGCATCAGGCCTTCGGGGGAGATGTAGAGGAGGTCCAGCTCGCCGCGCTCGATCCGCTCCCAGGTCTGGGCCCGTTCCCATGACTCGCCGGTGGAATCGATGCGGGCGGCCGCGACGCCCGATTGCTGCAGGCCCGCGACCTGGTCGGCCATCAGCGCGATCAGCGGTGAAACCACCAGGCCGAGGCCCGGCCGCATCATGGCGGGGATCTGATAGCAGACGCTCTTGCCGCCGCCGGTGGGCAACACCGCCATGGCGCTGCGTCCGGCCAGCACCTCGGTGATCACCTCGGCCTGGCGCCCCCGGAATTCGGCATGTCCGAAAGTGCGGCGCAGGATTTCCCGCGCTTCATTGAGGGAAGCAGGCATGGGCCGTACATAGCCATGCCCGCCGGTCATGGGGAGGGAAAGATGCTGCGGCCAATGTCCTCTGGGGCGTTCGCCGCCGTTCCCCTTCCTCAACAGTTCGTCATGGCCGGCCTCTTGAGCCGGCCATCCATAGACTCCGAGGTCGTGGGTTTGCCTGAAACGCGGGCGCGTATGGATCCCCGGGACAAGCGCCCGGGGATGACGAACTGGTGGGCCGAGCTACTCCGCCGCGATCGCCTGGGGCGCGGCCTGGGCGCCGCGCAGCAAGCGGCCGGGTAGGGCCCCTGTCGGTTCGCCGTCCAGATAGGTGATCTCGCCGGCGACGATGGTGGCCACATAGCCGTCGGCGCGCTGGACCAGACGTCTGCCGCCCGCCGGCAGATCGTAGGCGACGGCCGGCGCTTTCAGCGTCAGGCCCTCATAGTCGATCACATTGAGGTCGGCGCGATAGCCGGGCTGGATCAGGCCGCGATCGTGCAGGCCGACCGCCTGGGCCGTGTCATGGGTCTGCATGCGGACCATGGCCTGAAGCGTCAGTTTTGGGCCGCGCGTGCGGTCGCGCGTCCAGTGGGTCAGGTTCGAGGTCGGGAATGAGCCGTCGCAAATCATGCCGACATGGGCGCCGCCATCGGAGAGCCCGGGCACGGTGTCGCGGTGGTTGAGCATCGCATAGGACGGGTCGAGCGAGCCGTCGGCATAGTTCAGGAAAGGCAGGTAGAGCATGCCGCGCCCTTCGTTCCGCAGCATGTGGTCGAGCGCCAGCTCTTGGGGCGGCACGCCGCGCGCCTGGGCCAGGACCGCGAGCGTTCGGTCAGGCGTCTGCTCGTAGTCAGGTTCGTCGCCCATCAGGAACATGATGGGCCAGTTCTGGATCATATTGGTTCCGAGGCCCGGCGCCGGCTCAGGGCTTTCGGCCAACAGTCTGGCGCGGAAGGCGGGGTCGCGGAGATGGGCGACCCGCTCGGCCAACGGCAGGCCGGCGATCTCGCCATAGGTGGCGTGCCGGCTGAACGGGTTCACCGTCAGCTCCAGGCCAAAGAGGATGCCCACCGGCCGCCCGGCGACCTGTCCGCGCATGGTCAGGCCGGCGTCATTGGCCTCCGAAAGCCGCTCCAGCAGGGTGCGCCACTGGTTCGGATAGCGGGGATTTTGCACCAGGGAGAATGACATCGGCCGGCCCGAGCGCTCGACGATCCGGCGCAGCATGGCGAACTCTTCCTCCGGTTCAGCGAAGTCGGAGACGAACTGCAGGGCGCCCTTGCCGGCGGCGGCGAGGCCTAGCGCGATGCCGGTCAGTTCGTCCTCCGAGGCGGTCAGGGTCGGGGTCGGCTGGCCGTCACTCGTGCGGTGGTTGAGCGTGCGGGAGGTGGAAAACCCGAGGGCTCCCGCCTCCATCGCGCCCTTGGCCAGGCTCGCCATGGCGGCGATGTCGGCCGGCGTGGCGTCCTCGCGATTGGCGCCGCGTTCGCCCATCACATAGACCCGCAAGGCGGCGTGCGGCAGCTGGGTCCCGATATCCACGTCGAAGCGCCGCGCCGCGAGGCTGTCGAGATAGTCGGGAAAGCTCTCCCAGTTCCAAGGCAGGCCCTCCGTCAGGACCGGGAAAGGGATATCCTCCACCCCTTCCATCAGCCGGATCAGCCGGTCGTGATCCTCGGGTTTGCAGGGGGCGAAGCCGACCCCGCAATTGCCCATGACCACCGTGGTGACGCCGTGCCAGGCCGAGGGCTGCATGTGGCCATCCCAGGTGGCCTGGCCGTCATAGTGGGTGTGGATGTCGACGAAGCCGGGGGTGACGATCTTGCCGCGTGCGTCGATCTCGCGCGCCCCGACGCCGCCTACCCGGCCGACGAGCGCGATGGCGCCATCCTTGACCGCGACGTCGGCCTCGAAAGGCGCGCCGCCCGAGCCGTCCACGAGCGTTCCACCCCGGATCACGAGGTCCCAAGCCCGTTCCATGGCCATCTCCCTGATCGTTCTTATCGACGTTGGAGAGATTACCGGCCCTGAGACGGGCTCAGGTCAAGGGCGCCCCTACGGCGCCACCTGCTCGCGCGGGCGTTCCGATTCCTTGGAAGCGCAGCCCTTGAGGGTCTTTCCGTCGTGGACGATCTCGGCGGCCAAGGGGAACTTCAGGTCCGACATGCCGTCGGAGCAGCCGGCTTGTTCGACCAGGGTCAGCTTGAGCGGCTTTCCGCCGATCACCGTCTCCCAGACCGCCTTGCCGTCCTGCATCACCGCGCCGTTGTTCGGGCCGGTCAGGTTCGTGGCTGGGTCCATCATGTTGAAGGCGATTTCCTTCTCGCGCACCTGCGCCGACCAGAAGGGTTCGGTGCCGAAGACGTGGAGATCGCCTTTGAACGCATCGGGCAGGGCCCCGGCGACCGCGGCTGGCGCGGCGCCGACCACCGGCGGCGCATCGGCTGGCGCGGACGCGGGTTTGCCGTCCGGCGCCTGGGGTTGGCAGGCGGCGAGGGCGAGCGCGGCGAGAATGGGGAGAGCATGTCGCATGAAGGGCGTCCTTTCGCGGTGACCGAACGAAGGTAGAGTCGGCATAATGAGTCGGTCTCTCAACTTTTACGAGTTTTTCGCGGGCGGCGGCATGGCGCGCCTGGGCCTTGGCCCTGGCTGGAACTGTGCTTTCGCCAACGATTTCGACAGGTTGAAGGCCGCGACCTACCGCGCGAACTTCCCCGATGCGGCGGAGCACTTCCATGAAGGCGATGTCTGGAAGCTAGAGGCTGGGGCGCTCCCGCCGCGTGTGGACCTCGCTTGGGCGTCTTCGCCCTGCCAGGATTTCAGCCTCGCCGGCGCGCGGGCAGGCCTCGGCGGCGGCCGGTCCTCGGCCTTCTTCGGTTTCTGGCGGCTGATCGAGGCCTTGGGCGTCGATGGCCCTCGCGCGGTGGTGATCGAGAACGTGTCGGGCCTGCTGACCTCGCACGGCGGGGCCGACTTCGCCGCGCTCTGCCGCGCCCTGGCGGGCCAGGGCTATAACTTCGGCGCGCTTGAGATCGACGCCGGCCGGTTCGTGCCGCAGTCACGCCCCCGGGTGTTCGTGATCGCCACCCGCGAGCCGCCGCACCCGAGCCTGATCGGCGATAGCCCGTTCCAGACCCGTGCGGTGCGAGACGCCCACGCCCGGTTGCCGGAGGACCTCGCCGCCCGCTGGATCTGGTGGGGGCCGGAGGCTCCTTCTGTCCGCAATACCGACCTGGCCAGCCTGCTCGAACCTGACGCCGACGTTGTCTGGCACGAGGCCGCGCGCACCGAGCGCCTGCTCGACCTGATGGGCCCTCTGCATCGCGCCCGGATCGAGGCGGCGAAAAGCTCGGGGGCTCGGTCGGTGGGCGCGGTCTTCAATCGGATGCGAGTGGCCGACGGCAAGAAGGTGCAGCGTTCCGAGGTGCGGTTCGACGGTCTGGCCGGCTGCTTGCGCACGCCGCGCGGCGGGTCTTCGCGGCAAACCCTTGTGGTGATCGAAGGCGATCGGGTGCGGAGCCGGCTGCTCTCGCCGCGCGAAGGCGCGCGCCTGATGGGCCTGCCCGACAGCTATATCCTGCCGACCGCCGCGACCGGCGCCCTGCATGTCGCCGGCGACGGGGTCGTCGTTCCGGTCGTTCGGTGGTTGGCGGCGACCATTCTCGAGCCCTTGCTGGCGCCGGCCGGGGCCGCCGTCGCCGCCGAATAGGCAAGCTCGGCGTTGCTCTAGAAGAAGTGCGCTTCCAAATCCCGTTCGGGGCCTTAGGTTAGCCGCTCACGCTCCCAGCCAGAGACACGAGAGAGCCATGGCCGACGCCTCCAACTACGACGCAGCCCGCCACAAGCGTTCCGGCCGCGGCAAAATCTTCGATTCTGTCATCGACCTGATCGGCGACACCCCGCTGGTCCGCCTACCGAACCTGACCAAGGCGCTGCAGCCCAAGGGCGAGGTCGTCGCCAAGCTCGAGTTCTTCAACCCGCTGGCGTCGGTCAAGGACCGCATCGGCGTCGCCATGATCGAATGGCTTGAGGCCACGGGCCGGCTGAAGCCCGGCGGCTCCATCGTCGAGCCGACCAGCGGCAATACCGGCATCGCGCTCGCCTTCGTGGCCGCCTCCAAGGGCTATCCGATCACCCTGGTCATGCCCGAGAGCATGTCGATCGAGCGCCGCAAGATGCTGCTGATCCTGGGCGCCAAGTTGGAGCTGACCCCCGCCGAACGCGGCATGGCCGGCGCCGTGGCCCGGGCCAAGGAAATTGTCGAAGCGACGCCGGGCGCGGTCATGCCTCAGCAGTTCGACAACGAAGCCAACCCGCTGATCCACCGGGTCTCCACGGCCGAGGAAATCTGGAACGACACCGACGGCCGCGTCGATGCGGTGGTGTCGGGCGTGGGCACCGGCGGCACCATCACCGGCATCGGCCAGGTGCTGAAGGCTCGCAAGCCCTCGGTGAAGATGGTCGCCGTGGAACCTGAATCCTCGCCCGTCCTGTCTGGCGGCCAGCCGGCGCCGCACAAGATCCAAGGCATCGGCGCGGGCTTCGTCCCCTCGATCCTGGATCGCGGCGTGATGGACGAGATCATCCAGGTCTCCAACGACGACAGCTTCGCCATGGCGCGGCGCATCGCCAAGGAAGAGGGCATTCCGGTCGGCATCTCATCGGGCGCGGCCCTGACCGCGGCCTTCGACCTGGCTTCGCGGGACGAATACGCCGGAAAGCTGATCGTCGCGATCATCCCGAGCTTCGCCGAGCGCTACCTCTCGACGGCGCTGTTCGACGGGCTCTAGGCCCGTTCCAGCCATATGAAGATCGCAGTGGTGGGCTGCGGCGTCGCCGGCATGGCGGCGTCGCTGGCCCTGGCGCGTCGCGGCCATCAGGTCGTCCTGCTGGAAGCCTTTTCCGCGCCGCGTCCGCTGGGGTCGGGCCTGCTGCTTCAGCCCTCAGGCCTGGCGGCGCTCAAGGCGCTGGGCCTGGCCGAGCCGGTGATCGCCCGTGGCGCGCGGGTTGACGCCCTGGACGGCCGGGACCTTTCGGGCCGGCCGATCATGGCCATGCGCTACGCCGACTGGCGCCCCGATGCGTTTGGCGTGGGCGTCCATCGCGCCACCTTGTTTGGCGTCTTGCATGAGGCCCTGGCCCCCGCCGGGGTCGAACTGCGCACCGGCGTCGAGATCGTCGGTTGGGAAGACGCTGAGGCTCCGCGCCTGATCGATGCGTCCGGCGGCTCGCACGGCCCCTTCGACTTGGTGGTGATCGCCGATGGCTCAGGCTCGCAGCTTCGCCGCCTGGTGCGCCCGAGGTCGAGGGCGCCGGTCTATCCTTGGGGCGCGGTCTGGGCGAATGCGCGTGATCCAGAGAGGGCCTTCGCCGGCGCGCTCACCCAGCGCTATGATCGGGCCAGCACCATGATGGGTGTGTTGCCGATCGGCTGCGGGCCGGCGGGCGACACGGATCTGGTGAGCTTCTTCTGGTCCTTGCCGGTGGCGCAGATGGACGAGTTCATGGCCGGGGATATCGCCGCATGGCGTACGCGGGCGCAGGCGATGTGGCCGCAGGCCGCGCCGATCCTGGCGCAGTTCCAGGACGCGGAGGCGTTCTCACGGGCGACCTATCGCGATGTTCGCACCGGCGGGTGGTCGAACGGCCGCTTCTTGCTGATCGGCGACGCCGCCCATGGCGCTAGCCCGCAATTGGGCCAGGGCGCAAACCTTGGCCTCATCGACGCGGTGGAACTTGCTGAGCGCCTGACGCCGCAGGTGGCCAAGTCGGTCCGGGGATATCAACTGGCCCGGCGTCGCCATGCCGGCCTCTATCAGTTCATCTCGCGCTGGCTGACGCCGCTGTTCCAGTCGAGCGGCTGGGTTGGCCCCTTCGTGCGCGACTGGTTCTTCACGCCAGGGTCCAAGGCGCCGGGCGCGCGCCAGATCGCCGCCCACGTCCTGACAGGGACGCTGCGCCTTGGCCGGACGCCCAAGGTCCTGCGGCCATGACCGATGTCTTCTCCACGGAGAAGCGGTCGGCGGTGATGCGCCGGGTCAAGGGGCGCGACACGGCGCCGGAGCTGAAGGTGCGCAAGGCGCTGACCGCGCTTGGCGTCCGCTACCGCCTGAACCGCAAGGACCTGCCTGGCTCGCCCGATATCGTGATGGCAGGGCGGCGACTGGCGATCTTCGTTCACGGCTGTTTCTGGCACGGTCATGACTGCGCCCGAGGAAGCCGGGTGCCGAAGGCCAATCGGGACTATTGGCTGGCCAAGGTGGCGCGCAACAAGGCCCGCGACGCGGCGGCCGAGGCTGCGCTCACTCAGCAGGGCTGGCGGGTTGAGACGATCTGGGAGTGCGACCTGAAGGACGCCGAGGCGCTGCGGCTCAGGTTGAGGGCGTTGATCGGACCGCTCTCCCCGGCGAAAGCCGGGGCCCTAGCCGGCTCGCAAACCTAGCTCGGGTTCAGTGTGCTCGGACGCCGCTTGGGTCCCGGCTTTCGCCGGGATGAGCGGTCTCGGAGGTGGGGCTCAGACCACCGTCACCTCGGTCTTCACGGAATTGGCGATGAAGCACTCCTCGTGCGCCTCGTGATGCAGCTTGGCCAAGGCCTGCGCGTCCGGCGCCTCGCCGTCCCACTCGATCTGAGGCTTTAGCGTCACCCGCGTCACCGCCGCGCGACCTGGAGCGATCTCCTCCATCACGCCGGAGGCGTGGTCGCGATAGGAGGTGACGATGAAGCCGGCCAGCCGGGCCTTATGCAGGAAGGTCAGCATGTGACAGTTGGACAGCGCCGCCACGAACATCTCTTCCGGATCGACCGCTTCCTCGACCGCCCACTTGCCGACCACATGGGGCGAGGCCGAGGCTGGGACGATCAGCCCGCCGTCGAAACTGATAACATGACCCCGGCTATAGCGGCCCTTGGCGAAGTCCTCGCCGTCCCGCAGGTTCCAGGCGACGTCGGCGGTGTAGCTCGCCATCAGAACGCCTCCGCGGGCAGGGCCATCATCAGTTCCGAGCCGCTCTTCAGCTTGGCCAGGTGGCCGCCGGTTTCAGGCAGGATCCGCTGCACGTAGTAGCGGCCGATGATCAGCTTGCTGGAATAGAAAGGATCGGTCTCGCCGGCCGCCACCTTGGCCTGGGCGGTCTTGGCGATCTGAGCCCACATATAGGCCAGGGCGGTCAGGCCGAAGAGGTGCATGTAGTCGGTCGATGCGGCGCCGGCGTTGTCGGGGTTCATCAGGCCGTTCTGCATCAGCCACATGGTGGCGTCCTGCAGTTCGGTCTTGGCCTGGGCCAGGCCCTCGGTGAATGGCTTCAGGGTCTCGTCGCCCGAGTTGGCCTCCACGAAGGCGTCGATATCGGCGAAGAAGCTCATCACCGCCCGGCCGCCGTCGGCCGCGAGTTTGCGGCCAACCAGGTCCAGGGCCTGGACGCCGTTGGTGCCCTCATAGATCAGGGCGATGCGGACATCGCGCATGTATTGGCTGACCGGGAAGTGCTCGGTAAAGCCCGAGCCGCCGTGCACCTGGACCGCGTCGGAGCAGACCTTGAGGCCCCGGTCGGTGAGGAAGCCCTTCACCACCGGCGTCATCAGCGCCATGTAGTCGCCAGCCTTCTGGCGAACGGACTCGTCGGGGTGCGCGTGCGCCAGATCGCCCTGCAGAGCGGTCCAGAACAGGAAGGCGCGGCCGCCCTCGATGATCGCGCGGCTGTCCATCAGCATCCGCCGCACATCGGGGTGGACGATGATTGGGTCAGCAGGCCCATCGGGGTTTTTCGGCCCGGTCAGCGAGCGGCCTTGCAGGCGTTCCTTGGCGAAGGTGGCGGCGGCCTGATAGGCCGCCTCGGCCTGGGCGACGCCTTGCAGGCCCACCCCGATCCGGGCCTCATTCATCATCACGAACATCAACGACAGGCCGCGGTTTTCCTCCCCGACCAGCCAGCCGACCGACTCCTCATGACGGATCACGCAGGTCGCGTTGCCGTGGATGCCCATCTTCTCTTCGAGGCCGTCGCAATAGACGCTGTTGCGCGCGCCCGGCTTTCCGTCCGCATCCGGAATGAACTTGGGCACGATGAAGAGGCTGATGCCGCGCGTACCGGCCGGCGCGCCTTCGATGCGGGCCAGCACCAGGTGGACGATGTTCTCCGCCATGTCGTGCTCGCCGCCGGAGATCCAGATTTTCCCGCCGGAGATTTTGTAGCTGCCGTCAGCCTGCGGGACTGCCTTGGTGCGCAGCAGGCCAAGGTCGGTGCCGCAATGCGGCTCGGTCAGGTTCATGGTCCCGCCCCATTGGCCCGAGGCCAGCTTGGGCAGGTAGAGGTCTTTCTGTTCGTCTGATCCGCCGTTCAGGATCGCCGAATAGGCCCCATGGGTCAGGCCCGGATACATGGAAAACGCCATGTTCGCCGAGGAGGACATTTCGGAGAAGGACAGGTTCACCACGTGCGGCAGACCCTGACCGCCATAGGCGGGCTCTGCGCCCAGCGCAGGCCACCCGCCTTCCACCAGCTTGGCGTAGGCGTCCTTGAAGCCCGTCGGCGTCTTGACCGTATGATCGGGGTTCCAGGTGCAGCCTTCCTTGTCGCCGACCGAGTTCAGCGGGGCGAGCACCTCGCCGGTGAAGCGGCCGGCCTCCTCGATGATCTGCTCGACCACATCCATCGAGGCTTCGGCGAACCCTGGCAGATTGGCGTACTTCTCGATCTCAAGCACATCGCGCAGAAGGAAGACGTGGTCGCGTACGGGGGGCTGATAGGGCATGTCCGCTCCGGTTGACGGCAAAAGGGCCTCCGACCTGGTCGAAAGCCTTGAGTAAAACTAGACTGAATGCAGGTCGCGGGCGACGCTCGCGAGCCGGCTATTTCACGTGTTCAAGGTCGCCCAGCCGGGCGCGCAGCACTTGGTCGTAGTCGGCGGCGCGAGGCAGCAGGTCGGGCCTGGTCTCGCTCAGGTGCTTTTCCAGGGCGTCACAGCCGCGACGCAGTTCGTCGATGGCGTGGTCGATGTCAGAGCGCTGGGATTCGAGCGCGACGATCCGTTCACGGAACTTGAGCAACGACTTGGCGTTCTGGGCCGCCCCGCCATCGTTCAATTCGTAGAGATCAAGGATCTCGCCGATCTCCGCCAAGGCCAGTCCGACCCGCTTGCCGCGCAGGATGAGCTGCAGGCGGGCGCGATCCTTGTAGGAATAGACCCGGTTTAGCCCGTCGCGGGCCGGGAAGAGCAGGCCCTTGTCTTCATAGAAGCGCAAAGCGCGCGGCGTACATTTGAATTCGAGGCAGAGCTGCCGAATGCTGAACGTGCGGTTGGGCCGGCGAAGGTCAACGGGCATGAGGCATCCTCCCTGGACGCTATTTTCTATTACTGACACCGTAAAACGATGCTTCCGTTTACGTCAAGGTGATCGGCGTTAAGTCAGGCACACGTGATGGCTGGACCCAGCCTCGCGACCGCCGCTAGCTTGGGCGGTCGAAAGGGGCGTTTCATGGTTCGAGGTCTTTTGCGGTCCGCCGCGTCGGCGGTGGTGATCGCTGCTTGCCTGTCAGCGTCGGGACCGGCCCTGGCCGCCGAAGGCGCGCCTTCGGCGTTGGCCGGTGCGGTGCGGCAGGACGGCCTGCTGCCGGTCCATGTGGACAAGGCGAAGGGGCGTATCCTGCTGTCGCTGCCCGCCGCCGACGCCGACGGGGTCAGCGGGCGCTATCTCTACCTGACCGCCCTTAAGACCGGTCTCGGTTCGGCGCCGGTGGGCCTGGATCGTGCGCGGCTGGGCGACACCCAGGTGCTGGCCTTCCGCCGCATCGGCAAGAAGGTGGTGGCCGAGTTCGAGAACCATAAGTTCCGCGCCGTCGGGGCGCCGGCCGATGAGCAGGCGGCGGCCCGTGACGCCTTCTCGGTGTCCACCGTCTGGGCGGGAGACATTGTCGAGACCACGCCTGACGGCCGCCTGCTGGTGGACATCTCCAGCTTCCTGACCCGTGACGCCATCGGCATCGCCGACGCACTGAAGCAGGCGGGCGAGGCGGGGTACAAACTCGTGCCCGAGCTCAGCATGGCCGATCCCTCGGCGGTGAAGGTGTTCCCCGAGAACCTGGAGTTCGAAGCGCGCCAGACCTTCGCGTCCGACACCCCTGGGCCAGAGGTGCGCAACATCGCGCCCGATCCCAAGCTGATCACCCTGCAGGTGCGCCACTCGTTGGTGAAGCTTCCGGCGCCGGGCTATGAACCGCGTGTCTTCGATCCGCGCAGCGGCGGCTTCTCGACCACGGTGCTCGACTATGCCGCGCCGCTTGGCGAGGAGATCGTCTATCGCCTGGCCAATCGCTTCCGGCTGGAGAAGACCAATCCGGGGGCGGCCAAATCGCCGGTCAAGAAGCCGATCATCTTCTATGTGGACCGTGCCGCCCCTGAGCCGATCCGTACGGCTCTGGTCGATGGGGCGGCATGGTGGGCGCAAGCGTTCGAGGCCGCCGGTTTCCAGGACGCCTACCAGGTGAAGGTGCTGCCTGAAGGCGCCGATCCGCTGGACGTGCGCTACAACGTCATCAACTGGGTCGACCGGGCGACGCGTGGCTGGTCCTACGGGCAGGCGGTCACCGATCCGCGCACCGGCGAGATCGTCAAGGGCTCGGTGTTGCTGGGCGCCCTGCGGGTGCGCCAGGACATGCTGATCTTCGAAGGGCTGGTCGGCGCTCATCGCAACGGGACCGGCGGCCCCAACGACCCGATCCAGGTCTCGCTCGCGCGGCTGCGCCAGCTATCGGCACATGAGGTTGGCCACTCCATCGGCTTTGCGCACAATTTCGCCGCCTCGACCCAGGACCGCGCCTCGGTGATGGACTATCCGGCGCCGCGCGTGACGTTGAGGCAAGGCCGGATCGACCTGTCGGACGCCTATGGCGTCGGCATTGGTCCCTGGGACCGGTTCACCGTCGATTGGCTTTATGGCGACGGCGGGGAGGCGCTGCTGACCAAGACCTCGGCGATGGTGAAGCGGGGCGAGCGCTATGTCAGCGACGCCGACGCCCGCCCGCTGGGCGCGGCCCAGCCGTGGGGCAGTCTCTGGGACGACGGCGCTGATCCGGCCGCTGAGCTCGAGCGGATGATGGAGGTGCGGCGTGTGGCGTTGGAGAGCTTTGGGCTGGGCGCGCTGAAGGCTGGCGAGCCGGTCGCGAACCTGAAGCGCAAATATGTGCCGATCTATCTGCTGCACCGCTATCAGCTTGAGGCGGCGGCCAAGCTCGTCGGCGGAGTGGACTACGCCTATTCGGTGATCGGAGACGGCCGCGAGATTTCACCGCCGATCCCAGCCGATCGCCAGCGCCAGGCGCTGACCTCGCTGCTTGCGACCCTCGCGCCGCAGGAGCTCGACACGCCCGAGACCCTGGTCACCATGCTGTCGTCAGCGCAGTCGGGCGACCCGGACCGGCAGTATGTGATCGAGGTGTTCGCCGGCGCCGGCGGGCCGGTCTTCGATCCGCTGGTGGCGGCCGACGTGGCGGCCAGCATGACGCTTGATCACCTGCTGGCGCCAGACCGACTGACCCGGCTTATCGACCAGCACCGGCGTGACCCGGCCCAACTCGGCGTCGGCGAAGTGTTGGACCGCCTGATTGAGACAGTGTTCGCCCCAGCGCCCGGGCGCCTGGGCGAGGTGTCGCGCCGGGTGCAGACCCGGCTAGTGTTCGACTTGGCGCAGGCCGAGCGCGATCCAAAGCTGTCGCCCGCGGCGGCCTCGGAGATCGGCGCGCGGCTGCGCAGCTTGCCGGCGCGCCTCAAGGGTGGCGTGGATGGCGCCGACAGGGCCCACCGCCAGCGGCTGATCGCCCTGCTGACCGACCGCGATGCGCTCGCCCTGTTGGCGACGCCGAAGCTGAAGCCGGAGACGCCGCCCGGCATGCCGATCGGCGACGACGACTACGGGGTGCTGAACTAGCACCGATCATCCCCCGGCTGACCGGAGGATGACGAGCGGGGTGATCGTTAAGCTGTCAGTTCGCCGGCCAGGGCGCGTTCGATCAGGGCGATCGTGCGCTCCAGGCCAAAGATGGCGGCGAAGGAGCCGAAGCGCGGGCCTTGGCTTTGGCCAAGCAGGACTTCATACAGCGCCTGGAACCAGCCGCGCAGCGGTTCGAACCCGGCGTCCTTGCCGACTTCGAACACGTTGTTCTGGATGGTCTCGGCGTCGGCGTCGGCCGGCAGCGCCTTGAAGCGGGCGACCAGAGCGGTCATCGCCGCGCGTTCCTTGTCGTCAGGCGCGCGGAACTTCTTCGAGGGCTTCACGAAGTCCTCGTAGTAGTTGATCGCATAGCCGGCCAGGCGATCCAGGGTCGGCTCGGTCTCGGGAGTGGCGCCGGCGATGTAGCGGCTGATGAAGCCCCAGAGGATATCCTTGGTCGAGGCGTCGGCCGCCGAGACCAGGTTCAGCAGCAGCGAGAACGACACTGGCGAGCCGCGCTCCGGCGGCGCACCGCGATGGACGTGCCAGGCCGGGTTGTCGATCGCCGGGCCGTTGGCGCCGTCGGCGCGCGCGCGGTTGTAGGCGTCGAGCTGCTGCAGGTACTCGTCCGTCGCCTTCGGGATAACGTCGAAATAGAGCCGCTTGGCCGACTTCGGCGACTGGTACATGTAGTAGGCGAGGCTCTCGGGCGCGCCATAGCGCAGCCACTCCTCCATGGTCAGGCCGTTGCCCTTGGACTTGGAGATCTTCTGGTTGTTCTCGTCCATGAACAGTTCGAAGTGGAAGGCTTCCGGCGGCGTACCCCCCAGCACCTTCACCAGCTTGTTCGACACCCGAACGCTGTCGACCAGGTCCTTGCCTGAGGCTTCGAAGTCGACCTCCAGCGCCGTCCAGCGGGCGGCCCAGTCGGGGCGCCATTGCAGCTTCACATGGCCGCCGGTGACCGGGACCTCGGTCAGGGTTCCGTCTTCGTCGGCGAAGACGATCGTGCCCGCCTCGACATTGCGTTCCAGGGTCGGAACCTGCAGCACGCGGCCGGTCTTCGGGCTGATCGGCAGGAATGGTGAATAGGTGGCCCGGCGTTCCTCGCCCAGGGTCGGCAGCATGACCGCTTGCATGGCGTCGAACCGCGCCAGTACCCGCAGCAGCACCTCGTCGAAGCGGCCCGAGGTGTAGCAGTCGGTCGACGACATGAAGTCATAGTCGAAGCCGAAGCCGTCGAGGAAAGCGCGCAGGCGGGCGTTGTTGTGGTGGGCGAAGCTCTCGTACTCGCCGAAGGGGTCGCGGACCTTGCTGACCGGTTTGTCGCGGTCTTCTTCCAGCATCTCGCGGTTGGGAACGTTGTCCGGAATCTTCCGCAGGCCGTCCATGTCGTCGGAGAAAACGATCAGCTTGGTCGGGATGGCGTCTTCGGTCAGGGCCCGGAAGGCGTTGCGCACCATGGTCGGGCGTGCGGCCTCGCCAAAGGTGCCCATGTGCGGCAGGCCCGAGGCGCCGAAACCGCATTGGAACACCACGGCCTTGTTCAAAGTCGGCAAAGTGGCGACCGCCTCGGCGAACTTGCCCTGGGCGAACAAGGTCGCGGCCAGGTCGCGCTCGGCGTCCGACAGCCGAAGTTTGAGCACGCGGTCCAGCAGCAGACGGGCCTGTTCGAAAGGCCAGCTTTTGGCTTCGCGGGCCTGATGAGAGAGGCCTTGCAGGGACGGGTTCTGGAGCGTGTTCTGAGACATGCTGCGGCCGTACCGCCCTAAGCCCCTCGCCTCAAGCAGACTTTTGCGCTCATCTTCGTCGTCGGGTTGTCACGGAACCGGAGGAAAAGCCGGTCCGAACCGCCCCGGGGGAAATTCTGATGATCACGCGACGCCTTGGCCTTGCCGCCGTCCTGTCTTCGATTCTGGCGCTAGGAGCCTGTAACAAGGCGAGCGAACCGGCGCCCGCTGAACCGGTGGCGGTCAATTTCTCGATCATGTCGACCGAGGGCCGCCAGACCCAGATGGACGACTGGGGGCCCTTCCTGGCCGACATGGAAAAGGCCATCGGCATTCCGGTGAAGCCGTTCTTCGGCACCAACTACACGGCCCTGATCGAGGCGATGCGCTTCAAGCAGACCGATGTCGGCTGGTTCACCAATCAGTCGGGGCTGGAGGCGGTGCGCCGCGCCAATGGCGAGGTGTTCGCGCGGACCGTGAAGCCGAACGGGCCGGACGGCTACAACGCCGTTGTGGTCGTTCGGAAGGGCTCGGGCGTCACGCTCGACAAGCTGCTCAAGTGCGACAAGAGCCTGACCTTCGGGATGGGCGACGCCAAGTCGACCTCAGGCACGCTAGCGCCGATGACCTATCTGTTCGCGCCGCGTGGCATCGATCCCAATGACTGCTTCCGCACCGTGCGTTCGACCAATCATGAGGCGAACCTCTTTGCGGTGGGCCAGGGCCTGCTTGATGCAGCCACCAACAACACCGCCTCGATGGACCGCATGGCGATGATGGGCACCGACCTGTCGAAGAAGACCCTAGGCGCCATCGAGGTGATCTGGACCTCGCCGCTGATCCCCGAGGATCCGATGGTCTGGCGCAAGGATCTCGATCCGGCCCTGAAGGCCAAGATCGACGCGTTCATCTTCAGCTACGGGACCGGCGAGGGACCGGAGGCCGAGCGTCAGCGCAAGGTGCTGGAGCGCATCCAGACCAAGCCGTTCAAGCGCGCCAACGACAGTCACTTGCTGCCGGTGCGTGAGATGGAGGCGTCGGGCCAGCTCATGCAGGCCAAGGCCAAGGGGGACGCCGCCGCGGTGAAGGCCGCGGAAGCCGAGCTGGCGAAGATCGCGGCGGAGCGGAAGGCGCTGCCGGCGACCTGACGGAACTCAAGGCCTCGTCCGGCGTCATTGCACCTTAGCTTTGCGAGGAGGCGCCGATGGATCTGCTGGTGGTGAAACGAGTCCTGGGACTGTGTTCCGTTGGGATCGGCCTGCTCGCCGTCGCCGCGCCGGATAAGGTGGCGCGGTTCATCGGCATTGAGGACAAGCAAGCGATGAGCGCATTCGGCGCTCGCGAACTCGCGGCCGGCGCGGGGTTGCTGTCGCCGGTGAAGCCTTCGCCCTGGTTCTGGCTACGCGCGGGCGGCGACGTCATGGACGTGGCCATGCTCAGCCGAGCGGTCGGGCGCGACAATCCAAGGCGCGCGGTGGCTTTGACGGCGTTGGGCGCCGTGGCGGCCATAGCGGTGTTCGATTTCGCGCTCGCCGCCCACGCCGCGCGCCACAAGGGCGCCGACCGGCAGGCGGCGGCCTAGGCGCCCTTGAGCAGGAAGTGGCCGCGCAGGAACGCCACCGGCTTGCTGCGGGCCTCCTGCCAGGCCTCGACGTGAACATTGGCGATCTGGCGGCCGACCTTTCGCACGTCAGCGCGCGCATAGGTGACCTGGGCCTTGCCCGGGCGCAGGTACTCGATGGCGATGTCGATGGTCTTTGGAACCCGGCTACCCGGGGGCGAGATCACCGAGAGCTGAGCCAGGGCGGTCATCTCCATGAACGCGCCGAGGACCCCGCCGTGCAGGGCCGGCATCGCGACGTTGCCGACCAGATGCGGCGCGAACGGCAGGGTGGCGGTCATTTCGTCGCCCGCAAGTTCGGCGCGCATGCCCAGGAAGCGGACATAGGGCACGCGGCTCAGGAAGGTCTCAAGGCGTTCGGCGGCTTCGCTCATGCTACGGGACCCCGCTTGAGGATGAAGGCGGCCTGGGCCGTGGCGATGGGGTCGGCCGGGTCGCCGTCGTAGGCGTGGGCTCGCACGAAGGCGATGGTCCGGGTCAGCTTATAGCAGTGGGCCTCAGCGATGACGTCCGCACGCGGCGTGGCGGCGCGCATGTAGTCGATGCGCAGGTCCAGGGTGGCGGTGGAGAAAGGGGTCTTGCTGTCGGTGGCCATGGAGATGATGGCCAGGCCGCAAGCGTGATCGAGCAGGGCGGTGATCACTCCTCCGGCGATGACGCCGGTATCGGGGTCGCCCACCAGATCTTCGCGCCAGGGGGTCAGGATGGAGCCCCTGGAAGGCTCGATGGAGCGTAGTTTGAAGCCGAGGGCGGAGGCCTGCGGAACGGTTTCCACCATGTTCCGCGCTATCTCGCGAAGGGCCTCTGGGGACATTGTCATGTCCGCTGTTTGAGGCGCCTCCGCCTATCGGTCAACGTGACGGCGGGTCAACGGACGCCGCCTTTAGATCTGGCCGAAAGCCTGGGTGTAGACCGCGAGGACGACGGCGAGCAGCGGCGTGGCGGCGAGGACGAGGTTGGCGATGCCGTTGAAAGCGAAATTATTGGACATGGGAAGCTCCGTTGATTTGCGTGGGACCCGGCGTCCGCGTCCCGATGTCGCAGGTATAAGGAACGTCACTGTCGAATACTCGTTACGTCTCGGTCATGACGTCGATTTCACAATATGAATACTCTGTAACCTACTGTGGGCCGCCGCCGCGCCCATATCAAAAGCCATGATCCGTCCAGAGAGCCTGCTCTGCCCCAAGCCCCAGGGCCTCTACTGCGCGCCCGGCGACTTCTTCATCGATCCGGTGTCACCTGTGACGCGGGCGGTGATCACGCACGGGCACGCCGATCACGCGCGCGCCGGCCATGGAACCGTGATCGCGACGCCGGAGACCCTGGCGATCATGGCCGAGCGATATGGCCAGGACTTTGCGGGAAGCGCCCAGCCGCTGGCCTATGGACAGAGCATCGTTCGAGACGGCGTGGAGGTCAGCCTGGTTCCCGCCGGACATGTGCTGGGGTCGGCCCAGGCGGTGGTGCGCTGGAAGGGCCTGACCATGGTGGTGTCGGGCGACTACAAGCGCCGGCGCGATCCGACCTGTCCGGCGTTTGAGCCCGTGCCCTGCGACGTCTTCATCTCCGAGGCGACCTTCGGGCTGCCGGTTTTCCGCCATCCCGACGATGGCCACGAGATCGCGCGGCTGCTGCGTTCGGTGGCCCAGTTTCCAGAGCGTTCGCACATCGTCGGCGCCTATGCGCTCGGCAAGGCGCAACGGGTGATCCGATTGTTGCGAGAGGCCGGTTGGGATCGGCCGATCTACGTCCACGGCGCGCTGGAGCGGCTGAACCGGCTCTATGAGGCTCACGGGATCGACCTTGGCTCGCTGGAGCCGGCCACATCCGCCACCAAGCAGGACTTCGCCGGGGCCATCGTCATCGCGCCGCCGTCGGCCTTGGCCGACCGCTGGTCGCGGCGGTTCCCCGACCCGGTCGCCGCCTTCGCGTCCGGCTGGATGCAGGTGCGCGCCCGGGCGCGGCAGCGGGGCGTCGAGCTGCCGTTGGTGATCTCCGACCACGCCGACTGGGATGAACTGACCGCCACGGTCGATGAGATCCGCCCCGGCGAGCTTTGGATCACCCATGGCAGAGAAGAAGCCCTGGCGCGCTGGGCTGAGCTGCACGGGATCAAAGCGCGGGCGCTGGCCCTCGTCGGCTACGACGACGAGGCGGAGGACTGATGCGCGCCTTCGCCGAGCTGCTGGACCGACTGTCGCTGACCGGCTCGCGGAACGCCAAGCTGACCTTGGTGCGCGACTATCTGGCTCAAACGCCGGACCCCGACCGGGGCTGGGCGCTGGCGGCGTTGACCGGCGACCTGTCGTTCAACGCCGCCAAGCCGGCTTTCATCCGCAAGGCGGTGGAAGAGCGGATGGATCCGACCCTGTTCCGCTGGTCCTACGACTATGTCGGCGATCTGGCCGAGACGGTCGCGCTGGTCTGGCCATCCCGCCCCGGCGCCAATCGCGAGCCGGAACTGTCGGAGGTGGTCGACGCCTTGCGAGGCGCCTCGCGCACCGAGGTTCAGCGCCTGATCGAGGCTTGGCTGGACTCCCTCGAAACCACCGGGCGGTGGGCTTTGCTGAAACTGATGACCGGTGGTCTGCGGGTAGGCGTCTCGTCGCGTCTTGCCAAGCAGGCGGCGGCCGATCTGGGCGGGGTTCAGGTCGCCGAGGTCGAGGAGGTGTGGCACGCCCTGCACCCGCCCTATGAGGATCTGTTCGCCTGGCTGGAGGGACGTTCGGACCGGCCCTCTGCGAACTCTCCAGGCCGTTTCCGGCCGGTGATGTTGGCCCAGGCCCTTGATGAGGCGGTCGACTTCGGCAAGCTCGATCCCGCCGACTACGCCGCCGAATGGAAGTGGGACGGCATCAGGGTTCAGGCGGTGAATGAGGGTGGGTTGCGCCGGCTCTACACCCGTAACGGCGACGATATCTCGCGGACATTTCCGGATGTGCTGGAGGCTCTGGAGTTCGACGGCGCCATCGACGGCGAACTACTGGTGATGCGGGGGGCCGTCCTGGCTAGCTTCGCCGACCTGCAACAACGGCTGAACCGCAAGAGCGTGGACGCCAAGCTGCTGAAGAACTTCCCAGCCGCGATCCGGGCCTATGATCTGTTGTCCGAGGCGGGAGAAGACACGCGCGTCCTGCCCTTCGCCGAGCGCCGCGTGCGGCTGGAGGCCTTTGTCGGGCGGCTGAAGACCAGCCGGATCGACCTGTCGCCGATGCAGCCCTTCAAGACGTGGGCCGACCTGGCCGCGCTGCGCGGCGAACCCCCGCCCGGCGAAGCCCAAATCGCCGAGGGCCTGATGCTCAAGCGCTGGGACTCGATCTACGAAGCCGGGCGCCCGAAGGGGCCGTGGTTCAAGTGGAAACGCGATCCGTTCCTGATCGACGCGGTGCTCATGTACGCCCAGCGCGGCCACGGCAAGCGCTCGAGCTTCTATTCGGACTACACCTTCGGGGTCTGGACCGAGGGGGAGGATGGCGCCCGCGCCCTGACCCCCGTGGGAAAGGCGTATTTCGGCTTCACCGACGAGGAACTGAAGCAGATCGACAAGTTCGTGCGCGACAACACCGTCGATCGCTACGGGCCGGTGCGGGCCGTGCGCACCGACATCCACCATGGCCTCGTGTTCGAGGTGGCGTTTGAAGGCCTGCAACGTTCCACCCGGCACAAGTCAGGCGTCGCCATGCGCTTCCCGCGTATCAGCCGTATTCGTTGGGACAAGCCGTCAGGCGAGGCCGACGAGCTCAGGTCGCTGGAACGGATGCTGGAACAGATGGAGGGGCGCTGAGCCCGATCCGCTTGCCGGCCAGCGCCCAGACCACGGCAGCCTGAACCAGTCCCGACATCAGGCTGATCAAGGGCGCATGGGCCAGCGGGGCGAAGAGCGCGCCGCCCGCTTCGCGGCCCACCGCCCAACCGATGCTGCCGCCGACGCCGTAGAGCAGGCCGAGGGCCACGACAGCCGAGAAGTCGCCGCGCTGCGGGCGCTCGCCCATCCGGAAGAGGGCGATGACCCCAAGGTCTCGCAGCAGGAACGCGATCAAGGCGCCGGCCTGGCCGAGTTCCGGCGTCATCAGCGATCCGTTGGAGGTGGCGAAGGCCGCGAGCACCAGGAGGGTGGCGATCAGCAGCGGCGCGAGGGGGGCTGGCGTCAGCGGCGCGGCGCGGGCCAGGTCGCCCTTGCCGACGAACTGAACGAACTGGCGCAGCCGAACCCGGTCGGCGGGCTCGGCGAACGCAGCCGCATAGGCGCTGAGCGCCACGACCAGCGAGCCCACGGCCAAGCCGGCCGCCAGGCCCTGGGTCCGCAGCATGAAGCCGCCGGCGAAGATCGCCAGGAAGATCAGGAAGGCGGGCCAAACTACGGGCGCGTTCTGCATCTGCAGTTCAAGGCGCATCAGCCTCCATGCGCCGACCACCGCCCAGGCGGCGAACAGCGACAGCGCCACTGCGCGGAAGCCGGCGGCAGGCCACAGGCGTCCGCCCCAGTCGACCATGCCGTTCGCGCTGAACAGCGCGCCGAAACCCTCGGTGCCCATGCCGCGCTGGAAACCAGCCGATCCGGCGACCCAAGACAGCAGGATCGCGCCGATGATCAGCCCGCCGAGCACGCCGCTGGCGCGGGCCGTTCGTCCCTCCGCCCGGGCCTTGCGGACCCCAATGAGCGCCGCGCCCAGCGAAATGGCCTGGAGAAGGACCGCCAGGGCGAGCATGAAGATGACCGTGACGCCTAGTCCGACGACGCCGCCGACCACTCCGGCGATCACCATCATCAGGAGGCCGGTCAGGGCGCACATCCAGGCCAGGCTCGATCCGCCGAACAGCTTGCCCCAGGTCATGGTCCAGGGCTGCAAGGCTGAGAGCCGCTGGAAGTCCCAGGTGCGGTCGGCGATTTCCGCGAGGATCGAGTTGCCGCTGGCGCGCGCGCCCCAGAGCATGGCGCAGGCGACGAACACCACCGCGCCGACCCCGCCCAGCGCGGGGAAGGCGCCGTAGGGGTTGTTGCGGGTCAAGGTCACGGCGGCGCCATAGATCAGCAGCAGCACGACGCCCGCCCACGCGATGCGGCGGGGCGAGGCTTCAAGCCAGAGGTTTCGCTGGAACTCGGGGTTCATCGGGTGACCTCGGCCAGATAGGCGTCTTCCAAAGTGAGGCGCGTGGGCTGGAATGCGCGGACCTTCAGGCCCGCGCCGATCAGCCGGGCCAGCAGGGCCGCGTCGTCCTCGCCATCGGGCGCCAGCAGCAGGACCTCGTCGCCCTCCTGACGCTCCAGCGTCACGCCGATGGCCGCAAGACGGTCGGCGAGATCCTCGGGCGGATCGGTGAGGGAGACGCTGACCCGCAGGCCGTCGCGGGCGCCAGAGCCGGCCGCGACCACCCCGCCGCCGGCCACCGCTCCGTCGCGGATCATCAGCATGCGGGTGGAGTAGTCCTCAAGCTCGGCCAGGATGTGCGAGGACACCACGATGGTCATGCCCTCGCCGGCCAGGCGCAGGATCAGGTCCGACAAAGAGCGTCGGGCCTCAGGGTCGAGACCGGCGGCCGGTTCGTCCAGCAGCAGCACGCGCGGGCGGTGGACGATGGTCTGGGCGATGGCGAGGCGCTGCTTGAGGCCGCGCGACAACTCGCCGGCCCGCATCTCGATCCGGTCGGTCAGTTGCACGCGTGCGGCGGCCTCTTCGACCGCCTTGGGCGTATCGGCGGGGGACATGCCGCGCGACCGCGCCGCATAGGTGAGCGCCTGGCGGACGGAGAGTTCTTCGTAGAGCCCGAAGAAGTCGGGCAGGTAGCCGATCGCCGCATGGACGCCGCGCGGATCGGTGCGGGTGTCGAGGCCGGCGACCGTGATCTCACCCTCGGTTGGATTGTCCAGGGCCGCCATGCAGCGCAGCAGGGTCGTCTTGCCCGCCCCGTTCGGGCCGACCATGGCCAGGACCGCGCCGGCTTCCACCGTGAACGACACCCCATGCAGCGCGCGGGCTGTCGGATAGTCGTAGACGACGCCCCGGACGTCGATCATTGGCGCTGCCGTCATGCTGGCGCGAGCTCCGTTTTCAGGAAGGCCATCAGGTCGTCGCCCGAAAACAACAGCCCCCGGACGCCGGCCCGGCGGGCGGCTTCCAGGTCGGACGGCTTGTCACCGATCATGATCGAACGCGAAACGTCCACCGGCCATCCGTTCAGGGCGCGAAGGATCATGCCGGGGTTCGGTTTCCGATCCGGCGGATCGGGATGGCGGTAGGTTTCAAGCGCCGCGTCCGGATGTTGTGGGCAATAGTAATAGGCGTCGATGTGGGCTCCGGCCTCAGCCAGGCTCTCGGACATCTTGGCGTGCAGGGCGATCACGTCGTCCTCGGCATAATAGCCGCGCCCGACTCCGGACTGGTTGGTGACCACGAACACCCACCACCCGGCCGCATTGAAGGCGGCGACCGTTTCGCGCGCGCCGGCGATCCAATGGAAGTCCTCCCAGCGGTGGACGTAGCCGGGGTCTTCGTTCAGCACGCCGTCACGGTCGAGGAACAGGGCCGGGCGGGGCGGGGCGGTAGGGGTCACTAGCGGGCTCACATTCGCCATTCTATAGCGCCAGACGCCAGTTGCGGCGCGTGGTTTCGCAAAGCCTACATCGCGGGCTATGGTCCGCCTCTACTTTTCAGCTTCGAGGTCGCTTTGGCCGTTCCCGTCCTTTCCATCGAAGACCTCAAGATCGACTTTCGGACCCATGACGGGATCGTCAACGCGGTGCGGGGCGTCTCCCTGCGGGTCGATCGCGGCGAAGTGCTGGGCGTCGTCGGCGAGAGCGGTTCGGGCAAGAGCCAGACCTTCATGGCGGTGATGGGCCTGACCGCCGCCAACGGCCGGCTTTCCGGATCGGCCAAGTTCCAGGGCCAGGAGATCCTGGGCCTGAAGCCGCGCGCGCTGAACAAGATCCGCGGGTCCAAGATGACCATGATCTTCCAGGACCCGCTGACCGCCCTGACGCCGCATGTGCGCATCGGCGAGCAGATCGCCGAACCGTTGCGGCTGCATCTGGGCATGTCCGACAAGGCCGCCCGCGCCCATGCCAAGGACTGGCTGCAGCGGGTGCGGATCCCCGACGCCGCGCGCCGGCTCGACCAGTATCCGCACGAGCTCTCCGGCGGGATGCGCCAGCGGGTGATGATCGCCGGGGCGATGGCCTGTTCGCCCGAACTGCTGATCGCCGACGAGCCGACCACCGCGCTCGACGTCACCGTCCAGGCTGAGATTCTCGATCTGATGGCCGAGCTTGGCCGCGAGACCGGCACGGCCATGGTGCTGATCACCCACGACATGGGCGTGATCGCCCGCCTCGCCGACCGGGTCTGCGTGATGAAGAGCGGCGCCTATGTCGAGGAGGGTCCGGCCGAGGCGATCTTCTCCACGCCGAAGGACCCCTATACGCGCGCCCTGCTGGAGGCGATCCCGCGCCTCGACCGCGCCGACCGTGGCGGGCGCCCGACCCTCGCGCCCGTGGCCGCCGACGCGCCGGTCGTGGTCGAGGCCAAGGACATCGAGGTTCACTTCCCGGTCAATCACGGCCTGTTCGGCGGCCACAAGCTGCTGCGCGCGGTCGACGGCGTGTCCTTCAAGGTGCGCCAGGGCGAGACCCTGGGCGTGGTGGGCGAAAGCGGTTGCGGCAAGTCCACCCTGTCGCGCGCGGTGCTGAACCTGATCGCGCCCACCGGTGGCGCCGTGACGGTGCTGGGGCGCGACATCACCCATGCCGACCGCGAGTCCATGCGCGCCGCGCGCCGCGACCTGCAGATCGTGTTCCAGGATCCGTTGGCCAGCCTCGATCCGCGCATGACCATCGGCGACTCCATCGCTGAACCGCTGCGTGTCTTCCAGCCGGACCTGAAGTCTGCGGACCGTGAACTCGCGGTGCGGGAGATGATGGATCGCGCGGGTCTGTCGCCGGCCCTGATCAACCGTTATCCGCACGAGCTGTCGGGCGGCCAGAACCAGCGGGTTGGCATCGCCCGGGCGATGATCCTGCGGCCTAAACTGGTGATCTGCGACGAGGCGGTGTCCGCCCTGGACGTTTCCATCCGTGCACAGATTATCGATCTGCTGATCCAGCTCCAGAAGGAGATGGGTCTGGCGATGATCTTCATCAGCCACGATCTGGCGGTGGTGCGCGAGATCAGCCACCGCGTGATGGTGCTCTATCTGGGCCGGGTGATGGAGGAGGCCGACCGCGAGCGGCTCTACGCCGCGCCCCAGCACCCCTACACCCAGGCCCTGCTGTCGGCTGCGCCGATCCCCGATCCGGTTCGTGAACGCAGCCGCAAGCGTGTGCGACTGGTCGGCGAGCCGCCCTCGCCGATGGACCCGCGCAGCGCGCTGCGGTTCCTGCCGTCGAAGCTTAGCCCCGACCCGGCCGCGCCGGTCTATGCCCCGCAATTGCGCGAGGTCGCCCCCGGGCATCTCGTCTCCGAGTTCGACCCACCGGCGGCGGACGCAGCTTGAGCCTCACCATGTCCCGCAAGATCATCCCCGTGCTGATGTCCGGCGGCGCGGGCACGCGCCTGTGGCCGCTTTCGCGCACTGCCCGCCCCAAGCAGTTCCACCGCCTCGGCGGCTCCAACACCCTGATCCAGGACACCGCCCTGCGGCTCACCGGCGAGGGCTTCGAACCGCCGGTCGTGATCTGCGCGGCGAGCCAGGCGGACATGGCGCGCGAGCAGTTGGCCGAGGTCGCCATTGCGCCCGCCGCGATCATCACCGAACCCGCGCCGCGCAACACCGCGCCGGCCTCGGTCGCCGTCGCCGCCTATGGCGCGGAGATTGATCCCGACGCCCTGATGGTGCTGCTGCACGCCGACAATCTGGTGGCCGACGTCGGCGCGTTGCTGGCCGCTATCGAGGCGGGCCGCGCGGCGGCGGAGGCGGGCGAGATCGTGCTGCTTGGCCTCAAGCCCACCGGCCCGGCGACGATCTACGGCTACATCCAGGCCACTGGCCAGGGCGCGGTCCGCAAGGTCGCGAGCTTTGTCGAGAAGCCCAACCTCGAGACCGCCAAGCGCTTCGTCGCCGACCCTGAGTACAGCTGGAACGGCGGCATGTTCATGTTCAAGGCCGGCGCGTTCCTTGACCAGGCCCGGCTGCTCGCGCCGGAGGTGGCGGCCGCGGCCGAGGCGGCCCTCGCGGGCGCTCACCGCTCGGGCGATCTCGTCGCCCTGGGCGAGGCCTTCCTCTCCGCCCCCAGCATCGCCATCGACGTAGCCGTGATGGAAAAGACCGACCGCGCCAGCGTGGTCGAGGCCGATATCGGCTGGGCCGACATCGGCAATTGGGGCGCACTCTGGGAGCTTTCGCCCAAGACCGCCTCGGGCGACGCCCTGGAGGGTGATGTCGTCGCGGTCGAAACCCGTGACTGCCTGGCCCGCACCGACGGCCCCGTCGTGGTGCTGGCCGGGGTGGAGGATATCGTGGTGGTGGTCGAGAACGGCGTGGTGCTGGTCACCCGCCGCGATGCGCCGACCGCGGTTCGGGCGGGCGTCGACGCGCTGAAGGCCAAGGGTCGTGGCGATCTACTCTAGGCGCCGTAGATCTCGCTGAGGCGGCGGCGCAGGGCGTCGGTGTCCTCACCGGGCTGGAACGGCGGGATGGTCATGAAGTCTTCCAGCGCTTCCCGAGAGAAATCCGCCAGCAGGTCGCGGCGGCCCTCGCGCACCGCCTCGACAATTCCCAGGCCGCGAACAAACACCGGATCGACCAGCTTGAGTCCTCCGTCGGTGGCGGCCATCACGTTGCCGGGTCGGATATCCGATCCGCCCCAAAGCTTGAACCGTCGGGATCCTTCATTGATCAGCGCCTGGATGCGCGCCCGTAGCGCGACAAGGTCGTCGTCGGCCTCGGGGAACGGCAGATCGTTCGGCGTCGCATAACCGCTGTCGTTCCGAATCCCGAGTGCGGCGCAGAAAGCCGCTGCACGTTCCTCCTGGGCCGGCCATAGCCGCTCCATGACCACGACATAACCCTCACGCCGCAGCGGCAGGATGGCGTCGATCTTCGGCAGCCACCGGTTCGGCGGCCCGTCCAGGCAGGCCTGGGCGTGCAAGCGATAGGCCGGATCAAAGGGCGTCACCCGCGCCGCCCAGCTGTCGCTGGGATCAGCTAGCACCCAGGACCAATCCCCCACGCCGACCTGCCGCCAGCCTGTGGCCTCCAGCAGGGCGCGCGCCTCGGCCGCCGTCGCGGCAGGGGGGATGAGAGGCGGCGGCGGCAAGTCTAGCCGCCCACCGGCTCGCTGGCGCCTGGCGCTTCGGCCAGCACGTCTTTCCTCAGGCGCCACCACACCTTGTGAAAGCGGGGATCGGCCCGCAACTCGGCGTTCAACCGCGTCAAAAGCTCGGGGTAGGTGGGGTCGCTCTTCTTGAACAAACTGAACTTCGGCTTGTACTCGGTCGCAAGAATATAGACCTCGCCAAGGTCCGACACCTGCATCCATACCCTCTTGCCTTGGTGCGTGATTTCGAAGTCCCAGCCGTTTTCCTGCCGATGTTGAGGTGGCGAGACATCATATCCCAAGAGCCGCAGAATGGCGGCTATCGCCTCGGCGACCCCGCGCCCGCCGAACTGGATGATCTCGCCATCCTCATCCTCGATCTGGTCATCTGGAAAATCCGCATAGAGTTCCGCGCAAGGCCTGATCGTCACTACTGTTCCTCCTCACCTAGGTCATAAATCAAACCGCCGCCTACTGTGGCGGACCCGCCGACTCTCGCCTTCAGGGGCGCTGGGGTTCCATGCCAAAGGCGTTCGGGAAGCCCGTATCTTTCGAAGCCTAGCCGCTTGCCGCTCCAGCTTTCGCCGCCAACTCTCTTTGGGAGCTTTGTCCCATGGAAATGGTCATCAACTTCGAAGTGCAGGCGATAGAAGTCTCCGCGAGTCATGCCTTCGGGCTTTAGAAGGTTGAACGGCCCGTCACTGATCGACGGTGGCAGCGGCTTTCCACCCAGAAATTCGGGCAGGCGATAGCGTCGAGGTACGGTGTGATGTCCCATCCCCGTGTATGGGGTCGCAAGATAGGCGGCTCCAGATGGACTGAAGCCCTGAGCCAAGTATCTCTCAGGTCCCACCCTGGCTCTTGACGCCGCGCCGATGTGACCTGTGAGCTTGGCGGCCGGACCGGCAAGCACCAGTGAACCGACGTCGAACGCCAGTTCGCCTTGGTTCTGTCCTATGGCGAAGTTTCGTTGGAGCTCTCCAGCGAACGTATTGGCCGGAGGTGTTGCGTTGGGATGGGTATCGCGCTCGATCTGGCGCACCTTGTCCCCGACGTCCCGCACCAGGACCGTTGGCTCCCTGATCGCCTTGCCAGCGTATTCGACCATTTCTCTGCCCGCTTGGAAGAGTTGACCAGTTGCGGATTGCCCAGGGTTCTTCAGCCCATCCAGCGGATCGACCAGTCGCGATACGAAGGTCGCCCCATCGACTAGCCCTTCGACAGCGTTGGCGGCGCCTCTCACCATGCCGACGGCGTTGCCAACCCTCCGCGCGATATCGGCGCCGACAGCCGTCGTCACATCGCCTCGATCCGGCCCGGGGCGTGGTCTTTGAACTGACTGTCCTCCAGGCGGCCGAACGCTACTGACTTGTCGCGCGACCGGCTGGGGTGTTGGAGCTCTTGGTTCAGGCTTAGGCCACTTGCCACCGGTCAACCGGGCGCTGTACTGGGCCACCTCGTCCGCTGTCTGGAGGAGCAGTCTTCGGCCGGACTTTGTCGCCTCGCCATAAGTTTCGCGAGCTGCCGCGACGCCGTCGCGGGCCTGTTGCTCGATCTCGCGCCGCCGTCGCGCCATGAAATCACCTATGCTCTCGTTCATGGGTCCCGCTTCTAGATTGCTCGCCAGGGATGTAAATTATACCGGCGAGCCGAGTGTCGCAAGAACAAAACAAGAACTTTTGAGACCCTCGGCTTCGTCGGCCGGAAAGGGTGTCGGCGTCAGCGGTCCTGAACCCCGCCCGCATTGCGATAAGGGGGCTCGCCCGTTAGACGTGGCCCCTTCTCCCACATCGGCTCTGACATGACGCTTTCCATCGACGACATCCGCGCCGCCTCCGAGCGACTGAAGGGGCACATCGAACGCACGCCCTGCCGTCATTCGCGGACCCTGTCGGAGATCACCGGCGCCGAGGTGTGGGTGAAGTTCGAGAACCTGCAGTTCACCGCGGCCTATAAGGAGCGCGGGGCGCTCAACGCCCTGATGCAGCTGTCGGACAACGAGCGCGGGCGCGGCGTGATCGCCGCCTCCGCCGGCAATCACAGCCAGGGCCTGGCCTATCACGCCGCCCGGCTGGGCATTCCGGTGACCATCGTGATGCCGCGCTCCACGCCGTTCATGAAGGTGCAGCAGACCCGGGCGCACGGCGCCAATGTTGTGCTGGAGGGCGACAATTACGACGCCTCGTCCGAGGTGGCGATGAAGCTGCAGGTCGAGCGCGATCTGGCCTTCATCCACCCGTTCAACGACGTGCAGGTGATGGCCGGCCAGGGCACGGTGGCGCTCGAGATGTTCGAGGACGTGCCGGACCTGGAGTCCTTGCCCATACCGATCGGCGGCGGCGGGCTGATCGCCGGCTGCGCCACGGTGGCCAAGTCGCTGAACCCAAAGGTCGAGGTGATCGGTGTCGAGCCGGCCATGTATCCGTCCTTCACCGCCAAGATGCGCGGTGTGAACGGCTCCAGCGGCGGGGCGACCATCGCCGAAGGCATCGCGGTCAAGCAGGTCGGCGAGCTGTCATACGCCATCGCCCGGCCGCTGATCGACGATGTCCTGCTGATCGAGGAACCCCACTTCGAGCGTGCGGTGGCCCTCTATTGCAACGTCGAGAAAACTGTCGTCGAGGGCGCGGGCGCGGCTTCGCTGGCGGCCCTGCTGGCCTATCCCAACAAGTTCAAGGGCAAGAAGGTCGGTTTGATCGTCACTGGCGGCAATATCGACACCCGCTTGCTGGCCTCGGTTCTGACCCGTGAACTGGTCCGCGACCAACGGCTCGTTTCGCTGCGGATCATCGGCGACGACCGTCCTGGCCTGCTGGCCACCGTCTCGGCGGTGATCGGCCAGATGGGCGCCAATATCGTCGAGGTCGCCCACAACCGCCTGGCGCTGGACGTCCCGGCCAAGGGCGCGGAGTTCGATATCATGATCGAGACCCGCGACGCCCAGCACACCCAGGAAATCATGGAAGCCCTGCGCGAGCGCGGCTATCCGCCCCGCGCTGTCTAGAAGGTCCCGGCATGAAGCTTCTGATCCCCGTTCTCGCCGCCGTGCTGGCGCTGGCCGGCTGCAACAAGGGCGGCGCCGATCCCGCCGAGATGGCCAAGTCGGCCGCCGAGGCCAAGGCCTTCATGGCGACCAACGCCAAGGCCGAGGGCGTCCAGACCTTGCCGTCTGGCGTGCAGTACAAGATCGTAAAATCCGGGCCCGCGACCGGCCTGAAGCCTGGTCCGCAGGACGAGGTGAAGGTTCACTACGAAGGCAAGCTGGTCTCCGGGAAGATCTTCGACTCCTCCTATGATCGCGGTCAGCCGGCGGCCATGCCGCTGCCGGCCCTGATCCCGGCCTGGAAGGAAGCCCTGCAGCTGATGCGTCCGGGCGATGAGTGGATCCTCTTCGTGCCCCCGGAAATGGGCTACGGCGAAGAAGGCGCGGGCGGCGGCGAAATCCCCGGTAACAGCGTGCTGATCTTCCGCATCGAACTGATCGACGTCCTGCCGGCGCCAGGCCGTATTCAGCAAGGCTAGGCCGGAGATGCTCCCCCTCTGGGGGAGCGGTCAGCCGATAGGCTGACTGAGGGGGGCCGTCTTCGCCAAGGGCTCCCCCTCCGTCTCGACGCGTCGCGTCGATCCACCTTCCCCACTGGGGGAGGATTTAGGACAGGCCTAGGCCGCCTTCATGCGCAGCGGACCCATATAGTCGCGCTTGCCGACCGGCACGCCGCGGGCGCGCAGGATGTCGTAGGCGGTCGTGGCGTGGAAATGCAGGTTCGGGGTCGAGAACGACATCAGGAAGTTCTCCGCCGTGAAAGGGATTTTCCGGTCCCCGAACACGAAGGCGACGTCCTTGCCTTCGAGGGCGTTGACCTCCTCGGGGGTGAGCGCCTTGAGCCCAGCAATCGCATCACTGACGAGTTTCTGCAGGCTGGCGTAGTCGGTCACGCTTTGATCGCCGCCCGGCGAGAACGCTCCGGCCTTCACGCCCTCGATCGCGCCCAGCGAATGGTGGGCCACCGAAATGACCTGGAAGCGGAAGTCGAACATGTCGGGGCACATGCGCGCCTCGACGATCTCTTGCGGGTCGATGTTGTTGTCCTGGCAGTGCGCCAGGCCCCGCTCCAGGAAGCCGGCCACGCCGTTCAGCGTCTGAAGGAATGAAGCTACGCTGACTTCGTAGAGTGAGATCGCCATTTTCCTGGTCCCCAATATGATTTGTGGCGGCAGTGTCGACTCCCCGACCGCCTGAGGCCAGGGATTTTCAGCGTTCCGCTGCGGCAGGCGCGGGCTCCATACCGGGCGCTTGAAGGCTTGCGCCCGGCGCTGCGCCCCTGTTTGGTGTCGACCAAACCAGACCAAGGGGAAACCAGCAGATGCGTCTCACCAGCCCGCGGATCGCGCCGCTTCAGAACGCCGAAATGGACGCCGAGCAGCAGGAGATCGTCGCCCCGATGGGTGAGCGGGTGATCAACATCTTCCGCACCATGATCCGGGCCCCAAAGGCCGCGAAGGGCTTCCTGGCCTGGGGCAACTATGTGCTCTCCAAGAAGAACGATCTGCCGGCCCGCGAGCGCGAGATCGTCATCCTGCGCATCGGCTTTCTCTGCAAGTCTGGCTACGAATGGACCCAGCACGTGCCGATCGGCGTCCGCGCCGGCCTGACCGAGGATGAAGTCGCGCGGATCAAGGGTGGCGCAGACGCGCCCGGCTGGAGCTCCGCCGACCAAGCGCTGCTGCGGGCGTCGGACGAGTTGCACCACGACCAGTTCATCACCGACGCCACCTGGGCCGCGCTGAAGGCGCACTTCACCGACAAGCAGTGCATGGACGTGGTGTTCACGGCCGGACAGTACACCCAGGTCTCGATGATCCTGAACTCGTTCGGCGTGCAGCTCGACGCCGGCCAGACCCTCGATCCAGACCTGAAGGGCTTCTGATCATGCGGCTCGCGGGCAAGACCGCCATCGTCGTCGGCGCAGGCCAGACGCCGGGTGAGACCATCGGCAACGGCCGCGCCATGGCCATGCTGTTCGCGCGTGAGGGGGCCGAGGTTCTCTGCGTCGACCGGCTCGCCGAGCGCGCCGAGGAGACCGCCTCGATGATTGTCGCTGAGGGCGGAAAGGGCGCCGCGTTCGCCGCCAACATCACCAGGGCTGACGAGTGCGTCGCCATGGTCGAGGCCGCCAAGGCGCGCTGGCCGCGGATCGACATCGTGGTCAACAATGTCGGCGTCGGCGGGGGCGGGGATGGTCCGGCCCACAAGCTGACCGAGGACGCCTTCGACCGCATCTTGGCGGTCAATCTGAAGGGCGCCTGGCAGGTCTCGAAGGCGGTGTTGCCGACCCTGCGCGAGCAGGGGGCTGGTTCGATCGTCAACATCTCGTCCCTGGCCTCGATCGCCGGCGGCGCTCAGGTGGCTTACGAGGTCTCCAAAGCCGCGCTCAACCGGCTGACCACCAGCATCGCCCAGGCCAACGCCGGCAAGGGCGTGCGCTGCAACGCCATCGCCATGGGCCTGCTCGACACGCCGATGGCGGTGGCGGGCATCGCCTCGGCCAGCGGTCAGGAGCAGCAGGCGGTGCGCGACGCGCGCAACGCTCGGGTGCCGCTGAGCGGCCAGATGGGCACGGCCTGGGACACCGCCTATGCGGCGCTGTTCCTGGCGTCGGACGAGGCGCGTTTCATCACCGGGACGGTGTTGTTCGTCGACGGCGGCATGTCTAGCCGGATCGGCTAGCACGGCCCCGTTCCTCTCCCCGCCGGGGAGAGGTTAGGTGAGGGGCAGGCCTTCCGGCGGCGAAGGTGACGGGGCCTTCTGCGCCGCTACGCGTCGCCCCCTCACCCGGCCTCTCCCTAGGGAGAGGAGACAGAAATTCTAACCGTCATACCCCCGCGCCATCATCGCGGCGAAGACGGGGATCAGGGCGAAGACGGCGACCTCAGCGATGAGGAAACGGCGCACGTTGGCGACGTCGGCGGGGGAGAGGGCGAAGTCCGGCTCGGTCTTGGCGCGCCGGCGCCATTGCAGGATGCGCACGGTCGGCGGCGCCGACAGTACGCCGACCACCAAGAATGCGGCGAGCTTGGCCCAGAAGGCGTGATTGCCGAGATAGAAGTCCGGGCCCTTGATCCCGTAGAACACTCGCGCAAAGCCGACCGCCAAGATTAACCCGGCGATCAGGCCGTAGTGCAGGTCGATGATCCCGAGGCGCTTGAGCCCGGCGCCCGCCAGGCCGGGCCGGATCATCGCCAACTCGGCCGCGAGTATGCCCGCCAGGCTGAAGATCAACAGGTGGTGGGCGATGGCCAGGATGAGGTCGGTCAAGGTCGCGCTCCGCGTCTCGTCGCAAGCAAGATGACGGCATTATTATACGATGTAAATGTTTGTTGTGACCCTGTCACGCCAGCCGCAGGATGATGGCGCCGACGGCGATGAGGCCGGCCGCCGTGATCCTGGCGGGGCTCAGTCTTTCCTTCAGGACGACCACGGCGATGACCGTGGCGAACAGGATCGAGGTTTCCCGCAGGGCGGCGATCACAGCCACCGGCGCGTGGGTCATGGCCCAGAGCGCCAGCCCGTAAGAGGTGAGGGTGCCCGCACCCCCGATCACACCCAGGCCAAGGTGCGCCCGGGCATAGGGCAGGAAGGTCCGCCAGCGGGCGGCCAGGACCCAGACCAGCAATGGCGCTCCGCTCAGCAGGTTGAGCCACAGCGTATAGGCGATGGGCTCGCCTGAGGCGCGGACCCCGGCCCCATCGACCAGGGTATAGCTGGCGATGACCACGGCGTTGAGCAGGGCCGCGCGGACGCCCTGGACGTTGGCTCCGCGTCCGGCGAGCGCCAGGCTCAGCACGCCGCTGCAAATCAAGGCGACACCGGCCCAGGCGGCCGGGCTGAGATGTTCGCCCAGCCAGAAACGGCTGACCACGGCGACCAGCAGCGGGGCGGTTCCGCGCATCAGCGGATAGGCCTGGCTCATGTCCGCGCCGCGATAGGCACGGGCGACCAGCAGGTAATAGCCGACCTGCAGCACCGCCGAGGCGGCGAGGAACGGCCAGCTTTCGCGGGCCGGCTGGGCCAGGAACGGCAGGGCCAAGGCCGAGATCGCCGCCGCCGAGGTGGCGACCAGTATGGTGGTCAGCAGCTTGTCGGGCGCGCCCTTGACGATGGCGTTCCAGCTCGCGTGCAGCAGGGCCGCGAAGAGGACGATGCCGAAGACGCTGAGGGGCATGGCGAGGTCTTCTCCTCTCCCTTGGGGAGAGGTCGGGTGAGGGGAGTGCAGTTGCGCAGGCCGAAGAGCGGCTGCGCCGCCCCCTCACCTAGCCTCTCCCGAGGGAGAGGGACATCGGTTCGGCGTTAGTCCGTGAACACCACGGTCTTGGCGCCGTTCAGCAGCACCCGGTCCTCCAGCCGCCAGCGGACCGCCCGGGCCAGGACCCGGCGCTCGATATCGCGGCCCTTGCGGATCAGGGCGGCGGGCGTGTCGCGGTGGCTGATGCGTTCGACGTCCTGCTCGATGATCGGGCCTTCGTCGAGATCGGCGGTGACATAGTGGGCGGTGGCGCCGATCACCTTCACGCCGCGCTCATGGGCCTGGTGATAGGGCCGGGCGCCCTTGAAGCCCGGCAGGAACGAGTGGTGGATATTGATGCAGCGCTCTTCAAGCTTGGCGCTGAGATCATTGGACAGCACCTGCATATAGCGGGCGAGGACCACCAGCTCGGTCTCGGTCTCCTGGATCAGCCGCCAGATCGCCGCTTCCTGCTCGACCTTGGTCTCGCGCGTCACCGGCAGGTGGTGGAAGGGCACGTCGGAGATGTCGAGATTGGCGTAGGTCTCCTTGGGGTGGTTCGACACCACGGCGGAGATATCCATCGGCAGTTCGCCGCGCCGCCAGCGATAGAGCAGGTCGGCCAGGCAGTGGTCCTGCTGGCTCGCCAGGACCATCACCTTCCGTTTCACCTTCGGATCACGCAGGCTCCAGCTCATGGAGAAGCTCTTCGCCAGGTTTTCGAAGTCGCCGCGCAGCAGATCGAGGTCCGCGCCCTGGGCGTCGAACACCACCCGCATGAAGAACTTGCCGGTCTCCTGGTCGTCATACTGCTGGGCGTCGAGGATGTTGGCCCCCCGCTCGAACAGGAAGGCGGAGACGCGGGCGACGATGCCGGGTTGGTCGGGGCAGGAGAGGGTCAGGATCATGGCGCCCGTCTAGGGCGCGTTCCTGACTAATCCGTCAAGCTTTCAGCCTTCCTGACTTGGAGACAGGCGAGGGCGAGGTCTAGGGTCAGGTCATGCCGACTTCAGAAGCCCTCACCCCGCGCGCGCTCGAGATCCTCGAAACCCTGGTGGCCTTCGACACCACCTCGCGGCTCTCCAACCTGGCCCTCATCGAGTGGGTGGAAGCCTATCTCGACCGCCACGGCGTCGCCCACCGCCGGGTACCGAACCACGACGGGACCAAGTCGAACCTGCTGGCGACCATCGGCCCGAACGTCGAGGGCGGCGTCGTGCTGTCGGGCCATACCGACGTGGTGCCGGTCGACGGCCAGGCCTGGACGACCGACCCCTTCAAGCTGACGCAGAAGGACGATGGCCGCATCTATGGTCGCGGGACCTGCGACATGAAGGGGTTCTTGGCCCTGTCGCTGGCCGCCGTGCCGGGGCTGGTGGCGTCAGACCCGAAGAAGCCGGTGCATCTGGCGTTCTCCTATGACGAGGAAATCGGCTGCCTGGGCGCGCCGGACATGATTGCAGTGATCGGCGCCGAGCTGCCGCGCCCGGCCTTGGTGGTGGTGGGCGAACCGACCGACATGGTGGCGGTCTCCGGCCACAAGGGCATCTCCACCTTCAAGGTGACCGTCAACGGCAAAGAGGCCCATTCCAGCCAGACCCATCTGGGCGTTTCGGCGATCATGGAAGCGGTCAAACTGATGGCTTCGCTGTCGGATCTGGCCGAGCGGTTGGAGCGGGAGGCAGATCCCAATTCGCCCTTCTTGCCCAAGCATACGACCCTGACCATCGGCGTCGTCCATGGCGGCACGGCCGGAAACATCCTCGCCCGCGAGTGCGCCTTCCAGTTCGACCTGCGCAGCGCTCCGGGCCAGGATCCGATGCAGATCCTGGCGCCGTTCGTCGCCGAGGTCGAAGCGCTGGACGTCAGGCTGAAGGCGCTGTTCCCGGTCGCGGGGGCCAAGATCGAGCGCCGGTCGGGCACGCCAGGCCTGTCGCCCGAGAAGGACGGCGCGGCCGAGGCCTTCGCCCGCCGCCTGGCCGGCGACAATGGTCCGCCGCGTGTCGTGCCTTATGCCGCCGAGGCGGGGCAGTTCCAGGAGGCCGGCTTCTCGACCGTCATCTGCGGCCCTGGCTCAATCGACCAGGCCCACCAGCCCGACGAATATGTCGAGCGCACTCAGATGGAGCGCGGCGGGGCGTTCATGGCGCGGTTGATCGACTGGGCCGCAAAGGGCGAATGACCGGCCGGCGGCCGGTCAGGTCGCGTGGGTTCCAGGTCATCGCCTTGGCGATCTCCCAGGCGCTGGCGCGGCGGGCTCTTTGCACGGCGCGGCGGCTTTTCAGGATGGTCGGCAGGCCCTTCAGAGACTCCTTGAAGGCGCGCCAGACGATATGGGCGTGCGGCCGGTTCTCTCGGCGGCTGGAAATATAGACCACGCCCATCAGGTGCAGCGGCACGACGATGGGCAGCAGGATCGCCGGCGTGTCCTTGTAGACGACATAGAAGCGGTTGCGGGTGCCGTGGAACACCGCGAACTCTGACTTTCGCCCTCCGGTCGAGGCCGAACCGACGTGGCGGATCACCGCGCTCGGGACCAACAGCGTCGGTTCGCCGGAGAGCTGCAGTCGGTAGCCGAGGTCGACGTCCTCCGAATAGCAGAAGAAGAATTCGTCGAAGCCGCCGAGCTTCAGGAACAGCGCCCGGTCGATCATCATCGCCGCGCCGCAGGGGGAGAACACCTCGCCCTCCGGCGTGTCGCCGGGGTCACGCGACAGATAGCCGCCGCGATAGGGGATGCCATAGCCGGACATCACGTCGCCGAGGCCGTCGAGCAGTCCTGGATCCTCGTCCATCAACTGGCGCGAGGTGAAGGAGAGCAGTTTCGGATAGCGCTCGGCCGCGCCGGCCAGCTCCTGCAGCCAGTTCGGCTGGGCGAAGGCGTCGGGATTGAGCAGCACATACCAGCGTCCGCGCGCCAGCCGCGCGCCCTGGTTCCCGGCCCCCGCAAAGCCCAGATTCTCGCTGTTCTCGATCAATTGAACGAAGGGGAATTCCCGCGCGATCGCGGCGTCGCCCGGATCGGGCGAGGCGTTGTCGATCACCAGGGTTTCGAAGTCCTGGAAGGTCTGGGCGGCCAGCCGCTCCAGGCATGTCCGCAGGGTCGGACCGGAGTTGTAGGCGATGATGCAGACGGTGATCGTTGGCGCTTGCGCCTTGTCTTCCTGCGCGCGCTCGTCCATGCGGTGGCGGTTTCCAACTTACCGGGCAGCCATGACGTCGATCACGCCGCTTTCGATTCCCGAGGTTCTGCTTATCACGCCCAAGCGCCATGGCGATGCGCGAGGCTGGTTCGCCGAGACCTGGAGCCGCCAGGCCATGACCAAGGCCGGGCTGGAGCACGACTTCGTGCAGGACAATCAGGCGTTCAACGCCGCCGCCGGCACCGTGCGCGGCCTGCACTTCCAGCAGGCGCCGCACGCCCAGGCCAAGCTGGTGCGGGCGCTGCGCGGCGCGATCTATGACGTCGCCGTCGATGTGCGGCCCGGATCGGCCACCTATGGCCAATGGGTCGGCGCGAACCTGACCGCCGAGGGCGGCGAGCAACTTCTGGTGCCGCGCGGCTTCGCGCACGGCTACTGCACGCTGACCGACAATTGCGAGATCTTCTACAAGGTCGACGGCCTCTATGCGCCGCAGACCGAGGGCGCATTGCTCTGGAACGACCCCGACCTGGGCATCGACTGGCCGATCACCGGCGAGGCGATCTTGTCCGATAAGGACCGCATCGCGCCGCGTCTCAAGGACATGCCGAGCGCGAACTTCTGATGAGCGAGCTGGTCAGCATCCTGAATATCGAGGCCATCGACCTCGACATGTTCCGCGGCCACACGCCGGAAGGCGAGACGCGGCGCATCTATGGCGGTCAGGTGATCGCCCAGGCGCTGACGGCGGCGTATCGCACGATCGACGGCCGCGTCTGCCATTCGATGCACGCCTACTTTATTCGCGGCGGCGACCCTAAGATCCCGATCCTGCTCAAGGTCGAGCGCGTGCGCGACGGTGGCAGCTTCACCATGCGCCGGGTGACCGCCCTGCAGCACGGCCAGCAGATCTTCAACCTGTCGGCTTCGTTCCAGGTCCCCGAGGCCGGCTTCGAGCATCAGATCGAAATGCCGACCCCGCCAGGTCCCGACGGCCTGATGGACGAGGACGAACTGCGCGCGGCGGCCGGCTCGACCGAGCAGCGCCGCACCTGGCCTATCGAGGTCCGCCCTGTCGATCCGATGCCCTTTGGCCAGGCGCCGATCATGGACCCGACCCAATCGGTGTGGTTCCGCGCGCGCGATCCGCTGGGCCCCGACGTAGCTTTGAATCAATGCGCCCTGGCCTATGCCTCGGACATGACGCTGCTGGACACCTCGCTGCGCCCGCATGGGGTCGACTGGAACTCCGGCCGCCTGCAGGTCGCCAGTCTCGATCACGCCCTGTGGTTCCACCACCCGAGCGACTTCAGCCAGTGGCACCTCTATGTGCAGGACAGCCCCTCGGCGTCGGGCGGGCGCGGCTTCAACCGCGGCTCGATCTTCTCAGCCGACGGCAAGCTGGTCGCATCCGCCTCGCAGGAAGCCCTGATCCGGTTCCGATAAGGCGGTCCTAATCGGGGTCGTGGCGGCAGACGCAGAGCTTGCAGCCGTCCGGGTCGCGGAAATACGCGCCATAATAGTCGCCGTGATACTGGGGGCGCGGTCCAGGCGGGCCGTCGTCGCGGCCGCCGCCTGACATCGCCAGGGCGTAGACCTCATCCACGGCCGCGCGGCTGGGCGCAAGCAAAGCGATCATCTGGCCGTTGCCGGCCAAGGCCGGCTCGCCGTCGAAGGGGCGACCGACCAGGAAGTAGGGCCGCGCCCCGCCCGGCGAGGTCCAGACCGCCCAACCGTGCTCTTGATCCACGAACTTCAGCGGGTAACCGAGCGCCTCCATGATCGGGCGATAGAATTTCGTCGCCCGTTCCGGATCGTTAGTCCCGATGAAGACATGGGACAGCATGGGCTCACACGGCCGCCGGCTGCGCGACGAACCCCTTCCAGTTGTTCATGTACTCGACGAAGGCGGGGCCAAGGCGCTCGGCGGCCAAGTGCTCGCGGCTGACCGGCAGAGCGATCGAGGTGAAGTTCGGATCGGCGGCGACCTTTTGCGGGAAGTCGTGATGCAGGATGGCGGCGCGGCCGATCAGGACATAGTCGGCGCCGTTCGCCAGGCACTCGCGGGCAGTCTGCGCGCTCATGATCTTGCCGGCCACGCCCAGCCGGACATTCCCGCGATCCAGCTCGGTGAAGTAGGACATCAGGGTGCGGCCCTTGAACGCCTCTTCGTTCGGCTCCTTGGCCACGTCCCAGAGCGACATGTCGAGATAGTCGATCTGTCCTTGAGCCATCACAGCCTGGGCCAGGTCGCGGATCTCGGCCAGTTCCAGATCGAAGCGTTCCGGCGACAGCCGCAGGCCGAGCGTGAAATCGGGCCGGCAGCGGGCGCGGATGCCGTCGATGATCTCGTGCAGGATGCGGGCGCGGTTCTCGGGCGAACCGCCATAGCGGTCGGTGCGGCGGTTGATGGTCGGCGATAGGAATTGGCAGACGATGTAGCCGTGGGCGCCGTGGATCTCGACCCCGTCGAAGCCGGCCTGCTCTGCGCGGACGGCGGCGGCGACGAAGTCCTCCACCAATTGTTCGACCTCGGCCAGGGTCAGGGCGCGCGAGCCGGTCGCCTCATCCTCCGACGGACAGACCGGCGCCTCTCCGATCAGCTCCTTGGGCGAGCGCATGCCGGCGTGGTGCAGTTGCACCGCCGCGACGCTGCCGGCCGCCTTGATCGCTGCAGCCAGCCGGGTCAGGCCGGGCAGGTGCTCGTCGCCGAACACGCCGAGTTGGCCAGGGAAGCCTTGGCCCTGGCGCTGCACATGGGCCGCGCAGGTCATGGTCAGGCCAAAGCCGCCCTCGGCGCGATAGGTCAGCCAGCGAAACTCATCGTCCGACAGCGTGCCGTCGGCATGGCTCTGGGTGTTGGTCAGGGGCGCCAGCATGAAGCGGTTCTTCATGCCGGGGCCGCGGGTGAAGGCCAGCGGTGCGAACAGGTCGGTGGTCATGTCAGGCCTCAACTTCGAAGGTCAGGCCAGCCTTGTCGTGCAGGCGCTTGACCAGTTTGTTCCCCATGGCCGCGCCGGGCGTCCAGATGCCGCCGGGGACCTCGGGGGTTTCCTTGATCAGGCATATGGCGGTCTCGGCGATGATTTTCGAGGTCGAGCCATAGCCAGGATCCTTGTCGCCCTTCACGGCCACCCGAACCTTGCGGCCATCCTTGGCGATGCCGATGAAGACGACGTCGTAGAAGCCCGCCTCGCGGTCTTCCTTGCTGGGGCCTTCGCCAGGCTGCGGGCCGGCGCCGGCGTCGGCGACGAACGAGGCTGGAGTATTGGGATCGACCACCGACATCTCGTCATAGACGAAGTCGGTCCCGTAGGCGTGGCCGAGCAGCAGGTTCGAGCGGTGGACGTTCTTGGTGTTGATCGCCGCCATCATGAACGGGCCGACGTCGGCGTTCATGTCCGGGTCGTGCTCGACCTTGTCGCCCCGCGGCTGCTCGGGGCCCTTGAAGCCGGGGGTGAGCGCGAACGGGTCGACCATCAGGGCCATCAGGCTGGGGTTCTTTTGGATGGCGGCCATGGTGGCCCGGCCGCTGGCCGCGGTGCCGCCCGACAGCCCGCCGCGCAACGCGCGCATCCGGCCCTTCACGCGGGGGACTACGCCGCCCAGCTTCGCCTTGGCGGTTTCCTGGGCGAAGAAGACGCCGAGTTCGAAGGGAATGGAGTCAAAGCCGCAGGAGAACAGGATTCGCGCGCCGCTTTTTTTGGCCGCCGCTTCGTGGGCGCCGATCATCTCGGCCATCCAGTTCGGCTCGCCTGATAGGTCCAGATAGTCGGTGCCGGCGGCCGCGCAGGCGGCCACAAGGTCGGAACCATAAAGCTGGTAGGGGCCGACGGTGGTCAGCACCGCCTTGGTGGCCTCGACCATGGCCTTGACCGAAGCTGGATCGCCCGCGTCGGCGACGATCAGCGGGGTGTCCTTGGGCGCGTCGATCTCGTCGCGGACCGCCTGCAGCTTATCCAGGCTGCGGCCGGCCATCGCCCATTTCACTTCGCCGCCGACCCCGTATTGCTTGGCCAGATGCTCGGCGACCAGGCGGCCGGTGAAGCCCGTCGCTCCATAGACGATGATGTCGAATTCCGCGGCCGGGTTCATGCGCTCTCTCCCTCTTATTCGCCCTTGAGGCTTGGCGGCGACCTTGCCGGGATCGCGGCGCGCATGCAAACGCCCGTTTTAATCTTTCGGACCCGTGTTCGCTCTTGCCCTGCCGCTGGGGAAGCCGATCAAGTGGCGGCGACGAACGCCGCCACGCGAACGCGGCGCGCATAGGGAGATCGCTAAGTGACCCAACACGCGCCGGCTGCAGGGCCTCGGCCGCTTTCCTCGTCGATGGTGCTGTCATTCTCCACTGTCGCCCTGCCGTTGGGCGCCTTGGCCGTCGCCGTCGCCGTCTACCTTCCTCCCTATTTCGCGGCCCACCTTGGGGTCAGCCTGACCGTCATCGGAACCGCCTGGGCGGTGGTCCGGCTGCTCGACATCGGTGTCGATCCGGTCCTTGGCCTGATCATGGACCGCACCCGTACGAAGATCGGGCGCTACCGGGTCTGGATGATGATCGGCGCTCCGATCCTGATGATCGCGGTCTACGCTCTGTTCGAGGCCCCCAAAGGCATCGGCTCGGCCTATCTGATCGTGTGGTTGCTGATCTTCTATCTCGGCACCTCGATCCTCAGCCTCGGCCATTCGGCCTGGGCCGCGACCCTGGCGACCGAGTATCACGAGCGCTCGCGGGTCTTCGGGGTGCTGGCCGCGGCCGGCGTGCTCGGCGCGGTGGTGGTGCTGCTGATCCCTATCGCGGCCGGCCATATCGGCTGGACCGATGCGCAGGGCGTGCGGGCCATGGGCTGGTTCATCCTGGGCATGATCCCCATCGTGGTGGCGCTGGTCTGCCTGCGAACGCCCGAGCACATCGCCAAGCGAACCTCGATCGAGAACTTCCAGCTCAAGGACTATGTGGGCCTGATCACCAAGCCCGACCTGCTGCGGCTGTTCCTCGCCCAGATGGCGCTGACGCTCGGTCCTGGCTGGATGAGCGCGCTCTATCTCTTCTTCTTCACGGACTCGCGCCGGTTTTCGCCCGAGCAGGCCTCGGCCCTGCTGCTGGTCTATGTGATCGCCGGGATCGTCGGGGCGCCGCTCACCGCGCGCCTGGCCATGCGGTTCAGCAAGCACCGCACCCTGATGGTCACGACCACGTCCTATTCGCTGGGCCTGATCGCGCTGGTGTTGCTGCCCAAGGGCAGTGTTCTGGCGGCCCTGCCGGTGATGTTCTGGTGCGGCTTCATGGCCGCCGGTTTCGACCTGATGATCCGCGCCATGCTGGCCGACGTCGCCGACGAGGTTCGGTTGGAGCAGGGCCAGGAACAGCTCAGCCTGATCTACGCCCTGAACGCCCTGGCCGCGAAGATCGCTTCGGCCTTCGCCATCGGCCTGACCTTCCCGCTGCTGGCCCGGCTTGGCTACAACGCCGCTGCCGGCGCAACCAATACGCCGGATGCGATCCATAGCTTGGAGCTGGCGTACATCATCGGCCCCATCGTCTTCGTGATGCTGGGCGGCGCCTGTGTGATCGGCTGGAAGCTGGACGCCCAGAAGCACGCCGACATCCGCCGCCAACTGGACGAACGTGACGCCGTCTATGCAGAGGCTCCCATTCTGGAGAGCTTGAGCGGCGAGCCGGGCATTGCGGTCCTGGCCGAGGATGCGAAGGCCTGACGCGGGGTCAGAGTAGGCCCGCGCCTGAAACCGTGACAGCGTAAGGTCAGCGGCGCGTCAGAGGCCGCCCGGGGAGACCGATGAGTGGGCTGATCCTTCACCACTACGACACCTCGCCCTTCTCCGAGAAGGTGCGGTTGATGCTGGGCCTCAAGGGCCTGGCCTGGGACTCGGTCCAGGCGCCGGTGATCATGCCCAAGCCGGAGCTGACGCCGCTGACCGGCGGCTATCGCCGCATCCCTGTGCTGCAGATCGGCGCCGACATCTATTGCGACACCCAGGTGATCCTGGCCGAGATCGAGCGCCGCGCGCCCGGTCCGAGCCTGGCGCTGGGGCCGGCCTGGGCGGTCAACTTCTGGGCCGATCGATTGTTCTTCGGCGTCACCGTGCCGATCATCTTCGGCGAGCTGGGCGATGCGACGCCCCAGGATTTCATCGCTGATCGCGAGAAGCTCTCCGGCCGTCCGTTTAATGTTGAGGCGATGAAGGCGGCGGCGGGGATCATGCGCCCGCAGTGGCGGGCCCAGGCCGCCTGGATCGAAGAGGGCCTAGTCGGGTCGGACTGGCTGTCGGGCGAGACCCCGGGCCTGGCCGACATCGCCGCCTATATGAACATCTGGTTCCTTGCCCGCAGCCTGCCTGACCTGGCCGATGAGCTACTGGCCGGCTTTTCGCGCACCCAGGCCTGGCGAGGCCGTGTCGCCGCCATCGGTCATGGCGAGCGGCGCGAGATCACAGGCGGCGAGGCGCTGGTCGCCGCCCGCGATGCCGCGCCGGCCCCCGCGCCGGCGCATGACGCCAACGATCCGCTTGGCTTCTCACCTGGGACGCCGGTTGTCGTGGCCGCCGACGACTATGGCCGCGACCCGGTCGCCGGGACGCTGGCGGCGCTGGCTCCCGACCGCGTGGTGGTGGCCCGTGACACCCCCGAGCTTGGCAAGACCCACATTCATTTCCCACGCGCCGGCTACATCGTCGGCAAGGCTTGAAGGAGCATTTCCATGGATGACCGCATTACGCTGGAGCTGAAGGACGGCGTGGCCGATGTCCGCCTGACCCGCGCCGACAAGATGAACGCCCTCGATGACGCGATGTTCTCGGGCCTGATCGAGATGGGCGAGCGGCTGAAGACCGAGAAGGGCGTTCGCGCCATCGTGCTGTCGGGAGAGGGCAAGGCGTTCTGCGCCGGTCTCGACATGGGCAATTTTGGCAAGATGGCTTCTGGCGAACGCAGCGGCGGTCAGTCCTCGACCGGCGAGAGCCTGCTGACGCCCAAGCGCACCGCTGGCGGCTCCAACCGCGCCCAGCATGCGGTGATGGTCTGGCGCGAGCAGCCGGTCCCGGTGATCGCCGCCGTGCATGGCGTGGCCTTTGGCGGCGGCTTCCAACTCGCGCTCGCCGCCGACCTGCGGTTCGTGACCGCCGACACCCGCATGGCGGTGATGGAGATCAAGTGGGGCCTGGTGCCGGACATGGCCGGCATGGTGCTTATGAAGGGCCTGGTCCGCGACGACGTCGCCCGGGAGCTGACCTATACCGGCCGGATCTTCCAGGGCGAGGAGGCCGCGCGCCTGGGCATCGCCACCCGGGTTTGCGACGATCCGCGTGCCGAGGCCCTGGCTCTGGCCGCCGAGATCGCCAGCAAGAGCCCCACTGCGATCCGCGGCGCCAAGCGACTGCTCGACATGGTCGCCGACGCCGACCAGCACGCCATCCTGCTGGCCGAGAGCCAGGAGCAGGGCGCGCTCATCGGTTCGCCCAATCAGGTCGAGGCGGTGATGTCGAACATGCAGAAGCGCGCCGCCGTCTACGCTGACTGATGGTCACGCTCTACCACTGCACCGACGCGCGTTCCTTCCGCGCCCTCTGGGCGCTGGAGGAACTGGGCGTGCCCTACGAACTGAAGCTGCTGCCGTTCCCGCCGCGCGCCTTGTCGCCGAGCTATCTGGAGATCAATCCCCTCGGGACCATCCCGTTCTTGGTGGATGGCCAGACACAGATGACCGAGTCGGCCGCGATCGTTCAGTACCTGGCCACAAAGCACGGCGGACCTTTGGCGGTAGCGCCCGACGATCCTGCCTACGGCGAGTGGCTGAACTGGCTGCACCGGGGCGAGGCGACCCTGACCTTCCCCCAGACCCTTGTGCTTCGCTACACGCGGCTGGAGCCGAAGGAGCGGCGCAATCCGCAGGTCGCTGAGGACTATGCACGCTGGTTCATGGCGCGGCTTCGGTCGGTCGATGCGGCGCTGGAGCACGGGGATTATCTGTGCGCTGGCCGCTTCACGGCCGCCGATATCTCGGTCGGGTATGCGTTGCTGCTCGCCCGCACCCTGGGGCTGGACGAGCGCTTCAGCCCGGCGATTAACGCCTATTGGGAGCGACTGGCCGAGCGCGAGGCGTTCCAGCGCGCCAAGGCGGCCCAGGCAGGCGAGGGCGCGCCGAGTTGGCATGGGTGATCCAATCCATGGATGTCATCCCGGAAGCCGTGAAGCGGCTGTCCGGGACCCATGAACACCTGATGGCGCCGACTATATCGAGGCCTCGCCATCTCCCGCCTGCGCGAATGGGTCCCGGTCTTGCTACGCAAACCGGGATGACATCAGGGAGTTACGCGCCCGCCCACTCCGCCAGCACCTCGGGATCGCTCTCCACCATCTGCGCTCGCAACGCTGCGAACACTTCCGGCTCCAGCAACCGCGACAGCGCCCAGACCGCCGCGCCACGAACCAGGGGCGAAAGATCCGCCAGGTGCTCCCGCGCCACAGTCGCCAGCGCCGGATCGCCCGAATTTCCGATCGCGTAGAGGACGTTGCGGAGGAACCGGTCGCGCCCGATGCGCTTGACCGGGTTCTTGGCGAACAGGGCGCGGAACGCCGGGTCGTCCAGCCGCGCCAGATCCTCCAGCGTGGGTGACTTCAGCTCCTCCCGCGCCACAAGCCGCATTTCGCGCGAAGCGCTGGCGAACTTGTTCCACGGGCAGACTGACAGGCAGTCGTCGCAGCCATAGATCCGGTTGCCCAGCATGGGCCGGAACTCGGTCGGGATCGGCCCCTTCAGTTCTATCGTCAGATACGAAATGCAGCGCCGCGCATCGAGTTGATAAGGGGCGGGGAAGGCATTGGTCGGGCAGACATCGAGGCAGGCGCGGCATTGGCCGCAGGAGCCGCCGCTGGTGTCGTCGGGCGTCAACTCCAGCTCGGTCAGGATCGATCCCAGGAACAGCCAGGAGCCGAACTCGCGGCTGACCAGATTGGTGTGCTTGCCCTGCCAGCCCAGGCCCGCGCGCTCGGCCAGCGGCTTTTCCATCAGCGGCGCGGTATCGACAAACACCTTCAGGTCGCCGCCGAAACGCGAGACCAGCCAGCCGGCCAGTTGCTTCAGTCGGCCCTTGATCAGCTCGTGATAGTCGTCGCCCTGGGCATAGACCGAGATCACGCCTCGGCCCCTGTCCTTCAGGACCTCCAGCGGGTCGTGGTCGGGACCGTAATTGACCCCCAGCATGATCGCCGAGCGCGCCCCGTCCCACATGGCGGTCGGGTGGCGGCGGCGATCTTGGGTGTCGGCGATCCAGCCCATCTCGCCGTGGCGGTCGTTCTCGACGAACTCGGCCAGCCGCCCTGACGCGGGCCATTCTGCGCGCGCATCGGCGATCCGGCAGACATCGAAGCCCAGCTCGGCTGCGCGTGCGCGGATCAGGTCGGTGGTGTTGGGATCAGAAGTCGAGATCGTCATAATGCGGCGCCGGCGCGAGGCCGGGCCAGCGATCGGCCAGCAGCGGCCGGAAGCACGGCCTCGATTTCAGCTTCATGTACCACGTCTTGACCGCGGGGAAGTCGCGCCACGGCACGTCGCCAAAATAGTCGATCACCGACAGATGCGCAGCGGCGGCGAAATCGGCCAGGGACAGGCGCCGCCCTGCCAGCCAATCGCGCGAGGACAGCAGGCTTTCAACATAGGCCAGATGCACCCGCAGGGCCTCGCGGCCTTGGCGCAGGCTCGCCAGGTCCGGAGCGCCCAGGCCCAGCAGCCGCTTTTCCATCTTCTCGTGCAGGATGAAGCCGCCGACCTCGTAGTCGAACTTGCGGTCGAACCATTGCAGCAGGCGCCGCGCCTCGGCGCGCTCAGCTGGGTCGCGGCCCAGCAGCGGCGGTTCGGGGTGAGTCTCTTCCAGATAGTCGAGGATCGCGCGGCCTTCGCACAGCACAAGCGGATCTCGGCTCGTGCCGATGGTCAGCACGGGGGTGACCCCCGAGGGGTTCATCTTCACCAGGCTCGCGGGCCGTTCCCAATACCGCACCTGCTCTTCGGCGAAGGCCAAGCGCTTTTCTCCCAGCGCGAGGCGAACCTGGCGGGAGGCGGGGTCAAGCGGGAAGTGATGCAGGGTAAGATCGAGGCTCATCAGGCGGATGACTATCGCTAACCCTCGTTAAGGCCGCGTTTACCGAGCGCGGTTTCAGCGAAGGCTCCACCATGTGGCTCGGCGGCGCCGCGAGGGTCGGGATGCATGATGATGTCGGCGCGAGGAAACTCGGCGAGTATTCGCTTTTCCGCCGCGACAATGGCGGCGTGCGCCGCTTCGAGGGACAGCGACGCGTCCAGATCGACGTGCATCTGCATGTGAACATACGGCCCCGACGCCCGCGTCCGGAGTTGGTGAACATCCGTCAGAAGAGGGTCGGCGGTCACCAAGTTAACGATCCGGGCGCGGTCATCCTCTGGCAATTCGCGATCCATCAATTGGTTCGCGGCTTGGCGAAAAACACTTACCGCGCCCCATAGCAGCAGAACCGTGATGATGAGGGCGGCGATGGCGTCAAGGTTGCCCCAACCGAACCAGACCGAAGCGCCGATCCCGAGCAGCGCCACGGCGTTCGAGGCGAGGTCAGTGGCGTAGTGCGCTCGGTCGCCAGCCACCGCTACCGAAGCCGTTCGCTTCAACACCTGAGTTTGGGCGGCGATCAGCAGTCCGGTCATTACGGTGGATAGCGCCATGACGGCGACCGCCCACCCCTCTTGCTGCAGTTCGTGCGGCTGGAGCAGATTGTGGATGGCCTCCCGCCCGATCAGCGCCGCCGAGGCGAACACCAGGCCGCCCTGGATCAGGCTGGCGAAGGCCTCGGCCTTTCCGTGTCCAAACCTATGCTCGGCGTCGGGCGGCGCGGCGGCGTAGCGGACGGCGAAGAAGGTCACCAGGGAGGCCAGCAGGTCGAGCCCAGAATCCGCCGCCGACGCCAACAGCGCCACCGAGCCGCTGGCCAGCCACACAATCCCCTTCAATGTCACCAGCACGGCGGCCACGCCAACCGAGGCCAGGGTGATGCGGCGGGTCAGGCGCGAGCTTTCGGCGGCGGTCAGGGGCGGCGTGGCTTGGGCGGTCATTCCCCCTGTCTAGCCTCGCCGCCCGAGCAACCCCAGCGCGAACGACTCTCGGGTCAGGCCGCCTGGCGCGGCTGGGGTCCCACATAGATCGATTGCGGGCGGATCAGCCGGCCCCCGGCGACCTGTTCGCGGGCGTGGGCGATCCAGCCTGCGACCCGGCCCATGGCGAAGACGCAGGTGAAGGCGTCGGGCGGGAAGTCGAGGGCCTCCAGCAATAGGGCGGTGTAGAACTCGACATTGGTGTCGAGCGCCCGGTCCGGCTTGTGTTCCTTCAGGATCGCCAGGGCCGCGGCCTCGACCGCCTCGGCGAAGGCGACGCGGCCGGGACGGACGTTCGAGCCTTCGCTCATCTTGCGGACCGCGGTTTTCAGGGCGTCGGCGCGCGGATCTCGCACGCGGTAGACGCGGTGACCAAAGCCCATCAGCCGGTCGCCGCGCGCCAAGGCGCTCTCGATCCAGGCGCGGGCGTTGGCGGGCTGGCCGATCTCATCCAGCATCTCGATCACCGGGCCGGGGGCGCCGCCGTGCAGCGGACCCTTCAGGGCGCTGATCCCGCCCAGCACCGCCGAGGTCAGGCCAGCGCGCGTCGAGGCGATCACCCGGGCGGCGAACGTCGAGGCGTTGAGGCCATGGTCGCTGACCGTGACTAGATAGGTGTCGAGCGCGTCGATCTGCGCCTGCGTCGCCGGCTTGCCGCGCAGCATCCGCAGGATGTCGGCCGCGTGCGGCAGGCTGGCGTCCGGCGCCACCGGCGCCTCCCCGGCCTGGCCGCGAACCACGGCGGCGGTGAAAACAGCAGGCGCCGCCAGCAGCCGTAGCGCGGTCGCTAGGTCGTCGCCATCGGCCAGCCGTGCGGTCAGGGCGCGCATGGCCTCGATCGGCGAGCGATCCAGCAGGCCGGTGTCGAGGCCGGCGACCTCGAAAAACACCTCGACCCGCGCCGCGCCCAACGCCGCCGTCAGGTCGGCCGGCAGATCATCGAAGAAGCCGCTGAACAACAGGCTGGCCAGGTCCTCGAAACGTGCTCGGCCGGCCAGTTCGTCCAGCGAACGGCCGCGGATGATCAGTACGCCGCGCTGGCCGTCCACTTCGGACATCACGGTGTGCGCGGCGACAACGTCTTCAAGGCCATCGGACATGGCGTATCTCCTCTTGCTCCTCGCGATATTTGCCTCCAAGCTTGATCGGTCAATCTTGATCAACATAATCAATATATGCCCAGCCAGGCCGCCAAACCCGCCGAATGGATCGCCGCCGACGAGGCGCGCTCGCGCCTGGGCGTGCGGCCGCAGACCCTCTACGCCTATGTCAGCCGGGGCCGGGTTCAGGTGCGCGCCGACCCGCACGATCCGCGCCGCAGCCTCTATCGCGCCGCCGACATCGCCTCGCTCGCCGATCGCAAGGCGCGAAGCCGCAAGGTCTCGGATGTGGCGGCCGGCGCCATCGCCTGGGGTGAACCGGTGTTGGCCTCGGCGATCACCACCGTCGCCGGGGGCCGGCTGTTCTATCGGGGCCGCGACGCGGTCGTGCTTGCGGAAACCGAGACGCTGGAATCGGTGGCCCGGCTGCTCCGCGGCGGGCATGGCGCGGCGCTCAAACGCACCGACCGCCCCAAGCCCCCGGAAGGCGCGGACATGCGCAGCCGGGCTTTCGCCGCTCTGGCTGCGCGCGCCGGGATCGATCCACCAGCGCGCGGGCGCAATCCCCTGGCCCTGGCGGTGGAGGCCGCGACCCTGCTCGACGTCCTGACCGACGCCGTAGCAGGCGAGGTCGGCGGCGGGGCGATCGCCAATCGGCTGGCCCTGGCCTGGGGGCTTGGCCCCGGCGGACCCGGCGCGGACTTGATCCGCCGGTCGCTGGTGCTGCTGGCCGACCACGAACTCAACGCCTCGACCTTCGCCGCACGGGTGGCGGCGTCCACCGGCGCTTCGCTCGCGGCCTCTGGACTGGCTGGGCTAGCGGCGCTGTCTGGACCGCGTCACGGCGGCGCGGCGGCGGCGGTCCAGAGCCTGGCGCGTGAGGCGGCGCAGACCAGTCCCCGCGCCGCCATCGCCGCGCGGCTGGCGGAGGATCGCTCCATCCCCGGCTTCGGCCACCCGCTCTATCCGGACGGGGATCCGCGCGCCGAGGCGCTGCTGGACCGCTTCGACCTGACACCGCAGATGGCCCGGCTCTCTTCGGCGGTGACGGCCGTCACCGGCCTGCCGCCCAATGTCGATTTCGCACTTGTTGCGATGTCGGAGAGCCTGAAGCTACCGCAGGACGCGCCCTTCGCCCTGTTCGCCGTGGCCCGCTGCGCAGGCTGGATCGCCCACGCCATCGAGCAGGGACAGACCGATCAACTGATCCGCCCACGCGCCCGCTATGTCGGCGTCGAGGTCGCCTGACGCGTTTCTCCCCTGGCGTCAGTCCCGATTTCCATCAATCCTCAGGTTGTATCTGGGAGCTCGGTGATGATTGGCGCGACGCTGTTGGGCTGGATCCTGCTGGCCTTGATCCAGATCATCGCCGCCGAGGCGGGCTATCGCCTCCACAATTGGGCCAGGGCGCGCCGTAAGGAAAATCCCGACGACGAGGATGAAGGCTCGGGCTACGTCCTCAGCGCGGCGCTCGGCCTGCTCGGCCTGTTGATCGCCTTCGTGTTCAGCATGGCGGCGGCCCATCACGAAACCCGCCGCGATCTGGTTTTGCGGGAGGCCGATGCGATCTCGTCGGCGGTGCAGCACTATCAACTGCTGCCCGAGCCGCACCGCACGGTGCTGATCTCGACCATGGCCGACTATGTGAAGGTGCGGCGGGCGTTCTTCGACGTCGGCGACGACTTCGACAAGATCGACGAGACCATGGCCCGCACCGAGGCGCTGCAGGAGGTGATCTGGAACGAGGCCGGCGTGGCCTTGGCGATCCCGCAAGCTCAGCGGCTGACCGTGCCGGTGTTGAACGTCACCAGCCAGATGTTCGACTCCGCGGCGCTTCGCTACGAGGCCCTGAACGTCAAGGTGCCCGACCGGGCCTTGCAGGTGTTGATCCTCTACGCCGTGGTCACGGCCGCGATCATGGGCCACGGCTTGGCGCCGGGCGGGCGGCGACACTTCACCTCGACGGCGGGCCTCTTCCTGCTGATCGCCCTGGCCATCAGCCTGGTCATCGACCTGGATAGCCCGCGCGTCGGAAGCGTCCACGTCTCCCAGGCGCCGATGGAGCGGGTCATCAACCAGGTGCTCGTGACGGCGGCGAAGCTGCCGCCTGCGACCCGGACCTCAAACCCCTGAGACCCTCCTTCCGGTTGATGGAAGACCCAATCAAGATCGTCATCACCGGGCTTGTCCCGGTGATCCATACGCGCCGACAGCCCAAGTAAATCCCGGACCTCGGTGTCTATGGATGGCCGGGACAAGCCCGGCCATGACGACCTTCAAGGTGGGTGGCGCACAGGAATAGGCCTGTGAAAGCCCTAGGCCCGGTGGTGGACCGCCTCTTCCTCGGCCAGCGGCTTGTCGAGGCGGCCGACCATTTCCTTGGGCACGACCTGCCAGAACTTGGAGAGGTGACGGTCCCAGTCGCGCAGGATGCCGGCGGCGAAGGCCGAACCGGTCTCGCGGGCGTGTTCCTCGACCAGGCTCTTCAGCTCGGTCTCCCAATGCCGGGTCCCGATCCGCCGCACCACGACGCTGTCGGTGTTGAGCATGGTCAGGAAGCGGTCGTTCAGGTCCAGCACGAAGGCCATGCCGCCGGTCATGCCGGCCGCGAAGTTGAAGCCGACCGGCCCCAGCACCACCGCCCGGCCGCCAGTCATATATTCCAGCCCATTGGCGCCCATGCCCTCGACCACCGCCACGGCGCCTGAGTTGCGTACGCCGAAGCGCTCACCGGCCAGGCCGGCGGCGAACAGCTTTCCGCTGGTCGCGCCATAGAGGACGGTGTTGCCGAGGATGGCGTTGGTCTCCGGCGCGGCCAGATGCGGCGAGGGGCGGATGATGATCGTCGCGCCGGACAGACCCTTGCCGACATAGTCGTTGGCCTCGCCGGTCAATTCGATGCGCAGGCCCTGGACCGCGAAGGCTCCGAGGCTCTGCCCCGCCGAACCCTTGAGCTGAACGGTCAGGTGCCCGGCCGGCAGGCCGTGCATCCCGAACCGCCGCGTGATGTGCGAGGAGGTCCGCGAGCCGATGGCGCGGGCGGTATTCTGCACCGTGTAGGTCAGCTGCATCTTCTCGCCGCGCTCGAGCAGCGGGGCGGCGTCACGCACGATCTGGGCGTCGAGGGTGTCGGGCACCTCGTTGCGGCCCTCCACCGTGCAATAGGGCGCGTTGTGGCCAGGGTCAGCCTTCACCAGCAACGGGTTGAGGTCGAGGTCGTCGAGGTGCTCGCCGCCGCGGCTGACCTGTTGCAGCAGGTCGGTGCGGCCGACGATCTCGGTCAGCGAGCGGAAGCCTAGCGACGCCAGGATTTCGCGCACCTCCTCGGCGATGAAGGTGAAGAGGTTGATCACCTTCTCCGGGCTGCCGGAGAACTTCTCGCGCAGCGCCTCGTCCTGGGTGCAGACCCCCACTGGGCAGGTGTTGGAATGGCACTGGCGCACCATGATGCAGCCCATGGCGATCAGGCTGGCGGTGCCGATGCCGAACTCCTCCGCGCCCAGCATCGCGGCGATGACGATGTCGCGGCCGGTCCGCATGCCGCCGTCGGCCCGCAGACGAACCGAGTGGCGCAGGTTGTTCAAGGTCAGGACCTGGTTGGCCTCCGACAGCCCCATCTCCCAGGGGCCGCCGGCGTACTTGATCGAGGTTTGGGGTGAGGCGCCGGTGCCGCCGACATTGCCGGAGATCAGGATCACGTCGGCCTTGGCCTTGGCGACCCCAGCCGCGATGGCGCCGATGCCGGTCATGGCCACCAGCTTCACGCAGACCCTGGCGTCCGGGTTGATCTGCTTCAGGTCGTAGATGAGCTGCGCTAAGTCCTCGATCGAATAAATGTCGTGGTGCGGCGGTGGGCTGATCAGCATCACGCCGGGCGTCGCATGACGCAGCTTGGCGATCAGTTCGGTGACCTTGAAGCCGGGCAGCTGGCCGCCCTCGCCGGGCTTGGCGCCCTGGCTGACCTTGATCTCGATCTCGCGGCACTGGTTCAGGTATTCGGCGGTCACGCCGAACCGGCCCGAGGCGATCTGCTTGACCGCCGAGTTCGGGTTGTCGCCGTTGGGCAGCGGCTTGTAGCGGGCCGGGTCCTCGCCGCCTTCGCCGGAGACGCTCTTCGCCCCGATCCGGTTCATGGCGATGTTCAGCACGCCGTGCGCTTCAGGACTTAGCGCGCCCATGCTCATGCCGGGCGTCAGGAAACGCTTGCGGATCTCGTTGACGCTCTCGACCTCGTCCAGCGACACTGGCTTGGCGCTCGAGCGGAGGTCCAGCAGGTCGCGCAGCTGGATCGTCGGCATGCGGCGCATGCCCTCGGAGAAGGCCTTGTAGGTTCCATAGTCGCCGGTGTCGCAGGCCCGTTGCAGGGTGTGGATCATGCGCGCCTCGAAGGCGTGGCTCTCGCCCGAGCGCCGCGCTTTATAGAAGCCGCCGACCGGCAAGCTGATGGCCGAGGCGTCCCACGCCTTGCGATGCAGTTCGACCGCCTTGGCTTCCAGGCCGGCCAGGCCGATGCCGGAGATGCGCGACGGCATGCCGGGGAAGAACTCGGCGACCAGCGCGCGGGACAGGCCCACCGCCTCGAAGTTGTAGCCGCCGCGATAGGAGGAGATCACTGCGATCCCCATCTTGGCGATGATCTTCAGCAGCCCGCCCTCGATGGCGTGCTTGAAATTCAGGCAGACCTCGCGGAGCGACAGCTCCCCTGTCAGGCCGCGTTCCATCCGGTCCTGGAAGCTTTCCTGGGCCAAATAGGCGTTCACCGCCGTCGCCCCGACCCCGACCAGCACCGCGAAATAGTGGGTGTCGAGGCACTCGGCCGAACGGACGATGATCGAGACGTAGGAGCGCAGGCCCTTGGACACCAGCCAGGCGTGGACGCCGCCGGTCGCCAGGATCATCGGCAGGGCCACCCGGCCGGGGCCGCTGGCCTCGTCGCTGAGCACGATGGTGGCGCAGCCGCGCAGGGCCGCGTCCTCCGCCTCGGCGCGGATGCGGTCAAGATTGGCGCGCAGGGCGTCGCCCGGCCGGCTCTCGTCGGCGGGGATCGGCATGGTCGCGTCGATCACCGCGACGTTCTTCTCGCCGATGAAGCCGATGATCCGCTGGTACATGCCCGTGGTCAGCACCGGGCTTTCCATCACAAACACGTCGGTCTGGGCTTCGTCCTGGGCCAGGATGTTGCCGAGGTTCTTGAACCGGGTCTTCAGGCTCATCACCGAGGTTTCCCGCAAGGAATCGATCGGCGGGTTGGTGACCTGGCTGAAGTTCTGCCGGAAGAAGTGCGACAGCGGCCGGTACTGGTCGCTCAGCACGGCCAGCGGGGCGTCGTCGCCCATCGAGCCGACCGCCTCCTTGCCGTCCTCGACCATGGGGGCGAGCAACAACTCGATGTCTTCCAGGCTGAGGCCGGCGGCCACCTGGCGGCGGACCAGCTCCTCGCGGCCATAGGCGCGCGGTTCCGGGCCGGGTGCGATCTGCGTTTCCAGATCGACCATGTTGCCCAGCCACTGGTCATAGGGGTGGCGCTGGGCGAGGTGGTCGATGATCTCGTCCTCGCCATAGAGCCGGCCCTCGGCCAGATCGATGGCCAGCATGCGGCCGGCGGCGATGTGGGATTTCTTGACGATCCGGGCCTCGTCGATCCGACACATGCCGGCTTCCGAGCCCATGATCAGCAGGCCATCGTCGGTATAGGTCACGCGCAGCGGGCGCAGGCCGTTGCGGTCCTTGCCGGCCACCACCCAGCGGCCGTCGCTGGCGCAGATGGCGGCAGGGCCGTCCCAGGGCTCCATCACCGAATTGCAGTAGGCGTAGAGCGCCTTGTGGGCCGGCTTTATCTGCTCGTCCGAGCGCGCATTCCACGCCTCGGGCATCAGCAAGGCCTTGGCCATCGGCGCATCGCGGCCGGCGCGGACCAGCACCTCGAAGGTGTTGTCCAGCGCCATGGAGTCCGAGCCATGCGGGTCCTGGATCACCGGCTTCACGTCGTCGCCCATCTCGCCGAACGCGTCGGCCGCCATGCGGATTTCATGGCTCCGCATCCAGTTGACGTTGCCCTTCTTGGTGTTGATCTCACCGTTGTGCGCCAGCATCCGGAACGGCTGGGCCAGCCGCCATTCGGGGAAGGTGTTGGTCGAATAGCGCTGGTGGAAGATCGCCACGGCGGCCGAGAAGCGCTCGTCGCGCAGGTCGGGATAGAACTCGTCGATGTGCTCGGCGAGGAACATGCCCTTGTAGATCAGCTGCCGGGCCGAGAACGAGCACAGGTAGAAGTGCTGGATGCCGGCGCCGGCGACACGCTTCTCGATCCGCTTGCGGCACAGGAACAGGGCCCGCTCCAGCGGCTCGCCCTCCAACCCCGCTGGCGGAGACAGCATGATCTGTTCGATCTCGGGACGGGTGGCGTTGGCCTTCTCGCCGATCACCGAGGTGTCCACCGGCACTTGGCGCCAGCCATAGATGTAGAAGCCGAACCGCAGGGCCTCGGCCTCGACGATGGTCCGGGCCGCTTCCTGGGCCGACAGGTCGTTGCGCGGCAGGAACACCTGGCCGACCGCGATGGGGCCGGGGCGTAGCACGTGGCCGATCCGGGCCACCTGGTCGGCGAAAAAGTCCTGTGGAACCGACAGCAGGACCCCGGCGCCGTCGCCAGTCTTGCCGTCAGCGTCGACTGCGCCACGGTGCCAGACGGACTTCAGCGCGCGGAGCGCCAGCTCGACGACTTCGCGGCGCGGCTTGCCGTCCAGGGCGCAGACCAGGCCAACCCCGCAGGCGTCGCGCTCATCGCCGGGGCTGTAGGCGTGGGCGTCCGCGAGCAGTTGGCGGTTCTCCAGATACCGCGCCATTTCCTCATCACCGCTCGTCCCGGCGAAGGCCGGGATCCAAGCCGAGGTCGGAAGTTCCGCGAGGACCGAAGAGGTGTCGAGGCTGCTTGGGTCCCGGCTTTCGCCGGGATGAGCGGGGGAGAGGTGGTCGCTCATGTGGCTCACTCCGCCGCGACCAGCGCCGGGGCGCTGACCTGGGCTTGCAGATAGTTATGGATGGCGTCCGCGGCGTCGCGGCCGTCGCGGATGGCCCAGACGACCAGCGAAGCGCCGCGCACGATGTCGCCGGCTGCGAACACGCCGGGCAGGCTGGTCTGCATGGTCTTGAAGTCGGCCTTCAGCGTGCCCCAGCGGGACACCGCCAACTCGGGCGCATCAAACTGGGTGGGCAGGTCCTCGGGGTCGAAGCCGAGCGCCTTGATCACCAGATCGGCGGGCAGGTCGAAGTCGCCGTTCTCGACCTCCTCGGGCGCAGAGCGCCCGGTCGCGTCGGGCGGGCCTAGCCGCATGCGCGCGGCCCGCAGGCCGGTGGCGTGCTCAGCTTCGCCCAGGACGGCGCGCGGCGCGGCCAGCCATTCGAAGACCACGCCTTCTTCCTCGGCATGCGCGACTTCGCGGGCCGAGCCCGGCATGTTGGCGCGGTCGCGGCGATAGAGGCAGGTGACGGACTTCGCGCCCTGGCGCACTGCGGTCCGCACGCAGTCCATGGCGGTGTCGCCGCCGCCGACGACGACCACGTCGCGGCCGGCGGCGTTCAGTTCGCCGCTTTCGAAAGCCGGAACCTGATCGCCCAGCCCGATGCGATTGGAGGCGATCAGGTAGTCGAGCGCCGGCGCGACGCCGTTCGATCCCGCTCCGGGCAGGGCCAGTTCGCGGGCCGCATAGACGCCGGTGGCGATCAGGAGGGAGTCGTGCCTTTGGCGCAGCTCCGCCAGTGAGGCGTCGCGACCGACCTCGAAGCCGAGGCGAAACTCGATCCCGCCCCCGGCCAGCCGGGCGGTGCGACGCTCGACCACGTCCTTCTCCAGCTTGAAGCCGGGGATGCCGTAGATGAGCAGGCCACCGGCCCGGTCGTGGCGGTCATAGACGGTGACCTCGTAGCCGCCTTCACGAAGCCGTTCGGCCGCGGCCAGGCCCGCGGGACCCGCGCCGATCACGCCCACAGACTGGCCGCGCGGCTTGCCCGGGACCAGCGGCCGCACCCAGCCTTCCTCCCAGGCCTTGTCGGTGAGGTAGCGCTCAACAGCGCCGATGGTGACGGTGCCGTGACCCGACTGCTCAATGGTGCAGGAGCCTTCGCACAGCCTGTCTTGTGGGCAGATACGGCCGCAAATCTCCGGCATCGAATTCGTCGCTTGGGAGAGGTCGTAGGCCTCTTGCAGCCTGCCCTCGGCGGTCATCCGCAGCCAGTCGGGGATGTTGTTATGCAGCGGGCAGTGGGTTTGGCAGAACGGGATGCCGCATTGCGAGCAGCGCGAGGCCTGCTCAGCCGCCTTGGCGTCGATAAAGTCCGCATAGATCTCGTGGAAGTCGCCCGAACGGGCCGGCGCGGCGCGCTTGGCGGGGGTGACCCGCTCGACCGTCGTGAACTTCAGCATCCGTTCGGCCATGGCCGCACCTCCACGCCCGGACCTCGGGCGAAGGCGTTCTACGCGCCAAAGGGAGGCCTTGAAATGGCATGGTAAAATATAGGGACTAATATGACTCCAGCTTTAAGCTTCCTCGCATTAGTGACTTCTAAGCTCATGCCAGTAGTCCATAAATTGGATGAACGGTAAATTTACCCTGTTCTAGGCCCCTGTTCGTCAATCTTCGCCAAAAGGAGTCGCCCGTGCCGGATTGGATCGCCGCCGTCATTCTTGGTCTTGTTGAGGGCCTGACGGAGTTCATTCCGGTCTCATCGACGGGCCACCTGCTACTGACCAAGAAGCTGCTCGGCCTGCCTAGCGGCTTCTGGGACACCTTCAGCGTCATGATCCAGCTCGGCGCGATCCTGGCCGTCGTGGTGGTCTATTTTCAGAAGCTGTGGACGGTGCTCATCACCCTGCACAGCGATCCCAAGTCTCGCTGGTTCGCGACCAGCGTGCTGCTCTCGGTGCTGCCGTCGATGGCCATCGCCTTCGTGGCGCACGACTTCATCAAGACCGTGCTGTTCGAAAGCGTGGTCCTTATCTGCGTGATGCTGATCCTCGGCGGAATCGTGCTGCTGGTCGTCGATCGCTGGGCGCCCGAGCCCAAGGAGCACGACGCCATGCAGCTGTCATGGCGGCGGTCGCTCGGTATCGGCTTCTGTCAATGCCTGGCCATGGTGCCGGGCGTGTCGCGTTCTGGCGCGACGATTGTCGGCGGCGTGTTGCTGGGCATCGACCGCCGGGCGGCGGCCGAGTTCTCGTTCTTCATGGCCATCCCGACCATGGTCGGGGCCTTCGCCCTGGATTTCTGGTCGAACCGTGACGTGCTGACCGGCGAGAACCTGGGGATCATCGCCATTGGCTTCGTCGTCAGCTTCTTCTCCGGCCTGATCGTGGTGAAGACCATGCTGGACTTCATCAACCGCTACGGGCTCGCGCCGTACGGCTGGTGGCGGATCGGCGTCGGCCTGATCGGCCTCGGCTTGGTGTTCCTGGGGTAGAGAAGACCCCTCACCCGACCTCTCCCCGGCGGGGAGAGGAGAAGTGATGCGATTCCTCTCCCTTGGGAGAGGTTAGGTGAGGGGCGGCGCGCAGCGCCGAATGCGGCCCCTCTTCGCCTCAGACCGCCGGAACGACCTGATCGGCGAACTGGCCGCCTTTGCGGAAGCGGTAGAGATAGGTCGGCAAGATCGCCTCGACGGTGATCGGGGCGGTGACACCCAGTTCGGCAAGGCCCGGCAGCGCCGGATCGGCGACATTGTCAGTCTTCAGCAGTTCGACCTGGTCCGCCGTGAGCGGCGGCGCGATCGGGGTCAGCGCCGCGATGGGCTGGCACAGCTTGCCGATCAGGGCGGCGATCGGGAACGGCAGCCGCACCAGACCGCGGCGACGCTCCACCTGAGTCAGCACCTGCTGCAACACTTCGCGGAAACTGTAGACGCCGGGGCCGCCAAGCTCGAACGTCTTGCCGGCGCAGTCCTCATCGGTCACGGCGGTCGCGGCGGCGCGAGCCAGGTCGCTGACGAAGACCGGCTGGAACTTGGTCTCCCCATCGCCGATCAGCGGCAGGACGGGGCTGAACACGCTCATCTGCGCGAACTTGTTGTAGAAGCCGTCGCCCTGGCCGAACACCACCGAGGGGCGCAGGATCACCGCGTCCGGATGAGCCTGGCGAACCGCCGCCTCACCCTCGGCTTTCGAGCGCGCATAGTGCGAGGTGGAGTCCAGGCTCGCGCCGATGGCCGACAACTGCACCATGCGGGTGACGCCCAGTTCGCGGGCGGCCTTAGCGACGTTGCGAGCGCCGTCGACATGAACCGCGTCGAACTTCTGGCGGCCGGTCTCGTAGAGAATGCCGACGGTGTTGATGCAGGCTTGGGCGCCGCGCAGGGCCCGGCGAACCGAGGCCTCGTCACGGATATTGGCCTGGACCACCTCGACCTGGCCGACGTCTCCCATCAGGCGCATCGTGTGCGCCAGGTGAGGCTGGCGAACGGCCACGCGGATGCGCAGGCCGCGCTTTGCAAGCGCCCGCACAATCTGAGTTCCGATGAAGCCCGATCCGCCAAAGACCGTGACCAGATCCTGCATGTCGTCCGCCTGCGAATAAAAGCGCTGAAAACGAAAGGGTTTGGAGCCGTTCGGATAGACGATGCAGACCGGCGCTGCAATGCGACTTACATATCTCTCAATGAGGGCGTTGACCCCGATAAGGCGGCGCCCTAAGAGACGCCCCTCGCGCGATCCCAAGCGGGTCGGGCCCAGGTGGCGGAATTGGTAGACGCGCTGGCTTCAGGTGCCAGTGGCCGTAAGGTCGTGGAGGTTCGAGTCCTCTCCTGGGCACCATCTCTTTGAAAGGGATGGTGCTTTCCTAAAACTCCCAGACATTGAAATGTGTTCGGCGGCTCGGCGCGACGCATCGGCGCGCGCCATCTTCCAGGGCTTTGACAGCTGAGGTTCCTGGCCGCCGCGCCTCTCTCTATATAGGAGAGAGACAAATTCAGTTCGGAGCGCGAGGCCCTTGGCCAATTTTCTGCATAAGGGCGATCTGCCCGACGGGGTGCTTGTCGGCGCCGAGGCTGTCGCCATCGATTCGGAAACCATGGGCCTGGCCCTCGGCCGTGATCCGCTTTGCGTGGTCCAGCTCTCCGACGGCAAGGGCGACGCCCACCTAGTCCAGCTAGACCGCGAGACATACGACGCTCCCAATCTGAAGCGCCTGCTGACCGATCCGGAGGTCGTGAAGATCTTCCACTTCGGCCGCTTTGATATCGCCATGTTCCACCTGCACCTTGGGGTGGTCACCGCGCCGGTCTACTGCACCAAGATCGCCTCCAAGCTGGCGCGCACCTACACCGACCGCCACGGCCTGAAGGACGTGACCAAGGAGTTGATCGGCGTGGACATGTCCAAGGCCCAGCAGAGTTCCGATTGGGGAGCGGCCACGCTCTCGCCCGAGCAACAGGCCTACGCCGCCTCGGACGTTCTGCATCTCCACGCTTTGCGCACGAAGCTCGACGCCATGCTGGTCCGCGAGGGCCGCGACGGCCTTGCCCGCGCCTGTTTCGAATTCCTGCCTCACCGCGCCCTGCTCGATGTCCGGGGTTGGGAAGAGGTAGATATCTTCGCCCATTCGTGAGGCCGGCATGACCGCGGCCGCCCTGCCCGAAGTGCATATCCGAGGTGATTTCGACCGCTGGCGGCGGCGTTCGAAGTTGATTCGCCGACTGCGCGTCGTCCTGCCCGCGACGATCGGGGTGATCATGCTCAGCCTGCTGGGGTTCGTGGTGCAGACCACGGTGCTCGGGCGCGACGCTGCGCCGGCGAAGACTGACGCGCCGATCGAGTTGGTCAATCCGCGCTTCGTCGGCAAGGATGAGAAGGGGCGCGCTTTCGTCATCACTGCGAGCTCCGCCGAACGCGACGAAAACGACTATCAGCGGGTGCTGTTGAGGGAGCCCGCCCTGGTCCTCGACGCCGAGGGCGAAAGCCCGAGCAGGGTGACGGCCAAGACCGGAGTCTATAGTGAGGACAAGCGGGTGTTGAATCTGGACGGCGGGGTGAAGATGAGCGGCAGCAATACCGACTTCAACACCCAGAGTTCGATCTTCAACACCGCGACGGGCGAACTGGAGGGCCAGGGACAGATCTCCGGCGTCGGATCGCTTGGCGAAATCACTGCGAAGTCCTATGGCGTATACGACAAGGGCGAGCGCCTGGTGTTCAAAGGCGGGGTGCGTGGGCGCCTCGATTCGAAGTAGCGCTTGAGCACTCGAACTTTGACGTTGGGCTTCCCAAATAGGCTGCATGAGCATGAGCGGGCTTGAAATGATGAAGCTGGTGGCCGTTTCGGCTCTCGCCATGGGCCTGGCTGGCCCGGCGGCGGCTCAGCTCGCCCGGAATTCCGACGCCCCGGTGGACATCACCGCTGACTCCCTTGAGGTGGTGAACGCCCAGTGCCTGTCGATCTGGAGCGGCTCGGCCGAGGCCCTGCAGGACCGCACGCGGCTGCGCGCCGACGTGCTGAAGACATTCAATCAGAAGGGCGCGGCCAAGACGGATGGACAGTCGGCCCCCTGCGGCGCGCTTGAGCGCATCGAGGCGATCGGCAACGTCTTCTATGTGACGCCTCAACAGCGAGTGCGTGGCAACAACGCCGTCTATGAGGTGACCTCCGAGCGTATCGTGATCACCGGCGATGTGGTGGCCGTGTCCGGCCAGAACGTGATCCGCGGCGATCGGCTGACCGTCAATGTCTCCTCGGGCAACGCGCAGATGGAATCGGGCGCCAAGGGACCGGGCAAGGCCCGCCCGCGCGCGGTGATCTATCCTAGCCAACAGGCGGCGGCCCAGCCCGCCGCTCGACGTTAGGTTCGCGCTTGAAACCGGAACGCTTTGAGTCGCTGCCGGGCCTCGAAGGCCAAGGGTTGGTCGTCGACAATGTCGGCAAGTCGTTCCGTGGCCGGCCGGTCGTCAAGGGCGTCTCCCTGCGCTTGGCGCGCGGCGAGGTCGTCGGGCTGCTTGGCCCCAACGGCGCGGGTAAGACCACCTGCTTCTACATGATCACCGGCCTGATCCCGGCGGACTACGGTTCGATCTATCTCGACGGCGAGAACATCACGCGTCAGCCGATGTATCAGCGCGCCCGCATGGGCGTGGGCTATCTGCCTCAGGAAACCTCGATCTTCCGCGCCATGACCGTCGAGGAAAACGTCATGGCGGTGGTCGAGCTGCGCGAGCGCAGTCAGACCCGCGCCAAGGCGACGGTGACTGAACTGCTGGAAGAACTGCGGATCAGCCATTTGCGCGCCTCGCCGGCGATTTCGCTTTCGGGCGGTGAGCGCCGCCGGGTGGAGATCGCGCGGGCCTTGGCCAGTGAGCCGTCCTTCATGCTGCTGGATGAACCCTTCGCCGGCATCGACCCTCTGGCCATCGCCGATATCCGTGAGGTCATCACCTATCTGAAGGCCCGCGGGATCGGCATTCTGATCACCGACCACAATGTCCGCGAGACCCTGGACATCATCGACCGTGCCTCGATCATCGCCTCGGGCGAGCTCTTGTTCGAAGGCACGCCCGACCAGATCGTCGATGACCCGGAAGTTCGCCGCGTCTATCTGGGCGACCACTTCGGCTGATTTCCGCGTTCGTGCGTTAGGCTGACAACGACGACGCCTTGGCCCTCTGGGATGAGGCGCGCTGTGTCCACCACCATGAGCCCGGCGCCTGGCGCCTGAAGGAGCCGACGTGCGCCTCTCCGTCCATACGCGCCTGCGCTACGAGGTTCGCGCGCCCACCACCTTCATCTTTGTGGTCCAGGCTGGCGGCGGCTTTGGCGAGACGATCCTGTCCGAGGATATTGAACTGCCGCCCGGCGTCGAGGCCGACTTCATTGTCGGCTCCGGAGCGCCCAATCGCCTGGTGCGCTTCCTGGCTCGCCCAGGCGAGTTCGACCTGACCTATCGGGCCGAGATTGAGACCGCCGGCGATCGCGACCAGCGACGCTTCGTCGGAGGCGCGGTTATCAACGATCTGCCTGCGGACGTGCTGCCTTATCTGTCGCCCAGCCGCTATTGCCAGTCGGACCTGCTCACCAACTTCGCCCGAAGCGAGTTCGGCGGGTTCCCGCAGGGGCTCGGCCAGGTTCAGGCGGTGACCGACTGGATATTCAATCGCATCACATACTGCGCGGCGTCCTCGCCGGAGGGCACGAGCGCTCTGGACACCCTGGTCAGCCGCGCCGGTGTCTGCCGTGATTTCGCCCACCTCGGGGCGGCGATCTGCCGAGCGCTCGACCTCCCTGCGCGGATCGTCTCCTGCTACGCGTGGAAGCTGGAGCCGCCGGACTTTCATGCGGTCTTCCAGGTGTTCCTGGACGGCGCGTGGATCACCTTCGATGCGACCCGGCTCGCGCCGCTCGAGGGTCTGGTCCACATCGCGTCCGGCCGGGATGCGGCCGACGTGCCCTTCGCCGCATATTTTGGCCAGGCCACCCTCATCGACAAACAGATAGAGGTGAGCGAGGCCTAGGTCCCGCAGGCGGCGTCCTTGGCGCCGTGGCGCTTGCGTTCGGCCTCGACCTGGACGCGCCAGCGTGCGCGCAAGACCCCGGGGCGTTCGGGGTATCGATCATCCAGGAACTCGGCGGCGGCGACGCGGTCGGTGCGGAAGTTGCGGAAGTCTGATCGCAGCTCGCACCACGCCACTAGCAGCCGAACCGTCTCGTGATAGCCGACCGTCACCGGCCAGATTGTCCGCTGGCTGGCGCGGTCCTGTTCGTCTCGGTAGTCCAGGGTGATCTTGCGTCCCGTTCGGATCGCGGCGCGCACCTGCGCCATGTCCAAGCGGTCCGGCTCGGCCTGGCGCCAGGCTGGAACCGCCCGGCCGGCGGGCTCCAGCACGAAGGGGCGCAGGCGCTCGGGCACTGAGACGGCGATCTTGGCGATCAGGTCCTGAGCTGCGCGGGCCAGCGCCGGGTCGCCGCGGCCCGCCACCCATTGAGCGCCGAGCACGGCGGCCTCGATCTCGTCCGGCGTAAGCATCAGCGGCGGCAGGTCGAAGCCCTGGTCAAGCACATAGCCCATCCCCGCTTCACCCCGGATCGGCACCCGCTGGCCCATCAAGGTGGCGATATCGCGATAGATGGTGCGCTTGGAGGTCTCCAGCTCCTCGGCGATCGCGTCGGCGGTGATCGGCGCGCGGGCGCGGCGCATGATCTGGATGATCTGGAACAGGCGGTCGGCGCGTCGCATGGAAAGCCGCTTCATGAAGTAGAGCATCGCGGGTCGATGCTGACAGCATGGTGGCAGCAGCCTGCGCCTAAGCCAACAGGGTCGTTTCAACGGAGAGACCCTGATGATCACGCTCTACGGATTTGGCGAGAACTTCGGCCTTCCCGAGGTCAGCCCCTATGTCACCAAGACCGAGGTGCACCTGCGGCTCGCGGGGCTGCCCTATGTGAAGGAAGCCTCCGCCCCGCAGTTTTCGCCCAAGGGCCAACTGCCCTGGATGGACGACGATGGCGAGTTGATCGCCGACAGCCACTTCATCCGCCTTCACCTGGAACGGAAATACGCGATCGACTTCGACGAGGGGCTTAACGCCCTCGAACGCGCCCAGGCTTGGGCGATCGAGCGGATGGTCGAGAACCACTTTGGCTGGACCATGGTCCATATGCGCTGGCTGACGCCGGAGAACTTCGCCAAGGGCCCGGCCCATTTCTTCGACCAGATGCCCCCGACCGTTCAGGAGGACGTCCGTCGCGAGGCTCTGGGGCGGGTGGCCGAAAGCGTTCGCGCTGTCGGGGTCGGCCGTCACTCTGAGGCGGAAATCCTAGCCTTGGGCGTGCGCTCGCTGGCCGCCCTCTCGGCCCTGCTCGGCGACAAGCCGTTCATGATGGGCCCACGTCCGACCAGCGTTGATGCGGCGGCGTTCGGCATGCTGGCCGGCGTGCTCACCTCGTTCTTCGAGGCCCCGCTCCGCGACCGCGCGATGACTTTCGGCAACCTGACCGCCTATGTCGATCACATGATGGCTGGGATCTATCCGGAGTTCGCCTGGACGCCCCTGAACCTGCCGGCCCAGCGCGTCGCGGCGTGACAAATCGATCTGCCGCAAAGCTTGTTCGCGGAAGTTAACTAATCGGTGGGGGAACCTCGCCTAGCCTGGAGCAAGATTCAGGCCAGGAGGCGGATTTGGCGCTCGGCGCGCGTTTAGAGCTTCGTCAGGGGCAGGGGCTGGTCATCACGCCCCAGCTGCAGCAGGCTATTAAGCTGCTGCAGCTCTCCAATATGGAGCTGGATGCCTATGTCGAAGGCGAGCTGGAACGCAATCCGTTGCTCCAGCGCGACGAGCGCGAATCAGACTCAGGCCCTGACGAGGCGCCCCGCGACTCGGAAGATTTTGCCCCCGAGCAACTGACCGACCACGCCGCCGCGGCCGATTTGGATGTCAGCCACGATCAGGCCTCACCTGGGGAACACGCCACCGGCGACGCCCAGGAAGCTCAACACGCCGGCGGGGCCATCGATTGGTCAAAGGCCGGCAAGGGCGGCGGCGGATTTGAAGACACCGATGATTTCGAAAGCCGCCTGACCCGCGAGAAGACGCTTTCGGAGCATCTGCACGACCAGTTGTCCGTCGTGGGCCTCTCGACCAGCCAGGGCGTGATCGCCGCTGTGCTGATCGATTCCGTCGATGAGGGCGGTTATCTGCGCTGCGACCTGGTCGAGACCGCCGATCGCCTCGGCTGCGAACTGGCCGTGATCGAAGAGGTCCTGACCTGCCTGCAGGGGTTTGAGCCCACCGGGGTGTTCGCCCGCGACGTGCGCGAATGCCTGATGCTGCAGCTCAAGGAACGCGACCGCTGCGATCCCGCCATGGTCGCGCTGCTGGACAATCTGGACCTGTTGGCGCGCCGCGACATGGGCGCGCTGCGCAAGGTCTGCGGCGTCGATGATGAAGACATGCGCGAGATGGTGGCCGAGCTTCGCGCCCTGACGCCCCGCCCCGGCGCGGCGTTCGGCGGCGAGCCGAGCCAGCCCGTGGCGCCCGACGTCTTCGTACGAGAGGGCTTGGGCGGCCTGTGGCACGTGGAGCTCAATACCGACACCCTGCCCAGGCTGCTGGTCGACCAGCGCTATCACGCCCGGGTTTCCAGCGGCGCGCGGACCGACCAGGAAAAGGTCTTCGTCGCCGACTGCATGGCCTCGGCCAACTGGCTGGTGAAGAGTCTGGACCAGCGCGCCAAGACCATCCTGAAGGTGGCGAGCGAGATCGTTCGCCAGCAGGACGGCTTCCTCGCCTTTGGGGTCGAACATCTGCGGCCGTTGAACTTGAAGACCGTGGCCGACGCCATCGGCATGCACGAATCCACCGTCAGCCGGGTGACCTCGAACAAGTACATCGCCACCCCGCGCGGCATGTTCGAGCTGAAGTTCTTCTTCACCTCATCGATCGCCTCGAGCTCGGGCGGAGAAGCTCACTCGGCCGAGAGCGTGCGGCACAAGATCAAGCAGCTCATCGAGGCCGAACGCACCGAGGCCGAGGTGCATTCCGACGACCGCATCGTCGATATCCTCAAGGAAACCGGCGTCGATATCGCCCGCCGGACGGTCGCCAAGTATCGGGAGGCGATGCGCATCCCGTCGTCGGTCGAGCGGCGGCGCGCGCTCAAGGAAACCGCCTAGCCTCGCGGCAAGTGGGCGAGGGGCAAAGGGCAGGATTGACCCCCGCCCTAAGCGCTTTGCGAGAAATTCCGTCTTGAGCATCGGGCCCGGCCCGTTAGGGAAGACGCGTGATCAGCTTCCAATCCGTCGGCAAGACCTTTGCGCGCGCGCCTGCGCCGGCCTTGGTTGACGTCAGCCTAGAGGTCGCGCCGGGCGAGGTGTTCGGCGTGATCGGCCAGTCGGGGGCCGGAAAGTCGACCCTGATCCGGCTGATCAACGGCATTGAGCGGCCTAGCCTTGGCCGGGTGATCACTGATGGCGAGGATGTCGGCGCCCTGGACGCGGGCGGCCTGCGGGGCCTTCGTCGCCGGGTCGGCATGATCTTCCAGCACTTCAACCTGCTGTCGTCGAAAACGGTGGCGGCGAATGTCGCCTTCCCGCTGAAAGTGGCCGGCGTGCCGCGCGGCGAGATCGGCCCGCGTGTCGCCGAACTGCTGGATCGCGTCGGTCTGGCGGAACACGCCCACAAATATCCGGCCCAGCTTTCCGGCGGTCAGAAGCAGCGGGTCGGCATCGCCCGGGCGCTGGCCAACGGCCCGAAAATTCTGCTGTGCGACGAGGCGACCAGTGCGCTGGATCCCCAGACCACCGAACAGATCCTGGACCTTCTGGCCCGGCTGAACAGGGAGCTTGGCCTGACCATCGTGCTGATCACCCATGAGATGGAGGTGATCCGCCGGGTCTGCCATCGCGTCGCGGTGCTGGACGCCGGCGCGGTCGTCGAGAGCGGCGAGGTGGCCGAGGTCTTCCTGCATCCGCAGCATCCCGTCACGCGCGCCTTAGTGGCCGATGCCGCCGGCCTGGTCGCGGCCAAGGGCCAGGGCGCGGGGCCGACCTTGCGCCTGACCTTCCGGGGCGCGGCGACCTATGAACCGATCCTGGGCCGCATCGCCCGTGACACCGGCGTCGATTATTCGATCCTGGCTGGCCGCATCGACCGGATCCGCGATGAGCCCTATGGTCAACTGCTGGTCTCGCTGGTGGGCGGCGACGTCGCCGAGGCGCGGGCGCGCCTGATCGCCGCCGGCGTCCGGGTCGAGGAGGCCTAGGGGATGCTCGGCAACATCAACTGGGCCGATATCGGCCAGGCGACCCTCGACACCCTGGTGATGCTCGGCGGGTCGCTGGCGTTCTCGGTGCTGCTCGGCCTACCGCTGGGCGTTATCCTGTTCCTGACGAGCGCCAGGCAACTGCTGGCCAACCGCCCGGTGAACATGGCGCTGTCGTTTGCGGTCAATGTCCTGCGCTCGGTGCCGTTCGTGATCCTGCTGATCGTGATGATTCCGCTGACCGTGTTGCTGGTCGGGACCTCGCTGGGCGTGGCAGGGGCCATCCCGCCCTTGGTGCTCGGCGCCGCGCCCTTCTACGCCCGCCTGGTCGAGACGGCGTTGCGTGAGGTGGACAAGGGTGTGATCGAGGCCGGGCAGGCCATGGGCGCGACCCCTCGCCAGATCGTGTTCGGAGCGCTGCTGCCTGAGGCCATGCCAGGCATCATCGCCGGCGCCACGGTCACGGCGATCGCCCTGGTGTCCTACACCGCCATGGCCGGTGTCGTCGGCGCGGGCGGGCTGGGCGACCTGGCCATCCGCTTCGGCTATCAACGCTTCCAAACCGACGTCATGGTGGTGACCGTCGTCCTGTTGTTGGCCCTGGTCCAAGGGCTGCAATGGGCCGGCGACCGCCTGATCATCAAGGTCAGCCGACGCTGACCCGACAAGGAGTTTCGATGTCCGCCATCCGCCGCACAGTGATCCTCGCCGCCGCCGCTCTGGCGCTGGCCGCCTGCGGCAAGCAGGCCGCCCAGACCGGCGCCGCCGACACCCTGGTCGTCGCCGCCACGCCGGTGCCGCACGCCGAAATCCTGGAGGCCATTCGCCCGATGCTGGCTGAGCAGGGCGTGAAGCTGGATGTCCGGGTGTTCAACGACTACGTGCAGCCCAACCTGCAGGTGGCGCAAAAGCAGCTCGACGTGAATTTCTTCCAGACGGCGCCGTATCTGGACGAGTTCAACAAGGCCCGCGGCACCAATCTGGTCCGGGTGGTCGGCGTTCATATCGAACCGATCGGCGCCTATTCCAAGAAGGTGAAGACGCTCGCCGACCTGCCCCAGGGCGCGAGCGTGGGCATTCCCAACGAGCCCAGCAACGGCGGCCGGGCCCTGTTGCTGCTGCAGAAGGGCGGCCTGATCACCTTGAAGGATCCGGCCAACCCGCTCTCGACGCTGAACGACATTGTCGCCAACCCGAAGGGGCTTAAGTTCCGCGAGCTTGAGGCCGCGACCCTGCCGCGCGTGCTGGGCGAACTGGACCTGGCGGTGATCAACACCAACTACGTTCTCGACGCCAAGCTCAGCCCGACCAAGGACGCCCTGCTGCTGGAAGACAGCAAGAGTCCCTATGTGAACTTCCTGGTCGCGCGGCCTGACAACAAGGACGACCCGCGCGTTCAAAAGCTGGCCGCCGCCCTGACCAGCCCGACCGCGCGCGCCTTCATCGAGAAGACCTACGGCGGGGCCGTCCAGCCCGCGTTCTGATGGCGAGTTGCTCCCCCACTGGGGGAGCTGCCAGCCGCATGGCTGACAGAGGGGGACTTTGACTCCTGCCGCTGCCCCCTCCGTCGCGCTTCGCGCGCCACCTCCCCCAGCGGGGGAGGATCTTCGGTCTAGGCGGCCAGGCGCTCGGCGATCTGCACGGCGTTCAGCGCCGCGCCCTTCAGCAGTTGATCGCCGACCACGAAGATACTCAGTGTACGGCCCGACGGATCGGACAGGTCGCTGCGGATGCGGCCGACCAGCACGTCGTCCTGGCCCGAGGCCTCGTTCGGCATCGGGTAGTGGTTGCGCAGGGCGTCGTTGACGAGGCGCACGCCAGGAGCCTCCGCCAGCCAAGCCTCGGCCTGAGCCGGCGTCACAGGCTGCTCGAACTCGATGGTCAGGGCCATGGAGTGGGCGCGCAGCACGGGCACCCGGACGCAGGTGAAGGACAGGCGCATGTCGGGCGTGGACATGATCTTGCGGATCTCCTCCATCGCCTTCATCTCCTCGCCGTTATAGCCGGTGTCGGCCTCGATGCCGGCGTTGTGGCTGAACAGGTTGAAGGCGTAGGGGTGCGGCAGGACCTTCGGCGCAAACTGTTCCCCGGCCAGATAGGCGGCGGTGGACTGCTGCAGCTCCTCCATGGCCGCCGCGCCGGCGCCGGACGCTGACTGGTAGGTGGCGCCGATCACGCGCTGGATCGGGTTCTGGGCGTGCAGCGGCTGGAGGGCCATGACCGCGATGGCGGCGACGCAGTTGGGGTTGGCGATGATGCGCGGGCGATCGGCCAGCAGGCCGCCGTTCACCTCAGGCACCACCAGCGGGATCTCGGCCTGCATGCGGAACGCCGAGGAGTTGTCGACCACCAGCGCGCCCTTGGCTGCGGCGATCGGAGCGAACTCGCGGCTGATCGAGGCGCCGGCCGCGAAGATGGCGATGTCGACCCCGGTGAAGCTGTCGGCGGTCAGGGCCTCGACGGCGACCGGGCGGCCTTGGAAGCTATAGGTTCGGCCGGCCGAGCGTGGCGAAGCCAGCAGCTTCAACGAGCGGACGGGGAAATTGCGACGCGCCAGGCAATCCATCAGCTCGACGCCGACCGCGCCGGTGGCGCCGACGATGGCGATATTGAACAGGCGTTGTGCGGCGGGGCGGGCGGTCTCGGTCGAAAGCATGGGGTCTCATCTCCAGTGTGATCCAGAGGCCGAGGGGCTTTCGCTGTTGGAAGTGCGACCCCGGCCTGCCGGCGGGGTCTCGGGGTGCTACGCGGCGTGCGCGCGCAAACCCCCAAGCCCCGCGGGCATGGTGGTTTTAATCGCGCTTTTAATGGTCGAACGACGCATGGCGCTCCGATATGCCAAATGGGACCTGGTTGTAAACAGGCTGCTTCGTCTTCAATCCATCTGGAGGGCTCACGCGTTGTTGCTGCGAGATGCGTCTATGGGGGCTGGTTTAGAGATAGATGTCCGACCACTGGGCTGAGGAGCAACAGAAGCCGATCTCGGTCGTTCTGCGCGAGCTGTGCGCCGAGGACGACATGCGGCTGGGCGACATCGTCGACCGGTTTGGCCGCCGCGCGCTCGGGTCTCTGCTGTTCGTGCTGGCTATTCCGAATCTGCTGCCCCTGCCGCCCGGATCGTCGACCGTGCTTGGCGCGCCGCTTTTGTTGCTGTCGCCGCAGCTCGCGCTGGGGGTTCACGCCCCCTGGCTACCGAACTGGCTGGAGAACCGCACGATATCTGGCGCCGACCTGAGCCGCGCCTTCAACCGCCTGCTGCCCTGGGTCGAGCGTATCGAGAAGATCTCGCGTCCGCGACTTGGCTTCATGTTCGGCACGATCGGCGACCGGGCGATCGGCGTGATCTGTTCGCTCCTGTCCTTCGTGCTGATCCTACCGATCCCGCTGGGCAACCTGCTGCCGGCGCTGACCATTGGCGTGCTGGGGTTTGCGCTGCTCCAGCGTGACGGCCTTTTTGCGGCCGCCGGGTACATTTTGGCGGCATTTAGCGGGCTGCTTTTGTACCTGGCTGCTGACGCCGTGGTCGCCGGTGTTCGCCTTCTCGTGAACTGGCTCGGGGGTGCTTGACACCTTTGCCGCAGCGGCGCGTTGATAGGGCATGCAAGTCTTAGTTTCCGGCAAGCATGTCGCCGTTGGAGAGGCCCTGCGGGAGCGGGTCTCCGACGAAATCACCGGTTCAATCGGCAAATACTTCGACCGTGGCGGTAACGCCGACGTCGTGGTCAGCCGTGAGGGCCATTCCTTCAGGGTCGACTGCGCGGTGAAGCTGGCCTCAGGCCAGGCGTTGCAGTCACATGGCCTGGGCACGGACGCTCATGGCGCCTTCGATGCGGCCTTGGCCAAGATCGAGACGCGCATCCGCCGCTACAAGCGGCGGCTGAAGAGCCACTCGGCGGCGGCTACGGCCAAGCAAGCCGAGACGGCGTCCTATTTCGTCATCCGAGCGCCCGAGGGCGAAGATGATGTCGAGTGGGACGAGGGCGAAACGTCGCAGGACTCCGATACGCCGCCTTCGGGAATGGTTATCGCAGAAACCGAAAGGCCGGTTCGCGAGATGACCGTTTCCATGGCGGTCATGGAGTTGGACTTGACGGAATCTCAAACAATCGTGTTTAGGAACGCCGCTCACGGGGGATTGTCCGTGGTGTACCGCCGGCCGGATGGAAATATCGGCTGGATCGATCCTGAACGTACGAAATCGCTTAATGGGACCGGAGTGAACGGAGTCAGCGCCTAGGCGCTGAGTTCCGCCGATCCCGAGCATCGTGCGCCGGGGCTGTTTTCGAGTTTGGGCGTCACGAAACTATGCAGATAGGCGACATACTGGACCGCGGCGCGATCGCGGGGCGGGCCAGCGCGCCGAACAAGCGTCAGGCCCTGGCTCTCGTGGCTGAATTGGCCGCGCGCAATTTCGGCCTGGATGCGGGCGTGGTGCTCGACGCTCTGATGGAGCGCGAGGCCGCCGGTTCGACCGGCGTCGGCTATGGCGTCGCCGCGCCCCATGCCAGGCTCGACGGACTGACCCGAATGCGCGGCGTGTTCGTGCGCCTGGATCAGCCGGTTGCGTTCGATTCCGTCGACGATCAGCCTGTGGACCTGATCTTCGCGCTGTTCGCGCCGCCGAACGCGAGCTCGGAGCACTTGCGGGCCTTGGCCCGTGTTTCACGGATGCTGCGCCAGGGCGACGTGCGCGAGCATCTGCGCCAAGCGCGTACGCCTGACGCCATTCACGCCTTGCTGGTGCAGGAGCGGCCCTCAGCGGCCGCCTGACGCCCCAGGTCGCCGTTTAGGCGGCCGGGGTTGGATTTCCTTCGAATAGGGGAGCGGGCGCTCCCAGGCCCTTCTGCAGGGCCTGGGTGTGGATACGCTAGTGGACTGACACCGGGGCCAGTTCGTGGGCTAGGGCCGCGGCCATGGCCGAGTCCTTGTCGGTCAGCACCGCCAGGCGCTCTCCGTCGGCGCGGTGCACCGCATAGAGAACCTGATCGGGATCGAGCTGAAAGCCTTGGATCTGCGATGCAGGGGTATTCGCAATGATCTCCGACGCCCGGATTGGACGGACATAGACGAGGTCCGGCGCACCCAGAGCGGCAAAGGCTTCAGTCGTAAGATTCGGCGTCATCATGACCACCTCCATAAAACTCAACGCGTCGAACGGCCGCCGGTTCAGCCGGCCGTCTTGATCTGGATTTGCTGAACGCGACGCTCCGGCTCGGGCCGGGACAGGTCGATGTGCAGAAGTCCATGTTCCAGGGTCGCGCCCTCGACGATCATCCCGTCAGCCAGGATGAAGGTTCGGATGAAGCCGCGCGCCGCGATGCCGCGGTGCAGGTAGGCCTCGTCGGTGACGCTCTCCCGCTTTCCGGCCACGATCAGCTGACGGTCCTCCACGGTGACGTGAAGCTGGTCGGGGGTGAACCCGGCCACAGCCAAGGTGATCCGCAGCGAGCCTTCGCCGCGATCTTCGACATTGTAGGGCGGGTAGCTTTCAGCTGCGGCCTTGGCGGCGCGCTCAATCAAGCTACGGGTGTGATCGAAGCCCAGCAGGAAGGGGCTGTCGAAGACGATCGGCCGGTTCATTCCAGAGTCCTCAGTTTAAGCGACTCACCGAACCCCGCCCAAGAAGGCGCGGGTTCCGGTTGGAACTCATTTGGCGATGATCTGGTTGGATTTCAACGGGAGCCTGAAAAGGCGAAGGCCCGCAGCGTTAACTGCGGGCCTCCATGGTGGAGCTAAGCGGAGTCGAACCGCTGACCTCTTGAATGCCATTCAAGCGCTCTACCAGCTGAGCTATAGCCCCGAAGGTCTCGGGTTCTTCGTAGGTCGCCCCCCGAAGAGGCGCGGAACCTAGTCTGAGAGTTTGGCTCGATCAACCCACTCTGAAAGTTTTTTTTGTGGGTCGATCGAGCCCTTATTCAATAAGGGTTTTTAGCGGTCGTCCTCGTCGCCTTCACCCGGAAGGCCTTCGATTTCGGTGTCGTCGAAGTCGTCGTCTTCCTCGTCTTCAAGGAAGGGCACGTCCGCGTCGTCTTCGTCCTCGAGGTCGTCCTCGGTGAACTCGGAGAGCTGGTCTTCCGCCGGGGCGTCGGGCGCCTCGTCGTCGTCGTCGGAAACGAGGGGAACCTCGTCGGCGACTTCGTCCAGTTCCGGGGTCGTGGCTTCTTCTTCCTCGTCTTCGTCCTCGGCCTTCGGCTTGCCGCGGACTTGATCCTCGGCGTCGTCTAGGTCGTGGTCGACGGGCGCCGCGCGAGCGCGAACGCGACGGTTACGGACCGCTTCGTCGGGGTCAAATTCATGACCACACTTCGGGCAGACGGCGGGGCGTCGCGTCAGGTCGTAGAATTTGGCCTGGCAGTTGGGGCAAATTTGCTTTGCACCCAGTTCGGGATTAGCCAAGGGGGCTGAGCCTCTCAGAGCGGGTTTTGGAATTGGAGCCGGCTCCCTTGCCATGCGCGGAGAGCGCTGTCAAAAGCAAACCCCTTTCCAAGAACAGCACGGCCTTAAGGAGGCTTGGCAATCCCATGACGTCAGCAGGACTGACCGCGAAACGCGGCGGCCCGCTGCGGGGCCGCGTGCGCGCCCCAGGCGACAAGTCGATCTCTCACCGAGCCCTTATCCTGGGCGCGCTGGCGCAAGGCGTCACCGAGATCGAAGGGCTTCTTGAAGGGGACGATGTACTTCGCACCGCCCAGGCCATGCGTAGCTTCGGCGCCAGCGTCGAGCAGCTTGGCCCAGGCCAGTGGCGCGTCGAGGGATGTGGCGGTTTTTCCGAACCCTCCGACGTGATCGATTGCGGCAACGCCGGCACTGGCGTGCGCCTGATCATGGGCGCCATGGCTGGGTTCGACTTCGCGGCGACCTTCACGGGCGATGAGTCGCTGCGCAGCCGGCCAATGCGCCGGGTGCTGGGACCTCTCGGCCAGATGGGGGCGACCTGGACGGGGCGCTCCAACGGGCGATTGCCGCTGACGCTCCAGGGTGGCAACCTCAACTATCTCTCCTATCGGCTGCCCGAGCCCTCGGCCCAGGTGAAGTCGGCGGTGCTGTTGGCTGGCCTGCAGGCCAGCGCCGGCGCCCAGGTGATCGAGCCGGAAGCCACGCGTGACCACACAGAGCGGATGTTGCGCGCCTTTGGGGCCGTGGTGGACGTCGAGGATCGCGCCGACGGCCGTTACATCACCCTGGCCGGCGGGCAGAAGCTGACCGGGACCAAGGTCCGCGTGCCGGGCGACCCGTCCTCGGCGGCGTTCCCGCTGGTCGCGGCCCTGGTGACGCCGGGGTCGGAGGTCACGGTCGAGGGCGTGCTGCTCAACGAATTGCGCACCGGTCTCTTCACCACGCTTCAGGAAATGGGCGGGGACCTGACGATCTCCAATGTGCGCGAAGAGGGTGGCGAGCAGGTCGGCGACGTGACCGCGCGCCACTCGGCCCTGAAGGGCGTTTCGGTGCCCCCCGAGCGCGCGCCGGCCATGATCGACGAATATCCGATCCTCGCCGTCGCCGCGGCCTTCGCCGAAGGCTCGACCATCATGCGCGGCATCGGCGAAATGCGTGTGAAGGAAAGCGACCGCATCGCCCTGATGGCCAACGGCCTGAGCGCCTGCGGCGTCGGTGTCGAGGAGGAGCCTGAGGGCCTGATCGTCATCGGTTCTGTGCGCGGCAATCATCCTGTCGCCGGCGGCGCGCGGGTGACGACCAAGGGCGATCACCGGATCGCCATGTCGCATCTGGTCATGGGGCTGGCGTCGGACGAGCCGGTGGCCGTAGACGAGCCGGGCATGATCGCCACCAGCTTCCCCGGGTTCGAAAATCTGATGCGCGGGCTTGGAGCGGAAATTTCGTGAAGGCGCCCTTCATCATCGCCGTCGATGGGCCGGCGGCCTCGGGCAAAGGCACGATCGCTAGCCGCTTGGCCGCCGCCTATGACGTGCCGATGCTGGATTCCGGCCTGCTCTATCGGGCGGTGGGGGTGCTGCTGGGTCGTCACGGCGGGGATTTCGATGATGTCGCCGCCGCGACCCAGGTCGCCCGCGACCTCACGCCCGAGATGCTGACAGACCCGGCGTTCCGCACCCGCGAGGCGGGCGAAGCGGCCAGCCGCGTGGCGGTTCATTCGCCGGTGCGTCTGGCCCTGCGCGATATGCAGCAGGCCTTCGCGCAACGACCGGAAGGCGCGGTTATCGACGGGCGCGATATCGGCACCGTGATCGCGCCCGCCGCGCCGGCCAAGCTCTACGTCACCGCCACGCCGGAGGTTCGCGCCGAGCGGCGGTGGAAGCAGCTTCAGGCCCAGGGCGAGAGCGTTTCCTACGACGATATCCTCGACGACATCCGCAAGCGCGACGCCCGGGATGGCGGCCGGGCCGACTCGCCGATGCGGCCGGCTGACGACGCCGTCTTGCTGGACACCACCGAAATGACTATAGACCAGGCCACCGATGCGGCCCGCCGTATCGTCGAGGCGGCGCGCGCGCGCTGGGAGCTCTCTTAAGGGAGGGGCCTGGCCCGCAAATCCAACCGCGCCTTTTCCTCGCACGGCCGCGGGCAAATCACCGGCGCAGGTCTCTGCGCTATCGGTCGCAACCCTTAACCCGACGCCGAGACTCCGTCTCAACGCCCTGGCGCGTTGGCGGGGCCATTTCCCATTCCAGGGGCGGCGTCACTTGAAGACGAAAGAACATCAATGGCTGACGATATGAGCCTGAACCCGACGCGCGACGACTTCTCCGCCCTGCTCGACGAGAGCATGGGCGGCCGTGACTTCATGGAAGGCACGGTTGTCAAAGGCATCGTCGTTGGGATCGAAAAAGACTTCGCGATCATCGACGTCGGTCTGAAGACCGAAGGCCGCGTGTCCGTGAAGGAATTCGGCGTTGACGAAGACGGCAAGTCGCCGATCGTCATCGGCGCCACCGTCGAAGTGTTCCTGGAACGCGTCGAAAACGCCATGGGCGAAGCGGTCATCAGCCGCGACAAGGCTCGTCGCGAGGAAGCCTGGACGCGTCTCGAAGGCGTGTACGAGAAGAACGAGCCGGTCATGGGTTCGATCGTCGGCCGCGTCAAAGGCGGCTTCACCGTCGACCTCGGCGGCGCCTCGGCCTTCCTGCCGGGTTCGCAAGTCGACATCCGCCCCGTGCGCGACGTCGGCCCGCTCATGGGCAAGGAACAGCCCTTCGCCATCCTCAAGATGGACCGTCCGCGCGGCAACATCGTCGTCTCGCGTCGCGCCATCCTGGAAGAAGCCCGCGCCGAACAGCGCACCGAGCTGGTCTCCCAGCTGCAAGAGGGCGAAGTCCGCGAAGGCGTGGTCAAGAACATCACCGATTACGGTGCGTTCGTGGACCTGGGCGGCATCGACGGCCTGCTGCACGTCACCGACATGAGCTGGAAGCGCGTCAACCACCCGAGCCAAGTGCTCGCGGTCGGCGATACGGTTAAGGTCCAGATCGTCAAGATCAACCCGGACACCCAGCGCATCAGCCTCGGCATGAAGCAACTGCAGTCCGATCCGTGGGACGGCGTGGAAGCGAAGTACCCGGTCGGCGCGAAGTTCACGGGCCGCATCACCAACATCACCGATTACGGCGCCTTCGTGGAGCTGGAAGCCGGCGTCGAAGGTCTGGTGCACGTCTCGGAAATGTCCTGGACCAAGAAGAACGTCCACCCCGGCAAGATCGTCTCGACCTCGCAAGAAGTCGACGTGGTCGTGCTGGACGTCGATCCGTCCAAGCGCCGCGTGTCGCTCGGCCTGAAGCAGGCCATGGCCAATCCGTGGGACGCCTTCGTGGCGGCTCATCCGATCGGCTCGACCGTCGAAGGCGAAGTCAAGAACGCGACCGAATTCGGTCTGTTCATCGGCCTCGACAACGACATCGACGGCATGGTGCACCTGTCGGATCTCGACTGGACCGTGTCGGGTGAAGAAGCCATCGCCAAGTACAACAAGGGCGACATGGTCAAGGCCCGCGTTCTCGACGTCGACGTCGAGAAGGAACGCATCTCGCTCGGCATCAAGCAACTCGCCGGCGACCCGATGCAGGGCGACACCTACCGTTCGAAGCAGACCGTCACCGTCACCGTCACCGAGATCACCTCGGGCGGTATCGAAGTGAAGTTCGGCGACGAAGAAGCCCCGATGACGGCCTTCATCCGCAAGTCCGACCTGTCGCGCGACCGTGGCGATCAGCGCCCCGAGCGCTTCGCCGTGGGCGACCGCGTCGACGCCCAGATCACCAGCATCGACAAGGCTGCCCGCCGCGTCGCGCTGTCGATCAAGGCTCTGGAAATGGCCGACGAGAAGGAAGCCATCGAGCAGTTCGGGTCTTCGGACTCGGGCGCCTCGCTCGGCGACATCCTCGGCGCGGCTCTTCGCGAGAAGAACGCCGGCAAGGACTAAGCTTCAAGGCGGCTAGTATCGCCTAGAGCTGACGGCGGATCGGGAAACCGGTCCGCCGTTTTCTTTTCCGGCTCGCCGCTATCGGCGCGGGACCTTTCGAAGTCTCCAACAGCGGCGGACGGGATCGAAAGCGATCACGGTACAATATGTGCGTGCAATCGACCCGCTTTGCGCCTTGAACATCCGGCGGGACTCGACCATGGTCCCGCTCGCTCCCGGCGCTTTCCGGGGGAACCGCCTGTTGGCGAAGTACTTGCTGCTAGTTGAACGCCTATGAGCCGTCTCCCCAACGGCTCGGGGACTCGGAAATAGGCATGATCAAGTCGGAACTTATCGCCCATCTGGCGGAAGAGAACCCGCATCTAACCCAGCGCGACATCGAGCGTGTGGTCGGCGTTATTCTTGAACGCATGATCCAGGCGCTCGAGACCGACGGTCGGGTTGAGTTGCGAGGCTTCGGAGCCCTGTCGGTCCGTTCGCGGGACGCCCGCGCCGGCCGCAACCCGCGAACCGGTGAGGCCGTCGATGTGCGCGCCAAGCACGTCCCGTTCTTCAAGAGCGGCAAGGAGCTTCGCGAGCGGCTGAACGCCGACTAGCGACCTTGTGCGTTTACGGTTGACCGGCGGGAACGGCGCAGCCGATCCTGGCGCCCCTTTGTGATCAACGGTGGACCCATGGGCATTTTCTCGGAATTCCGCGAGTTCATCGCGCGCGGCAACGTCATCGACCTCGCGGTCGGCGTGATTATCGGCGCGTCGTTCAACAAGATCGTAGACAGCCTGGTCAATCAGGTCGTCATGCCGCCGATCGGCCTGCTGATGGGCGGGCTGGACTTCTCAAAGCTGCAGTGGGTGCTGCGACCCGACGATCCGGCGACGACCGTGAACGAACTGGTGGCGATCCAGTACGGCGCCTTCATCAACACCTTGATCCAGTTCCTGATCGTGGCTTGGGTGGTTTTCATGCTGATCAAGGGCGTCAACACCCTGCGTCGCCAGCAGGCCGAGGCGCCGGCGCCCGAAGCCCCTACGCCCAGCGAAACGCTGCTGGTCGAGATCCGCGACCTTCTGAAGAACCGCTAATCGGCCTTGGCTTGGCACGCGTGACGCCCTAACTCCGTCTGATGACGACGCGCGCCAAGATCTGTGGACTTTCAACGCCCGAGGCGGTGCGCGCCGCCTTGGACGGCCGCGCGACCCACATCGGCTTCGTGTTCTTCGCCAAGAGTCCGCGCGACATCGAACCGGAGGCGGCTGATCGACTGGCCGCGCCGGCGCGTGCGACGGGCGTGAAGATCGCCGCGGTGACGGTCGATCCGGACGATGTCCTGCTGGACAGGCTCATGGCCACGCTGAAGCCCGACTTCATCCAGCTCCACGGCCGCGAAACACCGGCCCGCGCCCGCCAGATCGGCGTCCGCACCGGCGCCGGGATCATCAAGGCGCTGGCGGTTTCGGATGCTTCCGACATCGAGGCCGCCCGAACCTATGAGAGCGTCGTCGATCACCTGATGTTCGACGCCAAGCCTCCCAAGGACGCCGTCCTGCCTGGCGGCACCGGCTCGCGGTTCGACTGGACCCTGACCGCCGGCCGCCGTTTCGAACGGCCCTGGTTCCTGGCCGGGGGCCTGGATCCCTGGAACGTGAGCGAGGCTATGCGATTGTCCGGCGCGCCGCTGGTGGACGTTTCCACTGGCGTGGAGCGCGGTCCCGGACTAAAGGACCCGGCCTTGATCACGGCGTTTCTAGACGCTGTCCGCCGCGCTTGAAGTTGCAAAGCCCCGTGAACGCTCCAGCTAAACCCAACGATTACACCGCCTATCCCGACGCCGCCGGGCGCTTCGGCGACTTTGGCGGCCGCTATGTGCCCGAGACGCTGATGCCGCTGGTCCATGACCTGGATGCGGCCTACAGCGCGGCCAAGGCCGATCCGGCGTTCCAAGCGGAATTGTCGAGCTTTCTGACCCACTATGTGGGGCGTCCGAGCCCGCTCTATTACGCAGAGCGGCTGACCGAGCATTTCGGTGGCGCGAAGATCTATCTGAAGCGCGAAGAGCTGAATCACACCGGCTCGCACAAGATCAACAACTGCATGGGCCAGATCCTGCTGGCCCGCCGAATGGGCAAGACCCGGATCATCGCCGAGACCGGCGCGGGCCAGCACGGTGTGGCCACCGCCACCGTCTGCGCCCGGTTTGGCCTGCCCTGCGTCGTCTATATGGGCGCGGTGGATGTGGAGCGGCAAAAGCCCAACGTCTTCCGCATGAACCTGCTCGGCGCCCAGGTTGAGCCGGTGACCTCCGGATCGGCGACCTTGAAGGACGCCATGAACGAGGCCCTTCGTGACTGGGTCACGAATGTTCACGACACCTATTATCTGATCGGCACCGCGGCCGGCATGCATCCCTATCCGGCGATGGTGCGCGACTTCCAATCGGTCATCGGCCAGGAAACCCGCCGCCAGGTGATGGAAATGGAAGGCCGTCTACCTGACGCCGTGGTGGCGTGCGTCGGCGGAGGCTCCAACGCGATCGGTCTGTTCCACCCGTTCCTCAACGACGAAGGCGTACAGCTCTTCGGGGTCGAGGCGGCGGGCGAGGGCATGGAGACCGGCAAGCACGCCGCCGCCATCAATGGCGGCCGTCCGGGCGTCCTGCATGGCAACATGACCTATCTGCTGCAGGACGGCGAAGGCCAGATCACCGAGGCGCACTCGATCTCCGCGGGCCTGGACTATCCCGGCATCGGCCCGGAACACTCCTGGCTGCACGATGTTGGCCGCGCGACCTATCTCACCGCCACCGACACCGAATCGCTCGACGCCTTCAAGCTGTGCGCCGAGTTGGAAGGCATCTTGCCGGCCATCGAGTCGGCCCACGCCCTGGCGCGTCTGCCGGATGTGGCCAAGCAGGTCGGCAAGGGCGGTATTGTGGTGCTGAACCTGTCGGGCCGCGGCGATAAGGACGTGGCCACCGTCGCCGCGCATCTGGGACGCACGATTTGACCAAGGCCCGCATCGACGCGCGCTTCGCCGCACTGAAAGCCGAGGGCCGCGCGGCCTTCGTGACCTACATCATGGCCGGCGATCCCGACTACGCCACCGGCCTGGAGATCCTGAAAGGCCTGCCGGCCGCCGGCGCCGATGTGATCGAGGTCGGTTTCCCGTTCTCCGATCCGATGGCTGAGGGCCCGCCGATCCAGCGCGCCGCCCTGCGGGCTCTGGACAACGGCATGACGCTTTCCAAGACCTTGGCGATGATCGCCGAGTTTCGGCAGGGCGATCAGACGACGCCGATCATCCTGATGGGCTACGCCAACCCTTTGATCAATCGCGGTTTTGAGACCTTCGCGCGCGATGCGGGTCATGCCGGTGTTGATGGTCTGATCGTCGTGGATATCCCGCCGGAAGAGGCCGATCCGTTGGCCGACGCTTTGGACGCTGAACAGCTCTCGCTGCTGCTGCTGTCGACGCCGACCAGCGACGACGCGCGTCTGAAGGTGATCCTGCGCCGGACCTCGGGCTTTGCCTATTACGTCTCGGTGGCCGGGGTCACCGGCGTAAAGGAAGCCGACGCCGATATTGTCGCGCCGCATGTCGAACGCGTGCGCGCCGCCAGCGGCCTGCCGGTCGCGGTCGGCTTCGGCATCAAGACGCCGGAGCGGGCGGCGGCCATCGCGCGGGTCGCCGACGGCGTCGTCGTCGGTTCGGCCTTGGTCGAAGAGATTGCTACAGGCTTGGCAATGAACGAATCTGTGACCGACCGGGTTCTTTCCAAAGTCGAATCCTTGGCTAAGGCTGTGCGCTCCGCGCGAGTCGAAAGCCTCACGGTTTAGAACCCCATGGCGATGGCTGAACAGCGAAACGACAAGTCCGGTAAGGGGCCCCAGGGTCCGAAAGAGCGGCGCGGCTGGCTGTCGCGCATTGCGCCCGGCGTGCGCAATCTCGTCACCAAACGCGAGACGCCCGAGAACCTCTGGGTGAAGTGCCCGGACACCGGCGAGATGATCTACCGCTCGGACCTGGAAGCCGCCCTCTGGGTGACGCCGTCCGGCAACCACATGCGGATCGGCGCTGAGCAGCGCCTTCGCTACACCTTCGACGACGGCCAGTACGAGAAGATCGACGCGCCCAAGGGCGTGGTCGATGATCCGCTGAAATTCCCCGACGAGCGGCCCTATATCGATCGCCTGAAGGCGGCCCGGAAGGCCAGCGGCGCGCAGGATGCGATGAGCAGCGGCTTTGGCAAGATCCATGGCCAGCCGGCCGTGGTCTCGGTCCAGGACTTCAGCTTCATGGGCGGTTCGCTGAGCATGGGCGTGGGCGAGGCCTTCATCAAGGCCGCCCAGGAAGCCGTGCGGCGCGAAGTCCCCTATGTGATCTTCACCGCCGCCGGCGGCGCGCGCATGCAGGAAGGCGCGCTGGCGCTGATGCAGATGGCGCGCACCACCCTGGCCCTTAACGAGGTCAAGGCCGCGGGCTTGCCCTACATCGTGGTCCTCACCGATCCGACGACGGGCGGGGTCACCGCATCTTACGCCATGCTCGGCGACATCCACCTGGCCGAGCCGAACGCCATGGTCGCCTTCGCCGGCCGCCGGGTTATCGAGCAGACCATCCGCGAAGTCCTGCCGCCCGGCTTCCAGCGCGCAGAGTTCCTGGTGGAGCGCGGCCAGGTCGATCGCGTGGTCAACCGCGCCGAGATCCCCGCGGTCCTCGGCTCGATCCTCGAGACCCTGATGAAGGGGCGTGCGCGTTCGAAGCGCGCGGCCTAGCTGATCGGCTCCCGGTGAAGGCCGGGACCCTTCCAAAGCATCTGGAGCTTTACGCCGTGGCGGGGAGCTCTATGACCTTGGCCACGGCCTTCGTCGGCATGACCAGCGACGGGGCCAGGCCCAATCGCGAGCTTGCCGCCGATGTATGATCCGATCCGCGCCTCCGACGAGGTGATCCTGCGGCTGCGCGCCAACCATCCGTCGCTGATCGACCTGACGACCGGCCGCGTCGAGCGGCTGTTGGACGCCCTAGGCAATCCTGAGAAACATCTGCCGCCGGTGATCCATGTGGCGGGCACGAACGGCAAGGGTTCGACCGTCGCCTATCTGCGGGCGATCGCCGAGGCGGCGGGCCTGAGAGTCCACGCCATCACCTCCCCGCACCTGGTCCGCTTCGCTGAGCGGATCCGCCTGGCCGGGACCCTGATCACCGACGAGCAGCTCTCGGCGCTGATCGACAAGGTCGAGGCGGCTAACGCCGGCCAGCCGATCAGCTTCTTCGAGATCACGACGGTGCTGGCGATCCAGGCCTTCGCCGAGACGCCGGCTGATCTGTGCATCGTCGAGGTCGGCCTGGGCGGCCGGTTCGACGCCACCAACATCTTCGCCGCGCCCGCCGTCAGCGTCATCACCCCGGTCGACTATGATCACCTGGAGATGCTTGGCCCCGAGCTCTCCAAGATCGCCTGGGAGAAGGCCGGGATCATCAAGCAGGGCCGCCCGGTCGTCATCGCCCGCCAGATGGAAGAGGGCGAAGAGGTCATCCTAGATGAGGCGCAGAAGCTGTCGGCCCCCGCCACCCTGATGGGCCGCGACTTCGACGCCTGGGAGGAGCGCGGCCGCCTGCTCGTGCAGATGCCGGACCAGCTCTATGACCTACCGGCCCCGAGCCTGTTCGGCGGCTACCAGTTCGCGAACGCCGGGCTGGCGGTCGCCGCCGCCCTGGCCCTGAACGATCCGCGCATTGACGAAGACGCCCTGGCCAAGGGCGTTTCCAGCGCCGTCTGGCCCGCGCGCTTCCAGCGCCTGACAGACGGGCCGATGGCGCGCCTGGCGGCCGAGCGCGGGTCTGATCTGTGGCTCGATGGGGGGCACAATCCTCATGCCGGCCGCGCCCTGGCCGAGGCCGCCGGCCGCTTGGTGTCCCGTGATCCTCGGCCGTTGGTGCTGGTCGCGGCGATGTTCGCCCGCAAGGACGCCCTGGGCTTCTTCCAGCCGTTCGCGGACCTGAAGCCGCACGTTTTCACCACGACATTTGACTCGCCAAACGCGGCCCCCACCGACGAGCTGACAGCGGCCGCTATTGAAGCGGGTTTGAGCGCTGAAGCGGTTGGAAGTGTCGAGGAGGGTCTGCGGCGGGCCTTGGCTATACCCGGGCCCGCGCCGCATGTGCTGATCTGCGGCGGACTTCATTTCGCGGGCGAAGTGCTGGCCATGAGCCCGGAGACCTGGCCGAGCTAGGCGCTTGGCGCCAAGTGTCATCCCGGAAAGCGCGAAGCGCTTGTCCGGGACCCATTCGCGCTAGGCCGCCAGGAGGTGGCTAGGCCTCGTTACATCTTGAACCATCAGGTGGTCATGGGGCCCGGACAGCCGCAGAGCGGCTTCCGGGATGACACCATGTGAAGCCGGGGCTCTTAGACCCCAGCCTCGTTCAGCCATTCCAGGATCTTTTGCTTAGGCATGGCGCCGACCTTCATCGAGGCCATCTGGCCGCCCTTGAACAGCATCATGGTGGGGATGCCGCGCACGCCGTAGCGCGAGGGGGTGGTCGGGCTGTCTTCGATGTTCAGCTTGGCCACGGTGACCTGATCGCCGAGTTCGATGGCGATCTGCTCTAGGGCAGGGGCGATCTGCTTGCAGGGGCCGCACCACTCGGCCCAGAAATCCACCAGCACAGGCTTGGTGGCCTGCAGAACGTCCTTGTCGAAGGACTCGTCGGTGACCGTTACGGTGCTCATGAAAAGCTCCTCATAGCGCAGCCTGGAAAACGCGTGGCCGCGACTCTCGATCCGCGATGTAAGCGGGCAAGCCCTAGGTATCAACCTTCGCGGTGGAGCTCAGCAAGGGTTTCGGCCAACAGCTTTTCTGGAACCGCCATCAGCTTCGGGCCGTCCGTCCAGACCAGGGCGGCCTCGATCTGGCGGCCTTCGAAGATGTCGGCCAGCACGGCGGCGTAGATCGCCATCTGGCGGAGATAGGCGGGGTCGGCGTCCTCAATGCGCTGGGGAGAGGGCCTGTTGGTCTTGAAGTCGGCGACCAGCACCCGGTCCGGCAACACCACCAGCCGGTCGATACGGCCCGAAATAGCCAGGCCCGCGGGCAGGCGGCTAGCGGTCCCAGCCACTGAAACCTCGGCCCGGCTGCCGGGGCCGAACACCTCGGCGAAGCGGCTATCCTCAAGCACGCCAAGGGCCGCACTGATCATCTCGGCGCGTTGGTCCTCGGTCAGGTCGCGTTCGCGAGCCAGGATGCGCCCGGCTGCTGAGGCGCGCTCGGCGACGGCCAGGTCTGGCAGAATCTGCAGCAGTCGGTGGATCAAGTCGCCGCGCCGGAAGCGCCCCAGCCCCTGTGTGCGGATCAGCGGCGAGGCGGCCGGCGTGACGACGTCCTCGCCAAGCTGGGAGGGCGAAGCGTAGCGGGCATAGGCCTCGGCCGTGGCCTCGACCGAGGCCCAGGATGGTAGCGGAGAGACCGCGTTCACAATCGCGGCGCCGGCGCCCAGCACCTGCGGATCGGGACCAAAACGCACGATCTCCATACCGTTAGAGCGGATGGCGCGTTTGTCGCCGGAGACGTCGGCGTGCTCGAAGGCGTCGTTGATCGCGCCCCACCAGCCCTTGATGTTCTCTTCCTTGGCATTGGCGGCGACCCGGCCGCAGAGCACCAGCCGGTCGCGCGCCCGGGTCAGGGCGACGTAGAGTAGGCGGTAGGCCTCGTCCTCGTCCTTCTTGGCGCGCCACTCGCGGGCGCGGCCCGAGGCCTCGCAGTCGCCGGCCTTGGAAGCGCTCCACAGGAAGCCGCCCTCCTGGGTCGCCAGCAGCGGCGAGCCGCGCGCGGTGCGCGACAGCGTCGTCTCCGGCAGGAAGACGATCGGCGCCTCCAACCCCTTCGCGCCGTGGGCGGTCATGACCCGCACCTCGTCGCGGCCGGACTCCATCTCGCGTTTGACGGTGATGTCGAGGCTGGCGAAGGCGGCCGCCAGACTCTCTAGGTCTTCGACGCCGCGGTTCTCAGCGGCCAGGACCTGGGCCAGGAATTCGTCCAGGGCGTCCTCGGCCTCGCTGCCCAGCCGTCCCAGCAGGCGCTGGCGCATCGAGCGGCCGGCGCCGTCACGCAGCCCCAGGAGCCGCGAATAGAGCTCGAACGGCCGCTGGGTTCGGGCGGCGTCGCGCACCCAGGTCAGCAATTCGGCCGCCGCGCGCCATTCCGGCGCCTCGTCCTGGCGACGGTGCAGCACGGCGATCAGGTTCTCGCGGCCGCGTCCCTTGGCCAGGGCGTAGAGGCTGTCGTCGGAGAGGTCGCAGAACGGGCTGCGCAGCAGGGCCGCCAGGGTCAGCTCGTCGGAGGGGAACTGGGCGAAGCGGGCGATGGCCACCAGATCGTCGAAGACGATGTGCTCCGACAACGCCAGCCGGTCGGCGCCGGCCACCGGGATTTTGCGGTGCTTGAGAGCCCGCAGGATCTCCTCGAACAGCGCCTTTCGCCGCCGTACCAGGATCAGCACGTCGCCGGCGGTGGCGGGCCGCCACTCGCGCAGATCCTTGTCGAAAACGCCATCGCCGCGCGCGATCAGGGCGGCGATCTCGCTAGCGATCTTCTCAGCCAACCGCTTGTTGGCGCTGCCTTCGCTTTCCTGGTCGAGGGGGGCGTCCCAGGCGTCGTGGATCTCGGTCTTTTCCTCGCGCTCCAGCGGCCACAGATCCACGCAGCCATGGTCGGTGCGCACGGCGGTGTGGACGATGGGCTCGACCTCGACGCGGGGCAGGACGGCGCCGGCCAGTTCGGCGGGTGCGAAGGCGGCGTCCACGAAGCGCAGCACCTGGGGCGTCGAGCGCCATGAGGTCAGCAGGTCGACCCGTTCGAAACGGAAGCCGGCGCCGGTGGCGCGATCCTTGTGGAACTCGAACTCCTGGATCAGCAGTTCGGGCCGCGCGCCCTGAAACGAATAGATCGACTGCTTTTCGTCGCCGACGACGAACATGTTGCGCTCCAGCCGCTCGCGCACGGTGGGCGCGCCGGCGCCGGAGAAGAACTCCTCGGTGAGGGCGCGGACGATCTCCCACTGCTCGGGCGCGGTGTCCTGGGCCTCGTCGACCAGGATGTGGTCGATGCCGCCGTCCAGCTTGAACAGCACCCAGGCCGCCATCGGCCGAGAGGCGACGAGGTCGCGGGTCTTCTCGATCAGGTCGCTGAAGTCGAGCGATCCGGACGAGGATTTCTCGATGCTGTAGGCGGTCAGATAGGCGTTCGCCAGGATCAGGGCCGAGCCTGTGTCGATCGCCACCTGGGCGCCGCGCATTTGATCGCGGGCCTGTTCCAGCCGGTCCTGCTCGGACAGCAGGAACATCCGCAGTTGCTCGCGTGGCTTCAGGCCGCTGGTCTTGGCGACCCAGGTCGCGGGCGTGCCCTCGCCCTTCTCGGTGAACAGAGCGGCCAGGCAGTCGAGGAGAGTGGCGGCCGGATTGGCGGCGATGGCCCTCAGGGCGGCGGCGTTCTTCTGGTCGGTCTTGGTGCCGAGCGCCAGGACCTCGGCGCAGTCGGTCCAGGCCCGGCGATCCAGCTGCGCCATGACGGCGGCCTCAAAGGCGTCCGGCTCGGTCGGCTCGTCGAACCCGCAGACCGACCAGACGTCATCCATTGTCCCGGCCAGTCCGCCGTTGCGGGCGATGTAGTCGGCGAGCCGGCCCCGCGCGGACTCGAACGCGCCGAACATCGACTGAAAGCTGCCGAAGTCGAGCGCCACGGAGAACCGCGCATAGGCTTCGGCGACCAAGCCCTGGCCCTTCAAGGCATGCCGCGCCACGGCCTTGCGGGCGGCGTCGGCGATGGCGGCCGAGGCGGCGTCGTCCATCACCCGGAAGCCGGGCGAGACGCCGGCCTCCAGCGGGAAGCGCCGCAGCAGCTTTTCACAGAAGGCGTGGATGGTCTGGATCTTCAGGCCGCCGGGCGTCTCCAGGGCGCTGGCGAAGAGGGCGCGGGCCTTGGACAGGCCCCGGTGGTCGTAGGCGTCAGGCGTCACGCCCTCCAGCTTGGCCAGGGCCTCGCGCAGGCTGATGTCGTCGCAGACCGACCAGTCGCCCAGCAGCAGGAACAGGCGCCGCTGCATCTCGGCGGCGGCGGCTTTGGTGTAGGTGACGCAGAGGATGGTCGCTGGCTGAGCGCCGGCCAGCAGCAGCCGCGCGACCCGGTCGATCAGGGTCTTGGTCTTGCCCGAGCCGGCGTTGGCGGTGACGAAGGCGGAGAGGCCGGGATCGGCGGCTAGTCTTTGAGGATCGGGACTCATTCGCCGTCCTCCTCGCCGCTGGTCGACCACTCGAAGACGCGGGCCAGGTGGTCGTAGTCGCTCATGTACTGCTTCACGAACTGCGGGGCGGTCCGCGAGGTGTAGGGCCGGCCGTGGTCGAACTGGCTGATCAGCTTGACCAGGCCCTCATAGGCGTTGGCGGCGGCGAGCGCGCTCTCATCGCCCGGCATGGCGCGAACCTCTTCGCGGCCAGCCGGCTTGCGGCCGGTGATCTCCAGATAGGTCAGTTCCCCCGGCTCGGGGTGGCCCAGGGTCGGGAAGCCGCCGGATTGCAGGATCGCGGCCGTCAGGGTGAGCTGCGGCGAGAAGCCGGTCTCCACAACCTTCTTCGACGGGGCCTTGCCGGTCTTGTAGTCGAGGATGTGGCCGTAGCCTTGCGGGTCGATCTCGATGCGGTCGGCGCGGGCGTTGACGGCGAAGGGGCCGGCGGGCGCCTCGATGGTCATTTCGCCCTTCAGCTCGACATGGATGGTGCGGCCGTCGGCGCGGCGACGGCGTTCCAGGTCGGCGACCCAGGCGGCGGCTTCTTTGGCTAGGGCGGTCTCGCGGGCCAGGGCCTCGTGCGGCATGCCGGCGGCTTCCAGTTCGGCGACATAGAGCCCCTCGAAGATCGCCGCGGTGTCGGGCGGCAGTTCGTCAGGGTGATCCTCGGCCAACCGCTCGAAGGCCTTGTGGATCGCGGTGCCGCGCGCGCGGGCCTCGACCGCCTCGTCGGGCCGTTCCAGTGGGTAGAGCTTGAGGATGTCGCGCGCCCAGACCGCGTAGGGATCGCGGGTCAGGGCCTCGATGCGGGTGACGGCCATCACGCGGGGACGGTCGGCGATCGGCGGGTTGGGAGAGGGGCGCTTGGCCGGGGCGTAGCCGCCGGCGGCGTCGAGGCCGCGCGCCCAGTCGATGACCTCGGGGCGGCCGGGCAGGATCATGCCGGCGCCGCGCGCCAGGGTCTCCAGCCGCCACAGCCAGCGCGACTTCACCGCCGGGCCGCCTTCGCGGCGTTCGGAGTGCAGCAGAATTACCTCGGGGGCGCAGGCGGCCTGGGCGAAGTCGTGGGCGGCCAGGCCGACCCGGCGTTCGGGCGGCGGCAGGCCGAGCTTGGCGCGCATCGGCCGAGACAGGAACGGGTCGAGCGGCGCCCCCTGCGGCCAGGTGCCTTCCTCCAGGCCCGCGACGATCAGCCGGTCGGCGCGGGTCAGGCGGGCCTCGATGGCACCCAGGATCCGCAGGCGCGGATGGGTCGAGCCGCCGGTGCGCACCGACTCGCCCGACATCAGGCGCGACAGCAGGTCGGCGAAGCCGCGCGGGGTGGTTTCCGGCAGGCCGTGGGATTCGTCGATCAAACCCGCCAGCAGCCGCCCCAGGGTCTCGCCGCCATGGCCAGCCCAGAGGTCACCGGTGTCGCCGAGCGGGTCTGCCGAGAGCGCTTCCAGGGTCTCGGTGAGGCGGCGTGCGGCTTCGGCCGGGGCTTGAGCCTCAGCGCCGATCTCTAGGCGCGAGAGCGCCGCGCGGAGGTCGGCCGTGAGCAGCAGCGCTTCGTCCGCCCCCTTGGCGCGGAGCTGGGTTTCGAGTGCCTCCCAGGTGGTCTTGCGGGGGCCGCGCAGACCCTGGAGTTCAAGCTCGATCCGGCGGCGTTCCAGGGTCTCGGGATCGAGACCAAGGCGCGTGAACGGGTGCTTGAGGATCGCCAGCAGCACGATGGGGTCGAGCGGGTCGACGGCGGCCTTGGCGACCAGACCGGCCAGCGCGCCGCCGGGGCAACCGGACAGCGCCAGGCCGGCCGAGGAGTCGGCGCCCACGCCCCAGCGGGCGAGCTTGGCGGCGACGCGCCGGGCCAGGGTCTGGTCGGGGGCGACGAGGGCGGCGGTCTTGCCGGGGGTCTCCAGCGTCTCACGCAGCAGCAGGGCGGCGATGGTCGCGGCCTCTTCCTCGGCGCGGGCGGTGACGACGGATAGGCCGGCCAAACCCTCGGCGATCGGGTCGACGCCCTCGGTCTGGCCCTCGGCGCGCAGGTTCTCGATCACGGTCAGCCAGTCGGCGGTGCGTTCGGCCGGGCGCAGGGCCTCGTTGATGACCCGGCGGCGCCAGCGGCCGCGGGAGTCGAAGCTGTGCGAGGCGGGCCAGGGCATGACCTCGGTCCGGGTGATGCCGGCGCGGGTCAGCAGGCGCTTCATCGCGCCCTGCGGATGTTGCTCGCCAACCTCGTCCCAGGCCTCTGCGGCCAGGCTGTCGTCGAGGCCGGGCAGCACCACCGCCCCCTGCGGCGCCTGGGCGATCACCCGCAGCAGATCGGCGGTTGCCGGCGCGGTGCCGGTCGAGCCGGCGGCGATGAGGACGCCTTGCGGCGGGTTCTGTGTCCAGGTTTCGGCCAACCGGCGCAGCAGGGCGACGCGGCGCCGGGTGGTGTCCACCAGCCCCATGGCCGCCAGCCGCTTGGGCCATTCGTTCAACGCGGTTTCCAGGAAGTGGCGGCTCACCTGCCAATGCTCGGCGAGGTCAGCGCTGACCAGGTCGGCGAGCCCGTCGCCGGGAACCTCCTCGATCTGCAGGCTGTCGAGGAAGCCGCCCAGGGCGTCCGCCAGCTCCAGCGCCGCCGAGGCGTCGAGGTCGCGGCCCAGCGCCCGCTCGTTCTCCTTGACCAGCCGCGTCAGCTCGAAGCGCCGTTGAAGGGGCGCGATGGCGGCGGGCAGGTCCACGGCGAGGTCGCCCGGCTCGAACGGCGGCTCGCCCTCGTCCAGGTCGCCCAGCGGCCGGATCTGCGGCGGCAGCACGGCCGCGCCGCCACCGGCGGCGATGAAGGCGTCGGCCAGCGAGCGCGCGCCGCGCCGGGTCGGGGTCAGGATCACCGCCTGAGACAGCGCCTCGGGGCCCAGCGGCATCAGCGCGTCATAGATGCCCTGCGCCAGGTCCTGGACGAAGGGGCGATGCGCCGGGATGCTGAACCAGCGTGGGGCGGGGCTGGTGAAGAGGCTGCTCACCGCAGCTTCGCTTCCGTCGCCTCCCGAGCGGCGGGATCCCCCACATGCATCCAAAAGCCGTCCATCACCGCGCCGAACAGGCGGCCCTGCTCCGACAGCTTCCACCAGATCGGTAGAATCGAGAACGGGCCGTCCGGCTGGTCGTCGATCAGTTGCGGCTTGAGGATCTGGAAGCCGACATTGGCGTAGGGCGTCGGCGGCTCGGGTTCGGCTGAGTGGGTGACTCGGCCGGCCTCGTCCATGAAGAATCCGCGCGGTCCCTCGAACCCGATTCCATGGCCGCGCCGCACCAGCAGCAGGCAGAGATCCATGATCTCGGGATCCCAGGCTCCTTTCAAGGTTTCCAGCGCCGGGGTTTCGCCCTCGATCCACAGCGAGTCGATGTTGGCGACCAGGATCGGATCGTCGCCCAGCATGGGCCGGGCACGCTTGATGCCGCCGCCGGAGTCCAGCAATTCGGCGCGCTCATCGGAGATCAGGATCTTGAGGTCGGTGCGCCCCGCCAGGTGGGCTTCCATCTGGTCGGCGAAGTGGTGGACGTTGACGACCGCTGTCTCGATCCCGGCCTCGACCAGACGATCCAGCACCCGGTCGATCAGGGTGCGGCCGGCGACCTCGACCAGGGCCTTGGGGCGGTCGTCGGTCAGCGGGCGCATCCGCGAGCCGATCCCGGCGGCCAGCACCATGGCGGTCTTGATCTGGCTCATCGGCGGGCGCTCTGCGGGATGTGACGGTCGAACCAGGCTTGCAGGCCAGCGAGCTGCGGATCGGCGAGGTTGCGTTCGAGATAGCGCCAGGTGCGCGGCATGAACTTTTCGTATTGGGTCCGGCCCAGCAACGCTTGGCGGGCGAACACCCGGCCAAGGATGCGGGCGGCGTTGGAGGCGGCCAAAGCGCGGTAGTCGGCGATGAAGGTCTCGCGCTCCAAGCTCGGCCGGGCCGCGAGGAAGCGGTCCAGCATCGCGGTTTCCAGCTCCGGCGAGACGTCGCGTCGGGCGTCCTGCAACAGGTGGGTCAGGTCCCAGGCCGGGTGTGCGCGCAGGGCGTCCTGGAAGTCCAGCAGACCGACGCGGGCGACGCCGTCACGCTGTGGCAACCACAGCAAGTTCTGGGCGTGGAAGTCGCGGTGGGTGAAGACGCTGGCCCCGGCCTCGCCGCGCGCGAAGATCGGCGCCCACAGCGCGTCCCATTCGGCGATAGCGGCGGCGTCCAGCGGCGGCAGGCCGCTGAACTTCGGCCACCATTCGAGGAAGGTGTCGGTCCCAACCTTCAGGGCCAAGGCGTCATAGGTCAGCAGCGGCCAGCTTGCGCCGTCAGCCGTCAGGATTTCGGGCGGCGGCGCAGCCTGCAGCGCGATCTGGACATCGACCGCCGCCTCATAGAGCGGGGTCTCGGCCTGGCCCTGCGCGATCAGGGTGGCGAATAGGCCATCGCCCAGGTCTTCGAGAACGGCCAAGCCATGTTCGACGTCATGGGCCAGGATCGCCGGCGCAGACAGCCCGCGCTCGCGCAGGAAGGCGGCGGTGGCGACGAAGGCGGCGACCGAGCCGGCCGCCAGCCGTGCGGCGGCGTTGTAGCCCATGGCCAGCCGTTCGGCGTCGGTCGCCCCGGGCGGGCAGACGGTGGTTTCCAGGGCCGGCGCTTGATCCATGAAGATCGCCACCGAACCGTTAGGCTGCTGCAAACGCTCATAGGCGCGCGTTGAGGCGTCGCCGGCCAGCGGCTCTCGGCGCGCGTCGCCGAACCCGGCGGCTTTCAGGAACTCGGCCTTGCGGCCCTCACGATCAGAACTCAAGCCCGCGTCCTTCCCAGGCGCCAGCCGGCGTCAGCCGGGCGCGCCGCGCCTCCCCGCCATCCGGGGCCAGATCGATGGCGATCTCTATATCGAGTCGGTCCGGAGGAAGGTGGCCGTCTAGGCGCTCAGGCCACTCGATCACCGCCGCCCCGTCCTCAAGCGCCTCGTCCAGCCCGATCTCATAGGCCTCGTCGGCGGAGGTCAGGCGATAGAGGTCAAAATGCGCGACCTTCAGCCGCGCGCCTTCATAGAACTGCACCAGGGTGAAGGTCGGGCTCGGGACGTCTTCGGTCGGCGTGGTCAGGGCGCGGATCAGGGCACGGGCCAGGGTCGACTTGCCCGCCCCCAACGGCCCGGTCAGGCAGATCGCCTCGCCAGGCTTCAACTCGGCGGCCAGGGCCGCGCCCAGCCGGGCGGTGGCGGCCTCGTCATCGAGGCGAAAATCGCCGTCAGCGGGGGTGATCATGCGAACGGCCGGTCTGGGTGGCGGGGCAAGATGTTCTCCACATAAGCCTTGAGCGCCAGGGTGGCGGTGTTGGCGTCGGGGTCCAGCGCCTGCGGCGCTATGGGCTGGCCGATGATCAGCGAAAACTCCCGACCACGCTTGTTCAGCAGTTCATGGAAGAGGGTGATGTCCCGCAACTCCTGAGAGAAGCGGTTGAAGAAGTGAAACAGCGTCGACCATGGCCCGGTCAGGTGCAGCGGGACTACGGCCGCGTCATACTTGCGAGCGATCGACAGCGCGCTGGACATCCACGGCGGGTCGGCCAGCACCCCGCCCGCGCCCCGCCGCGCCAGGCGGCCGGAGGGGAAGATCACCAGGGCGCGCTCGGCCTCCATCGCCTCGCGGGTGAGTTGCAGCGTGAGGCGGGTGCGGTCGCGGCTGCGTTTTTCCTCGACCCACTCGACCGGGATCAGCACCTCATCGAAGCGCGCGACCACACGGTGGGCGTCGGAGTTGGCGTAGAAGCAGATGTCGGGGCGCAGATCCTTCAGGGCGTCGAACACCGCAATGCCGTCGGCGATGCCGGTGGGGTGGTTGCAGACGAAAATGACCCGGCCATGCTTGGGCACGCGGTCCAGCCCCGAGGCCGTCACCTTCACGCTCAGCATCTCGGACACATGGTCCAGCGCAGCGCGACCGGAGAGCGGGCCGATGGCCTGCGCCATAGCGCGCGCCTTTCGGTAGTCCAGCATGCGGTAGAGCGCCGGGCGGATCATCGGCCAGGCCGGGCTGCCCGACAGTTTGGGCGCCCGTTCGGCGATCAGCACATCAATGATGTGGTCGTGATAGGCGCTGCGCGCAGGCAGGGCCGAAGCGGTGGATGCGACGCTCGTCATAGCCACGCCAGAATGCGCCGCGCCCCCTCGCCAGGGCAAGGGGCGCCTGGCTCTTGGCGAACCTGCGCGGCTGCTGCTCGCTTGACGTGGCGTTGGGTCTACCCAGGCGGTTTGGGAAGGCATAGAACGTTGATATGCGCGACATCCAACATTTCATCTCCGGCGCGGCGGTTGCTGGCGTCTCGGGCCGTTTCGGCGACGTTTTCGACCCCAATACAGGTGAGGTTCAGGCAAAAGTCGCCTTGGCCACGGCCGCGGAGGTGGACGGCGCTGTGCAAGCGGCCCTGGCGGCTCAGCCCGCTTGGGCGGCCACGAACCCCCAGCGGCGTGCGCGGGTGATGTTCGAATTCAAGCGCCTGGTCGAGGCGCGGATGGACAAGCTGGCGCAGCTTCTATCGTCCGAGCACGGCAAGGTGGTCGCCGACAGCCGTGGCGACATCCAGCGGGGGCTGGAAGTGATCGAGTTCGCCTGCGGCATCCCCCATGTGCTGAAGGGCGAATATACCGAGGGCGCGGGTCCCGGCATCGACGTCTATTCGATGCGCCAGCCGCTGGGCGTGGCGTCCGGGATCACCCCGTTCAACTTCCCCGGCATGATCCCGATGTGGATGTTCGGGATCGCCATCGCGGTCGGCAACACCTTCGTCCTGAAGCCGTCCGAGAAGGACCCGACCCTGCCGGTGCGGCTGGCCGAGCTGTTCATGGAGGCGGGCGCTAATCTGGGCATGGACCTGAAGGGCGTGCTCAATGTCGTGCACGGGGACAAGGTCGCCGTTGACGCCATCCTGACGCATCCAGACATCGCGGCGGTCAGTTTCGTCGGCTCCTCCGACATCGCCCACTATGTCTACCAGACCGGCACGGCGCACGGGAAACGCGTCCAGGCCATGGGCGGCGCCAAGAACCACGGCATCGTCCTGCCGGACGCCGATCTGGACCAGACGGTCCAAGACCTGGTCGGGGCGGCCTATGGCTCGGCGGGCGAGCGCTGCATGGCCTTGCCAGTGGTGGTGCCGGTGGGCGCCAAGACCGCTGACGCGATCCGTGAACGCGTGGTGGCCGAGCTTGAGACCTTGAAGGTCGGGGTCTCCACCGACGCCGCCGCGCAATATGGGCCCGTGGTCTCAGCTGCACATCGCCAGAAGATCTCCGACTATATCCAAGTGGGCGTCGACGAGGGCGCGGAGTTGGTGGTCGACGGTCGCGGCTTCTCGCTGCAGGGCTTCGAGAAGGGGTTCTTCATCGGCCCCAGTCTGTTCGACCAGGTGACGGCCGGGATGCGGACCTATCAGGAGGAGATCTTCGGGCCGGTCTTGCAGATCGTTCGGGCCGAGACCTTCGAGGAAGCCCTGGCCCTGCCCAGCCAGCACCAGTACGGCAACGGGGTGGCGATCTTCACCCGCAACGGCCGCGCGGCGCGCGAGTTCGCGTCCCGGGTCCAGGTCGGCATGGTCGGCATCAACGTCCCGATCCCAGTCCCGGTGGCCTATCATTCGTTCGGCGGCTGGAAGCGTTCGGCGTTCGGCGACGTCAATCAGCACGGCCTCGAGGGCGTGCGCTTCTACACCAAGGTCAAGACCATCACCGCCCGCTGGCCCGAGGGCATGAGCGAAGACAGCGCCTTCGTCATTCCCACCATGAAGTGACCCCTCTAGGCTAGAGGTTCGCGGGGCCTAACAGTGGGGTTTAGATGAAGCGTTTCCAGCTTTGGGCGATTGTCGGTTTGGCCGTCGCGCTCGTCAGCGTCGGTGGCTGGGCCTATTGGAACTACGAGCTGCGTTGGCAGCCCAAGACCATCACCAAGCACCAGGAAGAGATCACCAAGATCCTGGAAACCTCCGGCTGGGTCTCGCCCGGCAAGACCGGCCCCAAGCTCTACATGGTCTCGTTCCGGACCTGCCCGGACTGCGTCCGGTTCAAGGCCGAGGAATTCCCGCTGCTGCACGCCGCCAATGTCGACACCCGGGTGATCGAGATCGCCAGGGCCGACCACAACGGCGTGTCGAAATCAACGCCGGCGGAGCGCTCCACCGTCGCCGAACTGTGGCTCAACCGTTCGTGGCCGTTGATGGAACGTTGGGAGTCGGTGCCGGCCGAGGCCTGGGCGGCGCCCGGAATCTCGCCCGCGGACGGCGACATGGCCCGCACGGCGGTGGTGGAGGCGGGTCGAAAGATGGTCGTCGATCTCAAGCCGCTGCTCAAGGACAACGGCATTAACTTCGCCTATCCGACCCTGATCTGGTGGACCGCCGACGGCAGGATGCGCGGCTGCGCCTGCGAGAAGCGCGAAACCTATCGCTTCGTACGGCGCGAGCTCGGCGTGAAGGGGTAGGCGATCAGCCGGCGAACGGACGTCCGCTGTTGATTTCCTTGTTGCGGGCGCGGGTCTTCAGGCCGTGTTCGCGGTCGGCGGGGGCGCGATCAGCGCGCCTGCCGATGCCCTGGCGACTACCTTCTGCTTCCAGCGCCTCGACCTCCTCAATATCGACGACGGCGGGGTCCGGGTCTTCCTGCGAAGCGAATGAAGCGGGTTCCGTGACGCTGCGGTCTCGCGCGGACATGGCGGTCTCCTTATGCGGGGTACGAGAGACTCAACCCCGTCCGCGCCAGACTGTTCCGCAGACGGTTCCACTTGAGGCGGCGGCGGCGGCGGGTTAGGCCGGAGTGATGGCCTCCCAGCTTCAAGCCGCCTATGACGCCCGCCTGGCGCAGGGCGATATACGTCCCGACCCCGCTCAGGCCGCCGCGCTCGCCGCCCTGGTGCGGTTGGAGAGCGACCTCGTCGCCGCCGAGCCAAGCGGTTTCGCCGCCTTTTTCAAGAAACCCGAGAGCCAGCGTGGCGTCTATCTGATCGGGCCGGTCGGGCGCGGCAAGTCCATGCTCATGGACCTGTTTTTCGTCACGGCCCCGGTCGAGAAAAAGCGCCGTGTGCACTTCCATGTCTTCATGGGCGAGATCCACCGGTTGATCGACGCCTGGCGCAAGGGCGACCCCGCCGCACGAAAGGCGAAGTTCGGGCAGGCGAAAGGCGATGATCCCATCCCGCCCCTGGCTGACGTGGTGGCAGGACAGGCGCGGCTGCTGTGTTTCGACGAATTTCAGGTCACCGATATCGCCGACGCCATGATCCTGGGCCGTCTGTTCGAGGCGCTGTTCGCGCGCGGCGTCACCCTGGTCGCGACCTCGAACCGGCTGCCCGACCAGCTCTATAAGGACGGCATCAATCGCCAGCTGTTCTTGCCCTTCATCGACCTTCTGAAGAGCAAGGTGGAGGTGGTGAGCGTGGCCGGCCCGCACGACTACCGGCTTGACCGCCTGCGCGCGGCCGGCACCTGGTTCGCACCTAACGACCCGGACAATCAACGCAGCTTCGACGCCCTCTGGCGCGACATGCTGGGGGGCGAGGAGGAGATCGGCGAGACGCTGGAGGTGCTCGGCCGCAAGGTCCACCTGCCGCATGCGTCCGGCGGCATGGTGCGGGCGACCTTCGCCAGCCTGTGCTCGGTGGCGCTGGGGCCGAACGACTATGTGGCCATCGCCGAGCGGTTCCATACGGTGTTCCTGCAGGACCTGCCCAAGCTCACCGCCAATCGGCGGGAGGAGGCCCGCCGATTCGTGATCCTGATCGACGCCCTCTATGAGGCGCATGCCCGGCTGATCGTGCTGGCCGAGGCCGAGCCGACCGCGCTCTACCCGGAAGGCGACGGCGCCTTCGAGTTCGAGCGTACCGCCTCGCGCCTACAGGAGATGCGCTCGGCCGACTGGCTGGAGGAGCGGCCCTAGGCCGCGCCGTCCCGAGCCACGAATGACGCTCGTGACATCAGTACGCTCGGCCGTTATGGTCGCGCCGCTATGAGCCTGCGTCCCGCCCTCCTTCTGAAAGTAGCCGCCGCCCTTCCGGGGCGACGCGAGGTCGTGCGCAGCTAGCTGCTCACCCCGCCGATCCCCGCAAATTTCGCGGATGGATTGGCCAGACATTGCTCCATCCGCATTCGATGGAGCTTTAAATGAACACCTGGACCGACCGCTTTGCTGAACGGATGACGCGTGTCCGCGCCTCCGAAATCCGCGAGTTGCTCAAGCTGCTGGATCAGCCGGACATCCTGTCCTTCGCCGGCGGCATTCCCGATCCACAGCTATTCCCCGCCGAACGCCTCCAGGCGGCCTACGATCAGGTGCTGAGCGAAGCCGGGGCCCAGGCGCTGCAATACTCCGTCAGCGAGGGACTGCCTGAACTGCGCCGCTGGATCGCCGCGCGGATGACCGCCGACGGCGTGCCTTGTGATGAGGGCAACATCGTCATCACCGCCGGTTCGCAGCAGGCGCTGGACCTGATCGGCAAGCTGTTCCTGACGCGGGGCGACACCGTGCTGGCCGAGCGGCCGACCTATTTGGGCGCGCTTGGCGCCTTCAACGCCTACGAGCCGACCTATGGCGACCTGGACGCTGGCGTCCCTGACGGCGCGCGCTTGGCCTATCTGGTCCCGGACTTCGCCAATCCATCGGGCCGCACAATGACGCGCCAGGAACGCGAGGCGGTGTTGGACCGCGCCGCGGCGCACGACCTCGTGCTGGTTGAAGACGCGGCCTATCGCGAACTGCGCTTTTCAGGAACGCACGAGCCCTCGCTCTTGGCGCTGGACGTGGCGCGGTCGGGCTCGATTGAAAATGCCCGAACCCTCTATTGCGGGACGCTCTCCAAGACCTTGTCGCCGGCGCTGCGGCTCGGCTGGGTCTGCGCGGCGCGGCCGGTGATCGACAAGCTCGTGCTGCTGAAGCAGGGCTGTGACCTGCACGTTTCGACGATCAATCAGATGGTCGCCGCCAAGGTGGTCGCCGAAGGCTACGATGCTCACCTGGAGCGTCTGCGCGTCCACTATCGCGAGCGCGCCTCGGCCATGCAGGCCGCGCTTGCCCGGCACATGCCCTTGGGCGTGAGCTGGTCGAAGCCGCAAGGCGGAATGTTCGTCTGGCTCAAGGTCCCCGAGGGTCTGGACGGCGCCCATCTGCTGGAAGCGGCGCTGGCCGAGGAGCGTGTCGCCTTCGTGCCCGGCGCCCCGTTCTTCGCCGTGGAGCCCCACGCCAACACCCTGCGCCTCAGCTATTCGTTGCTTGGTCCGGACGACATCGACGAGGGCGTGCGTCGTCTGGGGCGGGTCATTGAGGCGCGGATCGCTCATCCCGGCTCCAATGTGAGGCGGGTGGTTCGACGCGTGGCCTAGCGTCGTGCCCTGGCCGACGTCACTCCGCGCGCAGGCTCTTCACGAGCTCGCGGGCGTAGGGGGCCAGTTGGCCAAGGTCGCGCACGCAGATGGTAAGGTCGCGTCGCGCCCAGTCATCGGTCAGTTCGACGATGCCCAGCGACATGGTGCGGGCGGCGCGGCGGGCGGTGGTTTCGGGCACGACGCCGACCCCGACGCCGCATTCCACCAGGCGGCAGACGGCGTCGAAGCTACGGAGCTGGACGCGCAGGCGCAGCGGCCGGCCTTCGCGCGCGGCCTTGGTCGACAGAAAGCGCTGCAGCGAACTGGCGCGGTCGAGGCCGACGAGATCGAAGCCGAGTACGTCGGCGAAGGTCATCGATCTGCGCTGGGCCAAGGGGTGGATCGCGCTGCTGACCACGACGAAGCGGTCGGAGCGGAAGGGAAAGGTCTCCAGGCTGCCCATGTCGACGGTGCCGGCGACGATCCCGACATCGCCGACCCCTTCGGCCACCAGCCCGACGATCTCGTCGGACAGACGCTCCTCCAGATTGACGCTGACATGGGGATGGCCGGCCAGGAAGGCGCTGAGCGCCTCCGGTAGGAATTCGGTCAGGGCGTTGGTGTTGGCCAGCAACCGCACCTCGCCCGACAGGCCCCCGGCATAGGCGCCCAGGTCCTCGCGCAGTCGCGCGGTCTGGGACAGGATCGTGCGGGCGTGCTTGAGCAGGGTCCGGCCGGCTGGTGTCAGGGTGACCCCTTGGCGCGATCGCTCCAGCAATGGAGCGCCCAGGGCGTCCTCCATATTGCGGATCCGGGTGGAGGCTGCGGCCAGGGCCAGGGCGCTGCGTTCAGCCCCGCGCGTGATCGAGCCGGCGTCCACCACCTCGCAGAACAGTCTCAGATCGACCAGGTCGAAGCGCATCCTTCGTCTCCCGCGAAGGATACTTACGGGAAAGACGCATTGCTTCAAAAGAAAAAGGGAGTGAACTTCGGCATTGGCGAAGGCTGGGCGTGTTCTGCGCGCCCTTACGCCCCGCCTTCGTTGACAGTTAAGGGCTGCGGCTTAAAAGCGGAGCCGCTTCTTCCAGTTCGGAACGCTCATGACAGACGCCCCCCGCGAACGCCCGCTCTCGCCACACACGACGATTTGGCGGTGGCACTTGACCATGGCCACTTCGATCCTGCACCGCGCCTCGGGTTGCGCGCTGTATGGCGGGGGTCTGATCCTGGCGATCTGGGCGATGACGCTCGCCGCCGGGCCTGAGGCCTACGGAACCTTCAAGGCGGTCATGGGCTCGTTCCCAGGCAAGATCGTCATGTTCGGTCTGACCCTGGCGACCTTCTACCACCTGGCAAAGGGCCTCCAGCACCTGATCTGGGACGCCGGCCACGGCTACAATCTGAAAACCGCGACCATGGGCGCTATCGCCACGATCGCCTTCGCCATCGCCGCCACCCTCGCGGTCTGGATCATCGCCGCCATGACGGGAGCGCTCTGATGGCTAGCTATCGCACACCTCTGGGCCGCGCTCGCGGCCTTGGCGCCGCCAAGCACGGCGTCGGCGCCTGGATCGCAGAGCGGGTCACCGCCGTGGCCCTGGTCCCGCTGGTGCTTTGGGCGGTGTTCGCCGGACTGCGCCTGGCCGCCACCGATTATTACGGCGCTGTGGAGTGGCTGACCTCGTCGATGGTCAACCCCGTGCTGATGGGGCTCTTCATCATCGTCGGCTTCATGCACATGCATGCCGGCCTGCGGGTGGTCATCGAGGACTATATCGAAAAGCACCTGACCCGCGCCGGACTGCTGCTGCTCAATCTCTTCGCCTGCTCGCTCATCGGGGCGCTGGCGGTGTTCTCCATTCTGAAGGTCGCGCTGGGAGGCGCTTACTAATCCCATGGCGAACTATCAGTTCATCGATCACAAGTTCGACGTCGTCGTGGTCGGCGCCGGCGGTTCGGGCCTCCGCGCCGCGCTCGGCTGCGCCCAGGCTGGTCTGAAGACCGCCTGCATCTCCAAGGTCTTCCCGACCCGCTCGCACACCGTCGCGGCCCAGGGCGGGATCTCCGCCTCGCTCGGCAATATGGGCGAGGACGACTGGCGCTGGCACATGTACGACACCGTAAAGGGGTCGGACTGGCTGGGCGACCAGGACGCCATTGAATACCTGTGCCGCAACGCGCCGGCAGCGGTTTACGAGCTGGAACACTGGGGCGTGCCGTTCTCGCGCACCTCGGAAGGCAAGATCTACCAGCGCGCCTTTGGCGGCATGACCAAGAACTTCGGCGAGGCCCCGATCCAGCGCACCTGCGCGGCGGCCGACCGGACCGGTCACGCGATGCTGCACACGATGTATGGCCAGAGCCTGGCCCACGACACCGAGTTCTTCATCGAGTATTTCGCTCTCGACCTGATCATGGACGAAGGCGTCTGCCGCGGCGTGACCGCGTGGAAGCTCGATGACGGCACCCTGCATCGCTTCCAGGCCCAGCAAGTCATCCTGGCGACCGGCGGCTATGGCCGCGCCTACTTCTCCGCCACCAGCGCCCACACCTGCACCGGCGACGGCGGCGGCATGGCGCTGCGCGCCGGCCTGCCCCTGCAGGACATGGAATTCGTCCAGTTCCACCCGACCGGCATCTATGGCGCGGGCTGCCTCATCACCGAGGGCGCGCGCGGGGAGGGCGGTTATCTGACCAACTCCGAGGGCGAGCGCTTCATGGAGCGCTATGCGCCGTCCGTGAAGGATCTGGCGCCGCGCGACATGGTCAGCCGGGCCATGACCATCGAGATCCGCGAAGGTCGCGGCGTGGGTCCGAAGAAGGACCATATCTTCCTGCACCTCGATCACTTGGATCCGAAGATGCTGGCCGAACGTCTGCCGGGCATTTCGGAAAGCGCCAAGATCTTCGCCGGCGTCGACGTGACCAAGGAGCCGATCCCGGTCCTGCCGACCGTCCACTACAACATGGGCGGCATTCCGACGAACTTCTACTCCGAGGTTGTGACCCGTCTGGGCGATGATCCGGACAAGGTGGTTCCAGGGCTGATGGCCGTGGGCGAAGCCGCCTGCGTTTCGGTGCACGGCGCCAACCGCCTGGGCTCAAACTCGCTGATCGACCTGGTGGTGTTCGGCCGTTCGGCCGCGCTGCGCTGCGCCGACACCATCAAGGCCGGCGCCACCCAGCCGGAGCTGAAGCCGGCCATGACCGATGGTCACCTGGCGCGCTTCGACAAGTTCCGCAATGCTTCGGGCGGCACCACGACCGCCTCGCTGCGCCTTGAGATGCAGAAGGCGATGCAGGAAGACGCCGCCGTGTTCCGCACGACGGATAGCCTGGCCTCCGGCGTCGAGCGGCTCGCCGCCGTCCACGCCAAGCGCCCGGACCTCAAGGTCTCCGACCGTGGCATGATCTGGAACACCGACCTCCTGGAGACCCTGGAGTTCGACAACCTGGTCGGCCAGGCGATCACCACAGTGGCCGGGGCGTTCAACCGCACCGAAAGCCGCGGCGCCCACGCCCACGAGGATTTCCCGGATCGCAACGACGAAACCTGGATGAAGCACACCCTGACCTGGTTCGACGATGCGACCGGTAAGGTCGCGATCGATTACCGGCCGGTGCACAGCTACACCCTGACCAACGACATCGCTTACATCCCGCCCAAGGCGCGGGTGTACTAGGACCGATGATGGCTTCCCTCGTTTCCTCGTTTAACGCGTCCTCGCTTAAGGAAAGCGTCTGATGGTCCAGCTCGCTCTGCCCAAGAATTCCCGCGTCCAGAAGGGCAAGCACCACGCTGCCCCCGCCGGCGCCACGAAGGTGAAGACCTTCAAGATCTACCGCTACGATCCCGAGGGGACCGAGAATCCGCGCTGGGACACCTATGACGTGGACCTCGAGGCCTGCGGTCCGATGGTCCTGGACGTTCTGATCCACATCAAGAACGACATCGACCCGACCCTGGCCTTCCGCCGATCGTGCCGCGAGGGCGTCTGCGGCTCCTGCGCCATGAACATCGGCGGCCGCAACACCCTTGCCTGCACCCACGGCCACGCAGAGGTGCCCGGGAAGGATTGCCAGATCAGCCCGCTGCCGCACATGCCGGTGATCAAGGACCTGATCCCCGACATGAGCATGTTCTACGCTCAGTACGCCTCGATCGAGCCCTGGCTGCACACCACGACGCCAGAGCCGCAGACCGAATGGCGTCAGAGCCCGGAAGACCGGGAAAAGCTGGACGGCCTCTATGAGTGCATTCTCTGCGCCTGCTGCTCGACGTCCTGCCCCAGCTACTGGTGGAACGGCGACAAGTACCTGGGCCCGGCGGCTCTGCTGCACGCCTATCGCTGGCTGATCGACAGCCGCGACGAGGCCACCGGCGACCGGCTCGACGAGCTGGAAGACCCCTTCAAGCTCTATCGCTGCCACACGATCATGAATTGTGCGCAGGTGTGTCCGAAGGGCCTGAATCCGGCCAAAGCCATTGGTGAGATCAAGAAGATGCTGGTGGACCGCGTCGTCTGATCGCGGTCTGCTGACGCGCGATCTAATCCGAACGGCGTTTGGAAAGTTGACGGCGCCGTCACTTTTCTGCATGGGGCTTCTATGAGCCAATCGGACGCGCATATTGTGATCCTCGGGGCGGGCCACGCCGGCGGCACCGCCGCGGCCTTGCTACGCCAGTACGGGCACACCGGCCTCATCACCCTGGTAGGGGAGGAGCCGGTTCCGCCCTATCAGCGGCCGCCGCTGTCCAAGGCTTGGCTGAAGGGCGAGGCGGACGCCGACTCCCTGGCGCTGAAGCCGCTCGAGTTCTACGCCGAGAACAATATCGACTTCCGACCCAACGTCCGGGCCGAGAAGCTGGCCCGCTCGGACAAGACCGTCACCCTCTCGAATGGCGAGACCGTCAGCTACGACGTGCTGATCATCGCCACCGGCATGCGGCCGATCCGCCTGCCGATCGAGGGCGCCGATTTGGGCGGCGTGCTCACCCTGCGCTCTGCGGCGGACGCCGAGGCGATCAAGGCCGCCCTGGGTCCGGGCAAGCGGCTGGTGATCGTCGGCGGCGGCTATATCGGCCTTGAGGTTGCGGCCTCCGCCCGCGCTCTGGGCGCCGAGGCGATTGTGCTGGAGCGCGAGGCGCGCATCCTGGCCCGCAGCGCCTGCGAGCCGCTTTCCAACTTCTTCCGTGACTACCACATCTCGCGCGGCGTCGAGTTCGTGCTGGGCGCCGGCGTCAGCGGCTTCATCGGCGAGGGCGGTCACGTCACCGGCGTGCGCTTGGCCGACGGCCGGGTGATCGCCTGCGACGTCGTCCTGCTGGGTGTCGGTGCGACCCCCAATGACGAGATCGCTCGCGACGCCGGCCTGGAATGCGCACGCGGCATCGTGGTCAACCTGGAAGCCCGTACGGCCGATCCCAGCGTCTTCGCGATCGGCGACGTCACCCATCGTCCCATGCCGCACTACGACCGCATGTTCGGCCCCGAAAGCGTGCCCAGCGCGCTGGAGCAGGCCAAGCAGGCGGCCTCGGCGATCACCGGCCGCGCCGCCCCGGCGCCCGAGGTGCCGTGGAACTGGTCCGATCAATACGATCTGAAGCTCCAGATCGCCGGTCTGCCGTTCGACGCCGACCGGGTCCTGCTGCGCGGCGACCCCGCCACCGCCAAGTTTGCAGTCTTTCACCTGAAGGGCGATCAGGTCCAAGCCGTGGAGGCGATCAACTCGCCCCCGGAGTTCATGATGGGCAAACAGCTCATCGCCAACCGCAAGCCGGTCAATCTCGAGCGGCTTGCCGACACGTCCGTATCCATGAAAGAGGTCGCTGCATAAAAAGCGGCGAAGGGGAGCAAATGGCCAAGATCACCTACATCGAGCACGACGGCACCGAACACGTCATCGACGTGAAGAATGGCCTTACGGTGATGGAAGGCGCTGTGAAGAACAACGTCCCGGGCATCGACGCTGACTGCGGCGGCGCCTGCGCTTGCGCGACCTGCCACGTCTATGTGGACGCCGCCTGGCAGGACAAGACCGGTTCGACCTCAGCGATGGAAGACTCCATGCTGGACTTCGCCGAGAACGTCGAACCGAACAGCCGCCTATCCTGCCAGATCAAGGTCAGCGACGCGCTCGACGGCCTCGTCGTGCGTATGCCGGAAAGCCAGCACTAATCAGGTCTCGGCTCCCTGTCTTGCGACGGGAGCGAGTGCTATAGCCCGGCCCGGCGCAGCTATTGCGCGCCGGGCCGGAGACCGCCAGCGTGACTGCAGAGCACCCCTCGCCTGATCTCTCATTTGAGCAGGTGGATCCCGTCTATCGGGGCTTTATCGAGGACTATCTTCGGCTGCACGGCGTGGATCCCATCAAGTTCTGCAAGCCGCTGCCCGGCCAGGACGAGATGTTCTTCAACGCCATCCTGCCCAACTACGAGTTCGACGCGTCCATCTCCGCTTTCAAGTTCGTCGAGTCGGCTATGCGGCTAGGCGACGCCTATCGCCAGATCGCCCAAGGCGTGTTCGGCGGTTTCGACAAGCTGGGTACGGTCCTGGATTTCGCCTCCGGCTGGGGGCGGCTGACGCGCCTGCTGGAGCAGCGCCTGCGTCCCGACCAGATCTATGTCGCCGACATCTATCACCAGGCCATCGACTGGCAGGTGGCGACTTTTGAGGTCAACGGCGTTCATTCGGCCAAGGATCCGGCCGCATTCGAGCATGCCGGAAAGCACGACATCGTCCTGGTGGGGTCGATGTTCTCGCACCTGCCGACCGAACTGTTTCATCAGTGGCTGGTTCGCCTCTACGACCTTGTGAGCGACCGTGGTGTCCTGGCCTTCAGCGTCCATGACGAAGCGATCCTGCCGGCCGGCGAGGTCATGGATCCGTCCGGACTGAGCTATCTTCGCTTCAGCGAGAGCGGTTCTCTGGATCTCGAAATCTACGGCATGTCCTATGTGACGGAGGCCTTCGTGGGCGCGGCGATCGCCCGTCTTGGTTCCGGGCTGAGCTGGCGGCGTTTCCCCAAGGGCCTTTACGAAAACCAGGATCTCTACGTGGTCGGCGCGCCGGGCGTCGATATTTCAACGCTCACGGTCGCGAGCACTCCGATGGCCGGCTTCGAAAGCGTCACCACCCTCCCGACCGGTGAAATCGAGTTCAGTGGTTGGGCCATTGAGCGGACGCCCTGGGCGACCATCGAGGCCGTGGAGGTCCACGTTGACGGCGTTCAAGTTCTGTCATTCACGCCCCAGGCTTTGCGGCCTGATGTGCTGAAGCACTTCCCCGGCTCGGCGAATACACCGGTCGGATGGTCCTTTCGGATCGATCATGAAAAAGCGCCCGCAGGCGCTATGCTGCGGGCGCAATTTCCGAGCAGTTCGGGCCTGACCGGCTACTGCTACGCTCAGGTCCCGAAGCCTGCGACCTTCACCTATTCGGGGTGGTCGCGCCGGGCGCTTCGCTAGGCGGCGATAGCCGCGCCGCGAAGCGAGTCGAGTTGGGCGATCAGGTTGCCCATGGCGTTCGACGGAAGCATGTCGTCTTGATCGTAGGCTCCGTCTTCGAGGAGGGCGGCGAGGCGATCGCGAGCGCGACTGACGCGGCTCTTGATGGTGCCGATGGCGCAGCCGCAGATTTCAGAGACTTCTTCGTAGGACAGCCCGCCGGCGCCGATCAGGATCAGCGCCTCGCGCTGGTCTTCCGGCAGCTTGGCCAGGGCGCGGCGGACTTCGTCGAGCTCCAGGCTGGCGATCGGGTTGGACACCGCGACCAGGGTCCGCTCGGCGACTTCCGGGTCGAGCTGGGTCGAGCGCCACGAACGGCGCTTGTCGGAATAGAATTGATTGCGAAGGATCATGAAGGTCCAGGCCTTCATGTTGGTGCCGGCTTGATAGCTCGACCGATTGTTCCAAGCCTTCAGGAGGGCGTCCTGGGCAAGGTCGTCGGCGGCCACCGCGTCCCGGCAAAGGGAGCGTGCAAAGGCGCGCATTTGAGGGATCAAGCCGGTCAGTTCGGTCTTGAAAGCGTCGTCCGCGAGCGTCTGGATATCCATCGGTCACCTTCGTTCAAGCCAGGGCCGTACAGGCCCCTCGCTGTACTAAACGCCCCGGTTCCCGAAAGGCTCCGCTTATGGTGAAGTTAAAAGCGAAGCTCCGGATGACCGGCTGCGCCTTGGGCCGCTTCGGGCAGGTGGCAGGTGAAGGTCGCGCCTGATCCGGGCTCGCTTTCCAGCGCCACCCAGCCGCCATGCAACTCCACCAAAGCCTTCACCAACGCCAGACCTAGACCCGGGCCGCCGCGCTCGCGGCCGATGAAGCGGTCGAAGATGTGCGCCTGGACGTGGAACGGGATGCCCCGCCCGGTGTCTGTGACCTGCAGCTGGATTTCACCCAGCGCCCGCCGGGCGGCGATGGTCACCAAGCCACCTGCCGGCGTCTGGCGCACGGCGTTTTCGGTCAGATGGTCCAGGGTCTGGGTCAATCGTTTGATGTCGCCACGGATCAGGCCGATGTCGTCGGGGCGCTCGACCTTGATGGTCACGCCGGCGGCTTCGGCATCCTTGGCCCAGCGTTCGGCCGCCTGGGTCAGCAGGTCAGCGACATGGACGTCCTCGAGATCCAGCGCCATTTCGTCGGCGTCGATCTGGGCCATGTCCAGCACGTCGTCGATGGAGCGAGCCAGTTGGGTGGCGGCGGTGCGCACGGCGGCGGCGTGACCGCGCCCGCGCTCCGACAGGTTCTCACCCGAGCGTTCCAGCAATTCTGAGTAGCCGATGATGGTCGTGAGGGGGGTGCGTAGCTCGTAGGAGACGTTGCCCACGAAGTCGCGCTTGAGGCGCTCGGCCTCGGCCAGGGCGGCCGAGCGGTCGGCCAGCGCCCGCTCCAGCTTGCGGGCGTCGGTGACGTCGCCAAACGCGATCAGGGTCGCGCCGTCCGGCAGCGGCCGCGATTGGTAGACCACGATGCGGGAGTCTGAAGTCTTCACTTCGCCGGAGATCGGGGCGCGCGCCTGGGGATCAGGATCGGCCACGCGGCCCTTCAGCTCGCGCCAGAAGCCCATATCGTGCAGGCGCGGCACGCAAAGATCGACCACGCCCTCGAAATCGTGGGCCTGCTGTAGCTGGGCGTCGGTGACGTTCCAGAAGCGTTCGAAGGCCTCGTTGTGCAGGCGCAGGCGGCCGTCCGAGCCGAACACCGCGACGGCGTCGTTCAGCTTGTCCAGCGTGGCCTGCTGAACTTGGATCTGGGCGTTGTACTGAGCCTTGAGCCGCAGTTCGCCGGTGATGTCTGAGAACAGCAGCACCACGCCGCCCATAGGGTGAGGTTGGCGACCGACCTTCAGGGTCCGGCCCTCCGGCAGGCTCCAGAGGTCGTCGGGGCCAGAGGAGGTTTCTTCGTAGCGATCGAGCTCGGCGGCCTTCCACTTGGCATAGTCGACCGTCTCGGGCAGTCGGCGGCGCTGGCGCAGGCGGTCCAGGACTTCGCCGTGGGTAGGGCGCTCAGCCAGCCAGGCCGGTTCCAGGCCCCAGAGGTCGGCGAAGGCGGTGTTGTGGAACATCAGCCGCTTGCCCTCGCCGAAGATGGCGACCGCGTCGGCGATGTGATTGAGGGTTTCGTCGTGAGCTTCGACGTGGCGCTTGAGCGCCTCGCGCAGCTCTTCGGTCTCGGTGAGGTCCTCGGTCCAGACGCCGACTCCGCCGCCTTCAAGCGGTTGGGCGATGACCTGGAAGGCGCGGCGACGCCCGCCGAAGGTCGTCCAGCGCAGGGTTTCGCGCTGCTGGCCCAAATTGGCCGCCTCGCTGGCTAGGCTATCGGCGCCCTTGTCGAAGGAGGCTCCGCGCATCGCGGCCTCTTCCAGGGTGGCGGCGCCGGCCGCCGCGAGCCATGCGGCGTTGACCCACACGGGGCTGCCGTCGGCGGCGGCGATCCAGGCGGGTGAGCGGCGGGCGTCAAGGAAGGCGGCGAAGCGCGGCGCGGTCGGGAGGCCGGCCTCTTCGCCCATCACCGCCGACAGTCGCAGCCAGGCGAGCGCGCCGGCGGCGCGGCCTTCGACTGCGACGAGACCGCCGGCGCCCTGCACGTCGAAGGCGCAGGCCTCGCCCCGTTCGAACAGCGCCCGCAGGCGCCGCGCATGATCGGGATCGGCGCGCATCAGGGCCGAGACGACGCCTTGCGGATCGGCGTGGGCCAGGCCCAGGGCCTCGGCGCATAGCGCCAGGCTTTCCTCGCCCGAGGCCAGTTGAGCATGACCATCATCGACGGAGAGCAGGGCGGAATCGAACGCCTCGGCCGAGGCCTGCGCCGCTTCGGCGCCGGCTTCGAGCTCGGCGATCTTCGCCCGCAGTTCGTCCAGGCGGCCGTCATTGCGCCGACGTTGGTCCACCAGCCAGGCCATGGCGCACAGGGCGAGCAGCACCGCACCGGCGATGGCCCCCAGGATCAGTTCTTGCTCGCTCATCCGTGCTCCATCGCCGCCGTTCCGTTAGGGCGGCGAATCATCTCAAGGACCATAGTTTGGTCCGCGCATTTCGGCGATGATCCCCCCATGACTGCGATCCTCTATCCGGTGGCTACGGAAGCCCGCCTGGCGCTGTCGCAGCCGCGCGGCCGTGCGGCCCGCGAACGCGAGGCCCGGGAGATCGCTGGGGATGTGGTCGCTTTCGTGACCGAACCGGTGGGGCCGGACTATGCGACCCGTGACGCGGCGCTCGACGCCCACCCGGGGCGGATCGAGGACGACCGTTCGGGAAGAGCTGTGTCGCTGCCGAGCGAGGACCGGATCCTGCGCCTGGTGCAGCAGGTCGCGCCGCGCGCCGGACGGGTCCGCGCCCCGGCGCCGGTCTCCCCGACCTTTGCCGAGGGACATCGCTGGCCGGCGCACCAGAGCGAGCCGCCGGCGACGGTCTGGCGGGTGATGATTTCCTATTGGCGGATCGGCGCGGCGCCGATCCTGAAGGTGGGCGGGCCGCAGGCGCGTCACGCCCGGAAACGCGGCCGCGACGCGGTCGACGCTGATACCCTGCGAGCCTATACGCGCCAGCCGCTGCAACCGGTGAAACCGCAACAGCCGCTCGATATCGGGCTTTTTGAGCGGCGGCTGCCGGAGGCTCCCCATATAGTCGTGCCTGATGAGTGACCCTTACGCTGGACGCGCCCCATCCCTCGACGATCTCGCCGCCTTGGCCGAGGACGCCTTCGCCGCCCTGCCCGAGGGCTTTCGCAACATGACCGGGGAGGTGGTGTTCCGTGTCGATGACTTCGCCGCCGTCGAGGTGCTGGACGAACTCGGCATTGAGGACGCCTTCGAACTGACCGGCCTTTATCAGGGCGTGAACCTCGCCGACCGCTCGGTCTTCGATCCCACGCCGGGTCCGTCGCGGGTGTTCCTCTACCGGCGCCCGATCCTGGACGAGTGGGCCGAGCGGGGCGATGTCACCCTGAGTGACCTGGTCAGCCACGTGCTGGTCCACGAGATTGGCCACCATTTCGGCCTGTCAGATCCTGACATCGAGTCCATCGAGGCGGCCGCGGACTAGGGGCCTAATCGCCCTCACGGGACCGTGGCGCTTCGAGGGCTCGGCTTTATCGGCGATACGATCGCGAGCGCACGGAAAGTGACGCCCCCGTCATTTTCCTTGACTGATCATTGTTCTGTTGAAAGGGTGGCCGGCAGTAGGAAGCAGCGGGTGCATAACCGCGCCCTGTCGAGGAGGACGACCCATGGCCGCCGACGGCAACATCACCAAAGACATCATCTATGAGGCCGTGGCGCCGGACGACTTCGAGTCGATGCTGGACCTCGACCGCTACGGCGCCCGCTCGACGGCGTTCGACAAGATCATCTCGGCCACCCACGACCATTTCTGGGATCCGCTCGACAAGAAGTACATCGACTTCGACGAGCCGTTCGACATGGAAAACGAGATGCTCCTCCCCGAGGACATGATCATCTCGCTGGGCACCGACTATGTGTCGAACCACCTGAGCGACTGGAAGACCCGCGTCCGCTTCGCCAACCAGTCGGCGCTGCGCTCATTCTCCTCGATCCTGCACGGCGAGCAGGGTGCGCTCAACCTGTCGGCCTCGCTCTGCCACGTGCTGCTGGACCAGGGCGCGCAGGAATACGCCGCCAACCAGACACGTGAAGAAGCCCGGCACGTCACCGCCTTCGCCAAGTACATCAAGGCCCGTTGGGGCCGGCCGGCCGAATGCGGCCCGACCCTGAAGACCTTGCTGGTCGACATCATCGGCAGCCCGGAGGTCTATAAGAAGATCATCGGCATGCAGATGTTGGTCGAGGGCCTGGCCATGGGCGCGTTCGCCACCTTCTTCAACAATATCAACGACCCGCTCGGTAAGAAGTTGATGCAGCTCGTCATGACCGACGAGGCCTTCCACCACAAGTTCGGGAAGATCTGGGCCGACCGCACCATCCCGCACCTGTCGGAAGCCGAGCACGAGATCATCGAGACCTGGGCGGCGCACTGCTTCCAGACCTTGCTGTTCAACCTCGTCTCGCCGAGCCAGCAGCGTGATCTCTATGAAGAGTTCGGCCTCGATCCGGACCGCGTGATCGCCGAGATGGCGCAAATGGTCACCGACGAGACCCGCCGCGAGAACATGAAGGAGCAGTCCAACATCTTCCGCGTGCTGGTGAAGACGCTGCTGAACGCTGGCATCATCACCGACCGCACGAAGGCTTTCTACGCCATGTATGTCGATCTGGAGGAGCTGCGCTCCGAGGGCGATCGCATGGTCGGCGACGACATCGCCGAAGAGGGGATCAAGTATCTCCAGGAGATCAACTTCAAGGACCGCATCACCAAGGCGATCTCGATCGCCGCCGAGTAGGCCCTTCGTAACTTCTCGGCGAGAGCCGGGACCTAGACGGCGCTCCAGCCTAGCTGGGGCGCCGTTTTTCGTTGTCTGGCCAAGCTTGCACGAGCGTTCATTACAAATCTGACGGGGTCGTCATTTATCTTTGACCCTTTGGCGTAACGGTGTTGTGGTTCGATGGACCTAGTTCATCGGAGCCTGACATGTCTGCTGACGGCAACATCACCAAGGACCTGATCTACGAGGCCGTCGCGCCGGACGACTTCGAGTCGATGCTCGATCTCGACCGTTATGGCGCGCGCTCGACGGCGTTCGACAAGATCATCTCGGCGACCCATGACCACTTCTGGGACCCGCTGGATCCGAAATACATCGACTTCTCCGCGCCCTGGAACATGCAGACCCAGCCCCTAGTCGGCGAGGAATTGGTCGCGGCCTTGCAGACCGACTACGTCAAGGACAAGCTCAATACGCCCGAGCTGCGCGCTCAGTTCGTGAACAAGTCGCTGCTCTATTCCTTCTCCTCGATCTTGCATGGCGAGCAGGGGGCGCTCAACCTGTCGGCCAGCCTTTGCCACGTGCTGCTGGACCAGGGCGCGCAGGAATACGCCGCCAACCAGACCCGTGAAGAAGCCCGGCACGTCACCGCCTTCGCCAAATACATCAAGGCTCGGTGGGGCCGGCCGATCGAATGTTCCAAGGTTCTGCAGGACCTGCTGGTCGACATCATCGCCAGCCCCGAGGTCTACAAGAAGATCATCGGCATGCAGATGCTGGTCGAGGGCCTGGCCATGGGCGCCTTTGCGACCTTCTACCAGAAGCTCAACGACCCGCTCGGCCGGCAGCTGATGCAGCTGGTGATGACCGACGAGGCTTTCCACCACAAGTTCGGGAAGATCTGGGCCGACCGCACCATTCCGAAGCTCTCCGAGACGGAACACCAGATCGTCGAGGATTGGGCTGCTCACTGCTTCCAGGCGGTGCTGTTCAACCTGGTCTCGCCGTCGGAGCAGGTCGCCCTCTATGCCGAGTTTGATCTCGACCCCGCTCGCGTGCTCGAGGAAATCCAGCTCATCGCCACCGACGAGGCCCGCCGCCAGGACATGAAGGAGGCGAGCAACATCTTCCGGGTGTTGATCAAGACCCTGCTGAACGCCGGGATCATCACCGACCGCACCCGCGCCTTCTACGGCCTCTATGTCGATATGGACGAGTTGAAGGCCGAGGGCGACAAGATGGTCGGCGACGACATCGCCGAGGAGGGGATCAAGTACCTCCAGAAGATCAATTTCAAGGATCGCGTCGCCGCCAACGTCTCCATCGCGGCGGAGTAGAGCTCCTGCAGATCCGCTCGTCCCGGCGTCGCCCGGATGAGCGGATTGAACGGACCTTCGATCAATCCAAACTAAGTTTGAATGCTGACGCCATCGTCATTTTCTTTGACGATAACGACGTTCGGCGCGATCCTTCGGTATCTTCAAGCGCCTGCTGAAGACAGGCGGTCGATACTTCGCGGAGGATTCCCGATGGCCGACGGCAACATCACCAAGCATGTCATGTATGGCGCAGTCGCGCCGGACGACTTCGAGTCGATGCTGGATCTCGACCGCTACGGCGCGCGCTCGACGGCGTTCGACAAGATCATCTCAGCCACTCACGACCACTTCTGGGATCCGCTCGACAAGAAGTACATCGACTTCGACGAGCCGTTCGACATCGAGAATGTCGCGATGACACCGGAGGAAATGAACCCGGTCCTGAAGCTGCCCTATGTGGCCCAGACCCTGACGGACCCGAAGGAACGCATCGCCTTCATCAACAATATGCAGCTCTGGAATTTCTCCTCGATCCTGCATGGCGAGCAGGGCGCGCTGAATCTGTCGGCCAGCCTCTGCCATGTGCTGCTGGACCAGGGCGCTCAGGAGTACGCCGCCAACCAGACCCGCGAAGAAGCCCGCCACGTCACCGCCTTCGCCAAGTACATCAAGGCCCGCTGGGGCCGCCCGGTGGAATGCGGCGCGGCGCTCAAGGCGTTGCTGGTCGAGATCATCGAGGCGCCCGAGGTCTACAAGAAGATCATCGGCATGCAGATGCTGGTCGAGGGCCTGGCGATGGGCGCCTTCGCCAACGGCTACAAGCACAACCGCGATCCGCTGGCCAAGAAGCTGTTCCAATTGGTGATGACGGACGAGGCCTTCCACCACAAGTTCGGGAAGATCTGGGCCGACCGCACGGTGCCGCAGATGAGCCAGGCCGAACGCAACATCATGGAGGATTGGGCCGCCCACTGCGCCCAGTCGCTATTGTTCAACCAGGGCTCGCCGACCCAGCAGCAAGCGATCTATTCGAAGTTCGGCCTCGATCCGGGGCGGGTGATCGCCGACATCGTCGAGCGGCGGAAATCACGTGATCCGAACCGGAAGATGACCGGCGAGACCAACATCTTCCGGGTGCTCATCAAGACCCTGCTGAACGCGGGCCTGATCACCGACCGCACCCGCGGCTTCTACGCCATCTATGTCGACATGGACGAGCTGGCGGCTGAGGGTGAGCGCATGGTCGGCGACGACATCGCCGAGGATGGAATCCGCTATCTGCAGGAGATCAATTTCAAGGACCGATCGTCGCGCCCGGTGACGGTCGCCGCCGAATAGCCCCATTTTATTCCGATCCCGTTCATGTGCCCGCGGGTAATTCCCGCGGGCATTTTCAATTTCACCGAACAGCAGTTATCCGTTTTGACCATGCGCGCCCTGGCTACAGCAATCATCGCCGCCGCCGTCATGACAGCGGCTCCCGCCCTGGCGGCGCCACCGCCGGCGCCGACCCAGCGGATCGATCTGAGCAAGATGATGGGCCGCTGGTACGAGGTCGCCCGCCTGCCCAACAAGATCCAGACCGGCTGCCAAGGCGGCACCTCGGACTGGCAGAAGGCCAGTGACGGCTACTCGGTGGTGCAGGCCTGTCACAAGGGCTCGCTGGCGGCTCCGGCGACCGAGTGGAAGGCCAAGGCCAAGGTCCTGGACGGGGCGACCAACGCCAAGCTGCAAATGACGTTCTTCAACGGCTTGGTGCGCCAGGAATATTGGGTGCTGGAACACCGGCCCGACCAGGGCTGGTTGATCCTGGGCACGCCCGGCGGCCGTTCGATGTGGCTGATGTCCCAACGGCCGACCTTGTCGGCCGGCGTAAAGGCCCAGGCCATGGCCCGAGTGAAGCAGCTTGGCTACGACGTCAGCCGCCTGGAATTCCCGCAGCCGGCGCGTAACTAGGCCGCGCCCGGGGGTCTTGCCTCCTGAACGAAACCGGAACATGGTTTTGGTCATGGACGTCACGATCATCACGGTCAGCCGGCCGGAAATCACCCTCAACGTCACGCGCGGCGCCGCCCGGCTGCTGACGGACCTCGGCTATGCGCCACTTGCGGAGGTGACGCTGCCCAATGGGCGGCGCGCCGACCTGATGGCTGTGGGCCGCCGCGGGGAGATCGCCATCGTCGAGGTGAAGTCGGGCCTGGAGGACTTTCGCGTCGATCGCAAATGGCATGAGTACCTGCCGTATTGCGACAGCTTCGCCTTCGCCGTGGCCCCTGAATTCCCGCGCGAAATCCTGCCTGAGGAGCCGGGCCTGATGGTCTGTGACGGGTTTGGCGGCGCGGTGCTGCGCGATGCGCCGCTCACGCCCCTGGCGCCGGCCCGGCGTAAGGCGCTGACCATCGCCTTCGCCCGTATGGCTGCGATGCGCGCCGCCGGTGTGGTGGTCACGCAGCTCGAGGGCTAGGCCGCTAGCGCGGCGCGCGCTTGGCCAGGATGCGTTGAAGGGTCCGCCGGTGCATGTTCAGCCGCCGCGCGGTTTCGGAAACATTGTGGCCGCACAGTTCGTAGACGCGCTGGATGTGCTCCCACCGCACGCGGTCGGCGCTCATGGGATTTTCAGGCGGGGCGGGCACCTCGTCCTTGCGGGCGAGCAGGGCGCGGGCGACGTCGTCGGCGTCGGCGGGCTTGGACAGATAGTCGATCGCCCCCGATTTCACCGCCGCAACGGCGGTGGCGATGTTGCCGTAGCCGGTCAGCATGATGACCTTGGCGTCCGGTCGGGCGTCGCGGACCGCCTCGACGACCTTCAGGCCGGTGCCATCCTCCAACCGCATGTCCAGAACCGCATAGGCTGGCGGGTGGGCTTTCACGGCGGCCAGGGCTTCGCCGACGCTGCCGACCAGTGTGGTCTCGAACCCGCGCTGCTCCAACGCACGCCCGAGCCGCGTGCGCAGCGGCGCGTCGTCGTCGAGGACAAGCAGGCTTTTGTCCGGCAGGGCGGCGATATCGGCGGAGAGATCGGTCATTCGCAACCTCCGATAGGGGCGTTTTGCAGATGCGCCTCCTGCGGCATCATGTCGCTGCTTGCGGGCGATCCGCAAGAGCATTCATGTCAGTTCGTCCGCGGCAGTGACCTCGATACGCTTGCGCGGCCAGCGTGCGGCGACCACGGCGCCGCGCGGCCTGCCATTCTGAAAAGTCACAATAGCCCCGGTCCGTTCCAGCAGCGTCTTGGCGATGAAGAAGCCCAGGCCCATTCCGACGTGTCCCGTTCGGCCGCCTTCGACGCCGGCGCGGCTGGTGACATAGGGCTCGCCGAGCTTGGCCAGGACCTCAGGCGCGAACCCTGGGCCGTCGTCGCGAACCTCGATGCCGACGGTGTCGGCGTCGAACCGCACCGTGATCAGCACCTCGGACGTCGCAAAGTCGACGGCGTTTTCGACGAAGGAGGTCATGGCGTGCAGGACCTCGGGCATCCGCCAGATATCGGGCGCGGCCACGCCAGGGGCGCCGGAGACGATGGCCTCGACCCGAACGCCCTTCACATCGGCATGCGGCTCGATCACCTCATGCATCAATTGCAGCAGGCTCATCCGCTCGTGGACCTCGTCAGAGGCCGCGGCGGGGGCGTCGGTCAGGCGCCGCAGAATCTCGCGGCAGCGTTCGGCCTGGGCGATCAGGAGGTCGGCGTCCTCCTTGACGCTGGCGGTCGGCGCCTCGCGGGCCAGTTCCTTGGCGACGATCGAGATGGTGGCCAGCGGCGTGCCCAGTTCATGCGCCGCCGCGGCGGCCAACGCCCCCAGGGCCGACAGCCGCTGCTCGCGCGCCAGCACCGCCTGGGTGACGTCGAGCGCCAGGGCCATGCGCGAGGACTCTTCGGCCGCCTGGCGCACCGTGCCGGTGATGACGATGATCCCGGCTATGTTGGCGATCGCGCAGCCGATCATGAAGGTGAGCGGGGGGCTGAAGCTGTGCGCGTCCATTGACGGCAAGGGCCAGTGCAGGAAGGCCAGCAACACCGAACTGCCGATCGCCAGGCCAGCCAGGATCGTCACCGACCTTGATGTCAGGGTCGCGGCCGCCAGGGTGACCGGGGCCAGCAGCATCAGGATGAAGGGATTGGCCGTCCCGCCGGTCAGAAACAGCAGGATCGAGATCTGCGCGATATCGAAGCTGAGCTGCGCCACGGCCTCCCAGCCGCCGATCAGCCGCTGGCCCGGAGACGCCACCCCCGTCAGCAGATTGATCCAGGCCGACGCGCCGATAACGGCGAAGCACAAGGCATAGGGGATTTCGAAGCGGAGCAGCAGACCTGCGATCAGGAAGACCAGCGCCTCGCCGGCGATGATCATCCAGCGCAGGGTGACCAGGGTGCGCATCCGCAATCGGCCGGCGCGCTCGGTGACGCCGTCCCAGCCGTCGACGCCCCAGTCGCCGACGCCTTGCATGGGCTCTGGGGTTTGCCTATCGAGACCGGGCGGCGTCGGCGGTGTCCTCATGGAGGAGATCATGCGGCGAGCATCGCCCCGAACGTCGCCTCTGACGAGCCCAAAGGTAGTTTCCATGCCTCGCCGCATCCCGATCCTCATCGCCGCCTGCTTCGTCGGCTTGATCTTCCTGGGCGCCGTAGCCTGGAAGACCGGCGTCTTCGATCGCCCCGCACCCGCCGCCGTGGGCGGGCCGTTTCAGCTGGTCGATCAACACGGCAAGCCCGCCGACGAGTCGCTGCTGAACGGCAAGTGGAGCGTGGTGTTCTTCGGCTTCACCTATTGCCCGGACGTCTGCCCGACGACCTTGCAGGCCTTGGCGGCCGCACAGCAGCAGTTGGGGCCTAAGGCCGACAAGCTGCAGGTGGTGTTCATCTCGCTCGACCCGGCGCGCGACACGCCGGCGCAATTGAACACCTATCTGGGCTCCGAGATTTTTCCGAAGGGCATCATCGGCCTGACCGGAACGCCCGAGCAGGTCGCCGCCGCGGCCAAGGCCTACCGGGTCTATTTCAAGAAGAACGGCGAGGGCGCCGACTATCTGGTCGACCATTCGACCGCCGCCTATCTGATGGACCCCAAGGGCCGCTTCGACCGCGTGATCCCGTTTGGCGTTTCCCCCGAGGAGATCGCCCGCCAGATCTCCGACGCGATGCGCTAGGGACGCCTTATCTGCGGGCAGAGCGTCCAACCGTCGCGGCCGAACGGTTTAGGTCTGGACTCTCTTAATATCCGGCGTGCTATGCTGCGGTGCAGCAAAGAGGACTCTCGGATGCTCTACTCGCTCTACGAGGCCGGCTACTACGCCTCAACCCCGCTGCGGTTCGCGGCGCGCGCGACCCGTGACTTCTGGTCGTCGTCCCTGAACCCCGCCAAGGACAGCGACATGGGACGGCGGCTTTTCGCCAATGCCGACCTGTTCGCCAACCTGACGCGCCGCTACGGCCGCCCGGCCTGGAACATCGATTCCGTCGAGATCGAGGGCAAGCCGGTCCGCGTGCGCCAGACGGTGGTGTGGTCGAGCCCCTGGGTGAAGCTCACTCACTTCACCCGCGACATGTCCGACATGCGCCGGGCCGGACGCCGCGAGCTGGAGCCCGCCGTGCTGATCGTGGCCCCGTTGTCGGGTCACTACGCCACCCTGCTGCGCGGCACGGTCGAAGCCTTCCTGCAGGACCATGAGGTGTTCATCACCGACTGGTCGAACGCCCGCGACGTCCCGCTGATGGAAGGCCGCTTCGATTTCCACGACTTCGTCGACCATGTCCGCGAGATGCTACGCCAGCTTGGCCCGCGTCCGCACGTGGTGGCCGTCTGCCAGCCGGGACCCGCCGTGCTCGCCGCCGCCTCGCTGATGGCGGAGGATGGCGAGGAATGCCGCCCCGGCACCATGACGATCATGGGCTCGCCCATTGACGCGCGCCTCTCGCCCACAGTCACCAACAAGCTGGCCGAGGAAAAGCCCTTCGCCTGGTTCAAGTCGACGATGATCGACACCGTGCCCGCGCCCTATCCAGGGATGGGCCGCCGCGTTTATCCGGGTTTCGTGCAGCTCTATTCGTTCATGTCGATGAACGCCGAAAAGCACCAGGACGCACACAAGCAGTATCTGGAAGACCTGATGAAGGGCGACGGCGACGCCGCCGAGAAGCATCTGGAATTCTATGATGAGTACCTCTCGGTCCTCGACCTGCCGGAAGAATTCTACCTTCAGACCATCGACTATGTGTTCCAGCAGTACCTGCTGCCCAAGGGCGAGCTGGTCCATCGCGGCCGGCCGATCCAGCCGGGTTCGATCCGCGACATCGGCCTGCTGACGGTCGAGGGCGAGAACGACGACATTTCGGGCATCGGCCAGACCCAGGCGGCGCACACGCTCTGCACCGGGCTGTCGGACGACTTCAAGGAAGACTACGTCCAGCCGCATGTGGGCCACTACGGCGTCTTTAACGGCCGCCGTTTCCGCGAGGAGATTTACCCGCGCGTGCGTGCGTTCATCCGCCGCCAGGAAGCAGGCCTCGAAAAGGACCGCGACGCAGCCTAAATTGGCGTCATGAGTCTTTTCGGCCGCGCGCTTGCGGACGGCGACCGGCTGGAAGTGGCTGGCGCCGTCGTCCGTCTCAAGGTCCATCGCAGTGCGCGCCGGGTCTCGCTTCGGCTTGACCGGACCAAGCGCGAGATCGTCGCGACCGCGCCTTCGCAACGGCGACTGGCCGAGGCGGCGGCCTTCGCTCGCGATCGGGCCTCCTGGATCGCCGAACGCCTGGCCGAATTGCCCCAGGTCGAGGCCGTGGCGCCGGGCATGACGATCCATCTGTTCGGCGAGCCATGCCTGCTGGGCGCCAGCGACAAGCCCGCCCGCCTGCATCCGGCGAGCGGCGAGACGCCGATGTCGATCACCGCGCGTGGCGAGGGCGCCGTCTACGCCAACGCCGTGGTGCGGATCATCCGGCGCGAGGCGCTGCGGGTCTTCACCGAACGCACGGTCTTCTATTGCGAGCGACTGGGCGCCAAGTTGCCCAGCGTGACGATCATGGACGCCCGCGCCCGCTGGGGTTCCTGCCGTCCTGGCCTGCCCGGCAAGCCGGCGGCGATCCGCTATTCCTGGCGACTGGCCTTGGCCCCGTTCGAGGTCGCCGACTACGTCGCCGCCCATGAGTGCGCGCACCTGCTGGAGCTCAATCACGGCCCGCGGTTCTGGGGCCACGTGAAGGCCCTGGTGGGGGATGAGCGGCCGCACCGGGCCTGGCTGCGGGCGCAGGGCGCGCGGTTGCACGCGTTCGGGCGCTGAACCCCCTCAAGATTACCGCGAATTATCTATGACCAGCGCCGCGCAGGCGACAGAAGGAGCCGGACGGATGAGCGCTGAAGCCATCGCCCGCCTGGAGCCTGCCGCGTGATCGTCCTCGCCGCCGCCACGTCGCTGACGATGGCCGCCCCTGAACTGCCGCCCTTGCCGCCGATCACGCGCGATCCGCAGGTGACCTATGTCGATCGGTCCGGGGCGGTGCTGGGCGTGCGCGGCGGCCGCTATGCGCCGCCGGTCGATCTGGCGAAGCTGCCGGCCTATGTGCCGGCGGCCTTCATCGCCATCGAGGATCGCCGGTTCTACACCCACACCGGCTTCGACCCCGTGGGCATCGGCCGGGCCATCTTGGACGGGGTCAGCGAGGGGCGTCCGACCCAGGGCGCCTCGACCATCACCCAGCAGTTGGCGCGAAACCTGTTTTTGAACGCCGACCGCACCGTTGAGCGCAAAGCCAAGGAGCTGGTCTGGTCGATTCAGCTTGAGCGGACCTATTCCAAGAAGCAGATCCTCGCCCTCTATCTGAGCCGGACCTATTACGGCTCAGGCGCCTATGGCCTGGAGGCGGCTTCGCGCCGCTACTTCAACAAGCCGGCCGCGCGCCTGTCCTTGCGCGAGGCCGCGACCCTGGCCGGGCTGATGAAGTCGCCGACCAACTACAATCCAATCCAGCAGCCGGAGGCCTCGGCCCGGCGTGCGGCTCTGGTTCTGGACGCCATGGTCGAGACCGGGGCGATCACGCCGGCCGATCGCGCCAAGGCGATGGCCGCGCCGCTCAAGGTGTGGAATTCGGCGCCCACCGCCCCGGCCCAGTATTTCGTGGACTGGCTCGACGCCCAGCGTCGTCAGATCATGCCGCAGCCGAAGCAGGACATGGTGGTGGAGACCACTATGGACATGGGGTTGGAGAACGCGGCGGCCGATTCAACTCGCGCGGTGCTCGCTCGCTACAAGAGCCAGTCCGTGGGCCAGGCGGCCTTGGTGGCGCTCGACGGGCAGGGGCGGGTGCGGGCGATGATCGGCGGCGCCGACTATGCCGCCGGTCCCTATAATCGCGCGGTCACGGCCCGGCGCCAGGCTGGGTCAGCCTGGAAGCCCTTCGTCTATCTGACAGCGCTCGAGGCTGGTCGCACCCCGGGCATGGCGGTGGTCGACGAGCCGCTGACCATCGGCAATTGGTCGCCGCAGAACTATGCCGGCGGCTATCTGGGCCAGATCACTTTGGAGCAGGCCGTCGCCCAGTCGGTGAATACGGTGGCCGTACGCACCGCCGACGAGGTGGGGCGCGCCAATGTGGCGGCGACCGCGCGCCGGCTAGGGATCGCCTCGCCGGTCAACACCGATCCGGCCATGGCGCTCGGCACCACCTTGGTCTCGCCGCTGGAGATGACCCAGGCCTATGCCGCGTTTTCGAACGGCGGGCTGCGGGTCGCGGCCTACGGTATCGAGAAGATCCGCACCAATGGCGGCCAGGTGATCTATCAGCGCAAGGCCGGCCCCCCTGTGCGGGTTATCGCCAATCCGGCGCTCAGCGAGATGAACCAGATGCTGCGGACGGCGGTCGCCTCGGGCACGGGCGGCCGAGCCAAGATCGCCGGCTATGACCTAGCGGGAAAGACCGGCACCACGTCCGACTACAAGGACGCCTGGTTCGCCGGATACAGCGGCGGCTTTACGACAGTGGTCTGGATGGGCCGCGACGATGGGGCCTCGATGGGCAAGATCACCGGGGGCGGCGCGCCGGCCGAACTTTGGCGCGGCTTCATGACCGTGGCGCTGAAGCGCAACCCGGCCCAGGCGATCCCCGCCGGTCCAGCCGCCCCCGTGCTCGCGCCGCCGCCGGCCGAGGTGCTGGTCCCGGTGGTCGAAGAGCACATCGAAGCAGCCGCCGAAGTCCCGGCCGACGTTCCGGAAGACCCGCCGATCTAGAACGGCACGTCGTCGGCCGGAGCTTTTTCGGCGGGAGCCGCAGGCTGGCCGCCGATGGCGTCGGCGATGCCATCGACCAGATCGCCGATCGGGTCGGACGCGGGGGCGGGCGGCTCGATTGTGCCGCCCGGAATGGGCTGGGCCTTCAGGCGGGGCAGGGCGGCGCCCATAAAGTCGCGCCAGATGCCGGCCGGAGCGCCGCCGCCGCTGACGCGCTTCATCGGCTTGTTGTTGTCCTTGCCCACCCAGACGGCGGTCACGAAGCCGCCGGTGTAGCCGACAAACCAGGCGTCGCGGTAATCGCTGGTGGTGCCGGTCTTGCCGGCCAGATCGAAGCCCGGAACCTTGGCGCGCGTGCCGGTGCCATTGCTGACCACCTGGCGCATCATCTGGTTCATGTACTGCAGGGCGGGCGAGCCGATCACCTGTTGGCGGGCGTTCTTCTCGACGCTGTGGTCGTAGAGGATCTTGCCGCTGGCGGTGCGGATGCGTTGGATGCCGTAGCCCTTGGCCAGGAAGCCGCCGTTCGAGAAGGGCGCATAGGCCTGGGCCATCTCCAGCGGGCTCACCTCCACGGCGCCCAGCGCCATGGAGGGATCGAGCTGAATGTGGGAACTGACGCCAAGCCGCTTGGCGGCGGCGGCCACATTGCCGGTGCCAACCTCATTGGCCAGTCGCGCCGCGACGGTGTTGATCGACTGGGCCAGCGCGGTCTGCAGCGTCATCGGGCCGCGAAAGTCGTTCGTATAGTTGCGGGGTTCCCAGTTGCCGATCTTCAGCGGCTCATCGACCACCATGTCGTAAGGCGTGCGGCCCGCTTCCATCGCCGCCAGATAGACGAAAGGCTTAAAAGCCGAACCCGCCTGGCGGCGGGCGGTGGTGGCGCGGTCGAACTGGCTTTCGGTGTAGTCGGCGCCGCCGACATAGGCGCGGATGCGACCCTCGCCGTCGATGGCGACCAGGGCGCCTTGCTCGACGCCCTGGCCCTTGCCGGCCGCAATACCCTTGCGCATCGCCTGCTCGGCGGCCGCCTGGATCGGCAGGTCCAGCGTGGTCTCGACGACCAGATCCTCGGTCGGTTCGCCGACCAGGCTGCGGACCTGATCGTCAACATAGTCTGTGAAATACTGGGCGCGCTGATTGGCCAGGGTCGGATTGACGCGCACTGGGGTCTTGAAGGCCGCGTCACGTTCTTGGGGCGTGATCGCGCCGGTGCGGACCATTTCGTCCAGGACGATGGTCGCGCGCCGTTCGGCGCGGTCGGTGGCCGAGACCGGCGAATAGCGATTTGGCCCCTTCATCATGCCGGCCAGCAGGGCGCTTTCGCCGAGGGTCAGCTGCGAGGCGGGCTTGCCGAAGTAGCGCTGGGAAGCCGCCTCGATGCCGTAGGCGCCGCCGCCGAAATAGACCCGGTTCAGATAGAGGGCGAGGATCTCCTTCTTGGTGAACTTCGCCTCCAGCCAGACGGCCAGGATCAGCTCCTGGGCCTTGCGCCGATAGTTCTGGTTCGTGGTCAGGAAGAGATTTCGCGCCAACTGCTGGGTGATGGTCGAGCCACCGCGTAGTGGGCCGCCCTTGTTCTGCAGATTGTAGATCTGCGAGCGGATGATGCCCCAGGGGTTGAACCCGAAGTGGTAGTAGAACTGCCGGTCCTCGATGGCGATGAACGCCTTCGGCACATAGGGCGGCAGCTTGTCCAGGTCGATCGGCGGCGCGTACTGGCTGCCGCGCACGGCCACCATCGCGCCCGAACGGTCGAGATAGGAGATCGAGGGCTGACGCTCCACGTCATAGAGCTTGGAGGTGTCTGGCAGATCGCTGGCGAAGACCGCGAAGAAGGCCGCCACAAAGATGAGCGCCCACACGCCAAGGACGGCCGTCCAATAAAGGAGAGCCTGTAGCGGAGTGCGCTGGGCCGGCCGGCGAGGGCCCGGTCCTGGTTTAGCCATGTGTCGTCCTAAAAGGTTCGCCGATTACCCCGCCCGGGGCCTCGAGAGATAACTTAGCGCGACCAGACGCGCGACAAGGTTGACGAGATGTGAACGACCGCGGCCGTAGCCCCCCTTAACGCCCTTCTGTGGTGGAAAGGCGGCGCCAGAGCGTGTTGGCAGGGTCGGGGGCGATACCGAGGTCGCAGTGGGGTGGACACCGGATAGATCGCTGAGGGTGGGGGCCGCACAGTGCCGGCAAGCGGCGGCCTTTATTTACGGAGCGCATTGTTCATGGCGACCCCTCCCGAATCCAACGCGCCGAAGTGGAGCCGCCAGCCGGTCCCACCGATCCCGGTGGTCGATGAGAGTAACGCCGACGCCGCGTCGGTGACCTTTTCGAAGTACCGGACGGGGCTTTCCAATCATCGGACCGACCTGTCGGAGCATCGCACCGAATTGTCGGAGCACCGGACCGCGCTTTCGGAGCACCGCACCAGCCTCTCTGACGACCGGACGGAGATGTCACTGCGCCGCACCGGCATGTCGTTCCAGCGAACCCGGCTGTCGGCCGACCGCACCCTGATGTCGGTGATACGCACGTCGCTGTCGCTGATCAGCTTCGGCTTCACGATTTTCCAGGTGTTTCAGAAGCTGCGCGACAATGACGTCATCGCCAGCGCCGCCGCGCCCCGGAATTTCGGGGTCGCCCTGGTGGCTCTGGGCATCGCCATGCTGGTCGTGGGGATCATCTACGAGGCGCAGTTCATGCTCGCCCTGCGGGCTGAACGTCGAAAGATGGTGGCCGCAGGCAATCTGCACGGGGAAAGCCCGTTCCCGCCCTCAATGACGCTCATCACCGCCCTGCTGTTGTTGGTCATCGGAATAGCGGCGGTTATCAGCATGGTCTTCCGGGTCGGCCCGTTCTTCTAGCCAGCCGGGTGCGACAATGGTCCTCACTGGACGTCGCTCGCCTCACTTCTTATCCACCACGCCTAGCACCGGGCCGGCTTCGGCTATGACCGGGAGCCGGGACCACATGGGTGGTCGAACATGGTTATGCACCCCTGCATTTCCGCATAGCTGCACTGCGAAAAAAGCGGTTGCCGTCGATCTTAACAGTGTTATCTTAGCGTTGCTTAGTTCAGCTCGTGTGGTCGATGGGGATATCGGCCGCTGAATTCCGGATTGAACCAAGTCGAGCCCTGCACGGGCTTGCCTTTTCTCCCCGAAACGCTGGAGGGCTTTCCATGAAGCTCCGTACCTTTGCGGCCGCCTGCGCCGCCCTTGTCTCCGTCTCTTTCGCCGGCGCGGCGCTTGCGGACGATCCGATCACCGCGAAACTGCAAAACCCGGTCGCGGCTAAGACCAAGCTCATCGCTGGCGGCGCTGTCTTCATGTGTGAAGGCGACGTCTGCCTAGCCGCCGCGCCGTCTTCGCGCACCTACGCCACCTCCACCTGCAAGGAACTGGCGAAGAGCGTCGGCGCTGTCGCCTCGTTCGGCGGCGCCCGTAAGCAGCTCGAAGCTCAAAAGATCGAGCAGTGCAACGTGGTGGCTCTGCCGGCCCAACAGGTCGCCAACAACTAGGCTTTCGGTCCCAGGTTCGCGCTCAATCCCGGCGCGCCTCCCAGCCGCCAGTCTTGTCGAGCCTGCTACTCAAAGGCGCCGGAGCATTGTCTCCCGGCGCCTTTTTCTTGGCTGCATTCGTTGTGGGCCTTTGACGGCGGCGCGCACGCACGTATGAGACCGCCACCAATGACAGACGACATCCTTCGCCGCCAAACCGTCCTGCCCGCCGCGCCCGCCGCCGCGGCCAGTTTGCTTGAGCCCCTGCTGGCCGAGGTCGCCGGCGCCGGCGCCCAGCCGGTCTCTCTTACTCTAGACTACGGTGTGGTCGCCGCGCCGGGAGCGAGCGTCACGCTCGAGGCCCAGGTCGAGCGCGCGACCCGCACTCTGGTCTTCGCATACGGCCGATTGCTGTCCTCGGAGGGCCTGGTTCTAGCCGCCGGTTCGGCTGTGTTCCGAAAGCCAGCCTCGATTATCAATGCCGGATAATACAAGGTGTCGCGGCCCGTTCGGTTGCGGCGCCCAAAAACGCGTGCTATCAGGCGCGCGGCTTCGGGCCAGGGGCTTTTCCAGTCTCGATGGCCATTGTGCTTTTCCAAGCGCTTTCAAGCCTTTAGGTCGCGGTGAGGAGTTCCTTCACAGCGGCTTTTTGCGCGCACCGGGCGGATAAATAAGTGGCGGACGATTCCAAGGCTTCGAATGTGGGCGGCAGATATGCTCTTGCCCTGTTCGATCTCGCGAACGATGAGAACAAACTGGCGGCCGTCGAGGCCGACCTGAAGGCGCTGAAATCTATGTGCGCCGAGAGCAAAGACCTACGGTCCTTGCTGGCCTCCCCGGCGTTCAGCGCCGAGGATAAGGGCAAGGCGCTCGACGCCTTGGCCGTAAAGGCGAAGCTCAATCCGATCACTCGGAAATTCCTGGGACTGTTGGCCGTTAACGGCCGCGCCTCGGCGTTGCTCGACGCGATCAGCGGCTTTGAGGAACTGGCGGCGAACGCGCGTGGCGCGGTTTCCGCTCGAGTGACCACGGCCGTCCCTCTGACTGCAGCCCAATCCAAGGGTGTCGCCGCCGCGTTGCGAACCGCGCTCGGCAAGGACCCTGAAATCGAGACCCGCGTTGATCCCTCCCTTCTGGGCGGCATCAAGGTGCAGGTCGGTTCCCGTCTGTTCGACGCTTCGCTCCGTTCGAAGCTCGACTCCCTCAAGTTCGCCCTGAAGAGAGCGTAAGCCATGGACATCCGCGCCGCCGAGATTTCGGCCATCCTCAAGTCGCAGATCGCCAATTTTGGCGAAGAAGCCGACGTCTCCGACGTCGGTTCGGTTCTGTCCGTCGGTGACGGCATCGCCCGCGTCTTCGGCCTCGACAACGTCCAGGCGGGCGAAATGGTCGAGTTCCCGAAGGCTGGCGTGAAGGGCATGGCCCTGAACCTGGAAAGCGACAACGTCGGCGTCGTTATCTTCGGCGACGACCGCGCGATCTCGGAAGGCGACGATGTTCGCCGTCTGTCGGAAATCGTGGACGTTCCGGTCGGCCGCGGTCTGCTGGGCCGGGTCGTGAACCCGCTCGGCGAACCGATCGACGGCAAGGGCCCGATCCAGAACGTGGCCGAGCGTCGCCGCGTGGACGTGAAGGCGCCGGGCATCATCCCGCGTAAGTCGGTGCACGAGCCCGTGCAGACCGGCATGAAGGCCATCGACTCCCTGATCCCCGTCGGCCGCGGCCAACGCGAGCTGATCATTGGCGACCGTCAGACCGGCAAGACCGCCGTGGCGATCGACACCATCCTGAACCAGAAGTCGATCAACGCCGGCGATGACGAGAGCGCCAAGCTCTACTGCATCTACGTCGCCATCGGCCAAAAGCGTTCGACCGTCGCCCAGATCGTCAAGACGCTCGAAGAGCGCGGCGCCCTGGAATACACCATCGTCGTTTCCGCGACGGCTTCGGAACCGGCCCCGCTGCAGTTCCTGGCCCCGTTCGCCGGCTGCGCCATGGGCGAGTGGTTCCGCGACAACGGCATGCACGCCGTCATCATCTATGACGACCTTTCGAAGCAGGCCGTCGCCTATCGTCAGATGTCCCTGCTGCTGCGCCGTCCGCCGGGCCGCGAAGCCTATCCCGGCGACGTGTTCTACCTGCATAGCCGCCTGCTGGAACGCGCTGCGAAGCTTAACGAAGACAACGGTTCGGGCTCGCTGACGGCTCTGCCGATCATCGAAACTCAGGCCAACGACGTTTCGGCCTACATCCCGACCAACGTGATTTCGATCACCGACGGCCAGATCTTCCTGGAAACCGACCTGTTCTTCCAGGGCATCCGCCCGGCCGTGAACGTCGGTATCTCCGTCAGCCGCGTGGGCTCCTCGGCCCAGATCAAGGCCATGAAGCAAGCTTCGGGTCCGATTAAGGGCGAACTGGCCCAGTATCGCGAACTCGCCGCCTTTGCGAAGTTCGGCTCCGACCTGGACGTCACCACCCAGCGCCAGCTGGCCCGTGGCGAGCGTCTGACCGAGCTGCTGAAGCAGCCCCAGTACTCGCCGCTGCTCGTCGAAGAGCAGGTCGCGGTGATCTACGCCGGCACCCGTGGCTACCTCGACACCATCCCGACCGCCCAGGTCGGCCGGTTCGAGACCGAGCTGCTGGCCCGCCTGCACTCCAAGCATCAGGACCTCCTGGACACCATCCGCACCTCGAAGGAGCTGAAGGCTGACACGGAGACCAAGCTCAAGGAAGCGCTGGAAGCTTTCGTCAAGAGCTTCGCCTAAGCGCGCGCTGGAGCATTAGGAGATGGCCAGCGTCAAAGAGATGCGCGATCGGATCAAAAGCGTGGAATCCACGCAGAAGATCACGAAAGCGATGCAGATGGTCGCCGCCGCGAAACTTCGGCGCGCCCAGAGCTCGGCGCAGAACGCCCGGCCATACGCCCAGCGCATGGCCGCGGTGATCGCCAACCTGGCGGCGGGGGTGTCCGGTGACGGCGCGCCCAAGCTGCTGGTCGGCACCGGGCGCAATCAAAAGCACCTGATCGTCGTTGCGACGTCGGATCGCGGCCTGGCGGGCGGTTTCAACACCGCCATCCTCCGCGCCGCCCGCGAGCGCATCCGCAGCCTGCTCGCCGAGGGCAAGGATGTGAAGATCATCGCGCTCGGCAAGAAGGCCCGCGATCTGCTGCGCCGCCAGTACGGCGACCGCTTCGTGGCCGCCCATGAAGCCGGCGTGCCGTCGCTCGCGACCGCCCAGCCGGTGGCCGACAAGATCAACGAGCTTTTCGAAGCTGGCGAGATCGACGTCGTCACCCTGGTCTACAGCCAGTTCAAGTCGGTGGTCACCCAGACCCCGACCGTGCGCCAGCTGATCCCTGCCCAGATCGAAGAGGGCGCCGCCACCATCGATCTGAAGGGCGCGGCCTATGAATACGAGCCGGACGAGGAGCAAATCCTTGAAACCCTGCTGCCGCAGAACCTGACCATTCAGGTAATGTCGGCGATGCTCGAGAACCAGGCCGGGTTCTACGCCGCCCAGATGGCGGCGATGGACAACGCCACACGCAATGCTGGCGACATGATCGCCGCCCTGAACCTGCTCAAGAACCGTACTCGCCAGGCGCAGATCACCAAGGAGCTGATCGAGATCATCTCCGGCGCCGAAGCGCTCTAAACCGAAAGAGTCTGAACCATGGCTACGACCCCTAAGGCTCCCGCCAAGAAGCCCGCTGCTCCGAAGGCGACCGCTGCGCCGAAGGCTGCTGCTGCGAAGGCCGCTCCGGCCGCCGCGAAGGCTCCTGCGGCCGCCAAGAAGTCCGCTACGCCGAACGCCGCCGTCGCCGGCGCCGCTACGGGCCGCATCTCGCAGATCATCGGCGCCGTCGTCGACGTCGTGTTCGAAGGCGAACTGCCGTCGATCATGAACGCGCTGGAAACCACCAACTTCGACCAACGGACGGGCGAGCCCTTCCGTCTGGTTCTGGAAGTGGCCCAGCACCTCGGCCAAAGCACCGTCCGCACGATCGCCATGGACACCACCGAGGGTCTGACCCGCGGCGCTCCGGTGACCGACACCGGCCGTGCGATCACCGTTCCGGTCGGCCCGGCCACGCTCGGCCGCATCATGAACGTCATCGGCGATCCGATCGACGAAGCTGGCCCGATCGTCACCGACTTCTACGCCCCCATCCACCGCGAGGCGCCTTCGTTCGCCGAGCAGTCGACGTCGGCCGAAATCCTCGTCACCGGCATTAAGGTCGTCGACCTGCTCTGCCCCTACACCAAGGGCGGCAAGATCGGCCTGTTCGGCGGCGCGGGCGTGGGCAAGACCGTGACCATGCAGGAACTGATCAACAACATCGCCAAGGCGTACGGTGGTTACTCCGTGCTGGCCGGCGTTGGTGAGCGGACCCGCGAAGGCAACGACCTCTATCACGAGATGATCGAGTCGAACGTGAACCAGGCCGGCGGCGGCGGCGAAAGCCGATGCACCCTGGTCTACGGTCAGATGAACGAGCCCCCCGGCGCCCGCGCCCGCGTGGCCCTGACCGGTCTGGCCCAGGCCGAGTACTTCCGCGACCAAGAGGGCAAGGACGTGCTCCTCTTCATCGACAACATCTTCCGCTTCACCCAAGCCGGCTCCGAAGTGTCGGCTCTGCTGGGCCGTATCCCGTCGGCCGTGGGCTATCAGCCGACGCTCGCCACCGAGATGGGCAACCTGCAAGAGCGCATCACCTCGACGTCGAAGGGCTCGATCACCTCGGTCCAGGCCATCTACGTTCCCGCCGATGACTTGACCGACCCGGCGCCTGCCGCTTCGTTCGCCCACTTGGACGCGACCACCGTGCTTTCGCGCGACATCGCCGCCCAGGCCATCTTCCCGGCCGTTGACCCGCTGGACTCCACCTCGCGGATCATGGACCCGCTGGTGATTGGCGAAGAACACTACGCCGTGGCGCGCCGCGTCCAGGAAACCCTCCAGGCCTACAAGGCCCTGAAGGACATCATCGCCATCCTGGGCATGGACGAGCTGTCGGAAGAGGACAAGCTGACCGTGGCCCGCGCCCGGAAGATCCAGAAGTTCCTGTCGCAGCCGTTCCACGTGGCCGAACAGTTCACCAACATGCCTGGCGTGTTCGTGAGCCTCGAAGACACCATCCGCTCGTTCAAGGCGGTTGTTGAAGGCGAGTTCGACCATCTGCCGGAAGCGGCCTTCTACAACGTCGGCACCATTGAAGACGCTGTGGCCAAGGCTGAACAACTGGCTTCGGAAGCCTAAGCAGCATGGCCGGGAAGCTTCACTTCTCCCTCGTCTCGCCTGAGCGCGAACTGTTCTCCGGACAGGTCGACCAGGTCGATGCACCGGGCGCCGAGGGCGACTTCGGCGTCCTGGCCGACCACGCGCCGTTCATGACGACGCTCAAGGAAGGCCGAGTGACGGTTTACAATGGCGGCGTCACCACGATCTTCGCGATCGAAGGCGGTTTCGCCGACGTCACGCCAGACGGCCTGACCATCCTGGCCGAGAAGGCGCAAGAGGTTACGGCCTAACAACTATTGTCGGCCACGCCCGGCGCCTTTCAGGCGTCGGGCGTTGTCGTTCAGGAGTGGGTTTGCGGCTGATCAAGGGCGTAGACCAAGGCATCGCCTCGTAGAGGTCGCATTGCCTCGCTATCAAGACTTGCGAGGGGCGCCCACTTTCGAGTGTTATGCGCGACGACAAGTTTAGGGGAAACCGCCATATGCGCACCGCCATCGCCAGTCTGATCGCTTTCGCCGGCCTCGCCACGGCGGCCAACGCCCAACCCGTGGCCGAACCGGCGCCCGCCGCCGTCCAGGCTCCGGCCGCTGAGGCCGCGCCTGCCGCGCCCGCCGCTGAAGAAAAGTCCTACGTGATGCCGACCACCGGCGCCGAAGGCCAGATCATCGACGTGATCAACCGCGTCTGTAAGCCCCTGGTCAAAGGCGGCAACTTCGACCAGCTCGCCGGCGGCCTTGGCTACAAGAAGAACAAGCGCGAAGGCACCTATGTCGGCACCCTGGTCGACAAGCCCTACACCCTGACCATCTGGCCGCAGGGGTCCAACAAGGACGTTTGCCGCCTGACGCTGAAGTACGGCATCGATCAGGAAAAGCCGATCATCGTCGGCCTGAACATCTTCTCGTACATGCACAAGCCGGAGCTGCTGCAGCAGCGGAACGACTTCGTGCCGGCCACCGACTTCAAGCGCATCACCAATTCGTGGGAATATTTCACCGATCACGAGTCGATCGGCCTGGTGTTCCTGCAACTGAAGAAGCCGGACGGCTCGCCGGTCGGCAAGGCTTGGGACGAGGGCGAAGTCCTCTATTCCGAGCGCACCTTCTAAGGCCAGCTCTGGCGCCGCTCGCAAGGCGGTCTATTCTAAACAAGGCGCGGGGGACGACCCCCGCGCCTTTGCCTTTTCCCGGGGACGACCCCATCAGCTAGGAGGCGCGAGCCGTGGCTTGGGTCGTTCTGTTCATCGCCGGCATCTGCGAAATCGGCTGGGCCGTGGGGCTCAAATACACCGACGGTTTCACCCGCCTCTGGCCGACAGTGTTCACCGGCGTGAGCCTGGTAGTCTCGATGGCCCTCCTGGGCATCGCCGTGAAGACCCTGCCGCTCGGCACCGCATACGCGGTCTGGACCGGGATCGGCGCGGTCGGGACCGTCATCCTCGGCATCGTGCTCTTCAAGGAACCGGCGACCGTCGTGCGCCTGGTCTGCGTCGGACTGATCGTCGCGGGGATCCTGGGATTGAAGTTCTTTTCCACGCCGGAGTGAGCGCCCGATTGACGGCCGCCGCGCAGCTGCTTCAGGGTCTCTCCACCCCAACCTCTACTGTCTGGAGCCTTGCCTGATGACGATGCGCGCCCTGCTGCTCGGGACCGCCCTGGCCTTCGCCGGCGTCACCGCCGCGCCCGCCGCCGACCTGCCGCGCCGTGAAGTGGGGCAACTAGTCTTCGACAATGTGCCTGTGACCCCACCGGCCCTGCAGGCCGCCATCGCCCCCTACTACAACGCCCGCTCTGCGGTGTTCGAGGACTGGCTGCCCGATGGCTCGATCCTGATCGCCACCCGGTTTGGCGACACCAACCAGATCCACCGGGTCGCCGCGCCCGGCGCGGCCCGGACGCAGCTCACCTTCTTCAAGGAGCCGATCAATGTGGCCAAGGCCCAGCCTGGCTCGGACCGGTTCGTCTACATGCGAGACGACGGCGGGGCCGAGTACTACCAGGCCTATGTCCGCGGCCTGAACGGCGCCGAGAGCCAACTGACGGCCCCCAAGACCCGCAACAGCGACTTCGTGTTCACCCCCGATGGCCGCCAGGTGATCTGGGGTCAGGTCACGGCCGGCGATCCCAACAACGCCATCATGATCGCCGATGTCGCCGCGCCGCAGGGCCGGCGCGCGATCTTCGAGGGCAAGGGTTCGAAGGCCCCGCTCGAAATCTCGCCGGACGGCAAGTCGCTGCTGTTCAGCCGCTACAATTCGGCGACCTTCGTCGAGCTGTTCGTGCTCGACATCGCCAGCGGCCAGGCCCGGCCGATCGGACCCGTCGATCGCAAGGTCGCCTATGTCGGCGGCGCCTTCACCGCCGACGGCCGCGGCGTGGTGACGCTGTCGGACGACAAGGCCGACACCGCGCGTCCCGTGGTCTTCGACCTGGCCAGTGGCGCGATGCGCGAACTGGATCCGGGCCTGAAGTGGCCGGCCGAGGACTTCGCGCTCAGCAAGTACGGCGCGGTGATCGCCTATGTCGTCAACGAGGAGGGCTATTCGCGCCTGGTCCTCAAGGACGTCGCCACCGGCAAGACGCTGCCCTCGCCCAAGCTGCCGCAAGGGGTGATGACCGGCCTCGGCTTCTCGCCGGACGGCAAGAGCTTGGCCTTCAGCCTGTCGACCTCCACCTCGGCCGGCGATGTCTGGAGCTTCGCCCTGGCCGACCAGAAGCTGGTGCGGTGGACGGAGAGCGAACTGGGCGGCCTAGATGCGGCGCAACTGGTCGAGCCGACCCTCTTCCGCTACCCGACCTTCGACAAGCGCTCGATCCCGGCCTTCATCTACCGGCCGCAAGCCAAGCCTGGTGAGAAGCTGCCGGTGATCATCCAGATCCACGGTGGGCCGGAGGGGCAGGAGCAACCCAATTTCAATCCGCGACGTCAGTCCTGGGTCAATGAAGTCGGCGCGGCGGTGATCATCCCGAACGTCCGGGGCTCCAGCGGCTACGGCAAGACCTACCTCGATCTCGACAACGCCGAAAAGCGCGAGGACTCGGTCAAGGATATCGGCGCCCTGCTCGACTGGGTGGCGAAGCAGCCTGACCTCGACGCGAGCCGCGTGGCCATCGTGGGCCAATCCTACGGGGGCTACATGGCCCTGGCGGTGGCGGCCCACTACAACGACCGCATCGCCGGCGCGATCGACCTCTACGGCATCTCCAACTGGACCACGTTCCTGAAGAACACCGAAGGCTATCGTCGCGACCTGCGCCGGGCCGAATACGGCGATGAGCGCGATCCAAAGATGGCCGCCGTGTTCGACAAGATCTCGCCGCTCAATATGAGCGAGCGCATGAAGAAGCCGATGATGATCTATCAGGGCGCCAACGACCCGCGCGTGCCGCAGTCGGAGTCCGAGCAGATGGTCGCCAGGCTCCGCGCCCAGGGCGCCGAGGTCTGGTACGTGCTGGCCAAGGACGAGGGTCATGGCGTCGCCAAGAAGCAGAACATCGAAGCGGTGCGCGCCACCGAGATCGTGTTCCTGCAGAAGGTGCTCGGCACGAAGTGAGGACCATTCCTCTCCCTCGGGAGAGGCTAGGTGAGGGGGCGCTGCGCAGCGGCGCTCTGCTGACGGACGATCATCGAAGGGGTTGGGCCGAAGACCCCTCACCCAACCTCTCCCCGGCGGGGAGAGGAGCGCTACTAAGCCGGGGCCTGTTGTTCGGCGAGCCATTCCAACGCGGCGGCGGCGACGTCTTCCCAGCCGGGTTCGCCGGGGAGCCAGTGGCTCATACCCGGCATTTCGCGATAGGTCCCGCCCAGGCGCGTGGCGGTCTGGCGGATGGTCGAAGGCGGATGAACCACATCGCGTTGACCGGCCATCACCAGGCAGGGGGCGTCCAGCGGGCCGACGCCGACGCTGGTGGTCATGAAGGGATCAAGCCACCAGTTCAGAGCCTCCCACAGGGCGCGGCCGCTTTCGGGGCGCAGCCGGGCGACGGCGGCTTCCTGGTCATCCTTCGACATGCGGTCCAGGCTGTAGTGACGCATCAGGCTGCGGTCTGGCGCGACGCCCTGAGCCCAGAACGGACCCAGCATGTGCAGGCCAAAGGCGGTGACCGCCTCCTCCATCGACGAGGAGGCCACGCCCCAGGGCGCTGAAGGGGCCAGCAGCACGACGGCGCGCAGGCGGGTCTTGCGGGCCGCCAGAGCCGCCACCAGGCCGCCCAGCGAGTGGCCCATCAGGATGGCGGGTTGGCTTTGCGCCGCGCACAGCTCGGCGATGTCTCGGGCGTAGTCGGTCATCGACACCCCAACCACGGCGTCGGCCGCGTCATTGGGGCCATGGCCGCGCAGGTCTGGCGCCAGCACGGTGTGGCCGGCGGCTTCGAACGGCTTGCGGAAGTTTTCGAACGCCCAGCCGCCGCAGAAGGCACCGTGCGTCATGACGATCGGCGCGGGCATGAGTCCCCTTGAGGTCAAGATTGTGGGAGCGGTCGGCGGCGTCAGGCCGCGCGACCGCGCAGACCCGCGAAGTCGTGGAAGGCGACGACGACTTTTTCGTAGATCGCCTTCTTGAACGGCACCACTAGGTCGGGCGCTTCGTCGAGGCGGCCCCAGCGCCAGGCGTCGAACTCGGGATGGCCCTGGCCGGAAAGGTCGAATTCACTCTCGTCGCCGTCGAAGCGCAGGGCGAACCAGACTTGGCGCTGGCCCTTCCAGCCCTTGGCGATCTTCGAGCCGTTGTGGCCGGGGGGGAAGTCGTAGGCCAACCAGCCGTCGGTGCGGCCGAGCAGGGTCGTGGTCTTCACGCCGGTCTCTTCGGCCAGCTCGCGGCAGGCGGCCAGATAGAGGTCCTCGCCGGCGTCCACCCCGCCTTGCGGGAACTGCCAGTTGTGAGGTCCGTTCGTGCCGAACCGCCGCCCCAGCCACACGCGCCCATCGGGGTGGAACAGCACCACTCCAACATTCGGGCGATAGGCGGCAAGTTGGTCGGTCATCTCATTCCATTTAACGACGCTGGGTCAAAGCGGAAGCGGGAGCTAGCTGATAGCCCCTAGATTCTACCGATTCAGCCCACTTTGCGACCTGCGATAGCGTCACAGGGTAGGCAAAGCCCGATCCCAGCGCCTGACCGTGTTGTAGGGCGCCCGCCTCGATCGCCAACAGTTGTTGGTCGATGGCTTGGTCGGAGAGTTGTTCGTCAATGATCCGCAGGGCCGAGGCGCGAGGCACGCCGCCGCCGCGGCGGGCGGCCTGGCCGTCGTCGACAAACGCCAGGCCCCGGCCGCGAAGGGCGCCGGCGAAGGCGTTCATCCCCGTGTCGGAGGTCAGGAAGCGCGAGCCGAGATAGTTGGTCACCCCGAAATAGCCGGTGGCGCGCGACAACACCCATTCCAGCTTCTTGACCGTCTCGGGACCCGGGGCGCCGGCCATCAGGGTGTAGGGGCCAGGATCGTTGTCGGGATAGTCGCTGGGCTCCATCGGGGTTTCCAGCAGCACCTCGTGACCGGCGGCGCGGGCCAGGTCGATCCAGCCCTGCAGTCCGTCGGAATAGGGCACGAAGGAGAGAGTGATCTCCGGCGGCAGGTTGTCGATGGCCTGGCGCGTGGCCGTGGCGTTCAGGCCCAGCCCGCCGATGACCAGCGCGACCTTCGGTCGGCCGTTGGAGACGAACGGGCGGGCATAGGCCTCGGCCGGGGTCTTGCCATTGGCGGCGATGACCGGCAGCGGGCCGCTGGGGCCCTGGACATGGAAGCCGGCCAGCGGCGCGGGGGGCAGCGGATCGGCGGCGTGGAAGGCCTGTCCGCCGGCCATGGTGATGGTGGCCTGGCCCATGGCGCCTTCGGCGCCGATCGGGGTTTCAGACAGGCGGAAGATATCCTCGGTGACGGTCGGCTTGGCCGAACCATCGGCCAGGGCCTCGCGCCAGCCCTCGGGGGCGGCGTCCGAACTGATCTTGGCCAGCGAGAGCCGCACGACCGGCGAGCTGGCGGAGGGATCGCCGATGAGGGCGATCACGATCAGCAAGGTGATGACGAACAGCCCCGCCGCCGCGCCTGCGCCGGCATAGGGGTTCGACAGCACGCGCATCAGCGCCTCAGGGGCTCGGAAGCCGGAGGCGGGCGCGGCAATGGCGGGCGACAGATTTTTTTTGGAAAACATCGATGATCACGGAACGTTCCAGCAATGGAGCGTCCGCGAATATGGTTAACAAACGACTTATACAGTGAACGCCGGCGTCTATTCCCACGGCCGCAAGGGCTAGCGAGGAATAGACGCCAACAGTCGTTTATTTTTTCTCACCGGCCTCTTCGCCGGACGAGACCGCGGCCGCAGCGGCCGCGCCCTTCGGCGCGACGATAGCGGCCATCTTCGGCGCGGGCTTGGGCAATTTCGGCGTGGCGGCGACCGAGCCGTAACGCAGCACGTCCTTTGCTCGCGACAGCTGGAAGTCCTTCTTGGCGTCGAAGCCTTCTGGCGGCGCCTCGGCGGGCACGTGCGCGCCGCGACGGGCCTTGCCTTCCTCGGCGTTCAGGGCGTTGCGGAACGAGGCTTCTGAGAACTGGAAGGCCTTGTTGGCGATCCGCTGCGCCTGCTCGCCGGTCTCGGCGACTTCCAGGTCCGGTTCGATGCCGGTCTTCTGGATCGAGCGGCCCGACGGCGTGTAGTAGCGCGCCGTGGTCAGCTTCAGCGCGCCGTCCATGCCGCCGCGCAGCGGGATGACGGTCTGGACCGAGCCCTTGCCGAAGGTGGTCAGGCCGACGACCTCGGCCCGCTTGCGGTCCTGCAGGGCGCCGGCGACGATCTCGGCGGCCGAGGCCGAACCGGAGTTCACCAGCACCACCATCGGCAAGCCGCCCGCGTCGTCGCCGGGCTTGGCGTTGTAGCGTTCGATATCGCGCGCATCGCGGCCGCGCTGGGAGACGATCTCGCCGCCTTCCAGGAACATGTCGGAGATGCCGACCGCCTGGTCTAGCAGGCCGCCGGGATTGTTCCGCAGATCAAGGACCAGGCCCTTCATCTTAGGGTTCTTGGCGCGCAGGTCAGCCAGGGCCGCCTGGGCCTCGTCGGTGGTCTTCTCATTGAAGGCCGAGACGCGCAGGTAGCCGTAGTCGCCGTCCATCTTGGCGCTGGCGGACTTGGTCTTGATGATCTCGCGGACGATCTTCACGTCGAAGGGATCGGTCTTCTCGCGGGCGATGGTCAGGGTGACCGCCTCGCCCGGCTTGCCGCGCATCTGCTTGACGGCCTCGCTGACCGACAGGCCCAGCACGCTTTCGCCGTTCACTGCGGTGATGAAGTCGCCGGCCTTCACGCCCGCCTTGAAGGCAGGGGTGTCGTCCATGGGCGAGATCACCTTGACCACGCCCTCTTCGCTGGTGACCTCAAGGCCCAGACCGCCGTACTCGCCGCGCGTCTGATCGCGCATGTCGTCGAAGCTGTCGGGGTTCAGGTAGCCGGAATGCGGGTCGAGCGAGGTCAGCATGCCGTCGATGGCCGCCTCGATCAGTTTTTTGTCATCGACCTCGGTGACGTACTGGCGTTCGACCGTGTCGAGCACGTCGCCGAACAGTTCCAGCATCTTGTAGGTCTTCGCCTTGGGCTGAGCGGAGGCGTAGGCCTGCTGGCTCACATAGGCCATGGAACCAGCGCCGAGCACAAAGGCCGTCGCTCCGATCAGAAGATACTTTCGCATATCAGGCCCTTAAGCCTCCCTTGCGGCGGAACTGCGCCGCACAGCGTTCGAAGTTCCACGTTCCACACCAATTCCGGCGGAATTGGTTCGCATTTATTCCGTCTTGTTTCCCAACCACTTGGCCGGGTCGACAGGGACGCCGCGTTCGCGGACTTCCAGATAGAGTTCAGATGGGGATTGTCGTCCATCCGTCATCCACCCGACAGGCGATCCGGCCGCGACTGATTGTCCGATACCAACGGTCGCTCGATCGAGGCCAGCCAGAACCAGATGGTAGCCACCGGGCAGACGCAAGATCAATATTACCCCCCAACCCTTAACTGGCCCCACATATTGCACCAGACCCTCGCTCGGCGCGGTGACAGGCGCGCCCTTCTGGGCGTCGATGATGATGCCTGTGGACTCGCCGCCGCCGGTCAACGCCTCGCCATAGCCGTGAGTGATCGGCCCCTTGGCGGGCGCCAGCAGCGCCACCGGCGGCGTGATCGGGCCAAATTCCAGCGGCGCCGCGCCGGGCGGGGTGGCTTCAAGGCGTTCGCGGTGCTCGGCCAGTTGGGAGTCGTTGGTGAAGAGGGCTTCGCTGGCGACCGCGGCCAGGCGGCGCTGGCGAGCGATCTCGGCGGCCTCGCCGGCATAGACCTTGGCGCGGCGCTGCAGCTCGGGGGTGATGGCCTTGACCAGGATCGCGGCGCGAACCGCCTGGGTGGCGTCCTGAGGGCTGACCATCAGGGCGGGCGGGGGATCGCGCCGAAACTGCGCCAGGGCGGTCAGCAGCCGGGCCATTCGGTTAAGATTGCGGCCCTGTTCGGCGTTCAGCACCGTCTCGCGGACGTTCAGGCGCTCAAGCTGCATGCGGTCATCGGCCGCGGCGTAGGCGATCGCCGCCACGCCCAGGCTGAGGGCGAGGGCGCAGGTCACCGGAAGGGCCAGGCCGCGGCGGAGCATCATCGTTCTGGGATAGACCTTGAGGCCATGGCCCTCAATCGCGGTGATAGGGACTGCCGGATAGAATAGTGACGGCGCGATAGACCTGCTCGGCCAGCATGGCGCGGGCCATGGCGTGCGGCCAGGTCTGCGGGCCGAAGGCGAGCTTGCCCTTGGCCTGCTCCAGCACCGACGGGTCCAGCCCATCGGCGCCGCCGATCACGAACACCATCTTGCGTACGCCGTCGTCGCGCAGGCGCGCGATCTCGGCGGCGAAGGCGCGGGACGCCCGGGCCGTACCATGTTCATCGCAGGCGATGACGTAGGCGCCTTCGAGGTGCGGACGCAGCACCTCGGCTTCCGGGGCCTTGCCCGGCTTCTTCGCCTCGACCTCAATGACCTCGACCGGGCCAAGACCCAGCGAGCGGCCAGCAGCGGTCGCGCGATCAACGTAGAGTTTGACGAGATCGACCTCGGGCGAGCGTGTCAGCCGCCCGACGGCCAGAATGGCTATCTTCAGGAGGCCTGCGTCCGGTGCGGGGCGTCGACCGACCAGATCTTCTCGATGTTGTAGAACTGGCGCACTTCGGGGCGGAACAGATGGATGATGATGTCACCCGTATCGATCAGCACCCAGTCACAGTGCGGCAGACCCTCAACGCGAGCCTTGCCGTAACCGGCTTCCTTGAGGGCGCGCAGCAGGTGATCCGCCAGAGCGCCGACGTGACGATGCGAGCGGCCCGACGCGACGATAAGTCCGTCAGCTACGGCGCTCTTGCCTTTCAGGTCGATGAAAACAACATCCTGCGCCTTGTCGTCGTCGAGACGCGCCAGGATGAGATCTCCGAGGGCGACGATCTTCGCCTCGGTTTCGGGAGAGGCCGCCTTAAACGGGGCTTCTTCATGCGCACTAGGCGCGGGGTCAGGGCTCAGCGGGGTCGCTCCTTTGTTGCCTCGCTAGAGGAGACATAGCATAGGAAGACGCTTCGGTCAGCCCAACTCGCAAAGTCCTCAAATAGGCGGCTAAGCCCCACCTTGTCGCATACGCTCGCGCAATGCGCTAGAGGATTGAAAATTAAGCGGTCCGGTCAGGAAAACCCATCTCGGCGGGTCGGCGCCGGGGAGCAGCCTGGCCTGCTGTGACGGCGCCCGGGCATGGGCGAACCGGCGGGCGGCCGGCGAGAACCGGCTCTTCAGTGAGATCCACGGTCGCGACACGACGGCCACCGGAACCTCGGCCATGATCTGGGTCCAGCCCCGCCAGCGGTGGAATGTCGCAAGACTGTCGGCGCCCATGATCCAGACGAAGTGGACGCCGGGGAATCGCGCCTTGAGGGCGCGCAGGGTGTCGATGGTGTATTGCGAGCCGAAGCGGGTCTCGGCGTCGCTGACGATCATGCTGCGGCCGCTGACCACGCGGCGGACGCCTTCCATCCGCTCGGCCAGGCTGGCGGTTTCGTGAGACGATTTCAGCGGGTTTTGCGGCGAGACCAGCCAGATCACCCGGTCCAGGCCCAGGCGACGGCGTGCGGTTTCCGCCACGTGCGCGTGCCCCTCATGGGCCGGGTTGAACGAGCCGCCATAGAGGCCGACCCGCATGCCCGGCCGCAAATCGAAGCCGAGCTGCAGGGCCGCCGGACGGCCCGCCATGGGCCGGCGCCTAGCGGCGCCGGCGAACCACACGGGGTCCTCGCAGGCTCAAAGCGGCTTTGCCGTGCCGGGATTGCGGTCGAGGTCGAGATCGGTCTGGCGCACCCTGGCGCGGACCGTGAACACGCCGTCGCCCGATAGGACGCCGGCGCGGGCGAACAGCCGGCCATGCTCCCAGTTCGAGAGTCCCAGCTCGGGGCGGTTCAGGGCGAACTGGCCGTCCACCCAGCGCGTGAAGCCGTCGCCGACGAACGGCGCGTTGATCGCCGCGTAGAACGCCTCGTGCGCGGCGCGGTCTTCGGCGATCAGGCTGGCGGCGAACTGGGGGCTGTATCGGTTGAACAGGGCCACGGCCTCCGCGGCGGTCTCGACGACCACCAGGGTGAGCTCGGGAGTCTCTTCCCACTCCCATTCGTGGCCAAGCTCGGCCAATGGCAGCAGTTCGACCTGCGGCTCTTCGACCGGGCCTTCAGCGCGGCCGACAGTGATCCGGGCTGACCGCCAGGCTTCGGGCAGGTAGGTTTCGGCGCCTTGGACAACATGCAGCTTTACGCCGCTGCGGCGCTGGCCGGCGGCGGTCAGGGCGTCCAGGAAGGCCGGCACGAGGTCGGCGGCGCGCTCGCGGACGATGGCGCAGACGTTCAGCGTGTTGCAGACCTTGCGATCCAGCGAGTGATAGACGGCCGCCTTGAAGCGTTCGGCCTCAGCGCTGGCGTCGGCCACCATCCAGGCGCCGCCCGTGCCGTGCAGGCTGACGGGCGCGCCGGCCTGGCGGGCGATGGCGCCCAGCTGGGCGACGGCCGGGCCGGACCCGCGGGCGACGGCCAGGGCCAGGCGCGGATCGGAGAACATGGCCCAGCCGGCGGCGTGTTCGGGGCTGTCGACCAGCGCGGCCGAACCCTCGGGCAGGCCAGCGGCCTTGAGGGCGGGATCTAGAGCGTGGTCGACGATGGCGCGGGCGGTGCCGAGCGCGTCGGAGCCGATGCGGAACACCACGGTATTACCGGTCCGCAGCACGCCGGTGGCGTCGGCGAAGACATTGGGGCGGCCTTCGAAGACGAAACCGACCACGCCCAGCGGGGCGGCGACCTGTTCGACGCTCCAGCCAGCGTGATCGACCCGTTCGATGACGCGGCCGCGCGCGGCGGGGGAGTCGCGCCACACCTGCAGGCCGGCGATCATGTCGGCGCGCATGGCGTCGCTGACGCTCAGGCGGGTGGTGGAGCGGCCGCGGGCCTGGGCGCGGGTCACGTCCTGCGCATTGGCCTGGGCGATCGCGCCCCAGATGGCGTCGTCGGCGAGATTGGCCGCGAAGGCTTCGAAGAATTGGGTGACGGCGGCGTCGGACGCATTGGCCAGGCCATCGAAGGCGGCGTGGGCGCGGCCGACAGCGCCCGCGGCGATCGCCTGGACGGAGGCTGGGATGTGCAGCAGATCGCCGGTTTCCTGCACGACGACCAGACGGTCGCCGGGTTGGAAGGCTGCAGCCAGGGCGTCAGGCACCAGGGCTACGCGGTCGCCGCCGAACGGAATGGGCATGCCGGCGACAAGCGTCTCCAGCCGCGCCGTCGTCTTGGCGCCCGCCTCAACCTTCGTTCTCGCCGTCGCGTCGTCCATTGCGCCCTAATGCTCAGTTTGAGGTTTAGTAGGCCCCTTTGGGCTGCGTCGCAAATCGCCGATCAGGCTGGCGCGACCACCGGGCTCAGGGCCAGGTCGTCGGCGTGGATCAGCGGTCCCGACGTGAAGCCCAGCACCGCCTCGATGGCGTCGGACTTCAGACCCCGGATGCGGTCGGCGTCGCCGGAGTCGTAGCGGGCGATGCCGCGGCCGATTTCCCGGCCGGTCTCGTCAGCGACCACTACGGCGTCGCCCTTGCCAAAGCGGCCCTCGACCGCGCGGACCCCTGCGGCCAGCAGGCTTTTTCCGGTGGCCAGAGCCCGAGCAGCCCCGGCGTCGACGACCAGGGCGCCGGACGGCGCGAGCGAGCCGGCGATCCAGGCCTTGTAGGCGGCAGCGACGGAAACCGAGGGGGCAATGACGGTGGCCAGTTCCCCCGCCTCGATGGCTGCCAGCGGCGCGGGGCGACGCCCCAGGGTGATGACGGTGGCGCAGCCGGCCGACTGGGCGATGCGGGCGGCGGCGATCTTGGTGGCCATTCCCCCGGTGCCGACCCCGGCGGCGGCGTTCGCGCCCCCGGCCATGGCCTCGATCTGCGGCGTCAGTTGGCTGATGCGCGGCATGTGCTGGGCGGCGGGATCATGGCGAGGATCGGCGGTGTAGAGGCCGTCGATGTCCGACAGCAGCACCAGCACGTCGGCGCCGATCATCTGGGCGACGCGCGCGGCCAGGCGATCATTGTCGCCGTAGCGAATTTCTTCGGTGACGACGGTGTCGTTCTCGTTGACCACCGGCACCACGCCCAGGTCGAGCAGGGTGGAGAGCGTGGCGTGGGCGTTCAGCCAGCGACGGCGGATCTCGGTGTCGTCACGGGTCAGCAGCACCTGGGCGGCGGAAATTCCGTGCGGCTCGAGGGCTTCTTCCCAGGCGCGCATCAGGGCCGACTGGCCGGCGGCGGCGCAGGCCTGTTTCTCGGGCAGGGTCAGGGCGCGGCGGCCCATTTTCAGGCGGCGGCGGCCCAGCGCCACAGCGCCGGACGACACCACCAGCACCTGCTGGCCCCTCGCTCGTAGACGCGCCAGGTCAGCCGCGAAGGCCGCCAGCCATGCCGTGTCGGGACCATCCTCGCCGGCGACCAGGGCCGAGCCGAGCTTGACGACGATCCGCTTGGCCTGCGTCAGCCCGCTCATCAGGGGATCCAGCCGGTGTTGGCCTCGTCCTCGGGATTGGCCTGGGCGGCCGTGGCCTTGCGTTCGCGCACCAGGGCGTAGGCCTCCCGGAGCAGTTCGGTCACGCCCTTGCCGGAGACGCCAGACACCAGGCGTACCTCGGCGCCGGAGGCCTCGGCCAAGGCCTCGCGCTGCATCTCGACTGTGCTCTCGTCCAGGGCGTCGATCTTGTTCAGCGCCAGGATTTCGACCTTGTCGCCGAGTTCGTCGGCATAGGCTTCGAGCTCGGTCCGCACGGTCTTCCAGGCCTCGACCACGTCAGTCTGGGTGGCGTCGACCAAGTGAATCAGGGTGGCGGTGCGTTCGACGTGGCCCAGGAACCGTGTGCCGAGACCCGCGCCGTCAGAGGCGCCTTCGATCAGGCCGGGAATGTCGGCGATCACGAAGCGCTCGTTCGTCGACAGGTCGACGACGCCCAGGTTCGGGGCGATGGTCGTGAACGGATAGTCGGCGATCTTGGGCTTTGCGGCGCTGGCTGCGGCCAGGAAAGTCGACTTGCCGGCGTTGGGCAGTCCGACCAGGCCGACATCGGCGATCAGTTTCAGCCGCAGCCAGATCCAGCGCTCTTCGCCGTCCTGACCGGGATTGGCGTGTTTCGGCGCCTGGTTGATCGGGCCCTTGAAGCGGTCGTTGCCCCAGCCGCCATTGCCGCCCTTGAGCAGCAGCAGGCGCTTTCCGGGCGCGTCCATGTCGGCGATCAGGGTTTCCTTGTCCTCGTCCAGCACCTGGGTGCCGACTGGAACATGCAGCACCACGTCGGCTCCGGCGGCGCCGTGGCGGTTGCGGCCCATCCCGTGGGTGCCGGTCTCGGCGCGGAAGTGCTGGGCGTAGCGGAAGTCGATCAGGGTGTTGAGGCCGTCCATGGCCTCGATCCAGACATCGCCGCCGCGCCCGCCGTCACCGCCGTCCGGGCCGCCGTACTCGATGTACTTCTCGCGCCGGAACGACACAGCGCCGCCGCCGCCGTTGCCGGAGCGGATATAGATCTTGCACTGGTCGAGAAACTTCATCGGGGCCTTTTGTAGCACAGAGTGGCGCAGGTCGAGCGTAGCGGCGTCGATTCCCACGCAGGTGAGGGATTCGCGCACGTCATCCCGGGCTGGCGTTTTGCCGCAACCTGGGATGACGCCGTGATCGTCAGGCCAGCCAGACCATCATCCGGGTCGGGGCTGGGCGGCCGCCTCGCGCGACCGAGGGGCGTTGCCGCACCTCGCCCGTATAGAGGAAGCCGGCCTTGGACAGCACCTGGCCCGAAGCCGGGTTGTCGGCGAAGTGGCCCGCGCGCAGATAGCGCCGACCCCAGGTCCGATGGGCCCAGATCAGGGCGCCTTGCGCAGCCTCGGTGGCGAAGCCCGCGCCCCAATAGGGCCGGCCCAGCCAGTAGCCGATCTCGGTTTCATCGCTGCTGGGGCCGTCGAAACCCATCACGCCGATGGCGCCGTGATCGGGATGCTCGATGACGAAGACGACCTCGCGATCGGGATCCTGCGCGCTCACCTGGGCGAGGAAGCCTTCAGCGTGGTCGAGACCGTAGGGGTAGGGCATGCCGGTGGTCATGCGCGCCACGTCGAAGTCGTTGGCGTGCTGCGCGAGCCGTGCGGTGTCGGCCTTGCGGGGCTTGCGTAGCCGAAGACGCTCGGTCGCGATGACCGGCTCGAAATCGATAGCGCACATGGTCTGCCTCCCGGCCCTCTCCTGGGGCCCTTTCGAAAACAACAAGGGGGAGTCCGGCGACCGGACTCCCCCTTGGAAGTTCTCTGCCCGGTTCGCCTAGCGGCGGGCCCGGGTGATGAGGCTCGCCTTAGTTCGCTTCAGCCACGACCACGTTCACGTAGGTGCGGTCGTTGCGCTTGGTGATGAATTTCACGGCGCCATCGGCGGTCGCGAAGAGGGTGTGGTCCTTGCCGATGCCGACATTGGCGCCCGGATAGAACTTGGTGCCGCGTTGGCGCACGATGATGTTGCCGCCAACGACGGACTCACCACCAAATTTCTTCACGCCGAGACGGCGGCCAGCTGAGTCGCGACCGTTGCGCGAAGAGCCGCCAGATTTCTTGTGAGCCATAGCTCTCTCCTAACTCTCTAGAACGCTGCGCTTAGACGGCGGCGTCGTCGGACGACTTGGCGGCGGCCTTCTTAGGCGCAGCCTTCTTGGCCGGGGCTTCGTCGGTCGCAGCAGCGGCCTTCGGAGCTTTCGCCTTGGCCGGAGCGGCCGGGGCGGCGGCTTCCAGTTCGGCGACCACGTTCTTCAGGTTGCGGGCGCGAGCGTCCAGCAGGGCCTTCGGGGTGAGATCGACGGTGCCGTCCCACTTGTCGGTCTTGCCGGCGCCGGCGACCGAGGTCACGCGCAGGACGCTCTCGTGCTGACGATGGCCCTTCGTGCGGCGATAGCCCTGGCGACGGATCTTCTTGAAGATCTTCACCTTCTCGCCCTTGCGGGTTTCGATGAGGGTGGCCGAGACTTGAGCGCCGTCCACGAGCGGAGCGCCCAGCGTGATGGCCTCGCCATCACCGAGCATCAGGACGTCGCCGAAGGCGACCTCCGCACCGGGTTCACCGTCGAGCTTTTCGACAACCAGCAGGTCGCCGGCTTGGACCCGGTACTGCTTTCCGCCGGTTTTGATCACCGCGTACATGGTTAGCGCCTTGAGACTGTAGCAAAATGGATTGCGCCCGCGAGATAACCCGCGGACGAGAGGCGCGGACTTATACAGAGCGACCCGTAGGAGTCAACGCGCCTGCCGTGTTTCTACTGTCACATGACTGAGGCCTGGTAATCCGGCCAGTCGGGCGCGGTAAATCTCGGCCGATTGGGGGGTGACGGACTCCACCACGACGATCGCGGCGTGGTGTCCAGGACCCAGGCGCCAGAGGTGCAGGTCAAGCAGGCGCTCGCCCTCGGACTGCAGGCGCGCACGGATTTCGGCGGTCAGCTCGGGCGAGGGGTTGATGTCCAGCAGCACCGCGCCGGTCCGGCTCATTAGTCGCCATGCGAAGTGGGCCAGGAGGACCGCGCCGGCCAGGCCGGCCAGACTGTCGGCCCAGACCCAGTCGAACAATAGTCCGAGACCGAGCCCGGCGATGGCCAGGGCCGAGACGACGGCGTCGCCGGCCAGATGCAGGTGGGCGGCCGACAGGTTCAGGTCGCCGTCGCGGTCGTGCGCATGCTTGTGAATAGGCCGCAGCAGCCAGACGCAGATAAGATTGATGGCCAGGGCCGCGCCGGCCAGGGGCAGGGCGCCGTCATAGGCGACGGGCGCCGGCTCCAGCAGGCGGTGGCCGCTCTCTATGGCGATCATGACGGCGCTGACCGCCAGGACGGCTGCATTGGCGAAGCCGGCCAGATAGCCGAGCTTGCCTGTGCCGAATGAAAAGCGCGGATCGTCGGCGAATTTGCGCGCCAGCCGATAGGCGCCGGCGGCGACCACCAGGGCCGCGACATGGGCCCCCATGTGGAGGCCGTTGGCGATCAGCGCCATGGAATTGAAGATGAAGCCGCCGACAAGCTGGGCCGCCAGGGTGAGCACGCAGATGCCCGCCACGATCCAGGTGCGCCGCTCATTATGCGCGTGATCGGCGCCCAGATAGACGCGATCGGCCCGGAAGCCGTCCATCTGTCCTTGTCGTTCGGGCGCGGAGGCGGTCACAAGGTCTCTTTTATAGGGCGGCGGCAGCCGTGGTTCGGTGTTATTCGATAACAGTATGCGGCGGTCAAGCGATCGAAGGCCGCAGCCTGTTGGCTTGTTCCCTTTCAATGACTAGATGACGTCCATGACCGACAAGACACCCGTCACCGTCCTCACCGGCTATCTCGGCGCAGGCAAGACCACGCTTCTCAATCGCATCCTCACTGAGGACCACGGCAAGAAATACGCCGTGATCGTCAACGAGTTCGGCGAAGTGGGCATCGACAACGACCTGATCGTCGGCGCCGACGAAGAAGTGTTCGAGATGAACAACGGCTGCGTCTGCTGCACGGTGCGCGGCGACCTGATCCGGGTGCTCTCGGGCCTGATGAAGCGCAAGGGCAAGTTCGACGCCATCATCGTCGAGACCACCGGCTTGGCCGATCCCGGTCCGGTCGCCCAGACCTTCTTCGTCGATGACGACGTCAAGGCGCGGACCCAGCTCGACAGCGTCACCACCGTGGTCGACGCCAAGCACCTGCCGTTGCGACTGGCCGACTCCCGTGAGGCGGTCGAGCAGATCGCCTTCGCCGACCAGATCGTGCTGAACAAGACCGACCTGGTCACCGAGGCCGAGCTGAAAAGCGTCGAGGCGGCGATCCGCCGGCTGAACCCGCTGGCTCCGATCCACCGCGCCCAGCGCTCGAACGTCCCGCTGGACGCCATCCTTGGCCGTGGGGGCTTTGATCTGGCCCGCATCGTCGAGGTGCAGCCTGAATTCCTGAATCCGGCTCATGGTGAGCCGGGTCACGTACACGATGAGGATTGCGACCATGATCACGACCATCATCATCACGGCGACCACGATCACCACGGCCACGATCATCATGATCACGAAGACCATGCGGCTGCGGCGGGCATACGCGGCATCTCGCTCACGCTGAATAAGCCGATCCACGGCCAGCGAGTCACCGCCTGGCTGAACAAGGTGCTGGAAGAGCAGGGCCCTGACATCCTGCGCGCCAAGGGGATCCTGGATGTCGCCGGCGAAAACCGCCGACTGGTGTTCCAGGCCGTGCACATGATTCTGGAAGGCGACTTCCAGGGCGACTGGAAGGAAGGCGACAACCGCTACAGCCGCCTGGTGTTCATCGGCCGCAATCTGGACGAAGCCAAACTGCGCGAGGGCTTTGAGGCCTGCGCCGCGTAAGGCGCCAACCCGTTTCGTCATCCTCCGGGCTGGCGAAGCGAGATCCGGGGCACCCAAGCGGGCTCACCACATTCTGCGAAGTCACCTTGGGTCCCACGGATCAGTTTGCGGCTGACCGGAGGATGACGAAGCGGTTTTGCGAACGTCCACGAAAAAGGCCCGCCCGGGTTTCCCTGGGCGGGCCTCTCTATTTCGATCGAAGGGCGGTTTAGAGCTCTTCGTTGATCAGGGCGACTTGGAAGAAGCCGTTGCCCTGCAGGATGTTCATCACAGCCATGAAGTCGCCGTAACGCACGGTCCGGTCGGCGCGGATATAGACGCGCTCTTCGGTCGGCTCGGGCTTGTTCAGGATGCGCGACAGGTCGGCCGGGAGCGTGCCCAGGCTCGTCGGGGTTTCACCGATGAAGACCTTGCCACCCTGCTGAATGTTGATGAGCGTGGGCTCTTCAATCTTAGCGCCGGGGGGCGGCGGAATCGCCGGGGGCAGGTCGAGCTTAATCGACACCGTCGCCGCGGGGATCGACACCATGAAGATGATAAGGAGCACCAGCATCACGTCCACGAATGGCGTGACGTTGATGTCGCTGTTCTGGCCGAGGTCGAATTTGCCGCCGCCTCCGCCGCCCAGCTTCGCACCCATATGAATTTCCTTCCCTGAGGGCCCCTTGATCGGGGCCGCCGCACAGTCTCCGTCACCCATCGCTAATGAAAATGCGATTGTAAAGCCCGAACCTTCAAAGCGACGTTCGCTGAACGCATCGGTTTGGCCGGCGCCCGCGAGATGGGCGCTTTTCGACGCGATTCCGGCTCTCGCCAAGACCGGCGTTAGGCAGGTAAGACCCGCGCATGACTTTCCAATACGACGCCTATGTCACCGCAGCCCTTTTCGGAAAGGCTGGAACCGCCGTTTTCGCCCTGGGCGACGGGACTGTTCGCTTTGAGAGCGGCGAGACGATCGAAGCCCATGACGGGGCGATTCTCAGCGCCTGCGCCCATCCGAGCGGCGAGGGCGTGATCACCGGCGGGGATGACGGCCGCGTCGTCTGGTCGCGGGTCTCGGGCTCAGAGGAGATCGCCAAGGTCCCCGGGCGCTGGATCGATGCGGTGGCCGCATCGGCCGAATCCAAGCTGATCGCCTTTGCGGCGGGGCGCGAGTTGCATGTTCGCGACGCCTCCGACCCGAAATTCTCGCGCGTCTTCACCCACGAAAAGTCGGTGGCCGACGTCGCCTTCGATCCCAAGGGCCGGCGAATCGCGGCGGCGACCTACAACGGCGCCTGGCTCTGGTACGCCAAGATCGCCGAGCAGAAGCCTTACATCCTGAAATGGGCCGGCAGCCATGTCGCCCTGGCCTGGAGCGCTGACGGCAAGTTCCTGATGTCGGCGATGCAGGAAAACCAGCTTCACGGCTGGCGAGTGGCCGATGACAAGAACCTGAAGATGGGCGGCTATCCGGCCAAGGTGAAGAGCCTGGCCTTCCTGGCCAAGGGCCAGCTGCTGGCGACGTCGGGCGCCAACGGCGTGGTGGTGTGGCCGTTCGCCGGTGCGACTGGGCCGATGGGCAAGCAGGCGGCCGAGATCGGCTTTGACGAAAGCGCCATGGTGGTCCGCGTCGCTGGCATGCCGGGCGGCCAGATGGTCGCCGCCGGCCTCGACGACGGCCGGGTGTGGGTCTGCAATCTGGCGGCCCAGGGAATCACGCCGCTGAAGGCCGAGAAGGGCGCGGCGATCACCGCCCTGACGATGACAGCCGATGGCAAGCGCGTCGCCTGGGGAGACGAGGACGGCGGCGCAGGCGTCGCTGACGTCTAAAGCTACTCGAACCCGCGCAGCTCGGCCCAGGTCTCGAAGGGATCGCGGCTGGAGCGCAGCGTGTTGATCGGCGCGGCCTCGTCGCGCCAGCCAAGCGCCATGCCGGAAAAGACCATGTGGTCTTCCGGCAGGTTCAGCAGTTGGGCCAGGGTCTGCGGATAACGGGCCCAGTACTCTTGAGCGCAGGTGTCGAGCCCGCGCTCAGTGGCCAGCAGCATCACCGTCTGCATGTACATGCCCAGGTCCGACCATTGCGGTGGCCCCAGCTTGCGGTCGAGGCAGAAGAACAGCCCGACCGGCGCTCCGAACAGCTCGCCGTTCTTGGCCAGTTGGCGCAGACGCGCCGGCTTGTCCTCGCGCGGGATCTGGATGGTCCGGTAGAGGTCCTCGCCATTCTGGAACCGCCGCGTGCGGAACGGGTCCCAGAGATTAGGCGGATAGACGTCGTATTCGGGGGTCTCGCCGAACGGGTTGGCGGCCACCTTCGCCTTCAGTTCGCCCAGCGGCGCCCCGGCCAGGGCGTAGACGCGCCAGGGCTGGAGATTGCCGCCGGAAGGCGCCCTGGCGGCGGCCTGCAGGATTTCGCGGATGGTCTCGGCCGGCGGAGTTTCGGGCTTGAAGGCTCGGATGGAGACGCGGCGTGCAACGGCTTCGGTGACGTTCAAGATATTGCGTCCTTGCGGCGGCTTGACCATGACCCTGGCCCGACGCATCGCTAACATCTCGCCGTGGGGTAAGGGCAAGCGACTTGGGCAAGGCGTCTTCCAAAAAGGGTCTGTTCGGCCGGCTGGTCCGAGGCGTCCTGATGCTCGTGCTGGTGTTTGGCCTGATCGGTCCGGTGCTGGTGACTGCGATCTACCGGTTCGTGCCGCCGCCGATCACCTGGCTGATGGTCCAGCGGGTCTTCGAGGGCAAGGGCTTCGACCGGCGCTGGCGCTCGATCGACAACATCTCCCCGCGTCTGGTCCGCGCCGTGATCGCCGCTGAGGACGCCAAGTTCTGCGAGCACAACGGCTTTGACCTGGATGCGATGGAAAAGGCCTTCGCCAGCAACGCCAAGGGCAAGAAGCTGCGCGGCGGTTCGACGATCAGCCAGCAGACGGCGAAGAACATTTTCCTGTGGCCGGGCCGCTCCTACGTCCGCAAGGGCCTGGAGGCCTATTTCACGGTCTTGATCGAGGTGATCTGGGGCAAGCCGCGGATCATGGAAGTCTATCTGAACTCCGTCGAATGGGGCCCGGGCATCTATGGCGCCGAGGCCGCCGCACAGAAGAACTTCCGGGTCGGCGCAGACCAGCTTTCCCCAGCCCAGGCCGCGCGGTTGGCGGCGATCCTGCCCAGCCCGCTGAAATGGCAAGCCGCGCAGCCGGGACCCTATGTGAAGCGGCGTTCCGGCAAGATCACCCGCGCGGCTGGAACCATCAATCGCCAGGGCATGGCTTCCTGCGTTTTGGGTTGACGGAACATTGTTGCGCCCCAATGTGCCGTGAAGCTTGAGGTAATCTTCCTCGGAGGCGGCCCATATGAAAGTTGGCGTACCCAGCGAAATCAAGCCGAACGAGCATAGGGTCGGGCTGACGCCGACGGCGGTGCGCGAGTACGTCACCCATGGCCATGAGGTCCTGATCCAGGCCGGGGCCGGCGGCGGCGCCGGCTATGCCGACGAAGCCTATGCCCGGGCCGGAGCCGTCGTTGTCCCAGACGCCGAGGCGGTGTTCAGCGGCGCTGAGCTGATCGTGAAGGTCAAGGAGCCGCAGGCCGCCGAATGGGCGCGGCTCGACGACCGCCACATCCTCTTCACCTACCTGCACCTAGCCCCCGATCCGGATCAGGCCAACGGCCTGCTGGCGTCCGGCTGCGCGGCCATCGCCTATGAGACGGTGACCGACGCCGCGGGCGGCCTGCCGTTGCTGGCCCCGATGTCGGAGGTCGCAGGCCGGATCGCGGTGTTCTCGGCGGGCGAGACCTTGCTGAAGCACAATGGCGGGATGGGGCTGCTTATCTCTGGCGTGCCCGGGGTGCCGCCGGCGCGCGTCTGCGTCCTGGGCGGCGGCGTCGTCGGGATGAACGCTGCGCGGATGGCTGCTGGCCTGGGCGCCGAGGTGGTGGTGGTCGAACGCTCGATCCCCCGCATGCGCCAACTCGACGACATGTTCCTGGGCCGGATCCTGACCCGGTACTCGACGCTGGACGCGGTCGAGGAGGAGGTGCTGAAGGCCGACGTGGTGATCGGCGCGGTGCTGACGCCCGGCGCCTCCGCCCCCAAGCTGGTCCGCCGCGAGCACCTGAAGCAAATGAAGCCGGGCTCGGTGCTGGTCGACGTCTCCATTGACCAGGGCGGCTGTTTCGAGACCTCGCACCCCACCACTCACGCTGATCCGACCTATGTGGTGGACGGGGTGGTCCACTACTGCGTGGCCAACATGCCGGGGGCGGCGCCGCGCACCTCGTCCGAGGCCCTGGTCCACGCCACCCTGCCGTTCGGCCTCGCCATCGCTGACAAGGGCCTGGACGCCCTGAAGGGCAATCCGCACCTGGCCAAGGGCCTGAATGTGCTGAAGGGCGAAGTCACCCACCCCGCCGTGGCCGAGGCGCTCGGTAAGCCGTTCGCCGATCCCTACGGGGTGTGGGGCGCCCGGTAACAACAAAACTCGTCATCCTCCGGGCGTCTGAAAGACGATCCGGGGGACCCAAGCTGAGTTGCAGGATCGGGTAGGCCGTTTGGGTCCCCCGGATCTCGCTGCGCAAGCCCGGAGGATGACGAGTTTAGATATCAGGCCGCTCAGCGGGGCCTAGCTCAAGCCGCCGCCCAGGCGCGGGGGTCTAGCGCCACCGGATCGTCGATGGCCATTTCGTCCCAGTCAAGATCGGGCGGGGGGCTGGAGGCCGCGGCGATCACGGCCGAAAGCTCGGCGGGCGAGGTGACGCCGACCAGGACGGTCGCGGCCTCGACGCGGGAAAGAGCAAAGCCCAGAGCGGCTTGCAACGGATCGGACCGGCCCTCTGCGATCAGCCGGCGCGCCCGCGAAATGCGGCTGGCGGCGGCTTTCAGGTGATGCGGCGCGCGATCAGGCGGCAGGAACAGCAGGCCGTTGAGGAAGATCGAGCGCAGATGGACCTCGATGCCCAGGCCCGCCAGGGCGGCCAGGGTGCCGTTGATCAGCAGGCGCTGGTCGAGCAGAGAGGCCGGCGCCTGGACGATGTCGGGGCGGAACCGGCGGGCGACGCCCAGCGGATCGTCGGAGGCGAAGACCGAAACCCCGATCTTGCGGGTCAGGCCCTGGTCCTTGAGCGCCTTGAGGCGGTCCCATAGCGCCAGCCCGTGCGGGCCAAACAGGTCGGCGGCGGCCGGCACCAGGATGGCGTCGGCCTGTTCGACGCCCAGGCGGCGCAGGGTCGCCCGCGCCTCAGCCTCGACGTGGTCGGGACCGCGATCGGGACGGACCGTTGAAATGGAGACCCGGAACGGATTCGGGCGCGGCATGATTTCGCCCAACGTAGCTTCGGCGACGCCCGAATGGCCGTCGACGTCGAGCACCGGCAGGCACGAGCGCGCCGCGATGTCGAGGATCTCCCGAGCTTCGGCCACAGGCGATCGACCACGGACCAAGGTGGTCGAGTCGAGGCCGAACTGGGCGGAGCCGAGGCCAAGCTTGGAAAGCGGTGAAATCATGAAGCCGGTGAGCTGGATGGAAACGCCAAGAGGGGGCATCTTCACGCAAAGGCCTAAAGAACCGGTGTCTAGGACCTTTCCAGGGGGTTAAAACCGCCAGATGCGAGAACCTCTCCCCGAGTGGCCTATTTTCGGCATGGCCGACGACGTTCGATCGGCGCTACGCCAAGCCCAGCAACGAAAAACGCCCGTCGCCCTGGCGACCCTGACCTCGGTCGAAGGGGGTGGGCCGCGGCCGCCGGGAACCCAGATGGTTTTCGGCGACGGCATCCTCGCCGGTTATTTTTCCGGCGGCTGCGTGGAGAGCGACGTGGCCGATCACGCCTTCGCCTGCCTCGAAGATGGGGCTCCACGCCGGCTGGTCTATGGCGAAGGAAGCCCCTGGCCCGACATCCAACTGCTGTGCGGCGCGCGGATCGAGATTTTCATCGAGCGCGTGGGCCATGACGACCCGGCGCTGACCGAATTACTGGCGGCCGAGCAGGAGCGCCGCCCGGCCGTTTGGGTGAGCGACGGAGTGAAGCGTTTGTGCGGCGCGAGCGTCGAAGCCTGGGATGGCGCGATCGTCCAGGCCTATGACCCGGTCCCGCGGCTGGTGGTGTTTGGCGCCGATCCGACCGCCCTGGCGATCGCCTCGCTCGGGGCGCAGTCGGGGTTTGAGACCACCCTGGTTCGGCCCAAGGGCCCGGAGACGCCGCCCCCCCTGGCGGGCGTCGCCTATCGCCGCGATGAGCCCTCGGCCGCTTTGGCCGCCATCGGGACAGACAGGTGGACCGCGATCGCCATCGCGACGCACAACCTGGACCTCGACCGTGAAGCCCTGGCCGCGGCTCTGCCCTCTGCGGCGGGCTATGTCGGCCTGCTCGGCGCCCGCAAGCGGCTGGCCGAGCGGCTCGCGCCGCTGCGCGCGGAGGGTTTCCCTGAGGCCCGACTGCAACAGCTCCACGCCCCTATCGGCCTCGACATCGGCGGCAAGGCGCCGTGGGAGGTGGCGCTATCGGTGATCGGCGAGATCGTCGCGTTGCGCCACGCGCGGACGTCCGAACCGCGGGTCGCGACGCCGAAGCGGGAAACGGCTTAGTCCTAAACTCGTCATCCTCCGGTCAGCCGAAGGCTGATCCGGGGGGACCCAAGCTGACTGCGCAGAATGTGGAGGGCCCGCTTGGGTCCCCCGGATCGTCTTGCAGACGACCGGAGGATGACGAGTTTGGCGGTCGTTAAGCTCGTGCCAGCGGCAGGATATCGACCAGGTCGCCAGCGGTCTGGGCCGGGGCTCCGCCGGGGCGCCGAACCAGGGCGTCGGCGGCGGCGAAGACGCTGACCAGGGAGCTGTCCTGGTCGCGATAGGGTTCGACCAGGATCGCGCCGTCTTCATAGGTCAATTTGGCGCGCATCCAGTGTTCGCGCGGGCCGTTGGCGGGCAGCGGCTTGATCAGGCGCGCGCTGGCGAGACTGAACGCGCTGGTCGCGCCTTGGAACTTGGCGAGCAGGGGCTTCAGGAACAGCTCGGCGCAGACGAAGGCCGAGGCCGGATTGCCGGGCAGGCCCAGCAACCTGCGGCCATCGCCCATCACCCCAAAGAAGGTCGGCTTCCCGGGGCGGACGCTCACGCTGCCGACCTTGAGCGAGAGGCCCAGGGCCTCAGCGGCCGCGCGTACTAGATCGTGGTCACCCACCGAGGCGCCGCCGACCGTGACGATCAGATCGGCCTCGGCGTTTCGCAACGCCTCGATCACCGCGTCCAGTTCATCGCGAACCGGCTTGTGCTTGGCCACGACGCCGCTCCAGGCCTCGACCATGGCCGCTAGCGCCGGCGCGCCGGAATCGTAGATTTGGTAGGGACCCGGCGCGGCCGGCGCCTCGACGATCTCTTCGCCGGTGGACACGATGGCCACCCGCGGCCGGGCGTGGACCGAGATCTCGGATCGCCCGGCGGAGGCCGCCAAGGACAACCGCCAGGGGTCGATGCGTGTTCCCTGCGCGAGCAAGGGTTGTCCGGCGCGGAAATCACCGCCGGCCGGCCGGATATAGGCGCCTGCCGCAGAGGCTGGGACCGTGACGTGGTCACCCTGGCGGTCGGCGTCTTCTTGGATGACGATGCTGTCGGCTCCGGCCGGCAGGGCCGCGCCCGTGAAGATGCGCACCGCCTGGCCCGCCTCAAGCACGCCCTCATAGCCGTGGCCGGCCGCGCTCTCGCCGACGATCACCAGCGCGCCGGGCGCATCGGCGCTGCGAAGCGCCCAGCCGTCCATGGCCGAGGCCGTAAAAGGCGGTTGGTCGCGGATCGCGGCGACGTCCTCGGCGAGGACCCGGCCAATGGCGGTGCTCAACAACACCGTCTCGGCCGGCAGGGCGGACACCTCGGCCAGCATCCGGGCGCGGGCGTCCTCGACGGACAAGAGCTTGAGATCGGTCATGGTCGCGCCCAGTCGCCGGACTTTCCGCCGGTCTTGGTCAGCAACCGCACGTTCTCGATGGTCATCGCCTTATCGGCGGCCTTCAGCATGTCATAGACGGTGAGGCAGGCGACCGAGACGGCGGTCAGGGCCTCCATCTCGACCCCGGTCTGTCCGGTGCTGCGGACCCGCGCGGTGACCGAGAGGCCGCCGTCGCCGGGTTCGACCCGGACCTCGACCTTCGACAGGGCCAATGGGTGGCACAGCGGGATCAGGTCGGAGGTCTTCTTGGCGGCCATGATGCCGGCGATCTCGGCGGTGGCGCGGACGTCGCCTTTCTTGGCGTCACCGGAGAGGGCGAGCGCCAGGGTGGCGGCGTCCATCCTGACAAAGCCCTCGGCGAGCGCTTCGCGGGCGGTGACCGCCTTGTCCGAGACATCGACCATGTTGGCGCGGCCGGTCTCGTCGATGTGGGTCAGCTTGCTCACTGCTCAAGCAGTCTGGGCATCAGCTCGACCATGTTGCAGGGGCCATGGCGGCTGTCGAGCTGGGCCGAGATCACCTTGTCCCACCCATCTTTCACGGCTCCGTTCGAACCCGGCAGGCAGAAGACGAACACGCCGCCGACGATGCCGGCGGTGGCGCGGCTCTGCAGGGTGGAAAGTCCGACCGACTGGTAGCTGACCAGGTGGAAGATCACCGAAAAGCCGTCGATCTTCTTGTCGAACAGGGGCTCAACCGCCTCGGGCGTGACGTCCCGGCCCGTGATGCCGGTGCCGCCGGTGGTGATGATGGCGTCCACCGAGCCTGAGGCGACCCAGGCTTTGATCTGCTCGCGAATCTGGGCGACGTCGTCGCGGACGATGGTCTTGTCGGCCAGTTCATGGCCCGCGCCGGTGATGCGCTCGGCCAGGACGTGGCCGGAGGTGTCGCTCTCCTCGTCGCGCGTGTCGGAGACGGTCAGGACGGCGATCCGGACCGGCTTGATGGCTTGGCTTTCATCGACGCGGCCACCAGGGCTGAGGGCGTTCATGGCTTCGGGGTCTCCCAACGGGCGATATCGGCGTGGTCCTGGGCGCGCGGCTCGATCCAGCGCGCGCCGGCGGGGCCGGTCTCCTTCTTCCAGAAGGGGGCTCGGCTCTTCAAGTAGTCCATCAGGAAATCGCAGGCCTCGAAGGCCGCGCGGCGATGGGAGGCGGCCGTGGCCACGAAGACGATGGCCTCGCCCGGGACAATCTTCCCGACCCGGTGGACGACATGGAAATCGTGCAGATCGAACCGCCTCAGGGCCTCATCGGCGATCTTGCCGATCGCCGCCTCGGTGAAGCCGGGATAGGCCTCGAGCTCCAGGGTCGTGGTGTCGCCCTGCTCGGCGCGGGCCAGACCCGTGAAGGTCGCGATCGCGCCGGTCTCAGTGCGGTCCTGGCAGAATTCGCTCAGCAGGGCGCCGGGGTCGAAGGCCTGGCCGGTGAGGATGATCATCCGCCGCTCATCGGCGGCAGGAAGGCGACCTCGGAGCGCGCCGAAAGTGTTGCGTCGCCGCGCACAATGGCCTGGTCCAGAGCGATCTGGACGCCGGGCGCAGCCAGCGCCTGGGCCAGGCCCTCGTCTTCGCCGGCCAGCAGGTCGCGCAGGGCGCCGAGCGAGGCGCTGTCGATGTCGCGCTCGCGCCAGCCGGCGATGTCGCTCAGGCGACCAAACAGGAGAACCCGCGCCACGGCGTCAGCCTCCGGTGGTAGACATGTGCCGAGCCACGGCGGGGGCGGCGTGACGCACGATGTGGAAGTCGTGGCCTTGCGGCTTGGCGTCGACCGCCAGCCGGATGGCGTCGACCAGGCCGGCGTCGTCGGCGCCGCCGCGGATCACCGCGCGCAGGTCGCTGGCGTCCTCGCGGCCGAGGCAGGTGTGGAGGGTGCCGGTGCAGGTCAGCCGCACGCGATTGCAGGTCTCGCAGAAATTGTGGCTGAGCGGGGTGATGAACCCCAGCCGGCCGCCGGTTTCGGCGACGCGGACATAGCGCGCCGGGCCGCCGGTCGCATGGTCGATGTCGCTGAGCGTCCAGAAGCTCTCAAGATCGCGGCGAACGTCCTTCAGCGACAGGAACTGGTCGGTGCGGTCGATCTCGATCTCGCCGAGCGGCATGGCCTCGATCAGGGTGGCGTCACAGCCGCGCGCGTGGGCCCAGGCGATCAGGTCCGGCAGTTCGGCGGCGTTGTCGTCTTTCAGCGCCACGGCGTTGATCTTCACCGCGATGCCGGCGGCCAGGGCCGCGTCGATCCCGGCGATCACCTTCGAGAGATCGCCGCCTCGGGTCAGCTTGCGGAACTGGGCGGGCTTCAGCGTGTCCATCGAGACATTGATCCGCCGCACGCCGAACCGCGCGAGGTCGTCGGCGAATTCCGACAGTCGGGTGCCGTTGGTGGTCAGGGTCAGCTCGTCCAGCGCGCCGGAACGCAGATGCCGCGAGAGGCTTTCGATCAGGCCCATCACGCCCTTGCGCACCAGCGGCTCCCCGCCAGTGATCCGCAGCTTGCGCGTGCCCAGCGCCACGAAGGTGGAGGCCAGGCGGTCGAGTTCTTCCAGCGTGAGCACCTCCGCCTTGGGCAGGAAGGTCATGTGCTCGGCCATGCAATAGACGCAGCGCAGGTCGCATCGGTCCGTGACCGAGACCCGCAGATAGCTCACCGTACGGCCAAAGCCGTCGATCAAAGGCGCGCCGCGCGGCGGAGCCTCTTGCGGCGAGGGGGCGTCATAGGGCGTCATGCTGGCGATAACATAGAGAGGAACAGCGGTTGGCGACAGGGGCGGGCGAGTTCGAGGCCATCGTTTTGGCGGCTGGGGCCGGGAGTCGCTTCGGCGGCGGCAAGCTCCTGGCGCCTTGGATGGGCGGGGTGCTGCTCGACGGCGCCTTGGCCGCCGCCTTCGCTGCGCCCGTCGGCAGGGTGATCGTGGTGACCGGCGCCGATGGCGAGGCGGTCGCGGCGGCGGCGCGCGCCTTCGCCCAGCGAACCGGAGAGACCGAGCGTCTGCATGTCGTTCACGCCGAGGACCACGCGCAGGGCATGGGAGCCTCGCTGCGACGCGGCGCGGCCGAGCTCTCGGCTGACTGCGCGGGCGTCTTCGTGCTGCTGGGCGACATGCCGCGCGTGCCCCATTCTGTTCTTGCGCCGCTGGCCGAGGCGGTGCGGGCTGGAGCCCCCGCCGCCGCGCCGTTGTTCGGGGGCCAGCGAGGACATCCGGCCCTGATCGGCGCGGAGCTTCTGCCCGGTTTGCTCGCCCTGACCGGCGACGCGGGCGCGCGGAACATCCTCAAGGACCTGGGCGAGCGGCTCGCCCGCGTCGCCGCGCCCGATGACGGCGTGCTGTTCGACGTCGACGAGCGCGGGGACCTGCAGGGCTAGGCCTTCACGAAGGGCAGGCTGGATGTCGGCGTGCCCGTCATGGCGAAGATGGCGTTGGCGACCGCGGGCGCGATGACCGGCGTGCCGGGTTCGCCAACCCCGCTCGGCGCATTGCCAGAGGGGACGATGTGGGTTTCCACGGTCGGCGCCTCGGTGTTGCGCAACACCCGGTAGGTGTCGAAGTTGGTCTGCTCGACCGTTCCGTCCTTCAGGGTGACCTGACCGAACAGCGCGCCGGACAGGCCATAGCAGGTGCCGCCCTCCATCTGGGCGGCGATCTGGTCGGGCGAGATGGCGGTGCCGCAGTCTATGGCGGTCACGACCTTCCCGAGTTTCGGAACCCCATCAACGAGCTTCACCTCGGCGATCTGGGCCACGACCGAGCCGAAGCTCTCGTGAACCGCGACGCCGCGGGTCCAGCCGTCGGCCGAGGTGTTGGGCCAACCGGCCTTTTCCGCCGCCAGGTTCAGCACCGCCAAGTGCCGGTTAGCGCCGGCCTTGGTGTAGAGCGCGCGGCGATACTCGACCGGATCCTTGCCGGCTTTCTTGGCCAGCTGGTCGATGGTGTGTTCCATCGCAAACGCCGTATGGGTCGCGCCGACCGACCGCCACCAGAGCACCGGCACGCCGATGTCGGGCTGAATGAGCTGGCCATCGACGATGGGCGTGGCCTTCAGATAGGGCGAGCCCTTGGCCCCCTCGACGGCGGTTTCGTCCAGCTCGGGCACGCCCATCGGCGAGCCCTTCATGATCGATTGGGTGACGATGCGATGGCGCCAGGAGGCGGGGTAGCCGTCCTTGTCCAGGGTGACCTTGACGGTGTGGTGGACGAGGGGCCGGAAGTAGCCGGCGGCCATGTCGTCCTCGCGGGTCCAGACCAGCTTCACCGGCCGATCCTTGCCGACCTTTTTGGCGATCTCGACGCACTCGACGACGTAGTCGGACTGGAAGGTGGCGCGGCGTCCGAACGAGCCGCCCGCGAACAGGGTCTCGATCTCCACCGCCCCGGGCAGCATGGCCACCACCTTGGCGGTGTTGAGCTGGTCCAGGGTTGGGATCTGGGAGCCGAAGGTCAACTTCGCCTTGCCCATGCTGACCTGCGCCACGCAGTTCATCGGCTCCATGGTGGCGTGGGCGAGATAGGGGAAATCGTAGGTCGCCTCGAACGCCTCGCCCGTGGCCTTGGCGATGTCGCCCTTGGCCTCGAAGGCCTGCCATTTCAGCTTGTCGGTGGCGGGCGTCTTGCCGGAGGCGAGGTCCTTGTAAGAGGCCAGGATGGCGTCGGAGGAGCGCTTCTCGGCGGCGTCCTCGTTCCACTTCACGCTCAGGGCGTCGCGGCCCTGCTTGGCGGCCCAGGTGGTCTCGGCCACCACGGCGACGCCGCTGGGGATCTCGTAGACCTCGACCACGCCGGGGACTTTCTTGGCCTCCGCGGCGTCGAACGACGCGACCTTGGCCCCGAAGCGCGGGGGATGGGCGACCATCGCCACCAGCATGTTCGGCAGCTGGACGTCCTGGGTGAAGCGCGCCGTGCCGTCGGACTTGGCCTGGCTGTCCTTGCGGCGCACCCGGTCGGTGCCGATCAGGGTGAAGGTCTTGGGATCCTTCAGCGTCGGGGTGGTGGGCGGCGTCACCTTGGCGGCGTCCGGCAGCAGCTCGGCGAAGGTCGCCGACTTGCTCGAGCCCGCGTGGCTGACCACGCTGTCCTTGACGGTGAGCTCCCCGGCTGGGGCGTTCCACTTGTTGGCGGCGGCCTCGACGAACATCGCCTTGGCTGAGGCGCCGGCCTTGCGGAGCTGGTCCCAGCTGTTGGAAATCGCCGAAGACCCGCCAGTGCCTTGAACCCCCATGCCGGTGTTGGCGTAGACCTTGGCGATGGCCGGAGCTTGTTCGACGCGGACCTTTGACCAGTCGGCGTCCAGTTCCTCGGCGACGATGGCCGCCAGACCGGCGTGGTTGCCCTGGCCAAATTCAATGTGCTTGGAGACGACGGTCACGACCCCGTCCGGGTCGATGCGGAGGAACGGGCCAAAGGCGCCGAACTCCGACTTTGCGCCGACGCTGAGCAGATCGCCGGGCGAGCAGCCGACCAGCAGGGCGCCGCTGGCCAGGGTGGCGGCGACCACGACCTCGCGGCGGGTGGCGCCGGCGACGTCGGAAGGTTTCACGGGAGCGTTCATGGCGTCAGACCTTGGCCGGAGCGACGGGCAGGACAGGCACAGGCGGCGCCAGCCCGGCCGCATCCTTGATGGCGGCCCGGACCCGTTGATAGGTGCCGCAACGGCAGATGTTGCCGTCCATGGCGCCGTCGATGTCGGCGTCGCTGGGCTTGGGCGTCTGGGTCAGCAAGGCCACCGCCGACATGATCTGGCCCGACTGGCAGTAGCCGCATTGCGGCACGTCGTGCTTGACCCAGGCGGCCTGCACCGGATGGGCGCCGCCGAGGCTTTCGATGGTGCTGATCTTCGCGGCGGCCAGGCCCTCGATGGGGGTGACGCACGACCGCGTCGGCTGGCCGTCGATGAGCACCGTGCAGGCGCCGCATTGAGCCACGCCGCAGCCATATTTCGTGCCGGTGAGCTTCAGTTCGTCCCGCAACACCCACAGCAGGGGCGTATCGGGAGCCGCCTTCACGCTCAGGGGTTTGCCGTTGACGTCCAGGGTCATGGCCATGGTCTATCCCTCCCGATACGAGAAAACGTCGCGATCTTAACAGTGCTTAACTCGCGCGGTAAAGCGGGTCTGCGTGGTGCGCTAATCAGGGATGGGATAGAACCGGCGCCAGGCGTCTGGAGAGCGAGATGATCCGGGGGATTTTAGCGACGATGTTGGTGCTGGCCCTTGCGGCGTGCGCCTCCGCGCCGCTTCCGCTGGCCGCCGACGCCACGGACGCGGCCCAGACCTATGCCTGCGCGGGCGGCAAGAGCTTCACGGCCGCCTATGACCTGAAGGGCGACCGCGCGAGCGTCAGCGCCGGCGGGCGCACCTACAGCCTGCGCCATGTCCCCTCGGGATCGGGTGTGAAATACGCCAAGGACGGCGTCGAACTCCACGCCAAGGGAACGGGCGCCATGCTCGACGGCGCGGCCGGCGCGCCCTATCGCGACTGCCAGGTCGGCTAGATCCGTTGGACGCTTTCCCCGCCTTCTTTCCCCTGGCCGGCGCAACGGTGGTCATCGCCGGATCAGGCGAGGCGGCCAACGCCAAGGCGCGCCTGTTCGAAGGCTCGCCGGCCAAGGTTGTGCGGCTGGAGGGACCCCAGGCGTTCGTCGCTGGCTCCTATCTAGGCGCGACCCTGGCCTTTGTCGCCAGCAGCAACGATCTCTTCGCCCAGGCCGCCGCCCGCGCCGCGCGGGACGCCCACGTGCCGGTCAATGTCGTCGACCGGCTGCCGCTCTGCGACTTCACCACCCCGGCGGTGATCGACCGCGGCGAGGTTGTGGCCGCCATCGGCACAGGCGGCGCGTCGCCGATGCTGGCGACCATGTTGCGCAACGATATCGAGCAACGGGTGCCGGAGGGCGCGGGCCGAGTGGCCGCCCTGTTCCGCCAGCTCCAGGACGAGATCCGCCAGGCGCTGCCGGAGCTTCACGAACGCCGCGCCTTCCTGCGCGAGGCGCTATCGGGCCCGGCCGCTTCGGCGGCGATGAGCGGCGACATGACCGCCGCCGCCAGCCTGTTGCGCGCGGCCTTGGCCAACGGAACAGAAGCGCTTGGCAAGGTGCAGTTCATCGACGCCTCCGGGCCGCCCGACCTGCTGAGCCTGCGCGCCAGCCGCGCCTTGGCCGCCGCCGATGTACTGGCCCCAGACGCCGGCGCCGATCCCGTGATCCTGTCGATGGCCCGACGCGACGCTGAGCGTCTTGCGCCTGGCGCGGCGGGTGTGGGGGTGCTGGCCGATCTTGCGCGAAACGGGCGCCGGGTCGTGCGGCTGCTTGAGCGGCCGGCGACCCCGGCCGATGTCCAGGCCTTGGTCGAGGCGGGCGTGGTGGTCGAGATCCTGTTGGCGGCGCCGGCTTCGTGAGCGAACTCGCGCCGGAAGACTTCGCCGCCGTCCTGCTGTCCCTGCAGGTGGCTTTGGTCGCGACCCTGTTCGGCATGCCGGTGGCCTTGGCCACCGCCTTCGCCCAGACCCGCAGCCGGTTCGCCGTTCGGGTTGTGCTCGACACCCTGGTCACCCTGCCGCTGGTGCTGCCGCCGGTTGCGACGGGCTATTTCCTGCTGCTGATGTTCGGCCGTCGCGGCGTGGTGGGCGCCTGGCTGGAAAAGGTCGGCATCGTCTTCGCCTTCGACTGGACCGGCGCGGCCCTGGCGGCGGGAGTCATGGCCTTTCCATTGATGGTGCGGCCGATGCGGATCGCCATCGAGGCCATCGACCGTGAAGTCGACGAGGTGGCGCGGACCCTGGGGGCCAGCGGCTTCACCCGTTTCTTCCGCATCACCCTGCCGCTTGCCGCGCCCGGCGTGGCCGCCGGCGCGATCCTCGGTTTCGCCAAGGCGTTGGGCGAGTTCGGCGCGACGATCACCTTCGTGGCCGCCATTCCGGGCGAGACCCTGACCTTGCCAGCCGCGATCTATGCAGCGACCCAGACGCCGGGGGGCGAAGCCCGCGCCCTGGCTCTGTGCCTTGTGGCGGCGGTGATCGCGGTTGCTGCGGTGCTGGTCTCCGACGCGGTGGGCCGCTGGGCGGGGAGGGCGGCGCGCGGATTGCGCTAATATAACCCGGGTAATATTGACGGTGAATAATATCCGGGTAAAACGGCGCTCCCCAGGAGCCGCCGATGTCACACGCCATTCCCCCGTCCAACCGCGCGGCCGTCGATCGGGCGCTCCTCGCCGCCTTCGGCACGACGGAGCTCGACGCCGTGGTCCCGCTGAGCGGAGGGTTGTCCGGTGCGCTGATCTTTCGGATTCGCGTGGGCGGCATCGCCTATCTGTTGCGTATCGAGGGAACGCGCGACGTCTTCCGCGACCCGGCGCGGTGGTATGGCTGCATGGAGATCGCCGCCGGGGCCTTGCTGGCGCCGCGCGTACGCTATGCCGACGCTGTGGACGGCGTGGCGATCATGGAGTTCATCCAGGAACGCTCGCTGTCGCTGGACTACGCGGGAACTCGAACGGATCTGCTGGTCGAGATGGGCCAGACCTTGCGGGCGCTGCATGCCGCGCCGGCCTTTCCTCCGTTGGTCGACTATCTGGATGGGATCGACGCCCTGGTCGCGCGCTTTCAGGGCTTTGGCCTGCTGGCTCCGGAGGCGAGCGCCGAACTGTTTGGCCTGCAGGCGCAGCTGCGGGCCGGCTATCGCACCGCGCCGCAGGACATGGTCTCCAGCCATAACGACCTGAACCCGCGCAACATCCTCTATGACGGGGCGCGGCTGTGGCTGGTGGATTGGGAATCGTCCTTCCTGGCCGACCGCTACGTGGACCTGGCCACCCTGGCCAATGTCTTTGCGTCTGACGACGAGGAGGAGGACGTGCTGCTGCGCACCTATCTAGGCGCGGCGCCGGATGCGGCCCAATGCGCGCGGATCTATCTGATGCGCCAGGTCAACCATCTGTTCTACGCGATGATCTTCCTGAACGGCGTCGGCGAGGAGCGGCCCTCCGAGCATCTGGACGGCAGACAGGCGCGAAGCCTCGCCCAAATTCACCAGGCCTTGGGCGCCGGGGACTTCGCGCTGGAGAGCCTGGACGGCCGCATAGAGTACGGCCTCAGCCGCTTCGACGCGGCGCTGCAAGGCATGCGTGCGCCACGGTTCGCGCGGGCCTTGGCCTTGATCGAATAGCTACGGGTCCAGCGGCCGAACAGAGCCAGTGGCGGACGCGGCCATGACCGTGCGCAGCGAGGGCGGCTAGGCGGCCGCTTCGGCGGTCTGGTCCTCGGCGCGCCGGGCTAGGCGTGAAATCTCGGCGAGCAGGACGCCCGGGGAGATCGGCTTGCCGACCACTCCATCCATGCCGGCCTCAAGATAGGCTTGGCGCTGGTGCGACAGGACGTTGGCCGTCAGGGCGACGATCGGCGTGGCCGCGACAGACCCGCCCAGGGCGCGGATGCGGCGGGCCGCCTCCATGCCGTCGATGCCCGGCATCTGGACGTCCATCAGGATCAGGTCGAAGCTCCCGCTGCTGGCCGCCTCGACGCCCAGCAGTCCATCCGCAGCGGTCTCGACCGCCGCGCCTAGGTTCTGCAGCAGCTTGGAGGCGATCATCCGGTTGGTGGGGTTGTCCTCGACCACCAGGATCTTCAGCCCGTCGAGCCAATCTTCATGAGCGCTCGGCTCGGCCAGCCTGGGCTCGCTGCTTTGGGCGGCGACCTCCAGCCAGAAGACTGAGCCCAGTCCCTCGGTAGAGGCGAAACCGACGGTTCCGCCCATCATCTCGGCGAGCCGCTGGGTGATCGAAAGGCCAAGTCCCGACCCCCCGAAGCGACGCGTGGTCGAGGCGTCGCCCTGGTCGAACCGCGTGAAGATACGCGGTTGCACGACCTCAGGAATCCCGACGCCGGTGTCGGCGATCTCCAGCCGTAGCATTTGCCCGGCTTCCCGCTGGCGCAGGTGGGCGCGAACGGTCACCTGGCCCTTGAGGGTGAATTTCACGGCGTTGCCGACCAGATTGAACAGGGCCTGGCGCAGGCGAACCGGATCGGAGACCACCCAGCCGACATCCGGCTCGGCCTCGACGATCAGTTCCAGGTTCTTGGCGTCGGCCTGCGGCCGCAGCAGGCGTGCGACGCCCTCGATCAGCGCCCGAGGATCCAGCGGCTCTGGGTTCATCTCCAGGCGGCCAGCTTCGATCTTCGAGAAGTCGATGACGTCATTGAGCAATTCGGCCAGCATCTGACCGCAGGAGAGGGCCTCCTCCAGCATGCCGCGACCGTCTTCGGACAGGGTCTCGGTCTTCAGCAGGTGGAGCACGCCCATCACCCCGTTCATCGGCGTGCGGATTTCGTGACTCATATTGGCGAGGAAGGCGGTCTTGGCCTCGCCGGCCGATTGGGCCGCCCGTTGGGCGGAGATCAGCGCCAACTCCTGGCGCTTGCGCTGGTCGAAGTCCTGCACGAGGCCGACGCCGCGCAGCATGCGGCCTTTGCGATCGGTGGTAAGGTGATGGAAGACGCGGATCCAGCGTTCCTGGCCAGCGTCGCTGATTGCGCGCGCCTCGAACGCCTCGCCGGCGGCGCGCTCGCCGTCGGTGAGCTGATTGAAGGCCTTGCGGACTTCCTCCAGGTCGTCCGGGTGGAAGCGCGGATAGCTGAGGTTCAGGGCGCTCTCGTAGTCAGCCTTTTCCTGGCCGACCAGTTTCTTGAACTCGGGGCTGGCCCAGAAAGTCTTGTTGGCGTGGTCGATCTCGTAGACGCCGGCGTCGGCGGCGCTCAGGGCCATCTTCAGCCGGCGAGCGTTCTCCTGGGCTTGGCGACGTGCTTCGGCCAGGGCCGAGATGTCGTCGACATAGCAGATCACGCCCTGGACCTTGCCCGCGGCGTCGCGCCAGGGACGGGCTTCCCAGCGGACCCACCGCTTGCGGCCCTGGCCGTCGGTGAAGCGGTCTTCCTTCGACGTGACCACCTCTCCGGCGAGGGCGCGGGTCTGGGCGCCTAGCAGGCGCTTGGGCGCGGTCGGGAACACCCCGGCCAGCGGCCGCCCGATCGGATCGTCTTCCGAGCGGCTGAAAGCCTGGCGCCAGCTTTCGCTGACCACCATGCAGCGCAGTTGCTTGTCGAACATCGCCACCGCGAAGGGCGAACTCTCGATCAATTGCAGAGTCTGCTGCTCGCCGCGCACGGCGGAGTCCCGGGCCTCCACCAGCTCGGTGATGTCCTGATGGACGCCTCTCAGGGCGTACTCGCCGCAGGGCCGCGGCTCGGTGCGGAAGGTGAGCCGCCAGTGCGACCACTGCCCTGACTTGTTCTTCAGCCGGTGCTCAAGGGATTGCGGTTCGCCCTTGATGATTCCGGCCATCAGCGCGGCGCGGACCCGAACGTCGTCGTCGGGATGCAGGATGGCCGCGATCTGCGCCATGGTGGAGATCTCCCCGGCGGCGTAGCCCGTGAGGGCGAGCATATCGGGGGACCAGACGACCTCGTCGCTCTGCGGCTCGTAGGTCCAGGCTCCGATGCCGGCGGCCTGGCACAGCATCCGGGTGGTGCGCTCGGCCTCGGCAAGCTTTGCGTCGCGTTCGCGCTCATGGGTGGCGTCGCGCATCACCCCGATGACCTGGCCATCGTCGGTCAGCTGGGCCCGGCCCTCGTACCATCGCCAGGCGCCGTCCTTTGTGCGAACGCGCGAGATGTTGTCGCTGAAACCGTTTTCCCGCAGACGCGCCATGTGGGCGTCGACGTCGGAGTCCTCGTCGGGGTGCAGGAAGTCGCGCGCGAACTGGCCGATGACCTCTGCCTCGGTCCAACCGGTTTCCCGCTCGAAGGCGGGGTTCACCAGCTTGAAACGCTTGTCGGCCCCGATGACAAACATCACCTCGCGGCTGTTCTCGAACAGCCACGCGATGGTCGTCGTCGTTCCCTGCGGCGGCTGCGTCGCCGTCATCGCCCCGTCCCCTTGGTTCACACGAAATGTAACGTGGGTCGGTAAACGTAAAGTTCGGGGCGCGACTTTTCTGCCGTTTTGGTTGTGGTCCCTATACCTGCGCGCGCAGCCTAGAAGGCGTTTTCGCCGGTGATGGCGCGCCCGAGGATCAGGGCGTGGACGTCGTGAGCGCCTTCATAGGTGTTGACGGTTTCCAGGTTCGCGGCGTGGCGCATCACGTGATACTCGCCGGAAATGCCGTTGCCGCCGTGGATGTCGCGGGCCTCACGGGCGATGGCCAGGGCCTTGCCGCAGTTGTTGCGCTTCATCAGGCTGATCGCCTCGGGCACCCAGGCGCCCTGGTCGAGCAGGCGTCCCAGCGCCAGGGCGCCTTCGAAGCCCAGGGCGATCTCGGTCTGCATGTCGGCCAGCTTCTTCTGCACCAACTGGCGCGCGGCCAGCGGCTTGCCGAACACCTTGCGGGTCAGGGTGTATTCGCGGCTGGCGTGCAGGCAGAACTCGGCCGCGCCCATCGCGCCCCAGGAAATGCCGTAGCGGGCCTTGTTGAGGCAGGAGAACGGACCGCGCAGGCCGGTGACGCCAGGCAGCATCTGGTCTTCGGCCACGAACACGTCGGCCAGGGCGATCTCACCGGTGACGGAGGCGCGCAGGGAGAGCTTGTTCTGGATCTTCGGGGTGGTCAGGCCTTCAGAGCCGCGATCGACCAGGAAGCCGCGGATCACCCCGTCCAGCTTGGCCCAGACCAGGCAGACGTCGGCGATCGGGCTGTTGGTGATCCACATCTTGGCGCCGTTCAGGACGTAGCCGCCCTCAACCTTTTTCGCGACCGTACGCATCGAGGCCGGGTCGGAACCGCCGTCGGCCTCGGTCAGGCCAAAGCAGCCGACGATCTCGCCGCGCGCCATGCCCGGCAGGTACTTCATCTTCTGCTCTTCGGAGCCGAAAGCGTAGATCGGGTACATGACCAGCGAGGACTGCACGCTCATCGCCGAGCGATAGCCAGAGTCGATCGCCTCGATCTCGCGGGCGATCAGGCCGTAGGCGACATGGCTGACGCCGGCGCCGCCGTACTGCTCGGGCAAGGTCGCGCCGAGGAAGCCCAAGGCCCCCATTTCGCTCATGATTTCGCGGTCGAACCGCTCGTCGGCATAGGCCGAGACCACCCGCGGCAGCAGCTTCTCGCGGGCGTAGGCTCTGGCCGACTCCCAGACCATCCGCTCTTCTTCGGTCAGGCGCGAGGCTAGGTCGAGCGGGTCTTCCCAGTTGAAGGTCTTGGGTTGATCACCGGTGTCGAGGGCCATGGCGCGTCTCCTGAGGGATGTTTGGGCCTTATGACCCCAAATTACGTGCCCGTGTAGACGCCTTTGCGCTTCTCACGGAACGAGGCGGCCGATTCCTTGACGTCGTTCACCGCGCGGCGGGCGTGAGTCAGGCCGACGGATTCGTACTTCACGGCGGTCTGGAGATCGGTCTCCATGCCGGCCTGCAACACCTTCTTGGCCATGCGGATGGCCAGCGGCGGCCATTGGGCCATCTGTTCGCCATAGGCGACCGCGTCGTCCAGCAGGGTCTCGTGAGCGGTCAGGCGGTTGAGCAGGCCAAGCTTCAGCGCCTCGTCGGCCAGCACCATGCGGCTGGTGAAGACCAGATCAGCGGCGCTGGCGTAGCCCACGATCCGCGGCAACAGGAAGGACAGACCGGAGTCGGGCGAAATCGCGCGCTCGGCGAAGGTGGTCTTGAAGCGCGCGTGCTCGGAACCGATGCGAACATCACACGCGAGCGCCCAGCTCATGCCGGCCCCGGCGCAAACGCCGTTGATGGCGCCGATCAGCGGCTTGTCGAAGTCGTGCAGCAGACGCGCCCAGCGGCCCATCCAGGCTTCTTCGTCCAGGCGCTCGTTCTGCGAGGGCGGGCCGTCGCGTTCCGGGGCTGGGCCGGTCAGGTCGGCTCCCGAACAGAAGCCGCGCCCGGCCCCGGTCAGCACCAGCGCCCGAACGCCGTCGTCGGCCTGGGCGGCGATCAGTCCCGCCTCCAGATCGCGTCGCAGTCCGGCGGAAATGGCGTTCAGCTTGTCGGGGCGATTGAGGGTGAGGATCCCGATCTGGCCGCGCGTCTCGTAGGTGATCGTTTCATAGGCCATTGGGGCGTCCTCCATTTGCGGCGCACCTTCTCGGCGCGCCAAGGCAAAGGCAAGCCCTCAGACTTCGGCCCACATCCGCAGCAGGTTGTGATAGGTCCCGGTCAGGGAGACGAGTTCCGGCGCGCCGGCCCCGACCTTGCCGGCCAGTTGCTGGATGGCGATGTCCATCTGGAACAGCAGGGCGCGGCGGGCGTCCTCGCGCACCATGCTCTGGATCCAGAAGAAGCTCGCGGTGCGAACGCCCCGCGTGACGGGCGTCACCTGATGCAGGCTGGAGGCCGGATAGAGGATGAGGTCGCCCGCCGCGAGCTTGACCTCGTGAACGCCGTAGGTGTCTTCGACCAGTAGCTCACCGCCGTCATAGTCCTCGGGCTCGCTCAGGAAGAGGGTGGCCGAGAGGTCGCTGCGGATGCGCAGGTCTCCGGTCCGGGTCTGGCGTACCGCATTGTCGATATGGGTCCCGAAGGCCTGGCCGCCGCCATAGCGATTGAACAGCGGCGGGAACACCGTCTGCGGCAGGGCGGCGGTGACGAAGAGCGGGCTTCTGGCCAGGGCGTCCAGCACGCGCTCGCCGGCGACCTGGGCCGCCTGCGAGCCTTCCGGAAGCTGCTCGTTGCGCTTGGCCAGCGCTGATTGGGAGCCGGAGGTGGCGTTGCCGTCGATCCAGTCGGCGGCGTCGATCAGGGCGCGCAGCTCGGCGACGGCCGGCTTGGAGAGCACCTGGGGGATGTGAAGCATCATGGCGATGACCTTAGGCGCGGGCGCTCCCAAAGGAAAAGGCCTCGCCCTGGGGGGAGCGAGGCCTTGCGTCCGTTCCTCTGGGGGGAGGTTAGAAGCGGACGTTGAGGGTGAGGATCGCCTGACGGCCGGGGCCGTAATCAGCGTGGTGAACGCCGTTGGTGCGGGCGATATAGTCCTCGTCTGTGACGTTCTTCACATTGAGCTGAAGGTTCAGCGTGTCGGTGAAGCGGTAAGACGCGTAGGCGTCGAAGCGCCAGTAGGCCGGGGCGAACACCGCATTGGCCCCGCCGCCCGCGCCGCCCTGGTTGCCGCCGTAGCTGTCGGAAACGTAGTAGGCGCCGCCGCCGAAGCTGAAGGCGTCGGTCAGGTCGTAGGTGGTGAACAGGCTGAAGGAGTGCTCCGGCGTATTGGCCAGGCGATCACCTTCGTTGACGCCGTTGAACGCGCCGCGGACCAGTTCGCTATCCATGTAGGTATAGCCGCCGAACACCATCCAGGCGGGGGTGACCCGGCCGGTGACGCCGATTTCGAGGCCTTGAACCATGGTTTCGCCGACCTGGGCGTAGATGCCGGTGTCGACCAGGACCTGCGCGTTTTCGCGGGTCATGTGGAACAGCGCCGCCGAGGTGGAGAGGCGCTCATGGAAGAAGGCCCACTTCACGCCGATCTCGGCCGAGGTGACTTCTTCCGGGTCCAGCAGCACGTTGATCAGGTTGCCGCTGCCGTTGCCGGAGCTGCCGTTCTGGTCGCCGCCGCTGATGGTCGGCGGGGTCGAGGAGGTGCCGTAGGAGGCGTAGACGCTGCCGTTCGCGGTCGGCTTGTAAACCAGGCCGACCTGATAGTTCGTGAAGCTCCAGTCGCCCTTGCGCGGGGTCAGGGTCGTACCGGTCTGCACGCCCAGGGCGCTGGTCACCGCGACGTCGAGGCCTTTGACCGAGTATTCGTCATGGCGGATGCCGAGGTTCAGCAGCCACTTGTCGCCGAACGAGATGGTGTCGAAGGCGTAGACGCCGACCGTCTGGGTATAGTTCACCGAGGCGTCAGGACGATTGACCACGCCCTGCCACGGATCGCTGGGGTTCGGCGCGAAGACGCGGGTGCAATCGCCCACGCCGGCGGCGGTGACGTTGTTCGTGAAGCCCGTCGGGCAGGCCGAGCCCGCCGTGGTGTAGATCAGGTAGGAAGCGTTGCGGTTGGTCTCGCGCGACAGCTCCAGGCCCACATCGTAGCTGTGCTCGATGCCGCCGGTGGTGAACTTGCCGTAGAAGTCGGTGACGTTGGCGACCGTCGTGGTCGGGTTCCAGCGCGACTTGGTTCCGCGCTTCATCCACCATTCGCCGGCGACGAACTGGGCCGCGCCGCCGTCGCCGGGGTTGGTGACCAGGTAGTCGTTCAGGGTCTTGGAATAGCGGAACACGTTCCGGAACGTGATCGCGTCGTTGATGTCGTGCTCGGTGATCAGGGTGGCGATGTCAGCTTCCGACTTTTGGAAGTCGCGCGCCGTGAGGCCGTAGAACGAGTCGCGCGGCACATTCAGAACGCCGCTGGCGTTGGCGCGCGGGGCGCCGGGGGTCTTGGTGTACAGCGGCACGCCGTAGTCGGGCATGTTGTTGGCGGTCAGGTGGTAGTAGCTGAACGTCACGCGCGTATCGGTGCCGATGCCGATGCCGGCGGCGATGGCCGCGCCCCAACGGTCGAAATCGACGGCGTCGCGGCCGGGGATGTCGCCCTGCGATCCCATCAAGTTGATGCGGATGGCGCTGGTTTCGCCGATCGGCAGGTTGGCGTCGATGGTCCCGCGCAGATAGCTGTCGGTGCCGACCTGGGCCGAGACGTCGATCTGCTCTTCCAGCTTCGGACGCTTGGTCGTCAGGTTGATGCTGCCGCCGCCCGAGCCGCGGCCGTTATAGGCCGAGTCCGGACCCTTGATGACTTCGACCTGTTCAAGGTTGAAGACCTCGCGGACCTGACCGCCGGAGTCGCGGACGCCGTCGACGAAGATGTTGTTGCCCGAGGCCTGGCCGCGGATGAACGGACGGTCGGCGAGCGGTTGGCCGCCTTCGCCTGCGCCGAAGGTGATGCCCGGCGAAGTTTGCAGAATGTCCTGCAGCGAGGTCGCCGCCGTCTGCTCGATGATCACGCGCGGAACCACGGTCACGCTGCGCGGGGTGTCGATCATTTGCGAGGTGTACTTCGGCGACGAGGGCTGCAGCGTGGCCTTGCCCTCGACCTGGACGCCGGAGACTTCCGTCGCGGCGTCAGCCGCTGCGTCGTCGGCCAGAGCCAGTTGCGGCGCGAAGGCCAGCCCCGCGACGCCCGCTACTGCGGCCGGGGTAAGCGCTTTGCGAGCGTAGGCGCGCACGCCGCTCGTCCGTCGATTGTCCACGAGAATACCCCGCCTCGATGAGAATGAAACTGAGAGGCGCTATTAGTTACATGGTGCGGAGCTGGCAATGCGAATTAGTCGCAAGTGTGGCGACTGTGGCTATTTGGTCGCAATTTGGCGCTGAACCGCCTTAGTCGACAAAACCGCGAACTTTGTCGCTTGGAGCTCGCAACTCCCGGCGGCTTGCGCTGTTCCCCATAAGTCCTTCCGGCCAGTTCCAGGAAAGTCCATGGCTCAGTTCAGCGTGTTCGACATCGTCCGCCCGTTCATGTGGATCGGGGCGTTCGCTTTTGTCCTCGGGTTCGCCGGCTATCTGTTCATCGGCTCTGGCGAGCAGCCTCTTTACGCGCAAGATGCGCCGGCGACGGTGCAGGCTTCTGCGCCTGCCGCTCCGCCGCCTTTGGATCTGCGAGCGGTCTAGCCGCCGCGCGCCACGAACCATCCGTTGCGGAAGCCCGCGTCGGCCTTGCCGTAGACGAAATCCTCGCCCTCAGGCGTCTTCAGTTGGCCGCCCGCTGCCTGAAGCACCGCGTGCCCCGCGGCGATGTCCCACTCCATGGTGGGTCCATGGCGCGGATAGATGTCGGCCGCGCCTTCGGCGAGGCGGCAGAACTTGATCGATGAATCCATCGGTTCGCGCAGGTCGAAGCCGTATTGGTCCGCCAGCTTCTTGGCGGTTTCTTCGGACATGGTGTGACTGACCAGCGCGACCGCCGCCCCCTTGGGCCAGGGACGCACGGTGACAGGTTCGGCCGCGCCGCCGATCTGGCGTTTCATCGCCTTGCCGCCTTGGGTGAACCAGGTCTCGTCCGAGGCCGGCGCGGTCACGGCGCCCGCGACAGGGCGGCCGTTTTCGATCAGGCCGATATTGACGGTGAAGTTGGGGTCGCCGCGCACGAAGGCCTTGGTGCCATCGACGGGATCGACCAGGAAAAAGCGCGGGCCAATGGCGTCGGGCGTGCCGAACTCGCTGGCGTCTTCTTCAGACACGATCGGAATGTCGGGGAACATCGCGGTCAGGCGTTCGACGATGAGGATTTCGCCCCGGCGGTCAGCTTCGGTCACCGGACTTTCGTCGGCCTTGGAGAAGACCGTCAGGCCTGTGCGCCACAGGGGCAGGATCAGGGCGCTGGCTTCTTCGCATATGTCGGCCAGGGCCGCGCCGATGTCGCGGCTCATCGGGCGCCTCGGGGATCTTCGCCGATGAAAGTCAGGCGTACGACATTGGCGTCGATCACCTGTTTGCCCGCGTTTTCGAAGTTCACCGTCACCTTGTGTCCCGCCACCGTCTGCACCTGACCCAATCCCCAGTCGTCCTGGCTCGGGTGCTTGACCAGCACGCCGGGCTCGAGGAAGGGGTCGGGACCGTTCATGCTCGGTTCCTTAGAGTGCTGGGGCGCGTTTGCCAAAGCGCCAAATCAGGCCAAGTTGCAGGCGATGATGGACGGCGACACACCAGAGACGACCCCGGCGGCCCTGCCGCGCACCGCAGAGGTGGCGGCCTTCTTGGCCGCGCGCATGTGTCACGACTTCATCAGTCCGGCCAGCGCCATCGTCTCAGGCCTGGACCTGCTGGACGATCCCAGCGCCCAGGACATGAAGGAAGACGCGATGAACCTGATCGCGGGTTCGGCGCGCAAGCTGACCGATCTGCTGTCGTTCACGCGGGTGGCTTTCGGGGCCTCGGCCTCGGCCGAGACTTTCGATCCGCGCGAGCTGCACAAGCTGGCCCAAGGCGTCTTCAACCATATGCGCGCCCAGCTCGACTGGCAGGTCGATGCGACCGCGGTGAACAAGCCGGCCGCGCGGCTGCTCATGAACCTGGCTCAGATGGGCGGCGCGGCGCTGCCGACCGGCGGCACGGCCACCATCCGCGCCGTCGCCGAAGGCGCGTCGATCGCCATCGCCGTGGAGGCCGTCGGCCCGCGCGCGCGGCTACGCCCCGAAGTCCTGCGCGGCCTGGCTGGTGAAGGCCTCGGCGATGGCCTGCACGGTCATTGGGTGCAGGCCTACTATGTCCACCTGTTCACCACGGACGCCGGCGGGCGGATCTTCGCCGACGTCGGTGACGAGCGGGTGACCTTCGCGGCGACGGTCCCGGCCTAGGGAGACGAACGCCCCTTGGGGTCCGGTCCGAAGCGGTTCGGGCCTGGCGTGCCGTCCAGCAGATAGAAGATAAACAGCACTAGCTGCCCGATCAGCGGGATGAAGCCCAGCAGGATCCACCAACCCTTGCGGTTGGTGTCGTGCAGCCGGCGGAAGGTGACGGCCAGGCTGGGCACCAGCAGCGCCAGCATTACAGCGAAATGAAGCAGGGCCACCGCCATGAGCGGCCCGCTCATCGGCACATTGGCCGAGGCGGGGTAGCCCATGAGCAGGTCTTGGCCGCCTACGGCGCTGATCAGCGCCATGAAGACGATCTCTATCAGGAAGATGAGCAGCGCGAAGAGCCAGAACTCCTTGCGGCGCGCTCGTCCCGAGAAGTCCGCATATTTGCGGATCGGTTGGAACATCAGCTCCATCTAGCCCTCCCAAGCTAGGTTTTATTGAAACCTAGCCTAGTTGGGCGCGATGGCAACTTTTACGCGTATTTCTTACGGGTTGACGTTGGGCGGGAAGGCTTGGCGCTGGCCGTCCTGCTTGGCGACGACGCCGCGATGCATGACGAAGGTCGGATGTTCCAGCTGAGTGACGTCGCTCAGCGGGCTCTTGGCGACGGCGACGATATCGGCGTCCTTGCCCGGCTCCAGGGTGCCCAGGGTCGAGGAACGGCCGAGCAGGTCGGCGGCGTTGACCGTGGCAGTCTTGATGGCGTCGGCCGGGCTCATGCCCGCATCGACCATCAACTTGAATTCCTGGGCGTTGTCACCGTGCGCCGAGACGCCGGTGTCGGTGCCGAAGGCGATCTTCACGCCGGACTTGTACTGGATGACGTGGTTGGCGAACGCGACCTTGTTGGCTTCCTCGGCCTTGGCCAGCGAGTTAGCCGAGCGCGAGCCGGCGCGACCTTGGTTCACCGCCGCTTGAGGCGCGAGCATTGTCGGCACCAGATAGGCGCCGGTCTTCTTGAACAGGGCCAGGGTGGCGTCGTCGGTATAGGTCGCGTGTTCGATGGAATCGACGCCGGCGCGCAGGGCGGCGTCGATGCCTTCCTTGCCATGGGCGTGGGCGGCGACCTTGCGGCCAAACATGTGGGCGGTGTCGACGATGGCCTTCATTTCGTCGTCGAAGAGCTGTTGGCCGAGGCCGCCCGCGACGTTGGACAGCACCCCGCCGGTCGCGCCGAACTTGATCACCTCGGCGCCCTGCGAGATTTGCGAGCGCACGGCGCGTCGGCAGTCGTCAGCGCCGCTGCAGAGGTTTTCCGAGTTCTCGTGAGCGATGTGGGCCAGTTCGCGGTTCAGGTTGTTCGAGCCGTCGCCATGGCCGCCGTTGATCGAGATCATCCGTCCAGCCGGAACGATGGTCGGGCCGGTCAACAGGCCGGAATTGATGCCGTCGCGCAGGGCGGTGACGGCATGGATGTCGCTACCCAGGTCGCGGATGGTGGTGAAACCGGCTTCCAGCGTACGGCGAGCATTATCGATGCCGATGACCATGTTGTCTTCGTAGTCGCGGGTCGGGGCCTCCATGCGCCCGCGAACCTTGTCGTCGTCGCTGAAGATGTGGACGTGCATGTCGATCAGGCCCGGCAGCACGAACTGGTCGCGCAGATCGAGCACGGCAGCGCCGGCGACGCCGGCGGCTTCCGGGGTCACGAAGCCGTCGCGCACGGACTCGATCTTGCCGTTGCGAACGACGATGGTCGAGGCGCCGCGCGGCGCCTGGCCTGGCTTGTCCAGCAAAGCGCCGGCATGAATGACTGAAATCTTGGCCGGCGCAGCGGTCTGGGCCAGCACCGGGCTGACCGCGGCCATGCTGAGGACGGCGGCGGCGATTGAAGCCGGAACAATACGCATTGAGAACTCCCCCTAATATGCGGCGCACTCTACCTTGAGCAGCCGCCTCGTCCAGACCACAACGGTGATCGAATGAACCAGAGTCTCGCTCTCAGCACCCTTGTCGTGCGCGACTATGACGAGGCGATCGCCTTTTATGTCGGCAAGCTTGGCTTCATCCTCACCGGTGACGACGACATGGGAGGCGGTAAACGCTGGGTGGTGGTGACGCCGCCTGGATCCCAGGGTGGGCTTTTGCTGGCCAAGGCGGCCGGCGACGTTCAGGCCGCGCGGATCGGCGACCAGACGGGAGGCCGGGTCGGCTTCTTCCTGCACACCGACGATTTCGACGGCGACCATGCGCGGATGAGCGCGGCGGGGGTGAATTTTCTCGAGGCGCCGCGCCGCGAGGCCTATGCGACGGTGGCGGTGTTCGAGGATCTCTACGGAAACCGGTGGGATTTGCTGCAACCGAAATGAGAGCTTCTGACTCGCCCTTTGCGCCGATGCGATGTTTGATCATGGCCAGCCAAGGGAGATGAGACGATGTCCGCTCTGAAGATCCGCAAGGTGGCCGGCGCCCTCGGCGCCGAGATTTCCGGAGTCGATCTCGGCGCGAACCTGCCGGACGAGGTCATCGCCCAAATCCGCCAGGCCTTTGTCGAGCATCAGGTGGTGTTCTTCCGCGACCAGCACTTGTCGCCGGAACAGCAACTGGCCTTTGGCCGGCGCTTCGGACCGCTGAACATCCATCCGTATGTCGCCGGCATGGACGGCCATCCGGAGGTGATGGAGATCGTCAAGGAGCCCGAGGACCGGGTCAATTTCGGCGGCGGCTGGCACTCCGATATGAGCTTCCTCGAAAGCCCGTCGATCGGGTCGATCCTCTATGCGGTCGAGATCCCGGAGTGGGGCGGCGACACGCTGTTCGCCAGCCAGGCGGCGGCCTATGACGCGCTGTCGCCGGGCCTGAAGGCGACGCTGGAGACCCTCAACGGCGTCCATTCGGCGGGGCGGGAATATTCGTCCCAAGGCCACTCGGCTCAGGAGCGCAAGACCATGAAGGTGGTCGAGGCCGAGGGCGCGGTGGGGGAGTTCATTCACCCCGTCGTCAAGGTGCACCCCGAGACGGGCCGCAAGGCGCTCTATGTGAATCCGGCTTTCACGATGCGGATCGAGGGCTGGAGCAAGCGCGAGAGCAAGGCGCTGCTCGACTTCCTGTTCGAGCATTCCCGGTATGAGGCCTTCACCTGCAGGTTCGCCTGGACCGCCGGTGCAGTCGCCTTCTGGGACAACCGCTCGGTTTGGCATTTTGCGCTCAACGACTATCCCGGCCAGCGTCGCCATATGCGGCGTGTGACCGTGGACGCTTGGCCCGCAGGGGCGAGCGCCGGCTCGGTTTCCAGACTGAGGGAGCCCGCCGAATAGGGGCCCGGCGGCCCATTCCAATTAAAAAACAAAGACTTTCATTAGGGAGATTTTAGATGAGCGAAGCCCGCATAAATGCCGATGGGCCGTTGAAGGGCCGTGTCGCCCTGGTTACCGGCGCCAGCCGAGGCATCGGCGAATCCATCGCTGCACGCCTGGCGATGGAGGGCGCCAAGGTGGTGGTGTCCGCCAGAACCGCCGAAAGCGGCGAGAGCCGACTGCCCGGCACGCTTCACGACACCGTCGAGCGGATCCGGAAAGCCGGCGGCCACGCCGCCTTCATCAAGGCTGATCTGGCCCAAGCAAGCGAGCGCGAGCGCCTGGTTGAGGAGGCCGAGGCCACGTTCGGCCCCATCGACATCCTGATCAACAACGCCGCCATCACCTATTTCATCCCGGTCGAGGAGTTTCCCGAGAAACGCTTCAAGCTGATGATGGAGGTGCAGGTCTATGCGCCCTTCCACCTGTCGCAGCTGGTGCTGCCGGGCATGCGCGCGCGCAAGCAGGGCTGGATCGTCAACATATCCTCCCCGGCCGGCATCCACCCGCAAAAGCCCTATCGCGGCGGCCGGGGCGGCACGGTCTACGGCATGTGCAAGGCCGCCTTGGAGCGGTTCAGCACCGGCCTGGCCTCCGAGGTCTATGACGACGGGATCGCGGTCAACGTCGTCTCACCTGGGCTGGTCGATACGCCCGGCGTCGCGGTGCATGGCTTGATCAATGAGGCGACCAAGGACCGGGTGCAGCCGATCGAGTTCATTTCGGAGGCCGTTTACCAACTGGCCTCGGGCGATCCCAAGACCCTGACCGGCCGCGTCGACTATGCCGAGCCCCTGCTGAAGGAACTCGGGATCAAGCCGGCCGAACTGGTGTAGCCGAACCTTCAAGTGTCATCCCGGAAGCCGCGTAGCGGCTGTCCGGGATCCATGAACACCTAATCGGGCAAGTCCGGGCAAGGCCTCGCCATCTTCTGCGAGCCCGGCGCAAATGGGTCCCGGACAAGCGCTTTGCGCTTTCCGGGATGACATTTGGGCGGGGGCGCTCGCGTCCTACCCGACCGGAGCCGGGCGGGCGCGCTGATTGTAGAGCAGCTTGCGGCGGCGCGCCTGTTCCTCGGGGCTGACGGTCGCTGGGTCTTCCGGCGGGCCGGCGACTACAGCCATGCCGCGCTGGACGCCTGGCCGCGCCGACATCTCGTCCCACCAGCGCTTGAAGTACTTGAACTCTCCCATGTCGATGCCTTGCAGTTCCCAGCTGGCGGTCCAGGGATAGGAGATCATGTCGGCGATCGAATAGTCGTCACCGGCGATATAGCGGCGATCATAGAGCCGGTTGTTCAGTACGCCGTAGAGGCGGTGAACCTCGTCGTTGAAGCGGCGCTGCGCATAGGATTGGTCGCCCTGATCGGCGGGAACGCGGCTGAAATGCCCCCGCTCGCCGAATTTCGGACCCTGGTTGGCCATCTGCCAGATCACCCATTGGGTGACCTCGTACTTGCCGCGAATGTCCGTCGGCAGGAAGCGGCCGGCCTTTTCGGCGAGGTACAGCATGATGGCGCCGGATTCGAAGACGCTGATCGGCGGGCCGCCGTCAGCCGGGTCGTTGTCGACCATCGCCGGCATTCGGTTGTTGGGGCCGATCTGCAGGAACCCGTCGGTGAACTGGTCGCCCTTGCCGATGTTCACCGGCACGATCTGGTAGGGGAGACCGAGCTCCTCCAGCAGGATGGTGACCTTCTTTCCGTTCGGCGTGGGCCAGTAGTGGAGGTCGATCATGGAGAGCCTCTCTTCGAAAACGAGGGGCTGACCGTAGGCGCGCGGGGTGGCGCCTCAATCGACAAATTCTGACAGGGTCGCCAGCAGCCGTACGGCCGCCAAGAATTTTCGCTGCGTCAAACCGCTCCTTAACCAACCCTGCGCGAGAAGCGCACGGAGGAGACCCAGCCTTTTGAAGACCTGCCTCGTCGTCGATGACAGCCGCGTGATCCGTAAGGTCGCGCGCCGCGTCCTGGAGGATATCGGCTTCTACATCGCCGAGGCTTCCGACGGGCTGGAGGCGCTTGCCTGGTGCCGCACCGAAATGCCCGACGCCGTGCTGCTGGATTGGAACATGCCGGTCATGACCGGGCTCGAATTTCTCAAGCAACTTCGCGAGGAGCCCGGCGGCGATGCGCCCAGGGTGGTGTTCTGCACGGTGGAGAATGATGTGGAGCGGATCCGCGAAGCGCTCGCCAGCGGCGCGGACGAGTACATCATGAAACCGTTCGACGGCGACATCCTGGTGGCCAAGTTCGCCGAGGTCGGCTTGGTATGAAATCCGAGGATCGCGAACTGGTGGCCCAGCTCTGCGCTGCGCGTGCGGGCATTCGGGTGGATGTCGAGAAGGTCTATCTGCTGGAAAGCCGACTTGGGCCGGTGGCCCGCCGGGAAGGCTTCGGGTCGATCGACGACCTGCTGCAGACCCTGCGTGCCCATCGCGAGGATAGATTGGCCTGGACCATCGTCGAGGCCATGGCCCATGCGGAAACCTCGTTCTTCCGTGACCGCGAGCCGTTCGCCCTGTTCCGCGAAGAGGTTCTGCCGACGCTCGCAAAACGGCGCGACGGCCAGCCGGTTCGGCTCTGGTCGGCGGCGTGCGCTTCCGGTCAGGAGGTCTATTCCCTGGCCATGATCATCGAGGACGAACGCGCCCGTCTGCCGGGGCTGAAGGTCGAGCTGTTCGGCTCCGACCTTAGCGAGCGGCAACTCGAAAAGGCGCAGAGCGGCCTCTATACGCAGTTCGAGGTTCAGCGCGGCCTGCCGATCCGCCATCTGGTGAGGCATTTCGAGCAGGCCGATGAGATGTGGGGAATTTCGCCTCGCCTGCGCCAAATGGTGCGCTGGCGGCGGATCAACCTGGTCGCCGACCTATCGACCGCCGGTCGCTTCGACGTGATTTTTTGCCGCTATGTGCTGTCGGCCCTGATCGAGCCGATGAGGACGCGCCTGCTGGAAAATCTGGCGCGGGCGCTAAGCCCTGAGGGCTATCTGTTCCTGGGCTCCAATGAGAGCGCCGCCAGTTTGGGCGATGCGTTCCAACCGTTGGAGGGGCGCCCCGGCATCTATGCACGCAACCCAGATTTCAGGGTCGCGGCGTAGTTCAAAAAGTAGAGCCCCGCCGAAGCGGGGCTCACCAATCTAAAATGTTTAGCGCTTGGCGTCTTCGGCGGTGTCGGTAACCGCGGTGCCTGCGGCCTTCACGTCCTTACCTGCGCCGGAAACGGTGTTGCAGGCGGTGACCGAAAGGCTTGCGGCCAGGACGGCTAGAATAACGAGCTTGCGCATGAGCATTCTCTCTTTGGAGGGATAGTGAAACTTGCTGCACCGTAACGACTATGCTGCGGCCTGGTTCCCCACAGCGGCCGCTCGTTTCACGGCCATTTCAGCGGTCGGCGTCGGGAAGACAAGGCGAGCGGTGATGCCGCCCTTTTCGTTCCGCACGACCTCGGCCCGGCCACGGAGCTGACGCCCGAAGGCGGTCATCAGGGTGCGGCCGACGCCGGACGTGCTCAGGGCGTCTTCGGGGGCGTTTCCATCGTCGCTGATCTCCAGCGTCGCCTCATCGCCATGCACCTTGAAGTTCACGCTCAGCGTGCCCCCCTTGCCGGCGAAGGCGTGCTTCTGGGCGTTGGTGACCGCCTCCACCGCGAACAGGGCCAGCGGCGCCAGCCGGTCGGGGTCGATCACTAGGTCGTCGACATGGATCTCGGTGCGGACGTGCGCGCCCTGGACCGCCTCGGCGGAGATCAGCTGCGCGGTCAGTTCTTCCAGGAAGGCGCGCAGATCCACGCGCTTCAGGTCGGGTCCCTGATAAAGGGCGCGGTAGATGAGGGCGAGCGCGGTGATCCGCTGGCGCGTATCTGACATCGCCGCGCGCGCGGCCGGATCGGACAGCGCCCTCTGCTGCATGCTGAGCAGGGATGAGATGACCTGAAGGTTGTTTTTCACCCGGTGGTGGATTTCACGCATCAGGTCGTCCTTCTGCGCCAGGGAGTCGCGCAGCGAGGCGTCGCGCCCGACAATGGCGTCGGCCATGTCTTCCAACGTCTCGGCCAGATCGCGGATCTCGGGCGGTGCGCGGTCGGCGTGGACCGGCCGCACGCTGAGGCGGCCGCGGGCGTAGAGCGCAGCGATCCGCTGCAGATAGGCGATCCAGCGGATCACCACGCGCTCAGTGACGACCGACACCGCCACCAGCGCCAGGATGAAGGTCAGGATCGGGAAGACGATACTGGTCAGCGGGTTGAGCGTAGCCCACGAGAACAGGCCGCCCGACTGCGCTGACAGCACGACATAAAGCTGGTCGCCGACCAAGGGTGCGGCCGAGAACACTCGCTGCTTGCCGCGCAGGTCGCGGTCGTACCAGACCAGCGAACCCTGCTTTTGCGCCTTTTCACGCCAATCAGCGGGCAGATCGGGGAAAGCCTCCTTGTCGGTGGCGTTGATGTAGCCGCCTGCGCCATCGACGAGCGCCACCTCGGCCCCCTTCGGCAACGAGCGGTCGGCCGTGCGAGGGGCGAGACTTTCGAGCGAAATCACCGCCACCAGTGCGCCGTCGAAACCGACGCGAGCGTCGGTGGCCGGCACGGCCGCCAGCAAGGCCGGAACGTTGGCGTAGGACGCGCCGGGATCGCGGGTGATCACTAGGCTGTCGCCGGCGGCCAGGCTCTGGAACCATGGGCGGGTGGCCCGGATCGGGTCGGCCGGCACATTGCCCGCTGCGCAGGCGACGCGCCCGCGCCGATCGAAGCGGATCAGGTTCGAATAGCCGGGAATCCGCGCCGTCACCTCGGCGAGCCGCTGGGCGCAATTGAAACCCACGGAACCGGGAGCAAGGGTTTCGAGCAGGATGTCGGCTGCTTCCATCCGCGCGCGGGCGGTGGCGGCGCTGCGCTCAGAGGCGGCGGCGAGTCCTTCGCGTAGTTGGACGCTTTCGCGCCGGAAGGCGATCCCCGACTGTAGAACGCCGAGCACCAGAACGGGCAAGAGGGCGGCGGCCAGCGCCGCCGTTAACCGGACCCGGATGGTAGATAGGGAACCCCAAGGCGAGACATGCATCCTCTCAGCCTAACGAACAGTACTCAGCCGCTCCGCGTCGGCGAGAATCGAGCTCATGGCGTCTCCAGCCGCGCTCCCGTCCCGCTCGTATGAGCCGTCTTCCAAAATAGCATGGAGCGCGCGGCGCGCCCGGCTCACGCGGCTTTTCACTGTGCCGACAGCGCAGCCGCAAATGTCTGCGGCTTCTTCGTAGGCGAAGCCGCCAGCACCGACGAGGATCAGGGCTTCGCGTTGTTCCGGCGGTAGTTGAGCCAGACTTAGGCGAAGTTCGTCCAGCGCCACCGGAGCTTCCGGATCATCCACCGCGACCAGGGTGCGTTCGGCGGCTTCCTGGTCAAGCTGGGTCTGGCGCCAGGATCGACGCTTTTCGGAATAGAACTGGTTGCGCAGGATCATGAAGGTCCAGGCCTTCATGTTGGTGCCCATCTGGAAGCTGGCGCGAGCGTCCCAGGCCTTCATCATGGCGTCCTGGGCCAGATCGTCCGCCCCGGCCGGCTCGCCGGCCAGAGTCCTGGCGAAGGCGCGAAGATGCGGGATAAGCTTGACCAGCTCGCGCTTGAAAGCTTCGTCAACCGCGGGATCGGTGGGCGGCCGGGCCTTGCTGTCGCCCGCCATCAGCCATTCTCCGCGGTCTTCTTGTCGGCTTGACGAAGGATGGCGAGGAACTCGTCCGGGACGGGTTCGCTGACGACCTCATCGAACATTTGACGCAATCGCACGCCAATCGCCTGCTGACGCAGCCGGGCTTCGTCCAGCGCCGCCGGCGCGTGGCGCCGATCTTCAGTGGCTCGTTGTTCTATCATGGCATCGGCGCCCGGCTTTCGCGGAGCCCGCCCCCTCGGTTCGTTATCGTGGCCCGTCAACGCCTCACCCCACCCAGGGTTCCATGATCCCGCATATAGCATGGGGAAAACCAGTTTCTGAGGGAACCGGTTCCCAAAGGCGACGTTTGGAGCACATGATGCGCCCCCGTTGGGGAAGGTTCCCCCGTGGGCGTAAAATTTTCATCTCCTAGGGAGGGGTTTTACCTTGAGTCTTCTTGCCCGATTGGCGCCGCATCTGCCCTATGTGCGCCGCTATGCGCGCGCGCTAACGGGCGACCAGACGACCGGCGACCATTATGTTCGCGTCGCATTGGAAGCTGTCGCCGCCGGTGACCGGGTGCTTGAGGACAGCCTCACCCCGCGGGTCGCGCTCTATCACGTCTTCCACGCGATCTGGCTTTCGACCGGTGCGCAACTTGAAGCGCCCGGCGATGACGAGGGCGGTGTCGATGACGCCAGCCGTCGCCTGATGCGCATCGCGCCGCGCTCGCGCCAGGCCTTCTTGCTCACGGCGCTCGAGGGCTTCACGCCGTCGGAGGCTGCTCAGATCCTGGGCGTGGACTTCCCCGAGGTCGAACGTCTGATCGCCGAAGCCCAGTCCGAGATCGACGCCGAGCTCGCCACTGACGTCCTGATCATCGAGGATGAACCGGTCATCGCCGCCGATATCGAGGCGCTGGTCACCGAGCTTGGCCATACCGTGGTCGACATCGCCGCGACGCGCACAGAAGCGGTCGATGCGGTCGCCCGTAAGACTCCGGGTCTGGTCCTGGCGGACATCCAACTCGCCGACGGTTCGTCCGGGATCGACGCGGTCAAGGATATCCTGGCGCGCTTCGATGTGCCGGTGATCTTCATCACTGCCTTCCCCGAGCGCCTGCTGACCGGTGAACGGCCCGAGCCGACCTTCCTGATCACCAAGCCGTTCCAGCCGGAAACGGTGAAGGCGGCGATCGGCCAGGCGCTGTTCTTCCACCCGCGCAACACCCGCAAGGCTGCCTAGCCGGAACGGCGGCGATCACCTCGCGTTCTTGAAACGCCGCGTCGATCTCGGCGCGGCGTTTTTCATTTGCGGGAGAATTCGATGCTGGGTTGGGCTCTGTTGTTCGCCGTCCTCGCCGTGTTGGCCGGCTTTCTGGGCTTTGTGGGCCTGGCCGGCTTCGCCGCGACCGTGGCCAAGGTGCTCTTTGTGATCTTCCTGGTCCTGCTGGTGGTCAGCTTCGTGGTCCGGGCGGTCAAAGGGCAGTCGGTGCTCTAGCCGCATCGTTCGACGACCACGAAAAAGCGGCCGCCTGATGGGGCGGCCGCTTTTGTATATCCGACCAGGCTGGTCTAGTTGGGCGGAGTGTTCGGCGATGAAGTGGTCTGTTGGGCCGCCGGGTCGCCCATATTGAAGGCGGCGGCGTCAGCCGGCTGACGCGCGTTGTTGGGAGCGGTGGAGGCCAGGTCGTCGGCCCGCCACGACCAAGCTGCAAACAGAGCGAGGGCGGCCAGGGCAGTCGACACCACCAGTACCCAGAACATGTGAACGCCGAAGCGCCCTTGCCGGGCGCTCGTGGCGTTGAGCGTGGAACGGGAAGAGTGGCGCGAGAGAATGGCCATGGATGTCGCCTCCTGAAATTAGTGGGGGAGCTGGCTGAAGGGGCCGGGCGGCGTCGGTCGAGATGCGTCATTGCGGACCACCGACATCTGGCCCAGCAGCGCGCCAGCCAACGCGACCGACAGAATGACGGCCAACGCAATCCAGCGTCGGCGCACCGGTCGGCTACCGGATGAAATGATCAGGCTGTGTGGGTCGTCATGAGTGCCGATCACGGTCTTCGCCCCTGACAAGACGGGCAACGGACCCGCATCTGGCTAACGTGCCGGCGGTGCGGGTGTTCCAATTCACGGGCCAGGAACACATCTGCATGCCTGGGCTTCGGTTGAGGGGGCCGATCCCCTATCTTAGGGGCATGACTCGTTCGATGATCGCTCTCTTCACTGCCGCCCTGCTCGCCTCAGCCGCTGGTCTGCCGGCCCACGCCCAGGCTCCTTCGGCGTCCGCCCACGGGGTCGACACCGCGCAGGGCGGCACGACCGCCGCGCAACTGGTCGGCCGTACCGTTCGGGGCCGCGATGGCGTCGTTCTCGGTGAGGTGGAGCGCGTCACTTTGCGCCGCGACGGATCCCCGGCCCAGGTGTTGGTGCGACCGAAAGGGCCGCGCCCAGGTGGGCCGCGCAGCCTCTCCTATGGCTCGCTGCGGATCGAGAGCGACGGGCTTTCGACCCCCCTGACTCTCGCCGAGTTCAACGCCATGCCGGTGATTGACGTAGAGTCGAAATAGGCCCGAAAAAATTTCGCGCGTCGCGGGAACGATTGGCATGGGGGCGGGTTTATGGATTGCGGAGGCGGCGACGCCCCCCCCGACTTGAGGCCGGCCTCCAGGCCGGTCTGCTGCCTCCGCACCCCCTTTTCTCGATGATGCAGCCTCAAACAGGCGGACCCGCTGGGCCCGCCTTTTCTTTTGGTGGCCCTACCGCCTAGGGGTTGCTGAGCTCGATCGTGACGTCGGCCCGGCGACGCATGAGGCGCGCATCGCCTTCGGCGGTGATGGCGCCGGTCTGACCCGCCGCGGCAAGGTCGAACTCGGGCGTGGGCAGACCGGTCGAATTCAGCGAGCGGGTCACGGCCGCGGCGCGCTTCTTTGAAATCTCGAGATTCGCCGCCGGGGCGCCGACAGCGTCAGCCAGGCCCATGACGCGAACGCGCTCGATCTTGCACGACTTGGCTTGAGCAGAGGCCTGGTTCAGCACGGCCTGACCCTCGCTGGTCACCTCAGAGCTGTCGGGCTCGAAGTAAATCTGCACGGTCACGTCTTCGCAGGCGGCGGGCGCCTTGACGATCTGGTCGCGGGTATTGCTGAGCGTCGCGCAGCCGGAGACGGCCAGGCCGGCGCCAATCGCGACTGCGATGATCGTCGAAGTCCTCATTCCAAGCCCCATAGTCTTCAAGCCCCAAGCGATAACGGAAAGGGCGGTCAGCATAACCGACCGCCCAAGCTAAGCTAGTCTAGACGGAGCCCTTACCGCGGGCTGCCGTCTTCCCAGAAATACCGTCCCGAACCGGAGTCGTAGTAGTAATACCGACCGGCTCTTTCATCGTAGTATTGGCGATGGTTGGCGCTGGGCTGAGCCCCGCAACCGCCGTCCTGGCGGCAGCCGCGGACCGCGCCGGCGCCGCCGCCGAGCGCCGCGCCGATAGCGGCCCCGGTTCCCGCGTCGCCGCCGCCAACGTTATTGCCGATCACAGCGCCGGCCAGCGCGCCGAGCGCGGCCCCGCCTGCGGCGTTGCGTTCCACGTTCCCCGTGGTGGTGCAGGCGGCCGTCAACAGACCAGCGCCGGCTATGGCGATCAACGGCTTAAGCGAAAGGGCCTTGAGCATATGGGCTCTCCTTGAACATATCCCGCCGGAGCCAACGCGCTGCTTGAGGGCGAGTTCCGATCGGAACCCCATTCAGGCTTCACCGTTAGGCAGGACAAGTAAACCGGAGTACCCACCATGCCCCAACGTCGCCATCTGGGCTCAGCCCTGCGCGATCAACTCGGGGCCGAAGGCTGCGCGTGGCGGTCGGCCCGACGAACGGCGGGCTGACGATCATGGATGTGAAGCCCAAAATTTCCCGCGTCGAAGTGGTGGTGAACACCGCCTCGGGCAGCGTATCGGCCCAGGCCCCTGACGAAATGCGGGCTCTGCTGTCCGAGCTCGGTCTGAAATCGAACGTCTGCGCTCCGGAGAGCGGCGATCTGACCCGCTGCCTGCGCGACGCCGTGGACGCCGACCCCGATCTGCTGATCATCCTGGCCGGCGATGGGACCGCCCGCACGGCCGCAGAGATGGCGGGGCCGGACGGTCCGGTGATCGCGCCCTTGCCGGGCGGTACGATGAATATGCTGCCTTATGCGGTCTATGGCGTGACGCCCTGGCAGGATGCGCTGCGTGGCGCACTGGAGACGGGCCGCGAACGCCCCATCGGGGGAGGGCGGATCGATGGCCGCAATTTCCTGGTCGCGGCGATCCTCGGCTCCCCTGCACTCTGGGCGCCGGCGCGTGAAGCGGTGCGTGAGCGGCGGCTGACCCTGGCTTGGCGGCGCTCACAGCGAGCCTGGGCCCGGGCCTTCTCCGGGCGCCTGCGCTACGCCCTGGACGGCGGGCCGCGGGGCAAGGCCGAAGCCTTGGCGTTCCTATGCCCGCTGGCCTCAAAAATCATGTCCGATACCGATCAGGCGCTTGAGGCTGCGGTGATCGATCCCAAGAGTGTGATCGACGCCGCCCGCATCGGTCTGAACGCCTTGGTGTCGGATTGGCGCGTCGATCCCTCCGTCGAGACGCACCCCTGCCAGACGGCGGGCGTCTGGTCGGCGGGAAGGATCCCTGCGGTTCTGGATGGCGAACCCGTGCGGCTGGGTTCGACGGCAAAGGTCGAATGGCGTCCAAAGGTCGCCCGGATTTTGGCCCCGCCACCGGAGCCGGCGGCGTGATCAGGATCGCCCATCTGTCCGATATCCACTTCGGAGGCGAGAATGTCGCCGCCGTCGCCGCCGCTGCTGAGATGATCGGGTCGGGTGGCTTTGACCTCACCATCGTTTCCGGCGACCTGACCCAGTTCGGGGCGGTGGGGGAGTTCGAGACAGCCGCTGCGTGGCTGAAGACCGTGCCGGGCCCGATGTTGGTCTGCCCCGGCAATCACGATGCACCGTACCTGGCATGGTGGGAGCGGTTCTTCACGCCGTTCGCCCGCTTCAGCAGAATGATCGGACCGGCGGAGGCCCAGACCCACGTCGCCGATGATTTCCTGGTGCGCGGGCTGAACACCGCCCGCGGCGTCCAGCCTCGGGCGAACTGGTCAAAGGGGCAGATATCGCGTCGGCAAACTCGCGACGCCACCGATTGGCTGTGCGGCGCAGCCGATGGAAAGCTGAAGATCCTGGTCTGCCATCACCCGCTGACCGAGATGATCGGCGGTCCAATGACCGCAAAAGTGTGGGGCGGGAGCGCCGCAGCACAGGCCTTGGCCGAGTGCCGTGTCGATCTTGTACTTTCCGGGCATATCCATGCGCCCTTCGCGTGGCCCTATCCGTTTGGCGACGGCAAGACCTATGCAGTCGGGGCTGGGACCTTGTCGGTGCGCGAGCGGGGCGTGCCGGCAGGATTTAATATCATCGAAGCCGACGACGCGGAGATCCGGGTCATCGCCCAGGCGTGGGAACGCTCGCACTACACGCCCTATCGGACCTGGTCCCTGGACCGCAGACGCTAAAACGCCCGCCCCGGTGAAGGGCGGGCGTTGCAGTCTCACGTCTTGGACGTCGCGCTATAAGGCTCCGCGCCCTCGAACCATGTGCATGACGAGGGAAACCACGAACAGCACCAGGAAGACGAAGAATAGAATCTTGGCTACGCCCATCGCGGCGCCCGCAATGGACGTAAAACCAAGTACACCGGCGATCAGGGCGACCACCAGGAAAGTCAAGGCCCAGCCGAGCATGTCGTTCCTCCGAATTTGTATCCGGTATTAAGAACGTCTTGCCGGCTAAGCAGTTCCGCAGGTCTAGGCCGGGAGCGGGTAGCGCCAGGCTTCGCCCGTGCCCTGAGCGGCCGCATACTGGTCGGCGGCGAAGGACCAGTTGGCCAGGGCGTCAAACCAGGCCTTCAGGAACGCCTCGCGGTCGTTCTTGTGGTCGAGATAGTAGGCGTGCTCCCACAGGTCGCAGACGATCAGCGGCGTCTGGCCCTTGTTCGGCAGCAGGTCTTCGCCGTCATGGGTGTCGATGATCTTCAGCGCGCCGCCCTCGGCCGCCAGCCAGACCCAGCCCGAACCGAAGTGGGCGACGCCGGCCTTCACGAACTCTTCCTTCAGCTTGTCGAGGCCGCCGAAATCGCGGTCGATAGCCTTGGCCAGGTCGCCGTCGGGGGTCTGCTTCGTCGGGGTCATGCAGGCCCAGAAGAAGGCGTGGTTCCAGGATTGGGCGGCGTTGTTGAACAGCTTCTTGGCGTCGGCCTTGCCGGCGGTCTCGCGAACCACGTCTTCGAGGCTGGCGGGCTTCTGGCCCTTTTCCTCGAGGATCTGGTTGGTGACGTCGACATAGCGCTTGTGATGCTTGTCGTGATGCAGGTGCATCGTCGCCTTGGAGATCACTGGCTCCAGAGCGGCGTGGTCATAGGCGAGATCGGGCAATTCAAACATAGGACGTTCCTGGGGGATAGGAGTGGGGCCGGAGCCCGCAGTCCCATTGAAACCCCGAGCATCCGGTTTAGTTCTCTATTTCTTGGCGACGCGGCTGGCGATCAAGGTCGTTATCACCGCGCTGGTGATTTTTGGGTTCTTCATCGCCACGGCCGCCGCCGCGCCGAGCGCCCCGAGGGCGCCAAGCGCGACCCACGGTTTGTCCCGCGCGAGTTCAAAAACCCGCATGGTCAGGTCAGGCTCGTTGGGTTGTTGCCCCGGCGGATGGGGCGGGATGATCTTCCCAAGCAGAACCGCCGACAGGATCACCGTCACCGTGAGGGCGGCGGCAGCCACGGCCGCGGCCGACCACGCTGGTCCAATGTTCGGGACGAGCGCGGCGTAGAGCGCGAGCGCCAGGAACACGACACAAACAGTCGCCGCCGCGGCGAGCGCGGCGACGGCGACGGCGTAATAGATCGTCTTCTTCAGGATCAACGGTTACGGCCGCTGGCCAGCAAGATACCGACCAAGAGACCAACGCCGAGCGCGGCGCCGGCAGCCACCAAGGGCTTTTCCTTCACGCGTTCGACCACATAGCGTTGAGCGTCATCGAGGTGTTCGCCGGCGTTGTCGGCATAGGTGCGCGACTGGGCGCGAATTTGGTCCAGACCCTCGCTGACGACTTTTTCGAAACGCTTGGCGGCGTCGTTGAAGCTGCGTTGCGCTTCGCTCGACAGCTTATGCGCGGATTCGGCGACCGAATTGGCGGCGGCCTTGGCTTCGTCTTTGTAATCGGCGGCGTTGGTGGCCATTTCAGTCTCTCCAGTACTGCGGGCGGGCTCAAGGGGTCCTTGAGTGTGGCATGTGAGCATTGCCGGAACGTCAAAGACAATAGGCGGTTCCAGGGGATGCGGAAAGCCGTTTGGGATGCGTCAATCAAAAGAAGGCATACAACTTGTGGTTCCTGTCGCTATGACTCGAACCCGGCTTTATGGTCACGCCATGGCGACGCCCGCCGCTGAACCGAACCTGGACCGTGAGCGCCTGCAGTTAGCGCTGCAATCAGCACGCCTGGGTGAGTACGATTGGGACATGGTCGCCGACGTCCTGCATGTCAGCGAGCGAATGGCCCAAATCACCGGCTTGCCCGCCGGCGAGATCGCCGCCGAGCGGGGCGATGTCCTTTATCGCGGCGTCCATCCTGAGGACCGTGACAAGACCCGCAAATTGATGGAAGCGGCCATACGCGCCGAGGGCCGTTTCGAGGTCGAGTACCGCCGCGTCCGCGAGAGCGACGAACGGGTCGTCTGGGTCAGGTCGTCGGGCATTCTGGTCAGCGACGAGAACGGCCGCCCGCTGCGCATCTGCGGCGTGACCCAGGACATCAGTGATCGCCGCGCCGACGAGGACCGCCGCCGCGCCCTGATGCTCGAGCTGGATCACCGGGTCAAAAACGTCCTGGCGGCGGTGCAGGCGCTGGCCCAGCAAACCGCCAAGCGGACCACGTCGCTCGACAGTTTCCTGAAGACCTTCGCTGGCCGCCTGAAATCCATGGCCTCGGCCAACGAACTGCTGACGGCCGCGCGCTGGCGTGGCGCGGCGGTGGCGCACTTGGCGGCGGCGGAGTTGGGCGGGATCGCGCCCGGCCAGACCCGTTGGGAAGGGCCAGAGCTCTTCCTGACGCCCCGGGCGGCCAACGCCCTGTCGCTGGCGCTGCATGAACTGGCGACGAACGCCGTGAAATACGGGGCGCTCGCGGTCGAGAACGGCCGGGTCGATGTGCGCTGGACGCGGATCGCCGATGGCGGCTTCGAACTTTTCTGGACCGAAAGCGGCGGGCCGCCGGTTTCCCTGCCGGTGCATCGCGGGTTTGGCGCGACCTTGCTCAGCCAGGTCACAGGCCGAGAACTGCACGGCGAGGCGGAGATCGAGTACCGGCGATCTGGCGTCTGCGTGCGGCTGCGGGCCGGGCCAGCGGCGGTCGTCGACAGCCCCGAACTGATGCCTGAGGCGCCGACGCCGGAGCCATTGCCGCCCACGCCGGTGATCAGCGGTTCAACCGACCTGCGCGGCGCGCGGGTGCTGATTGTCGAGGATGCGGTCCTGCTGGCGCTGGAGCTGGAGACCGGGCTTGCGGAGGCCGGGGCCGAAATCGTCGGACCCGCCTATGAGCTGGCGGAGGCCATGAGTCTGCTCGATGGGCCGATCGACGCCGCTGTTCTGGACGCCAATCTCAACGGCCTATCGGTGACGCCGGTGGCCGAGGCCCTGGCCGCGCGCGGCGTGCCCTTTGTGTTCGCCACCGGCTACGGCGAGGCGGGCGGCGCTCCGCTGGGCTTTGACGCGCCGGTGATCCGCAAGCCCTATGACGTCACCCAGGTCGCCGCCGCCGTCGCAGGCATCCTGGCGAAAACCTAGCGGTTCAGAAACTCGATCATCGCCGGGACCGCGGCGCGATCCTGCAGCATGAACATGTGGCCGCCCTCGAAGAAGCGCAGCTCGGCGCCGGGGATGCGGCCGGCCATGAGTTCCAGGCTCTCGGGTTTGGCGATTCCGTCATAGCGGCCGCCGACGACCAGAGTGGGCGCAGTGATTTGCGGCAAGCGTTCCCAGGTGTCGTGATCGGCACGGGCCTCCAACTGGCGTTCGGCGCCTTCGCGGCGGCCGGGTTCACCGGCGAACGGGTCGGCCGCGGTCATCGCGATCAGCTTGGCGTAGGCCTCGGGATTGGCGACAGCCCACGCTTCATCGCGGCGCGTGTCGGAGATCGGCGTCAGGTATTTGGCCCGAGCCTCGCCGGCCAGGCGCCCGATTTCGTGGAAGGCGAACGACGAGCCGCCCGCGCCGCCCGGCGAGGTGCAGGCCAGCACGAGGCGACGAATCTTGGCCGGATGCCGCAGGGCGAGCTCCTGGGCGACCATGCCGCCAAACGAGACCCCGACCACATGAGCCTGATCCCAGCCCTGGCTGTCCATCAGGGCGGCGGCGTCGTCGGCATAGTCGGCCATGGTGTAGCGGCGGTCAGGCTTGTCGGAACGCCCAAGGCCGCGCTGGTCATAGGAGATCATGTCGAACGCCTTGCCCAGCGGACCATCGAACTGGTTGGGCTTGTTGCGCAGATCCCCGCCTGTGCCGGAGATGAACAGCAGCGGCTCACCCGATCCGGCCCGTTCGAAATAGAGCGAAAGACCGTTCACGGCGGCGATGGGCATGGGGCGGTTCCTCCTAGTTTTCCCCATGGGCGGCGCCGGGGCCTTGGCGGTCAACCGGCCTTCGCATTGACAGCCCGCGATCCACCCAGAAACCTCGCCAGGGTTGGGAGGGGCATGAACCAGATTCTGCGTATCGCCGTCGGCCAGAGCCAGGTCGGCCTTGATCACCACGCCAATGGTCGCGAGGTTCGCCGCTTGATGCGCCAGGCGGCCGATATGGGCGCCCACCTCGTGCAATTCCCGGAGGGCGCGGTCTCGGGCTATCCCTCTGGCGAGGGCAAGCTGAGATTGGCCGGCTGGGCTGTCGACTGGGAGGGCCTGAAGGCCGAGCTTGAAGAGACAGCGGCGCTGGCCGGCGAACTTTCGATCTGGGTGGTGGCCGGGGCCAATCATCGGCTCGGCGCGCCCAACCGGCCCCACAACAGCCTCTATGTGATCGATGACCAGGGTGCTCTTGCGACCAGGTATGACAAGCGGCGGCTGTCCAATACCGAGGTCACCGGCTGGTACGCACCGGGGGTTGACCCCGTCATCTTCCCATTGGGCGGGTTCTCGTTTGGCCTGTCGCTTTGCATCGAGATCAATTTCCCGGAGCTGTTTCTCGACTACGCCGCGCGCGGGGCCGACGTCGTGCTGTTCTCCAGTTTTTCCGAAGATCCCATGTTCGGCGTCATGGCCCAGGCCTATGCCGCAGCCACCAACTGCTGGTTCGGGGTCAGCGTCCCGGCGCAATGCAGCCGCGCCATGGCCTCCGGCGTCATCGGCCCGCATGGACGCTGGTTGGCGCGGTGTCCGGACGACGGAACTTCGGACGTGGTGGTCGCCGAGCTCGACCGGGCCGCGCCGAGCCTGGATGTGGCGCTCAACAAGGCCAAACCCTGGCGCGAGATCGCCCGGCGTGGCGAAATCTACGCCGCGACGCGCGTGAACGATCCGCGTAGCGTCGAACGCCAAGAGTTCTGAAGGGGCCGGAATGAGCACCGAACACCAGGAAAACCATCCGATCGAGCGTATCGGATGGCTGCGTGCCGCGGTGCTGGGCGCCAATGACGGCATCGTCTCGACCGCCAGCCTGATTGTCGGGGTGGCGGCGGCGGCGCAAGGGCGGACGGACATCCTGATCGCTGGCGGCGCGGCCCTGGTGGCGGGCGCGATGTCGATGGCCGCCGGAGAGTATGTTTCTGTCAGTTCCCAACTCGACACTGAGCGAGCGGCGCTAGCTCAGGAGAAGCGGGAGCTTCGATCGAGTCCTGAGGCCGAGCTTCAGGAACTGGCGCAACTCTATGTCGCCCGGGGCGTGGCGCCTGATCTGGCCAGGCAGGTGGCGGTGCAACTCACCGCCAAAGACGCGCTGGCCGCCCACGCCCGCGACGAACTGGGTATTTCGGCGACCACCGCCGCGCGCCCGATCCAGGCGGCGATCACCTCGGCGCTGACCTTTTCGGCGGGGGCGGCCTTGCCGCTGGCGGCGGCGATGGTCGCGCCGCTGTCGGTCGTGGTTCCGGCGGTGTCGATCGCCTCGATCCTCTACCTCGCCCTGCTGGGCGCCATCGGGGCGCGGGCCGGCCGCGCACCGATCGGCAAGGCTATCGTCCGGGTGACCTTCTGGGGCGCGGTCGCCATGGCGATCACCGCCGGCGTCGGCGCGGCGTTCGGCGTCGCCGCCTGACCCCTAGACGACCCCTTTGGCGCGCAGCTCGGCGATCGCCTCGGATGTGAGGCCGGCGCCTGCCAGCACCTCGTCAGTGTGTTGACCCAGGGCCGGGCCGGGCCAACGGACCGCGCCGGGGGTCTCCGACATCTTCGGGAAGGCGTTCTGCATCTTGATCTTGCCGAACACTGGATGATCGGTCTCGACGATCGACTCGCGAGCCTTGAACTGCTCGTGCTCCAACATGTCGGGCGCGCGGAAGATGCGGCCGGCCGGGATACCCTTGGCTTCCAGCAGCTCCAGCAGGGCGTCCAGAGATTGGGTGCTGGTCCAGGCGCTGATGATCTGGTCGAGTTCGGCCTGGTTGGCGCCGCGGGCGGCGTGATCGACGAACTTGCGATCGCGCGCCAGCTCAGGCCGGCCCATGGTCTCGCACAGCCGCGCATAGACCGTGTCGCCATTGCCGCCGATCAGGATCATCTCGTCGTTGGCGCAGGGATAGACATTTGACGGCGCGATGCCGGGCAGGACGGAGCCGGAGCGCTCGCGGACATAGCCGGTCAGGTCGTACTCGGTGACCAGGTTCTCCATCACCGCCAGAACGCTCTCATAGAGGGCGGCGTCGACGACCTGACCGCGGCCGGTGCGCTCGCGGGCATGCATGGCCATCGTGATCCCCATGACAGCATGCATGGCGGTCAGGCTGTCGCCGATGGAGATGCCGGCGCGAGCCGGGGGGCGGTCGGGCTCGCCGGTGACGTGCCGCAGCCCGCCCATCGCCTCGCCGATCAGGCCATAGCCCGCGCGGCTGGCATAGGGACCGGTCTGACCAAAGCCGGAGACGCGGGCCATGATCAGGCGCGGGTTGCGGGCGGCCAGGGCCTCATAGCTCATGCCCCACTTTTCCATGGTGCCGGGCCGGAAGTTTTCGATCAGCACGTCGGCCCCGTCGATCAGGGTCTCGGCGATGGCGCGGCCCTCGGGCGTGCGCAGGTTCAGGCCGACCGACTTCTTGTTGCGGCCGATCACCGGCCACCAGGGCGACAGGCCCTTGGGCAGGCTTCGGCCCCACTGGCGCATCGGATCACCCACCTTGGGGTCTTCGATCTTGATCACGTCCGCGCCGAAATCGCCGAGGATCTGGCCGCAGAACGGACCGGCTATCAGGGTGCCCATCTCGATAACGCGCAGGCCCTTCAGGGGGCCGTCATTGGCTGTCGCGGCGGCGCTGCTGGCTTCGGTCACGTTTTCACCCTCCCCGGAACTCATCACGCATCCGTGAGTTTGGAGACGTGCGCAGCTTGTTTGGAGCCGCGTGAACCTTCGTATGTCAATGCCAGGAGTAACCCATGACTCGTCCCCTGTTGATCGCGGGCGCGGCCATCGCCGCCCTTTCGCTCGCCGCCTGCGGCCAGAAGACTGAGACTCAGGGCGCCGCAACGCCCGCGGAACAGGCAGCGACACCTGACGCCAATCCCGCCGCGACGATCGCCACACCGGCTGACGAAGCCTCCGCCCCGGTCTTCGTCGAGAAGGCGTCGGCCAGCGACCTGTTCGAGGTCGAAGCCGCCAAGCTGGCGCAGGCGACGTCCAAGAACGCCGAGGTGAAGAAGTTCGCCGCCGACATGGTTGCGGCCCATACCAAGTCGACCGCCGAGCTCAAGAAGGCGATCGCCGACGCCAATCAGACGACCCTGGTGCTCGTGACCGTCTTGCCGGCTGACCTTCAAGCCAAGCTCGACGATCTCAAGAAGGCGGCCAATTTCGACAAGGCCTATCTTGAGAACCAGGTCGATGCTCACCAGAGCGCGCTGAACCTGATGCAGCGCTACGCCCAGGACGGCGACGTCCCGGCGATCAAGGCCTTCGCGGCTTCCACCGCGCCGGTGGTTCAGCAGCATTTCGACCACGCGAAGACCCTGCGCGACGCCACGAAGTAGGCGCTAGGCCCTAAGGGGCGGCGGCGGGGGTTCACAGGATGAGCCTCCGGGCGTATGGCGGCAGCTATGACCGCCTACGTCCTGCCGCCGCCCGCGCCCACAACCGCGCCCGTCGAGGGGGAGGCCGCTGTTTTCCCCATTCGGCGAATCCTCTGTGTGGGCCGCAACTACGCCGCTCACCGCAAGGAAATGGGCGGCGATGACCGCGACCCGCCATTCTTCTTCGCCAAGCCCGCCGATGCGATCGTTCAGCCCGGCCAGCCGGCGCCCTATCCGTCGCGGACCAGCAACCTGCATCACGAGATCGAACTGGTCGTGGCGCTGAAGGGCGGCGGGCGCGACATCGCTGTCGATCAGGCGCTCGGCCTCGTCTACGGCTATGCGGTCGGCGTGGACTTGACCCGCCGCGACCTGCAGAACGCCGCCAAGGACAAGGGCCATCCCTGGGACGCCGCCAAGGGCTTCGACGCCTCGGCGCCCATCTCGGCGATCCGCAAGTGGGACGGTCCGCCGCCGCAGGGCCGCATCGCCATCTCCGTGAACGGCGAACTCCGCCAGCAGGGCGAGGTCTCCGACATGATCTGGAACGTGGCCGAAATTATCGCCGAGGCTTCCAAGCTCTGGACCCTTGCGCCGGGCGACCTGATCTTCACCGGCACGCCCGAAGGCGTTGGTCCGCTCGTGCCGGGCGACGTCGTCACCGGCGAGATCGAAGGCGTGGGACAGCTGATCTTCACGGTGAGCGCATGACACTCACGCTGCACTCATACTGGCGCGCAACCGCGCCCTATCGCGTTCGGATCGGGCTGCGGCTGAAGGGGCTCGACTACAGCTATGTCGGGGTGAACCTGTTGAAGGGCGAGCAACACGCCGCCGACTATGTCGCGGCCAGGAACGCCCAACATCTGACGCCGGCGCTCGAAGCCGATGGCCGGGTCCTGACCCAGAGCCTGGCCATCCTGGAGTGGCTGGAGGAGGTCCATCCCGAGCCGGCCTTGCTGCCGAAAGACGTCTTTGACCGCGCGACCGTGCGGGCCATGGCCGCGATCATCGCCTGCGACATCCATCCGCTGAATAATATGCGCATCCAGAAGGCGCTGACCGACCTGGGCGTCGATGCGCCCGGCCGCGAGGCGTGGAGCCAGCGGTGGATCGTCGATGGCTTCACAGCGCTGGAACCGATGGTCGCAAGGCATGGCCAGGGCTTCGCCTTCGGCGATCAACCCACCATCGCCGACTGTTGCCTGATCCCGCAGGTCTATTCGGCTGGGCGCTACAATGTGGATCTGACGCCGTTCCCCGCGATCCGCGCGGTCGCCGATCACGCCGCCCAGCATCCCGCCTTCATCGCCGCCCAACCCGACAACCAACCGGACGCCGTCCATGCTTGAAGACCTGAAAGAGAACAATCGCATCTGGGCGGCTGGAAAGCTCTCCGTCGATCCGGGGTTCTTCAAGCGACTGGTCGCTCAACAGAGCCCGGAATATCTCTGGATCGGCTGTTCCGACAGCCGCGTCCCGGCCAACGAGATCGTCAACCTCGATCCTGGCGAGCTGTTTGTTCACCGGAATGTCGCCAACCTCGCCCCGCCGCAGGACGCCAACTACCTGTCGGTGCTGCAGTTCGCGGTCGACGTGCTGAAGGTGAAGCACATCATGGTGGTGGGCCACTATGGCTGCGGCGGCGTCGCCGCCGCGGTGGACGGCAAGCGCCGGGGGCTGGTCGATCACTGGCTGCACCCGATCCGCGAGGTCTATGCCGAGAACCGCGTCGAGCTTGAAGCGCTGCACGACCACGAGCGTCTCGACCGGCTGATCGAGCTGAACGTCATGCGCCAGGTGCGCAACGTCGCCTCGGACGTGTTCGTGCAGGACGCCTGGGCGCGTGGCCAGGACCTCTGCGTCCACGGCTGGGTCTATTCGATCGCCAACGGACTGGTGACGGACATGAACTGCGCGATCTCGGGGCCCAAGGCGTTGGAAAAGATCATCGACGAGAGCTGAGGCGGCTAAGCGTCGCTGCGCGCCGCCCCCTCACCTAACCTCTCCCGAGGGAGAGGAATGTTTCTTCTCCTCTCCCCGTTGGGGAGAGGCCGGGTGAGGGGTCTTTCTTCCCTACCCCTTGATCCGCACCCGCGCCGTCGCCTTGCGGCCTTCGCCATCGACGACGGTGATCCGGTAGAAGCCCGGCCCCTTGGGGCGCCAGATCACCCGGCCGCTGACTGGATCGGCGGCGAGCGGCTCCCCGGCCACGTACCACGACAGGTTCTCGCCGCCAGCCGCCAACGCCAGCCCCCGCGAGGTTGGACCGAAAGCCTCGACCTGCACGCTCGAACCGTTTGGCGGGAAGATCAGCCGCGGTCCCTCGACGCGCTGCTCCAGCTTCGCGAGCGCTTCGGGCGCGGCGCGCGGGGCGATCGGGCGCGGAGCCGAGGGCGGGGCGTCGATCAGGTCGGCGGTGTCGAACAGAAGCGGTAGGGCGGCGTCGCGACCGGTCAGCCCGCCACGTGCGCCGCCGTCGGCCCGGCCGGTCCACACTACGATCACATAAGGCCCGACCACCCCGGCGGCGACGGCGTCGCGGAAGCCGTAGGAGGTGCCGGTTTTGAAGGCCATGACCGGCCGTCCCTTGGTCAGGGCGGCGGGAGTCGAGCCCGCCGGTGGCGGCGTCTCGCGCAGGATGTCCAGCACCTGGGTCGCGGCTTCAGGCCGCATCAGCCGGCGTCCGCCCTGGCGACGGCGGTGCTCGGCCTGATCTTCCGTCCAGGCCAGCGGCTTGGCGACCCCGCCATCGCCGAGCGCGGCGTAGAGCACCGCCAGGTCGCGCATGGTGATCCCGACGCCACCGAGGGCGAGCGCCAGGCCCGCTGAGCGGGTCTGGGCCTTAGGGCGAACCAGATTGACGCCCACCGCGTCGACGCGCGCTTCGAAGGCGCCAGGGCCGACCTTGTCCAGCAGTTCCACGGCTGGGACGTTCAGGGAGTTGGTCAGGGCCTCGCGGGCGGTGACCTTGCCGCGAAACACGCGGTCGAAGTTCTCCGGCTGATAGTCGCCGAACCGGCGGGCGGCGTCCTCGATCTGGGTGTCGGGCGCAGCGATGCCGTCGTCGAAGGCGAAGGCGTAGATGAAGGGCTTTAGGGCCGAGCCGGGGGAGCGCACGGCGCGTGTCATGTCGATCCAACCGCCCGGTCGTTGCAGGCCGCCGGAGCCGACGGCGGCGCGGATGGCGCGGCTCTCGATCTCCACCACCAGGATCGCGGCGGTGGCCTCCGGCCCCTGGGCGCGGGCGACCTGGGCGGCGAGCGGCTCCAGTCGCGTTTGCAGGCCGGCGTCGATGGTCGAGACGACCGAGGCCTCGTGGTCGGGCGCGGCGCGCGCCAGTTCGCCGGCGACGTGCCAGGCGAGGGCCGGGAAGGGCGCGCGGCCGGGCAGCGGTTCCTCCTGCGCTTCGGCGGCGTCGACCTCGGTCAGGGCGCCCATGCGGACCAGCTTGTCGAGCACCTGCTGACGCGCGGCGCGGGCGGCCTCGGGGCGGCGGTCTGGCCGGCGAGCCTCCGGCGACTGCGGCAAGGCGATCAGCAGGGCCTGTTCGCCGGCCGTCAGGGTCTCCGGCTCATGGCCGAAATACGAAAGGCTGGCGGCGCGCACCCCCTCCAGATTACCGCCATAGGGGGCGAGCGTCAGATAGAGCGCCAGGATCTCGCGCTTGGAGAGGCGGGCCTCAAGCTGCACCGCGCGGACCATTTCGATCGCCTTGGCGGCCAGGGTTCGGGGGCGAGGTTCCAGGAGGCGGGCGGTCTGCATGGTCAGGGTCGAGGCGCCTGAACTCACCCGGCCGGAAGCCACGGCCGACCCGGCGGCCCGGACGACAGCCAAGGGATCGACGCCGGGGTGCAGCCAGAAGCGGCCATCCTCGATCTTGATCAGGCGCTTGGTGAAGGTGGCGTCGGTGCGGTCCAGGTCGGGACGGATTCGCCAGCGGCCGTCCTCCACCGGTAAAGCGCGCAGCCAGGCGCCCCGCCGATCGAGGGTCACGGGTGATGAGCGTTCGGCCCGTGTCATGTCGGGCGGAAACAGCGCCTCCAGCGCGAACACCGCCACCTGCGCGGAGAGCAGGCCGATCAGGCCGAGGGTGATCCCGCGAGTTTTTCCTCCCCCATTTATGGGGGA
>JAVBXP010000010.1 GCA_030824495.1 bacterium
CACGAACAGGGCGACGCAGACCGCCGAGGTCAGGCCAAACGCAGCGGCCGCAAAGAGCGGAATGTGGAAGCCGATCGGGCCAAGCTCTGGATGGGCCAGCAGGCCGCCCAGCGCCGGACCGGTCATGAAGCCCAGGGAGAACGCCGAGCCCATGACCCCCATGCGCCCGGCGCGTTTTTCCGGAGGGGTGATGTCGGCCATGCAGCCTTGCAGGGTCGAGATGTTGCCGGCGAAGAAGCCGCCCGCGAACCGGGCGACGAAGGCCAGCCAGATGTTCGGCGCGAAGGCCAGGGCCACATAACAGAGCGCGGCGATGGCGATGGTGACGATCAGCACCGGCCGCCGGCCGACCCGGTCCGACAGCCGGCCCCAGAAGGGTTCGCCCAGAAACTGGCCGAACGAGAACATCGAGAACAGCAGGGCGATCTGCCAGGCAGGCGCGTCCAGCGCCTTGCCGAAGAATGGCAGCAGCGGAATGACCAGGCCAAAGCCGGCGATGTTCAGGAAGATCACCGACAGCAGGATGACCAGCGCGCGCTTGTCGTCGTGCGGCGCTGGCGCTCCCGCTGGAGGCGTCATGACGTGGACGCCGCTTGCTTCTCAGCCGCGAGCTGGGCCGTTGCGCGGCGACTGGCGGCCAGGGCCAGGAAGATCGCCGGCGCGACCACCAGGGCGCCCATGATGAAGGGGCCGTCCAGCAGCACCGGGAAGATGAGGCCCGCACAGAACGGTCCGATGACGCGGGCCAAGGCTCCGGTGGCGTTGTTGAGGCCGAGGATCTGGCCCTGGCGATAGGGGTCGGCGGTCTGCGAGATCATCGCACTGACATTCGGCCAGGCCACCGATTGTCCGATCGCCGTCAGGCACATCAGGGCGATGGTGACTCCGCCCCCGGGCGACAACGTCTGGCCGGCCGCCGCCACGACGGTCAGGCCCATGCCGATCGCCAGCATCTTTCCGGCCCCGTACTTTTCGGACAGGCGGCCGGTGAGGAAGGTCTGGGTCAGGGCCGCGGCGGCCCCGGTGAAGGCGAAGCACACCCCGATCTCGCGAGGCCCCCAGCCGAATTTCGCCTGCGACCAGAGGCCGAAGGTGGATTCGATGCCGGTGAAGGCGAAGCCGACCAGGAAGGTGAGCAGCATCAGCCGGCCGATCACTGGGTGACCCACCGCGTCGCTGATCGCGGCCCAGCGGCTGGGGCGATGAGTGATCGCCTGCTCGCGAACACGGCTTTCCTTGATGAAGACGGCGATGGCCACGACGCAAAGCGCGGCCAGACCCGAAGCCATGAACAGCGGGATGCGGAAGCCGACCGGGCCGGCGTCGGGATGGGCGAACAGCCCGCCGACCATCGGGCCGAAGATCAGGCCGACGTTCCAGGCGGCGCCTTGATAGGACAGGAGGCGCGCTCGCTTTTCCGGCGGGGTTACGTCGGCGATGTAGCCTTGGACCACCGCGCCGTTGCCAGCGGCCAAGCCGCCGACCAGGCGAATGGCGAAGGCGACCCAGATGTTGGGCGCAAACGCCAAGGCCAGATAGCAAAGGCAGTTGCCGGTGATGGTCGAGATCAGCAGCGGCTTGCGGCCGTACTTGTCCGAAAGGCGGCCCCAAAAAGGCTCGCCGAAAAAGGCCCCGACCGAATAGGCCGAGAAGATCAGCGCGATCTGCCATGCCGGGGCGTCGAACGACTTGGCATAGAAGGGCAGCAACGGAACAATGATCCCGAAGCCGAGCATATTGATAAAAATGACGGCGATCAGGGACGGCGCCGCAAGCGGGGACGGTGCGGCCCGCTTTGGCGCGGTATCGGACATGTGAACGCTGTTAAGCGGAGCTGCGACGCGCCGCAAGTCCGAGTACGGGGGTAGGTTGTTCTTCGCCGCGAAAGTGCGGCTGGGACGCCTCACCTGCCATACCGGTCAAACGAAAACGGCCGCCCCGGAAGGGCGGCCGTTTCGCAACCTAGATGTGACCGGAGCCTAGCGCGGCGCCAGGATCATGATCATCTGACGGCCTTCCATGCGGGGCTCGTACTCAACCTTCGCCACCGGATCGAAGTCAGCCTTCACTTGCTGAAGCAGTTTCATGCCCAGCTCAGGGTGAGCAAGTTCGCGACCACGGAAGCGCAGGGTGACTTTCACCTTGTCGCCTTCTTCGAAGAAGCGATGCATGGCCTTGGCTTTGACGTCGTAGTCGTGGGTGTCGATGTTCGGGCGGAGTTTGATCTCCTTGATCTCGACGACCTTTTGCCGCTTGCGCGCTTCGTTCTTCTTCTTCTGCTCCTGGAACTTGAACTTGCCGTAGTCCAGGATCTTGCAGACGGGCGGATCCGCGTTGGGCACGATCTCCACGAGATCGAGACCAGCTTCTGCGGCGGCCTCCATGGCTGACGAAGTCGGCATCACGCCCTGCTTCTCACCGTGTTGATCGATGAGCAGAACCTTGGGAACGCGAATGTCTTCATTGATGCGCGGTCCGTCTTTGACGGGCGGCGCCTGCATCGGGCGGCGAATAGGCTTTCGCTCCTAGAGCTGTTGTAACGGGAACGACCGGCAGCGCGGAGGCTCCGGTCGTCAAAGCATATATGACGAAGGCGGCGGCCAGTATCAAGCGGCGCTGCAAGTTCGTCTGCGGTATCGCCGTTAAGCGGCCGGGAGAAGCGCGTTCGCGGCCTGCAGAACCGCCGAGACCGGCAACTCGGCAAGGTTGTCGGCCTTGAGCACTGTCACGTGGCCTCGCGGCGCCGCCAGCTTGGGGTCTGAGGCGTTGGAGAACATCACCACGGTCGGGGCGCCGGTGGCCGCGGCCAGGTGCAGCGGACCGGTGTCGTTGCCGACCACCAGGGCGGCCTTGGCGCCCAGCATCGCCACCTTGGCGAAGTCGGTGCGGCCGGTGAGGTCGCGGGCCTGGCCCACATAGCGCTGGATCTGGCGGGCCAAAGCGCTCTCTTGCAGGCCGCCGATGATGACGATGTCGTAGCCGCGTTCGGACAGCATCTTGCCGAGTTGGCCATAGCGTTCGGCGGGCCAGCGCTTGTCGAGCCGGTGGGCCGAGCCGCCGGGGATGAACAGGGCGTAGGGCCGCGGCCGCACGCCGCCGGGCACGGGGCGCACCTGCGAGGGCTTGGGCAGGACCCAGGAGAGGTCGGGGCCAGGGGCGCTGCCCGGCTCGGTCGGAGCGTCCGGCCAGATGCCGGCATATTTCAGCTGGTCGGCCTGGCGCTCCAGCGTGTGCATGTGATTGCGGGCCGGGTTCTTGTGCGGCAGGGCGCAGCCGGCGGCGATCCCCGACCATTCCGGCGGGAACGGGGCGAGCATGTGGAAGATCCGCCCCGATTGAGCTGAGGTCTGCAGATCGTAGACGCGGTCATAGCGCGCGGCCTTGAGCCGCTTGCGCAGCGCCATCCATTCGCCCAGCCCGCTGGGCCTGCCATCGGTCTCGACGGCGTTGAAGTACGGACAGGCCTTGGCCAGGCCCTCGAAGGGCGGCGTGGTCAGGAGGGTGATGTGCGCCCGCTTGTGCACCTGGCGGATCTTCTTCATCGCCGCCAGAGCCAGGACGAAGTCGCCCAGGGCCGAAAGCTTGATGACCAGGATCTTTTTAATCTCGCGGGCCATCAGGCGCTAAATCCCGAACGGCGCGCGGCCAGCACCTGGGCGTAGGCGGCCAGGGTGGCCTCGCACATGGCGTCGACGGAATAGAGGCGGCGGGCGCGGTTGGCGGCGGCCTGGCCCATGGCCGCCAGCCGGGGCGGCCCCATGTCGATGGCCTTGGTCATGGCCTGAGCCCAGGCTTCGGGGTCGTCGACCTTCACCAACCAGCCGGTTTCTCCCGACACCACGGTCTCGGTGGTTCCGCCGTGATCGGAGGCCAGCACCGGCTTGCCCATGACCTGCGGCTCGACCGCGGTGCGGCCGAAGGATTCCGGCTTGGTGGTTGGCAACATGGCGATGTCGCAGATTTGATAGGCGGCCGGCATGTCGTCGCAGTGGCCGACGATCCGGATCTGGTCGGTCAGCCCGGCCTGGACGATCGCGTCCTCGACCTCGTGCCGATACTCAGTGCGGCCCTGATCGTCGCCGGCGAAGATGATCAGGAAGTCGTCGCGACCCGCGGCCTTCATCCGGCGGGCGGCTTCGACGATCAACAGGTGGCCCTTGATACGGGTCAGTCGTCCGGCCAGCAGCAGCTTGATACGGCGATCACGCACGTCGAGCCCCCAAGCCTCGCGCAGGGCCTGCACACGTTCGGGCGTCACCCAGCTCGGATTGAAGCGTTCCAGATCGACCCCGCGCGGGATCGATACGATCTTGGCCGGATCCAGATGGTGTTCGGCCAGTACATGGCCCCGCGTGTAGTCGGAATTGGCGATCACCAGATCGCCTCGCGTCATCACGGCGTTGTACCAGCGCTTAAGATGGCTCTTGGCGTTGTAGACACCGTGATAGGTCGCCACGAACGGCGTGCCCGTCACCTGGGCCGCCCACAGCGCCGAGAAGGCCGGGGCGCGGCTGCGAGCGTGGACGATTGAAACTTTCTCGCGCCGGATCAGATCGACCAAGCGTGCGGCGTTTCCGAGCATCACCAGCGGATTTTTGGTCTGCACCGGCATCTGGGCGAGGCGCGCCCCGTCGGCTTCCAGCCTGGCGGCCATGCGACCGCCGCGGGTGGCCACCAGGGCCTTGCCGCCGATACGCACGACCGCGTGCGCCACGTCTATCGTGGTCTGTTCAGCCCCGCCGGTTTCAAGCTCGGGCACGACCTGGAGTAGGGTGAAGTCTGGGGGAAGCGTCACGCCGTTCTGCATAGCGTAAGCCTCGGTTTGGTAAACCCCGATGGCGTACTGACGATGTCACATCCTCGCGTTATGAGGGCGATCATGGGCGAGATAGCAGGATTTCTTGAGCGGCCGGACGGAGCGAAGATCGCCTGGCGGCACGTGGCTGGCGCTGGACCCACCGTGGTTTGGCTGGGCGGGTTCCGGTCGGACATGGGCGGGACAAAGGCGCAGGCGCTGGCCGACTGGGCGCTGGCGCGCGGCCGGGCCTATGTTCGTTTCGACTACTTCGGCCATGGGGAATCGAGCGGCGACTTCGCCGAAGGTACGATCACCCGCTGGCGCGCGGACGCCTTGGCTGTCTTGGATGAACTGGTCGAGGGCCAGGCCGTCTTGGTCGGATCATCCATGGGCGGTTGGATTTCCTGCCTGGCGGCGGCGGCGGCGCCGGAGCGCATTAAGGCGCTGGTGCTGATCGCGCCGGCCCCCGATTTCACCGAAAAGCTGATGGCGCCGGAGATGACCGAGGCCGATCACGCCGAGATGGCCCAGACCGGCGTGTGGCTGCGACCGTCCGACTATGGCGAGCCCTATCCGATCACCCGTGAATTGCTGGAGGACGGCGCACGCTGGTCCATCCTGCCCGAGCCCGTGAACGTCCACGCGCCGGTGCGCATACTTCAGGGCGGCGCCGATCCGGACGTGCCTTGGCGTCACGCGCTGGAACTGGCCCAGGCGCTACGGAGTCAGGACGTCGTCTTCACCCTGATCAAGGATGGCGACCATCGGTTGTCACGCCCACAGGACATCGCGCGCCTGATCGAGGCCCTCGACGAGGTGATCGCCGGTCCCGCATGACGCCGGCGCCCATGCCCACCTTCTGGGAGGCCGCGCGGGTCTGGGCGCGGATCGGGACTTTGAGCTTTGGGGGTCCGGCCGGCCAGATCGCGCTGATGCACCGGATGCTGGTCGAGGAGCGGGGCTGGATCGGCGAGCGCAGGTTCCTGCATGCGCTCAACTACTGCATGCTTTTGCCGGGTCCAGAGGCGCAGCAACTGGCCATCTATATCGGCTGGCTGATGCATCGGACGGCCGGCGGGCTGGTGGCGGGGATACTCTTCGTCCTGCCCGGCGCGATGGTCATGCTGGCTCTCAGCATCGCCTATGTTCTCTACGGCGCGACCCCGTTCGTCGCGGCGTTGTTTCTGGGCGTGAAGTCAGCGGTGCTGGCGGTGGTGGTCGAGGCGGTGTTGCGAGTGGGGCGGCGGGCGCTGAAGACCCGGGCCGCCGTCGTGATCGCAGCGACCGCGTTCGTGAGCCTTTATCTGCTGAATGTTCCATTCCCGCTTATCATCCTGGCGGCGGGCCTATTCGGCTGGTTCGCGCCGCATCGCCTGGCGACCCCGCCCGGGGCGGAAGACGAGGAAGATACCCTTGGCCTGATCGACCACGTCATCGCCGCGGGCGGGGCGAGCCACTTGAAGCCATCGCGGGGCAGGGCGCTCCGGGTGCTGGCGGTTTGGTTGCCCATCTGGCTGGCCCCGCTCGCCGTCCTCTATCTGGTGTTTGGCGAGGCTAGCGTCTGGACGAAGCTGGCGGGCTTCTTTTCGACCATGGGGGCGGTGACGTTCGGCGGGGCCTATGCGGTCCTGACCTATGTCGCCCAGGCCGCCGTCGACGGCTTTGGCTGGCTGAAGCCGGGCGAGATGGCTGACGGCTTGGGCCTGGCCGAAACCACGCCAGGGCCATTGATCCTGGTGCTGCAGTTCGTGGGCTTCCTGGCGGCCTACCGCGAGGCGTCAGGACTACATCCGCTGCTGGCCGGCGCGCTCGGGGCCTTGCTGACCACCTGGGTCACCTTTGCGCCATGCTTCCTCTGGATCTTCCTCGGCGCGCCCTATGTCGAGGCGCTGCGTGGCCATCGCGCCGCCGCCTCGGCCTTGGCCGCAATCACCGCGGCGGTGGTTGGCGTGATCGCCAACCTCGCCCTGTGGTTCGGTCTGCATCTGCTGTTCACCGACGTGGGCAGGATCACCATCATGGGCGTAGGGCCGGACGTGCCGAACCTTCTCAGCCTGGACTGGAAGCCTGCGATCCTGACCCTGGCGGCGATGATCGCCATGCTGCGGTTCAAGGTCGGCCTGGGGCCGACGCTGCTGGCGTGCGCGGTCGGCGGCTTGGCGCTGAGCTATTTTGCGTAGGTGCGCTCGGCCGCCAGGATCGCGGCCAGCCCTTCGCGATAGGTCGGGTAGGCGGGCTTCCAACCCAGCTCGGCTTTCGCGCGGGCGTTGGAGACCCGCTTTGTCTCGGCGTAAAAGCGCCTGGCCTGCAGCGACAGGGCGTCCAGGTTCAGCACTTCCTCAGGTGGGGCGGGCAGGCCGATCAGCCCGGCGGCGTGGGCGATCACCGTACTGTTGGCGGCCGGCTCGTCGTCGCAGAGATTGTAGATCCCGCCAGCGCGCGGCTTGGCGATGGACGCCTCCAGTCCGGCGGCCAGGTCCTCCACATGGATGCGGCTGAAGACTTGGCCGGGCGTGGTGATGCGGCGCGCCCGACCCTCGCGCAGGCGCTCGAAGGCTGAACGGCCAGGGCCGTAGATGCCGGGAAGGCGGTGGACCGTGACGGTCAGGCCCATGCCGCGCCCGACCTCCAGCCAGTCGCGCTCAGCGGCGACGCGGCGCGCGCCCTCCGGCGACTGGGCCGCGAGACGGCTGTCTTCAAACACCCAGCCGCCTCGGCGGTCGCCGTAGACGCCGGTGGTCGACAGGTAGCCGATCCAGTCTGGAAAGGCCCCGGCCGTAGCCAAGGCCGGAACCATGACCTGGAGCGCCGGACAACCTTCGGGGCCTGGCGGCGCGGTGATGAGGATCGCCTGGGTGTCCGCCAGGCGGGCGGCGATCGCTTCCTTGTCCAGGGCTGGTACGGGATCGACGCCGTCGGCGGCCATTTGCGCGGCGTTGGCCTCGTCGCGATAGGTGGCCGAGATGCGCCACCCCTTGGCCGTCAACCGCCTCGCCAGGACGCGCCCGGCGAAGCCGTAACCGTAGACGAAGAGGCGCATGGACGTTCCTAGAGCAAGTCCTTGATCGCTGCTCGGGCCGCATCAGCGAACTCGGGGCGATCCAGGGCGAAGGCCACGTTGGCCCTCAGCAGCCCGATCTTGTCGCCGCAGTCATAGGTCACGCCGTCGTATTCAAGGGCGTGGAAGTCCTGCGACTTCATCAACTCGATCATCGAGTCGGTGAGCTGGATCTCGCCGCCGGCCCCTTTGCCCTGACGCTCCAGCAGCGGGAAGATCTCGGGCTGGAGGATGTATCGCCCGGAGATGATCAGGTTCGAGGGCGCGGTTCCCTGGGTCGGCTTTTCGACCATGCCGGTCATGCGGCCCAGGCGGCCGTCGCGCTCATCGAGAGCGACAATCCCGTACTTGTGGGTCTCGCTGTCGGCGACGGCCTCGACCACGACGATGTTGCCGCCGACCTTTTCGTAGGCGGCTACGGTCTGGGCCAGGGCCGGGGTCTTCGCGGCCATCAGCATGTCGGGCAGGATCACCGCGAACGGCTCGTCGCCGATCAGGTCCCGGGCGCACCACACCGCATGGCCCAGGCCCAGCGGGGCCATTTGGCGCACGAAGCTCATCGAGCCCGGCGGCAGCAGGTCGCGTCGCACCTCTGCCAGGACGTCGGTCTTGCCCTTGGCCTCCAGCGCGCCCTCGATCTCCGGATTGCCGTCGAAATAGTCCTCGATGGCGCCCTGGCCGCGGCTGGTGATGAAGATGAAGTGCTCAATGCCCGCGGCGCGCGCTTCTTCGACCACATAGGACAGGATGGGCCGATCAAAGACGTTCAGAAGGTTCTTTGGGGTCGCACGGGCGACGGGCAGGACGCGTGTCCCCAAACCCGCCACCGGCAGCACAGCTTTACGCACACGTTTGGTCATTCAGCCCTCCCGTTCCATCCCCGACTAGACGACGAGGGCTTTCGAATCCACCGTCACGCTCAGGAGATCTGACAAACGCCCTCCATTTGGCTGCTGAAGGGGTTTCCAGCCTAGATTGTGACCGGAGAACGGAACTCACGAGACCGTGAACGGTTCAGAATTTGCCACAGCTTTCTTAAGAGGGACCTTCCATGACCTTCCGCACCACGTCTGTGCTGGCCGCGACAGCCGCTTTGCTCACGCTCTCAGCCTGCAGCAAGCCAGCCGAAGCCCCCGCCGCCGACACTACTGCAGCCGCGGCTGAAGCCACCGCTCCCACTGGCAGCATGATGACCACCGCGCCGGCCGGTTCCATGGCCGCGACTCCGCCGGCGACCGGGTCGATGGCCGCGACGCCGCCCGTCACAACGGACTCGATGGCCACGACCCCGCCGGTCAATGCGCCGGCGGACGCGATGACCTCGAACAGCGGCGCGGTCCCGCCGAAGTAGGCGGCTATTCGACGGTGACCGACTTCGCCAGATTGCGGGGTTGGTCGACGTCGGCCCCCTTCTGAACGGCCACGTAGTAGGCCAGGAGCTGGATGGGCGCGGCGAAGACCAGCGGCGCGATCAACGGATCGCAAGCCGGGGCGATGATCACCTTCACGCCTTCGGGCGCGCGTCTGGCCCCTTCCTCGTCGGTAATCAGCAGGATCGGGCCGCCGCGCGCCATCACCTCGCTCATGTTCGACATGGTCTTTTCGAAGAGCGCGTCGGACGGGGCGATGACGATGACCGGCGTCGCTTCGTCGATCAGGGCGATCGGCCCGTGCTTCAACTCACCGGCGGCGTAGCCCTCGGCGTGGATGTAGCTGATTTCCTTGAGTTTCAACGCGCCTTCGAGCGCCAGGGCCGACATGGCGCCGCGGCCGAAATAGAGCACGTCGCGGGCCTTGGCCAACTCCGGCGCCAGGGCGCGGATCGTCTCTTCGGCCTGGATGGACTCTGCGATCAGGCGTGGGGCCTCCAGCAACAGCTTGGAGAGCCGCGCTTCTTCGGCGGCGTCGATCTTGCCGCGCGCCGCCGCTGCGGCCACGGCCAGCGCCGCCAGGGCCGTCACCTGGGCGGTAAACGCCTTGGTCGAGGCGACACCGATTTCGGGGCCGGCGTGGGTCGGGAAGAGGACGTCGGCCTCGCGGGCCATGGTCGATTGGTGGACATTGACTACGGCGGCGGTGGTCAGCCCTTGAGCCTTGCACCAGCGCAGCGCCGCCAGGGTGTCGGCGGTCTCGCCTGATTGTGAAACGACGATGGCCAGCGTGTTAGGCGTCACCGGCGGCTCGCGATAGCGGAACTCCGAGGCGACATCGATGTCCACCGGCAGGCGGGCCAGGCTTTCGAACAGATAACGGCTGATCAGCCCCGCATAATAGGCGGTGCCGCAGGCCACGATCTGGATGCGGTCAACCTTAGCGAAGTCGACGCCGCCTGGCGCGGTGGCCTTGCCGGAGACCGGATCGATATAGGCCGACAGTGTGTGCTGGCAGGCGTCCGGCTGGTCATGGATCTCCTTCTCCATGAAGTGCCGGTAGTTGCCCTTCTCGACCAGGGCGGCCGAGGCGGCGACGATCTGCATCTTGCGTTCGACCGGTTGACCAGCGTGATCGAAGATGCGGGCGCTGGTGTGGTCGATGGCGACATAGTCGCCTTCTTCCAGATAGGCGATGCGATTGGTGAACGGGCCGACCGCCAGGGCGTCGGAGCCGATAAACATCTCTCCATCGCCATAGCCGACGACCAGCGGGCTGCCGCGCCGGGCGCCCATCACCAGGTTTTCTTCGCCTTCGATCAGCACGCCAAGCGCATAGGCGCCGGTCAGTCGGTCGAGCGTGGCCTTCAGGGCGGCGAGCGGCTCGAGGCCGGTGGCGAGTTCCGAATCAAAAAGGTGAGCGATGACCTCGGTGTCGGTCTCGCTCTCGAATACCCGGCCCGCCGCTTCGAGTTCGCGGCGAAGTTCTGCGAAGTTCTCGATGATGCCGTTGTGGACCAGCGTGACCTTGCCGGCCTGATGCGGGTGGGCGTTGGGAACCGACGGTGCGCCGTGAGTGGCCCAGCGGGTGTGGCCGATGCCGACGCTCGCCACCAGGGGCTGCTCGGCCAGTACGTCTTCGAGCGCCCGGATTTTCCCCTTGGCCCGGCGGCGTTCAACCTTGCCGCCGACCACGCCGGCGATGCCGGCGCTGTCATAGCCGCGGTATTCCAGCCGCCTTAGGCTCTCGATCAACCGATCCTGGACCGGGGCCGTTCCGACGATGCCGATGATGCCGCACATGACCCGGAGTTCCTTTTGGCGCAGGAAGACGTGATAATCCTGAGCCGCCTTTAGCATTCGCAAACGCGGCGTCGACTAAATCTGAGTTTCGTATCGTTTCGAGAACCCGAATGACCAAGCGCGCCTATTTCGGAACTGACGGCATCCGTGGCCAGGCTAACAGCCATCCGATGACCGCCGAGGTGGCCCTGCGGGTCGGCCTTGCGGCGGGTAAGCTGTTCATGTCCCAGGACGAGCGCCGCCACATGGTGGTCATCGGCAAGGACACACGGCTGTCGGGCTACATGGTCGAGCCGGCCCTGGTGGCGGGGTTCGCCAGCGTCGGCATGGATGTGCGCCTGCTTGGGCCGATGCCCACACCCGGCGTGGCGATGATGACCCGTTCACTGCGCGCCGATCTGGGCGTGATGATCTCGGCCTCGCACAACGCCTATGTCGACAACGGCATCAAGCTGTTCGGCCCGGACGGCTACAAGCTGTCGGATGCGCGCGAGCTGGAAATCGAAGCCCTGATGGATCAAGGCCTGGCCGACGGTCTGGCCGCGCCGACCATGCTCGGCCGGGTGGCGCGGGTCGAGGATTCCCAGGCACGCTATGTCGAGATCGCCAAGGCGACGTTCCCGCGGCGGCTTAGTCTGGCGGGCCTGCGGGTGGTGATCGATTGCGCGAACGGCGCCGCCTACAAGGTCGCCCCGGTAGTGCTCTATGAGCTGGGCGCCGAGGTCATCAAGATCGGCGTCGATCCGGACGGCACCAATATCAACGAGGAGTGCGGCTCGACCCATCCCGAGGCGATGGCAAAGGCGGTGAAGGAGTATCGCGCTGATCTCGGGATCGCGTTGGACGGCGACGCCGACCGGCTGCTGATCTGCGACGAGAAGGGCCATGTGGTGGACGGCGACCAGATCATGGCGATCATCGCCGACGCCTGGTCGCGCAACAATCAACTGACCGGCGGCGGCGTGGTGGCGACCGTCATGTCGAACCTTGGACTGGAGCGGTTCCTGGCCGCGCGGGACTTGAAGCTCGAGCGCACCAAGGTCGGCGACCGCTATGTGATGGCCCGTATGCGCGAAGGCGGCTTCAATCTCGGCGGCGAACAGTCTGGGCATATGATCATGTCCGACTACTCCACCACCGGCGACGGCCTGCTGGCCGCGCTGCAGGTGCTGGCGGTGCTGAAGGATTCTGATCAACCGATGAGCCGGCTGGCCCGCCAGTTCGACCCCGTGCCGCAGCTGCTGGAAAATGTGCGGTTCGCCGGCGGCAAGCCGCTGGAGACCGAGCAGGTCAAGGACGTGATCGCCCAGGCCGAGCATCGCCTGAATGGGACCGGCCGCATTGTGGTCCGCGCCTCCGGCACCGAGCCGCTGATCCGGGTCATGGCCGAGGGCGATGATGAGAAGCTTGTCAGCCAGGTGGTCAAGGACATCGTCGGGGCGGTGAAGAAAGCGGCGGCATAGAGGTCATGAAGCAGCTTGAGGATTTCATTCGCGGGCTGCCCAAGGCCGAACTGCATCTGCACATCGAGGGCAGTCTCGAACCCGAGCAGATGTTCGAGTTCGCCCGCCGCAACGGGGTGGAGCTGCCCTTCGCCGACGTCGAGGCGGTGCGCGCGGCCTACGCGTTCTCGAACCTGCAAGACTTCCTGGACATCTACTATCAGGGCGCGCGGGTGCTGCTGACCCAGCAGGACTTCCACGACCTGGCCATGGCCTATTTCCGCCGCATCGCCGCCGATGGCGCGCGCCACGCGGAGGTCTTTTTCGATCCGCAGACCCATACCGAGCGCGGCGTGCCTTTCGCCGTCGTGGCCGATGGCTTGCTGGCCGGCATGGCCCAGGCTGAAGCTGAGTTGGGCGTTTCCTCCAAGCTGATCCTCTGCTTTCTGCGCCACCTGTCGGAGGAGGCCGCCTTTGACACGCTTGCGCAGGCCGAGCCCTATCTCGATCGCATCACCGGGGTTGGGCTCGATTCTTCCGAGGTTGGCCATCCGCCAGCCAAGTTCGCGCAGGTCTTCGCCGCGGCTCGCGCCAAAGGCCTGAAGGCCGTCGCCCACGCCGGCGAAGAGGGGCCGCCGGACTACGTTTATCAGGCGCTGGATGTGCTCGAGGTCGACCGCATCGACCACGGCAACCGCGCGCTGGAGGACGACGCCCTGACCGAGCGGCTGGCGCGGGAGGGCATGACGCTGACCGTTTGTCCGCTCTCCAACCTGAAGCTCTGCGTTGTGGATGACCTGACGTCTCATCCGTTGCGGAAGATGCTGGCCCTCGGATTGCGGGCCACGATCAATTCCGACGACCCGGCCTATTTCGGCGGCTATCTCGGGCAGAACTGGATCGAAACGGCCCGGGCGCTCGACCTCAGCCGCGACGAACTTGTCACCCTGGCGCGCAACAGCTTCACTGGCTCGTTTCTGGGGCCGGACGAGATCGCGACGCACCTGGCGGCGATCGACGCCTATGTGGCGGGCGCCAACTAGGCCTCCAACGCCAGCAGGGCGAAGGTCGCTAGCCAGTGCTCGCCCATATAGTCGCCCGCCACGTGCTCCAGGCCGGCCGCCAGGTGCTCGTCGGCGCTGGCGAGGGCGACAAGCCGACCCGGATCGTTGAGCGCCAGGGTTCCGGCGATCGCGCGCCAGCACCAGGCGCGGCTGAGGTTCAGGCCATCGAGGTGGGCGATCTTTCCATCGCTGCGATCGCTGACGCTGGCTGGGGTGAACAGGGTGGCTGGACGCCGTGAAGCTGCATCCGGCAGGAATTTTGCAAACCACAGCCGGAATTCGGCGGCGGGCAGGACGCGGCGCAGACATTCGGCCTCGACCAGTGTCGGCGAGAGGAAGTCATCGCCGCTCGGTTCCCAGGCGGCGGCGCCGGCGTCGGCCAGGTACCAGCCCTTGGCGGTGGTCTCGATCAGCCGCGCTAAGTCGTCGTCGCCGACCTCGCCTGCATATTCGCTGGCCAGCGCCAGGGCGAAGGCGGTGCTGTAGTGCGTGCCGGTCCGGATCGGGTAGGTCGCCTTGGGCAGGAAAGCCTTGAAGCGGTCGGCGAAGGCTTGCGCCAGGGGGCGGAGCGCTCGGGCCCAGGCCTGGCCCTCATGTCGTTCCAATTCTGCGGCGAGCATCAACAGCCAGGCCCAGCCATAGGGCCGCTCGAACCCCCCGCTGGCCGGTCGAGCCAGATAGGCCAATTCGCCCGCCGCCTTGGCCGGGGTCAGGTTGGCGTCGAACAGGGCGCGAATCTGCGTGGCCTCGGGGTTCTGCGGAAAACGGCGCAGCAGGCGGGCCAACAGCCAGTAGCCGTGAACGCACGAGTGCCAGTCGAAGCTGCCGTGGAAGATCGGGTGCAGCACGCGCGGCGGTAGCACGTCCTCGTCCCCGGTCATCACGTGGTCGAGCTTGTAGGGATAGGGCTTGGTCACGTGGCCGAGCGCGAGGCGCGCGAACTGGCCGGCGAGCTCTGGAGTCAGTTCAGAAGCGGAAGACGAGGACATACATCAGCGCCGTGTTGGCCAGCAGAAGGAGGATGGCGGTTGGGACCTGCGCCCGGATCACCCCATTGCGGTCTTTCAGTTCCAGCAGGGCTGCGGGCACGATGTTGAAGTTTGCCGCCATGGGGGTCATCAGCGTACCGCAGAAGCCCGAGAGCATGCCGATGGCGCCCATGATGGCCGGGTCGCCACCGAAGTGCAGGACTATGAGCGGCAGGCCGATCCCGGCGGTCATGACCGGGAAGGCGGCGAAGGCGTTGCCCATGATCATCGTGAAGATCGCCATGCCGAAGGTGTAGGCGACGACGGCGGCAAGTTGGCTGCCGCTGGGCAACCAGTCGCTGGCGATCTGGCCGATGGCGGTTCCCACGCCGGCGGCGGCGAACACGGCGCCCAGGGCGGCCAGCATCTGGGGCAGGACCGCGGCCCAGCCCACCGTATCCAACAGCCGCCGGCCCTCCTGCAGCGGGGTGATCGGCTTGGCGCGCAGCATCGGCATGGCGATCGCCAGCGCCACGAAGACCCCGAGGATCAGGGACACCAGCGTCGCCTGTTTCGGATCGACCAGTCCGGCCAGTTCAGGACGCTTGAAGAGGAATGTCCCGGTAAGTGCGGTGAGGGGGATGGCGAGCGCCGGCAGGAACAGGCGATTGCCAAGACGCAGGGCGCTCTCACGACGTTCTTCCGGGCCGGTGGTGGCTGGAAGTCCGACGCCAAGACCGCCGAAGCCCGCTGTCAGGACCATGGCGATGACGACGAGCCCGTTGGCGAAGTCGGACAGGTGCGAGCCGAACAGGAAGCTGACCGCGAACAGGCCCCAAAAGGCCGTGTTCTTCCAGCGCTTCGGATTGGTGGCGTCGCGCGCGCTCAGGACTGAGATGGCGGCGAAGAAGGCGCCGCCGATGACATAGAGGACCTCCAGCCCGATCATCGCGCGCCCAGGGTGCGGGCTAGGTGGCGGTCGAGCAGCATCAGCCGGGTGCCGTGGATCGCCAAGGCGCAGAAGGCCGTTGGAATGGCCCAGACGGAAAGCTGCAGCGGCTCAACCAATATGCCGTTTTGCTCCAGGAACCCCTTGATCAGCAGGATGGAGGCGATGGCGATGAAGATGTCCTCACCGAAGAACAGCGCGATGTTGTCGACCGCGGCGGTATGGGCACGGATGGACTGACGCGTGTCGTCGTCGAGCGGGCCATGGTGCGTTTCGGCCGCCGCCTCGGCCATCGGCGCGATCAGCGGGCGAACCATCTGAGCGTGACCGCCGAGCGAGGTCAGGCCCAAGGCGGCGGTCGCCTGGCGCAGGACGAAGTAGAGCAACAGCAGCCGGCCCGTGGTCGCCGCCTGGATCTGGCCGATCAGGGTCTTGGCGCGTTCCTGCAGTCCGGCCCGTTCCAGCAGTCCGATGACCGGCAACACCACCCAGACTACGCTGACATAGCGATTTTCCTGAAAGGCCTTGCCGAACGTCTCGATGATTTGGACGGGCCCCATTCCGCCAGCGACCCCGGTGACGAGGGCGGCGACAGTGACCACTAGAAGGGGGTTCATGCGGGCCATGAAGCCCACCACGACGACGACAATGCCGATCAGCGACAGCACGTGGCGGACCCCCCGACGCGCAAGACCTGCGCGGAGCGCCGACTCTAGCTGTATGGCCGGGCTCCGCAATTGCGGAGATGGGTTTGCGGGGACGTGAGCCGGAGGACTAGGCGCAGTCGGGTCAAGAAGAGGGATCGTTCCTCGACTTCATGCGTATTTCAGGATGAGGCGGCAGGACTATCCACGACGGTTAATTCGTGTCAGCCTCGTTACTCCACACCGCTCGACCGGGGTGGAATAACAAAGGTACTGGGAGCGAAACATGCCACGAAACGTCACCGCTGGGGGTGCGTCGCGAGGAGCCGTACGAGGTCTGACCTCGATTGCTTGCCTTGCTTTTGTCGCCGCTCTTGCGCTGGCCTTTTGGGCCGGTGCTCTCTGGATCGGCAACACGCTCATTCATCTGCTGTCGAGCTGAACGCAGGCGCCAGCCTGATGGACCAGGCTGGCGAGTTGCTGAACTTAAGCGCGCCCAATCGAAGCGTATTTGAAACCTCGCGCGCGGACGTCGGCGGGTTTGTAGATGTTGCGTAGGTCGACCAGCACCGGGGCGTTCATCAGCAGCTTCACGCGGTCCAGATCGAGGG
>JAVBXP010000074.1 GCA_030824495.1 bacterium
CGCGGGCCGGACCTGCGGCGGCGCGGGCCTGCGCCAGCCGAGCGGCCAGATCATCCACGGCGGCGTCCTGCGAGGTTTCGGCGATCGCGACCTGGAGCGTCGCCTCGGCTTCGACCAGTTCGCCCTCGAAGCGCGCGATAACGTCGTCCAGGGACTGGGCCTGAGCTTCGCGGCGGGTGGCCTCGCGGTCCAGTTTCTCCAGATTGGTGCGTGCGATGGCGACCTTCTGCTCGGCCATGGGCGGCTCGCGGCGGGCGTTGCGCAGCGCGTCCTCGGCGAGGCGGACACGGGCGGCCGCCGATTGCTGGGCTTCCTTGGCGACCTGCGCCTTGGGCGAGATCGCCTCGATCTCGGTCTCGACCTCGGCCAGGCGGGTCTTCTGCTCCATCCGGATCGCGGCCGGCTTGGGCGCGTCGGCCCGGGCGGTGAAGCCGTCCCACCGCCACAGGTCGCCTTCACGCGACACCAATCGGCAACCGGGCGGAAGCATCGACTGAAGCCGGTCGCCATCTTCGCGCTTCACCAGCGCGGTGAAGGCCAAGCGCGCGCCGAGGGCGGCAGGCGCCTTCACCAAGGGGCCAAGCGGCTCGGCGCCCGGCGGCCAGATCGGCGCCTCGGCGTCGCGGCCGCCCCAGAAGGCCGGCGCTTTCGGATCGAGCGCGGCGTCCAGGTCATCGCCGAGCGCCGCCGCCAAGGCCTTCTCGTGACCGCGCGTAGGAGCGACTTCGTCGAGCGCGGGGGTGAAGCCGCCGCGCCGCTGCTGGGCGACGATCTGCGCCAGGGCGCGGGCCTCGGCGGTCAGGCGGCCAAGCTGCTCGTCCTGCTTGCGAGCGGCCTCGCGTGTTTCGGCTTCGGCCGCGGTGGCTTTGCTGCGTTCTTCTTCGGCGGCTTCGAGCACCGCCCGGACGGCGGCAAGCGCTGCCTGGGTGCGTTCCAGTTCGGCGCGGGCCGCCTCGATCTGCGGCGTGATGGCGGGGCCAAGCTGCGCGCGTTCGCCCTTCGCCTGGTCCAAGGCGCGCTGAGTGCGGGCGAAACGGCCCCGGGCCTCATCGACTCGCGCCGCGCCGGCGCGGCGGCGGGCCTCATCGGCGGCCGCCTGGGTGGCGAGTTCTTCCACGGCCTTGTCGGCGGCGACGCGGGCAGCCTCGGCGGCGCGGGCGGCTTCCTCAAGCTCCGGCGTGCGTTCCGGCGCGGCGGCGATGGCGGCTTCCAGCGCCTCTAGGTCGTCGGACATGCGCTTGAGCGCCACCTCGGCGTCTTCGACGATTTGGGTCTCGCGCGCGCGGTCGGCGTCGATCCGCCCGACATCGGCGGTCAGGCGCGCGACCTCGGCGGCCAAGGCCTCGCCCTCGCGCTCAAGCCGGTCCTTGTCGATGGCCAGACGATGCAGGATGGCCGCGGCGATGGTCTCGGCTTCGCGTAGCGGCTTGATGGCCTCCTCGGCCGTGGCGGCCCGAGTGGTGGAGGCGGCCGCTTCGCGGGTGTGAGTTTCAACTGCGGCGATGGCGTCGTTCGCCTCGGTGCGCAGACGTGCAGCGGTGTCGCGGGCCTCGGCCCAGCGGGCGTAGAGCACGGCGCCCTGCAGGGCCCGGATCTCAGCTGACAGCTTCTTGTAGCGTTCGGCTTGCCGCGCCTCGCGCTTCAGGCGGTTCAGGGCGCTTTCAAGTTCGCGGGCCACGTCGTCCAGGCGCGAGAGGTTGGTCTCGGCCGCCCGCAATCGAAGCTCGGCCTCGTGCCGGCGCGAATGCAGGCCCGAGACCCCGGCTGCTTCTTCCAGGATCAGCCGCCGGTTCTGCGGTTTGGCGGCGATCAGTTCGGAAATCTGCCCCTGCCGGACCAGGGCTGGAGAGTTCGAGCCGGTGGAAGCGTCGGCGAACAGCAGTTGGACGTCGCGGGCGCGAACCTCGCGACCGTTGATCCGGTAGGTTGAGCCCGCGCCCTTGTCGATGCGGCGGACCACCTCGAGCACGGGAGCGTCGTTGAAAGCCGGCGGGGCCTTGCGCGCGGCGTTGTCGATGGTAAGCGTGACCTCGGCGTGGTTGCGCGAGGCGCGATTGCCGGAGCCGGCGAAGATGACGTCATCCATGCCGCCGGCGCGCATCGCCTTGGCGGAATTGGCGCCCATGACCCAGCGCAGAGCTTCCAGCAGGTTCGATTTGCCGCAACCGTTTGGCCCGACGATGCCCGTGACTCCGGGCTCGATCCGAAATTCCGTCGGATCGACGAAGGACTTGAAGCCGGAGAGTCGGAGCCTCTGGAAGTGCACGGAGTCTGGTTCGCCTCCTATTTCTTGGAAGCTTTGGCCACGGCGGCGTCGAGTTCGGCGGCGGTCATCGGCCCGACGTGCGTCACGCCGTTAAAAGAAAAGGTCGGGGTGCCGGTGATGTCGCCCATTTTCACATTGGCCGCGACGCGGGTCTGCAACGTGTCGAGCGCGCTATCGTCGGCGACGCAGGCCATCACCTGCTGTTCACTGAGACCGCCCGCCTTGCCGGCGGTCAGCAGTGAGGCGCGGACATCGCCCGATTTCGCCCAGGTGTCGAACTCATGGAACATCGCATCGAGCACGGCGAAGTAGCGATCCTTGCCGGCGCAGCGGGCGACCATGAAGCCCGCTGCGGCGACCTCGTTCGGAGGCGTCAGGATTTCGCGGAAGGTGTAATGCACCTTGCCGTTGTCGATGTACTTCTTCCGGAAAGCTGGGAAGACCTCGTTGTTGAAGTGCGCGCAGTGCACGCAGCTCAGCGAGGCGTATTCCACCATCTGCACCTTGGCCTTGGGATCGCCCAAGGTCATGTCGCCAGGACCAGGCGCGGCGGTCGCCGAACCGGCCGCGAACATCAGGGCGCCTAGGGCGGCGACGAGAGCGGCACGGCGGTTCGGCTGAGCCATGGCTTACTTCGACGCTTCGGCGACGGCGGCGTCGAGTTCGGCGAGCGAGACCTCGCCCTCCTTCACCTTCTTGCCGTTGATCACGAAGGTCGGCGTCGCATTGATCTTGTCGACCTTGATGGCCTTTTCGACGCGTTCGTTGAGGGCCTTCAGCGCGGCTTCATCGGTGATGCAGGCGTTGAACTGCTCTTCGGTCAGGCCGGCCGATTGGGCGATGCGCAGCAGCACGCCGCGCATGTCGCCGGTCGTGAACATTTCCTGCTGGGCATGGAAGATCGCGTCGGTGACGTTGAAGTACTTGTCCTTGCCGGCGCAGCGCGCGGTCAGGAAGCCGGCGGCGGCGACCTCGTTCGGCGGGGTCAGGAACTCCTTGAAGGTGTAGTGCACCTTGCCGGTGTCGATGTACTTCGCCTTGAACGCTGGGAAGACGTCATTGTTGAAGGTGCCGCAGTGGCTGCAGGTGAGGGACGCGTACTCCACCATCTTCACCTTGGCGTTCGGATCGCCCAGGGTCATGTCGGCGGTGTCGACGGTTCCAGCGCCCTTCGAGCAGCCGGCGAGGGCGAGCGCGCCCAGAGCGGCGACGACAAGCAGGCGACGGTTGAAGTTCGGCATTTGCACCTCTGCGGAAGTCCGAATGAAAGAGTAAAGCGCGATTCCCGCCGGCAGGAACGTGCGGCGGCGTCTAAAGTCAACCGGCGTGGCGGCGTAGAACGCCCCGACCCAAGATTAGCAATGCGGTTTTCAGAGGGCCGTCCGGGGCGTCGGCCAGGCTTTTCGCCAGTTCGGCTTCCTGGGCGGCGTCCAGTGGAGCCGTCCGCCGCCGGGGCGGTTTGGTCGCAGAACCGGTCAGATTTCTCAGCGGCCCCTGAACGATGCGGAGTTTGTTCACCGTTCCAGAGCCCAGGAACAGGTTCACCCGCGCGACGATCTCCGGCGCCTGGTGCTGGATCAGGGCGGCCGAAGCGCCGGCGACACGGATCTCCAGCGCCGAGGGGCCGCCGCCGCGCGGCTTGGTGAGCTTCACCGGCTCGGTCCGCTTGGCGATCTCGACCCCGACGATCTCGCGCCAACGGGCCTGGAGGGCGCCGGGACCCTGGCCGAACTTCTCGTCCAGGTCCTTCAGCAGCCGGCGCAGACCGCGGCCGGCGACCGGCGGCGGACGGCGCTGCGGCCGCGTGCGCTTGCGCGACAGTATGGCGGCGGCTTCCGCGGCGGTGGGAAGGGGGCGAGGCATCGCCTCACCATACATCAAGGCTCCCCGCCGAGGCGAGGATCGGGTAGCGAGATCAGGTGACCCCCGAAACACTCCGCGCCAAACTGCTTGCCTGGTACGACGCCGGCGCCCGTGACCTCGCCTGGCGGGTCGGACCGGCCGACAATCGCGCCGGGGTGCGGGCCGATCCCTACCGGGTCTGGCTGTCCGAAGTGATGCTGCAGCAGACCACCGTGCCGCACGCCACGCCCTACTTCCTGAAGTTCACCGCCCGCTGGCCGACGGTCATGGACCTGGCCGCCGAGGAGGATGGCGAGGTGATGGCCGCCTGGGCCGGGCTTGGCTACTACGCCCGCGCTCGCAACCTGCTGGCCTGCGCCCGCGCCGTGGCCGGTGAGCATGGCGGCGTATTCCCCGATACCGAGGAAGGACTGCGGGCGCTACCGGGGCTCGGTCCCTATACGGCCGCGGCGGTGTCGGCGATCGCCTTCGACCGGCCGTCCAACGTGGTCGATGGCAATGTCGAGCGCGTGATGTCGCGGCTGTTCGCCGTCGAACAGGCGCTGCCGGACGCCAAGGTCGAACTGAAGCGATTGGCCGGGGCGCTGGTACGCGATGAGCGTCCCGGCGACTGGGCCCAGGCGCTGATGGACCTCGGCGCCACGGTCTGCCGCCCAAAGGGTCCGCTTTGCGATCGTTGCCCGGTGGCGGAGTTCTGCGCGGGCCTGGCTGGCGGCGAGCCCGAAACCTATCCGCGCAAGGCCGCCAAGGTCGCCCGGCCCCATCGCAATGGCGTGGCCTATATTCTAACGCGCGGAAATGAAGTGGCCCTGATCCGCCGTCCCCCCAAGGGGTTGCTGGGCGGCATGCTGGCTCTGCCGACCAGCGAATGGCGGGCCACCGGCTGGGATGATGAGGAGGCTTTGGCCGCTGCGCCGGTCGGCGCTACGTGGCGGCCGGTGGGCGAGGTGGAGCATGTCTTCACCCATTTCAGCCTGACCCTGCGGCTGTTGCGGGCCGAAGGCGACGCCAACGGTTTCATCTGGACGCCCCGCGCGGGCCTGGACGCCTTACCGAGCGTGTTCCTGAAAGCCGCGCGGGCTGGGCTGAGCAACCTGCTCTAGGTTGGCCGACACACCGTTCGTCATCCTCCGGGCTCGCGAAGCGAGATCCGGGGGACCCAAGTTGAGCCAGCCACATCTTGAGAGGCAGCTTGGGTCCCCCGGATCAGCCTGCGGCTGACCGGAGGATGACGAGCGGTGAAACCAAACGAATGGCGGCCCTAGGCCGACGGCATCGCCGAGCGGATCTTCGAGCGCAGCACGTCGATGGGGGCCAGGCCCTTGTCGGATTTGAAGTGCCAATAGGTCCAGCCGTTACAGGCCGGGGCCGATTGCACCATGGCTCCGACCTTGTGGATCGAACCGGACAGGTCGCCGACCACCAGGCTGCCGTCGGCGCGGACGCGGGCGGCGTGAGCGCCCTTCGAGCAATAGAGCGTGTCGCCGGGGCTGAGCAGGCCCGCTTCCAGCACCTGGCCGAAGGGGACGCGGGGCTCGGACTTCTTGGATCCGGTCACTTCCAGATCGCCTGGGGCCATCGGAATGACCTTGGAAATCCGGTCACGGGCGAGCTTCACGTACTTCTCGTCCTGCTCCAGGCCGATATAGCGGCGGCCCAGGCGCTTGGCGGCCGCGCCGGTGGTGCCGGTGCCGAAGAAGGGGTCGAGGATCACGTCGCCGGGCTTGGTCGAGGCCAGGATCAGGCGGTGCAGCAGGGCTTCCGGCTTCTGGGTCGGGTGCGCCTTGACGCCGTTCTCGTCTTTCAGTCGCTCTTCGCCGGTGCACAGCGGGAAGGTCCAGTCCGAGCGCATCTGCACGTCGTCATTGGCCATCTTCATGGCGTCGTAGTTGAAGGTGTAGCGGCGCGAGCCGCGGCCCTTGGCTGCCCAGATCAGGGTCTCGTGCGCATTGGTGAACCGCGTGCCCTTGAAGTTCGGCATCGGGTTGGCCTTGCGCCAGACGATGTCGTTGAGCAGCCAGAACCCGAGGTCCTGCAGGGTGGCGCCGACCCGGAAGATGTTGTGGTAGCTGCCGATGACCCACAGGGCGCCGTCGTCCTTCAGGACCCGGCGGCACTCGGTCAGCCACTCGCGGGTGAACTTGTCGTAGGCCGCGAAGCTCTCGAACTGGTCCCAGTGGTCGTCGACCGCGTCGACCTTGGAATTGTCCGGGCGCAGCAGGTCGCCGCCAAGCTGGAGGTTGTAGGGGGGATCGGCGAACACGAGGTCGACCGACTTCTCGGGAAGCTTCTTGAGCTCCGCGATGCAGTCCCCGTGAATGATGGTGTCGGCCAAAACGCCCATGTCGCTAACCTCGATGTCCGGAGTCAGAATCCTGAGTCATCGTGGTGAAGGGGGAGTTGAAAAACGTGGTTAGCGAAAGGTAAATCGTGCGCGAACCGCACAAATCCGGCGCGGCGCCCGTCCTGTTCGCCTGAAACCTCCGTCGGCGACACGGCCAGCCTTGCCAAGCGAATCGCAATGAGGTTGGCCTGTAGGATGACGCAGGCGCTCCTCATCGTCGATGTCCAACCGAGTTTTTCGCCTCCGGCCTGAGCTGGTGCTCGATCTTCGGCGCGGTCCTTGGCCATCCTGACGAACTGCGGATCGCCTGACCCCCGCCTAGGCTGGATCGAGGAGCCTTGGACCCGCGCCTTCCTGGGCCAGCTCGTCACGCGGGTTGCGAAGAGGGCAGGCTTCAAGGGAGAGGCAGCCGCAGCCGATGCAGCCGTCGAGTTGGTCACGCAGTTTGGTCAGCCGGGCGATGCGGGCGTCGAGCTCGTCCTTCCAGACGGCCGACATTCTGTTCCAATCCTGCGCGGTGGGCGGACGGCCCTCGGGCAGGGTCGCCAGCGCCTCACCGATCACGGTCAGCGGGACCCCGGTGCGTTGGGCCACCTTGATCACCGCGATCCGGCGCAGCACGCCGCGAGGATAGCGGCGCTGATTGCCCGCGCTACGCCAGCTTTGGATCAAGCCCTTGGATTCGTAGAAGTGAATGGTCGAGACCGGCACGCCGCTGCGGGTGGCGACCTCGCCGACGGATAGGTCTGGGACCATCGTCTGGGGCCGGTTGGCGTTAGTTATCATCGCTGCTTGACCTCAACCTTAGTTGAGGTTTTACAACTCCGGCTCCTTGGATGGCAAAGGCTTAAGGAGCGCACCCATGCCGGCGATCGAAAAAGACCGATACTTCACGATCCTGATGGATTTCGAGGTCGAGCCCGATCAGCAGCAAGCGCTGATCGACGGCATCGCCGAGCAGGTCGAGCTATACTTTCGGCACGATCCAGCTTTCGTTTCGATCAGCTTCCACGCCAGCGAGGACGGACGGCGTGTCGTCAACTACGCCCAATGGCGATCGCGCCAGGCCTGGGCTTGGGCGCCTACGGGTCCTGACGCGCCGGCCTCGGCCGCTATTCGCGCGGTCTTGGATCGCTGTGGCGGCCGGCGGGTGGGCCTGGACTTCTTTAGCGTCGCTGGCGTGGTCGAAGCGGCCGCCGCCTAGACGGGGCCTCGCCAACTGACCGCGGCGCCGTGAGGATGGACGTCGGCCAGCACGCGTTCTTCCCCACCGGGCCAGAGGGTCAGGCGAACCTCCATGGCGGCCATGTTCTCTGGCGGCGGCTCCATGCGCAGCCAGGCGAGCGGGGCCTGGGCGGTGGCTCGGTCGCCGAGATGCTCGATGGTCTTGCGCAGGGCGGCCTGGCTCTCTGCCGGCATGTATTGCCAGAAGACCGAATGGTAGATGACGGTCGCTGCGCCGGGCGACGGGACGGCCGTTCTCTCGGTCCACGCCACGGCGTCGGCGGTCTCGACTGTAGTCTCCATCGCCAAGGCGAGGTCGATGGCGGCGCGTAGCCGGTCCAGTCGCTCAAACTGGTCGGGCCAGACGTAGGCGAGCAGGCGGCGGCGCTGGATGGGATCGGTCAGATCGACAGGCCGGCGGTCGCAGGCCGCGCGCTCGATGACCGCGACTTTGGCGTCCAGCGGTGGCAGCGGACCGGACCAATCGGTCGGCAGATGTACGGGGCTCTCCGGCCCCCAGGCGATGTCGCCCAGGCTGTAGCTGTATTTGTCCCATGACAGATTGAGCCCCGCGCTGGCCGCGATCTCGAAGCAGCGGAGCGGCAAGCCGGTTTCCCGGGCGATGGTCAGGAAGCCGCCGAGCAGACAGACCGAGCGGCGGACCTCGTTGGTTTGGGGCTCATGCTGCATGAAGGCGGCGAGCAGCGCCTCGCGTTCGACGATCGCGCGGGCGGCTTCACGCCATGCGATCTGCGCGTCGGCGGTTTGACCGGGGCGAGGATAGGCAGCGCTCAGGGCAGGGTCTTCACCGCTCAGCACCAGATCATGCAGGGCGCCCAGCAGTCGCAGTGGGACGGCGGCGGCCATGATCGCCTTGGTATCGGCATTCGCCCAAGGGGCCAGCAACGGAGCCACCGCGCCCCCGGCCTCAAGGTCGTCCGCGGCGCAGTTCAGCAGTTCGGCGTGGAAGGCCGAGCCGAGATAGGCGCAGGCCTTGGACTGGAGAAGCAGGGCTTGGACAAGATCGTTGCTCATGCCCCACGAACCAACGCCGGGCGGGGAGGGTCAATCTTGATTCAAACCGTCAATCGACGATCAGTTCGCCGCGTTCGATCAGCAGCAGGCGCACCGGCTCCCAACTGCGCCGATGGATGGCGCAGGGGCCAAGAGTGCGCAGCGCCTCGACATGGACTTGAGCGTGATAGCCCTTGTGAGCCGCGAACCCGTAGCCGGGATAGACCGAGTCCATCTCGGTCATCAGGCGGTCGCGGGCGACCTTGGCGAGGATCGAGGCGGCGGCGATCGAAGATGAAATCGCGTCGCCTTTGACCACGGTCTTGATCTCACAGGGCAGCTTGAAGCGGTAGTTGCCGTCCACCAGGGCGAAGGCCGGGGTGATGGCCAGCGCCTCGACGGCCCGTCGCATGGCCAGGCCTGTGGCCTGCAGGATGTTGAGCTCCTCGATCTCCTCGACCGAGGCGATGCCCACGCCCCAGGCCAAGGCCTTGGCCTTGATGTCCAGCTCCAAGGCCGCACGGGCCTTGGCGGTGAGCTTCTTGGAGTCGTCCAGGCCCTCGGGCAGACGCGCCGGATCCAGGATCACCGCCCCGGCCGAGACCGGCCCTGCCCAGGGACCACGACCAGCCTCGTCCACCCCGCAGACCGGGCCTGGGCAGGCCATTTCCAGCATCATGTCGGGCATCAGCGGCCCATCCGCTTCACCTGGGCGTGCCGGTGGCAGCAGGTCAGGTGGTCGTTCACGAAGCCGGTGGCCTGCATGAAGGCGTAGACGATGACCGGACCGACGAACTTGTAGCCCTTGGCCTTTAGCGCTTTCGACATCTCCTCAGCGACGCGGGTCTGGGCGGGCACTTGGTCGATACGCTCCCAGTTGTTCTGGATCACCTTGCCGTTGGTGAAGCTCCACAGGAACTGGGACAGGTCCTCGCCTTTGTCGCGCATGTCGAGATAGATCCGCGCACCGTTGATGGCGGCGTCGATCTTGGCGTTGGAGCGGACAATGCCGGCGTCGGCCATCAGCCGTGCGCGATCCTCATCGCCAAACCTTGCGACGACATCGGGATCGAAGTCGGCGAAGGCGGCGCGGAACGCATCGCGCTTGCGCAGGATGGTGATCCAGGAGAGCCCGGCCTGGAACCCGTCCAGCACCAGCTTTTCCCAGAGCGCGCGAGAATCGTATTCCGGCACGCCCCACTCGGTGTCGTGATAGGCCTCATAAAGCGGGTCGCCGGCCATGCCGCGCCAACCGCAACGAATCGGATCGCCGGTCATGACGCTGAGTTTTGGCGCTCGGGCCGGCCCCTATCAAGCGGAGCCTGCTGCATGGCGTTCGAGAGCTTCCAACTGTCGCGCATCGATACCGGTGAGGCGACGCTGCGAGTTCGTCATGGCGGGGCCGGTCCGCCGCTGCTTTTGCTGCACGGCTATCCCGAGACCCACATGATGTGGGGCAAGATCGCCGACGACCTGGCGCGCGATTTCACGGTGGTCGCGCCCGACCTGCGCGGCTACGGCGAAAGCTCCAAGCCGGTGACGACCGAGGATCACGAGCCCTATTCGAAACGCGCCATGGCCCGCGATGTGGCGGCCCTGATGGCCGGTCTGGGGTTCGATAGCTTCAACGTCGCCGGCCACGACCGGGGCGGGCGGGTCGCCTATCGCCTGGCGCTGGACCGGCCCGAGGTTGTTCGCAAGGTCTCGGTCTTGGACATTATCCCGACCGCCGACGTCTGGCGGCTGGCCGACCGGCGGTTCGCGCTGGGCTACTGGCATTGGTCGTTTCTGGCCCAGGCCCATCCGTTCCCTGAGCATTTCATCGCCGCCGACCCGGTGCATTTCGCGTTTCGTATCGCCTCTGGAGCCTCAATCTTCGAGGCCCACGCCTATGCTGACTATGTGAAGGCGCTGGGCGATCCGGCGGTCATCCACGCCATGTGCGAGGACTACCGCGCCGGCGCCCGCTACGACGTCGCCGCCGACGAGGCTGATCGCGGGGTGCGCAGGATCACCGCGCCGCTGCAGGTGCTGTGGGGCTCAAAGGGGGCGGTCGGGAACTGGTACGACCCTCTGGCGATCTGGCGCGACTGGGCGGGCGACGTCACCGGCCAGGCCATAGACGCCGGGCATTTCATTCCAGAGGAACGGCCCGCCGAGACGCTGGCGGCGTTGCGGGCGTTCTTCCTCTAGGCGCTCGCTGGCGGATCGCCGGCGGCGCCGATCCAGTCGGGGCGTTCGGTTCGGACACTGACGCCATCGGCCGTGAGGTCGCCTTCGACCACCCGGTCCAATCGCACCAGAGCAATGGCTTGGCCCTCGATCCCTGAGAGCACCTCACCGGCGCGGCGCTCGCCGTTCAGCAGCTCTGATCCCGAAGCGGGCGCCGGACCATCGAAGCGAATGGGCAGCATGCGGTTCTTGATCTGCCCCCGACGCTTCATGCGCGAGGTCGTCTCCTGGCCGACAAAGCAGCCCTTCTTGAAGTCGATGCCGTTCAGCAGGTCGAAATTGGCCTCGATCGGATAGGTCTTCTCGACTCCCCAATCGGCGGGACCGGGCACGCCTAGGGCCAGGCGATGGGCGTCATACTCGGCTTCGGTCGCATTGGGGGCGGCGCCCACGCCGTAGCCCCGCCAGCCGAGGTCGGCCAATCGCGGGTCGGCGATCCAGCCGGCGCCGGGATCGGCGCCGAACGCGGCGAACACCGGCGTGTCGTCCGCGGAAATCTGCACCTTGGCCCGCAGTCGATACATGGTCAGGCGCATGATCAGCGCGTCGCGATGTGTGGCTTCCACGTCGATCCAGGCGCCGTCGTCGCGGCCGACGACGAACAGATCGAACAAAAGCCGTCCCTGCGGGTTCAGCAGAGCACCGAACCGGGCTTCTCCCGAAGCCAAGGTCTCAACGTCCTGGGTCAGCAGTCCCTGCAGGAAGCTCCGCCAATCCTCACCGGATACCGCGATGAGCGCTCGGCTGGTGAGGGCGGCGATGGAGGGATTTGTCGTCATGGTTCAGCAGTTAAGGGCTCGGCGGGTGGAGCGCCAGCGGCAGGAGCCCTATAGAGAGACGATGGCGCACGGGTCCTTCCCGATTCTGTTCATTACCGCGACCCGGATCGGGGACGCGGTTCTCTCCTCCGGCCTGATCCGCCGGTTGCTGGAAGAGATCCCCCATGCCCGGTTCACGATCGTCGCCGGCCCGTCCGCGGCGCCGCTGTTCGCCGACACGCCGAACCTTGATCGCGTCATCGTTTTCGAGAAATCCAAGAACGGCGGCCATTGGCTGCGGCTCTGGCGCCAGGTGCGTCGTCGCAAGTGGGGCCTGGTCGTCGATTTGCGCGGCTCGGCGATCTCTCAATTCCTGAAACGCGAACGCCGCGCGGTGTTCAAGCGCAGCGCCGGCCCGCCGGTGCACAAGGTGGTCGAGGCCGCGCGGCTGCTGAAGATCGAGGGCGATCCGCCCGCGCCTTACCTTTTCACGTCAGAAGCGACCGAGGCCTATGCCCGCGAACTGACCGCCGGCAAGGGGCCGATCCTGGCGCTGGCGCCGGCCGCCAACTGGGGCGGTAAGACCTGGCCGGTCGAGCGTTTCGCCCAGGTCGCCGCGCAACTGCTGGACGGCCCGTTGTCCGGTGGTCGGCTGATGCTGCTGGGCGGCCCAGACGACATGCAGGCGATTTCGGCCCTGCGCAGCGTGATCCCGCGCGAGCGGACCATCGACCTGGCCGGCAAGGTCGAGCTGCTGGCGGCCTATGCCTGCCTGAAACACGCCCGGCTGTTCATCGGCAACGATTCTGGCCTGATGCACCTGGCCGCCGCGGCCGGCACGCCGACCATCGGCCTGTTCGGGCCGTCGGATGATCAGCTCTACGGCCCGTGGGGCGAAAATACCCGCGTGGTGCGCGGCCCGCGCAGCTTCGAACAGATCCGGGCGGTTGACCCGGGGCTTTCGCAGGCGCTCTGTCACATGATGGACCTACCGGTGGAGACGGTGACCGCCGCCGCCAAGGACCTGCTCGCCAAAACCCAGACCTAACTCAAGACCCAGGACCACACATGCCCGAGACCTTCGACCTCATCGTTAGGGGTGGCGAGGTGGTGAACCACGCCGGCCGCGGGTTCGCCGATGTGGGCGTGCGCGACGGAAAGATCGTCGAGATCGGCGACCTATCGCAGGCCTCGGCCGGCGAGATCTTCGACGCCAAGGGACTGACGGTCCTGCCGGGCGTGATCGACACCCAGGTCCACTTCCGCGAACCGGGCCTGGAATGGAAAGAAGACCTGGAGACCGGCTCGCGCGCCGCGGTCCTGGGCGGCGTGGTCGCCGTGTTCGAAATGCCGAACACCGAGCCGACCACCACCGATCCCGACTCGCTGACCGACAAGCTCGCCCGCGCCAATCACCGCATGCACTGCGACCACGCCTTCTATGTCGGCGGCACCCATGAGAACGCGCCGTTCCTCGGCGAGCTGGAGCGCCTGCCGGGCTGCTGCGGCATCAAGGTGTTCATGGGCGCCTCGACCGGCAGCCTGCTGGTTCAGGACGACGAGGGCATCGAGCAGGTCCTGCGCCATGTGAACCGCCGCGCGGCCTTCCACTCCGAAGACGAGTACCGCCTGGCCGAGCGCCGGCCGCTGGCCCGCACCGGCGACTGGACCAGCCACGAGGAGGTGCGCGACGCCGCCTCGGCGCTCGAATCCACCCATCGCCTGGTTCGCATCGCCAAGGCGCTAGGCAAACGCATCCACGTGCTGCACGTGACCACGGCCGAGGAAATGACTTTCCTGGCCCATCACAAGGATGTCGCCACCGTCGAGGTGACGCCCCAGCACCTGACCCTGACCGCGCCCGAGGCCTATGAGCGGCTGAAGGGCTACGCCCAGATGAACCCGCCGATCCGCAACGCCTATCACCAGGCGGGCCTGTGGCACGGGATCGCGGCCGGCATCGCCGACGTGCTCGGCTCTGACCACGCTCCGCACACCAAGGAAGAAAAGGCGCGACCCTATCCGGCCTCGCCCTCGGGCATGCCGGGCGTGCAGACCCTGGTGCCGGTGATGCTGACCCATGTGGCCGAGGGACGCTTGTCGCTTGAGCGGTTCGTGGACCTGACCAGCCATGGCGCGAACCGAGTGTTCGGCATGGCCGACAAGGGCCGGCTGGCGGTCGGCAACGACGCCGACATCACCATCGTCGACCTCAAGGCTCGTCGCACCATCAGCCATGAGGACATGGCCAGCCGGGTCGGCTGGACCCCGTTCGACGGCTTCGAGGCCAAGGGCTGGCCGGTGGCCACCATCATCCGCGGCCGGGTGGTCATGCGCGACGACGAGATCGTGGCGCCAAGCCTCGGCGAGCCGGTCCGCTTCTCCGAAACGCTGGGCGGCTAAGCTCTCCCCCGGTGGGGGAAGATCTTGGCGCTGGGGCGCCGGACGTGACAGGCTCGGTCACGTAGTGCGGGGGAGTAGATGTCGCGATCGGGCGACAGTGTTGAGTTCGGCGGGCTGGGCCTGGCCTTTGTCCAGAGCATCGAGCCGCGCGGCTTCCTTGGGCTGAGCCTGCGGCATGGCCTGTTGAATCTCGCCACCCTCACGGCGCACCGGTTTTGGGGCCAGAGCAAGGTGCGGCGACGCATCTGGGGCTCGATGGGGCTTTATGGCGAGCCGCTGACCTATGTCGGCGGCGGACGTGAGCTGTTCGTCGGCTTCGTGTTGAAGCTCCTGACCATCGGCGGGCCGTTGCTCGCCGCAGTTCTGGCGGTGCAGGCTTGGGGGCCGCTGCAGGGCGGATTAGTGGCGATCGCAGCCTGGCTGACCATCGCCTTTGTCGAGGGCCTCGGCCGGTTCGGGGCCTTCCTCTACACGGCCAGCCGGACCGAATGGCGCGGCGTCCATTTCGAACTGCATGGATCGCCGCTTGAGTTCGCCCTCGCCCATATGAAGGACGCGTCGCTGACCTTGGCGACGTTCGGCTGGTGGCTTCCGGTCGCTCATCGGCGACAGGCTGGCAGCCTTTGGGGCGGCCTGACCTTCATGGGCCAGCGGCTGGGTTTCGACATGGCGGCCTCGCGACGGCGCCATGTCTACAGCGCCTTTGCGATCGGCTGGTTCGCAACGGTGATGATGCTGCTGTTCGTGGGCGGGATCGTGCTGGGTCTCACCTCCGGGGTCGTGCTGGACCTGGTGTCGGCGAGCGCAAGCGAGGTGATCGGGCTGTTCGCCTTGGGGCTGGCGCTGATTGTGGGGCTGGCGGCCGTCTGGGCGCCTTATCAGGCTGCGCGTTGGAGCTCGACCGCCGCGGGCCTCGGCTTTTCCTTGCCGATCTGTTGGTGGGGAATGGCGGGACTGAACGCCGGCAACGCGACGCTGCGGCTGCTCTCGCTGGGCATTCTTGGCCCCTATGTGCAGGCCAGGACGAGCGCCTTCATGCTGCAGCGGCTCAGCGGGACGCTCTGGCTCGGATAATTTCCAGGACGCCTGTCGACTCGCGACGCGGTGGCGCGTCTACCTTTCGACGTGGAATGCACGTCGCGACAATGAGGGCGAGAGCCATGCAGTACATGCTTTTGATCTATGAGCCGGAAGACATCTACGAAGGCCCGGCGGGCGAGGCGCTGCTCGTCGATGTGGTCGCCAAGTACACGGCTCTTTCGGAAGAAATGGCGGCCAACGGCGTCCTGCGTGGCGGCGACGGCTTGCAGCCCAGCGCCAGCGCCACGACGGTCAAGACCTTGGTCGGAGGCGGCCAGAGCCTCCATGACGGCCCCTTCGCCGAAACTCGTGAACACCTGGGTGGCTACTTCATCCTTGATGTTCCAGATCTCGACGCCGCGTTGGCCTATGCCCGCAGGGTGCCTGTCGCTGAGGGTGGAATGGTCGAGGTCCGCCCCATCGCGATCTACTGATGGAAGACGCCGGTCAGGCCATCGCCGCGGCCCGGCCTCGGGTCGTCGGGGCCTTGGCCGCGCGCCTGCGCGATCTCGATCAGGCCGAAGAGGCTTTCGCCGAGGCCTGCGCGGCGGCGATCCCGGCCTGGCGGCGCGACCCGCCGCGCGATCCGGCCGCATGGCTCTGGCGCGCGGCGCTTCGCAACGCCTTGGACGCCAAGCGCCGCCTCGCCGTCAGGGCGCGGGCCGTTCACGACGAGCGATCGCCGGCGCCGACGCCGGAGGATGAATTACTCGCCGCCGACGCGCCCATCCCTGATGAACGGTTGCGGCTGATCTTCGTCTGCTGCCATCCCGCCGTCGGGCCGGAGGCGCGTGCGGCCCTGACGCTGAAGGTGGTCTGCGGCCTGTCGACCGAGCGCCTGGCGCGGGCTTTCCTGGTGGCGGAACCGGCCATGCTGCAGCGGATCACGCGGGCCAAGCGAAAGATCCGCGACGCCGGAGTCTCGTTTGAAGTCCCCGCCCGGGGTGCTTGGAACGAGCGGCTCGAAGCGGTGCTGGCCACGCTCGAGATCGCCTACGCCCAGGCCTATGAGGACGCCGGTCTCACCGAAGACGCCGCGCCGTTCGCAGACGAGGTGCTGCGGCTCTCAGGGCTGCTGGCCGAGCTTATGCCCCGTGAACCGGAGGTCCTGGGGCTGGCCGCGCTGGTTCGCTACGCCGAGGCCCGGCGCCCGGCGCGGCTGGACGGGGGCGGCGCCATGATCCCCCCACCGCTTCAGGACGTGCTGCTTTGGCGCGCTGACCTGATCGCCGAGGGCGTGCGTCTGCTCAATGGTGCGGCGAGACATGGCGAGCCTGGCCCGCGCCAACTGATGGCCGCCATTCATGGCGCGCACCTGTCGCGTCGCGAGACCGGCGTGACGCCGTGGGCGGATATCGTCTCGCTCTATGATGGGCTGATGCATTTCCGGCCCGACGCCGTGACCGCCGTCAATCGCGCCGTGGCGGTCGGGGAGGCGCGGGGGATGCGCGAGGGGCTGGCGGCGCTGG